>NZ_JBFUAK010000014.1:0-194737 GCF_056406315.1 Roseateles sp. P1_C6
GCACCTGCACCTGCACCTGCACCTGCACCTGCACCTGCACCTGCACCTGCACCTGCACCTGCACCTGCACCTGCACCTGCACCTGCACCTGCACCTGCACCTGCACCTGCACCTGCACCCACGCCTGCGCCCACACCTGCACCTGCACCTGCACCTGCGCCTGCGCCGGCACCCGCGCCCACACCTGCACCCGAACCTTCGCCGGCTCCCACGCCATCGCCCACGCCATCGCCCACGCCTGCACCAACGCCCGCGCCCGCACCTTCCTTGACCAACGTCACGACCGGCCTGGTCTGGGCCAACGACAAAGGCGAAAGCTCATCCGGCGTGATGACAGCCACCGCGCAGTTCAATGCGCAAGGCGGCCTGCTGGAGTTGAACGACGCAGCCGGCAAAAAGCTGATCGAGAAGGGCACGCCCGTCGACGTCGGCGCGAACGGCACTCTTGCCTGGGGCCGTTGGATCGGCGGACAGAGCAAGGTGCACGACTCCAGTGGCCCGGGCAGCGGCGTGGGCAACGGCAACGTCGCCACGCTGCACTACGTCGCCGCCCTGTCCACGCCCACGGGCTCCACCGCCGGGCAGTTCACGTCGTTCGCGTCGACCTCACCCACCGTGGTGAAGTCCAACGGCGACTTGGTCGCGACGGGCACGATCAACAGTGCCGGCGGCACTTTCACGGCGGCCTTGCTCCTGCAGGCCACGGGCGGTGCCACCTACTTGCTGACGGTGCCGGTGTCGGGCCAGATCTTCACGCTCTCCGGAACGGCGAAGCAGACGTCGCAGTCGACGTTCTCCGGCGTGTCGCTCATCGCCAGCACGGGCACGGGCTGTGTGCCTGGCTGCACGGGCAGCCTGGGCAACAATGTCTCGGTCATCGGCCAGATCGCCGGCGCGCAGGGCACCCAAGCCGGCGTGCTCTACGGCTTCGACAGCCGCCTTGGCAACGTGTCTGGCGTCATCGTCTTCAAGCGCTGAGTTCATGAACCCGTCCGGTCTGGATCGCTCACCCCTGAAAGCCGGCCCCTTCGGCCCGGAGTTCACGACTGGGGTGGGCGGTGTCTTGATCGTCCGCGGCCCCGCGCCACGGGATCACCAAGGGCTCGTCGTTGGCCTGCGCCAGGCCCGCTTCGTCGTGCGCGACTGCGATGCGCAGGACGCGCTCGCGCAGGTGGACCGCGGTGACTGGGATGTGGTGGTGCTGGACGCACAGGCCGCGTTCGACGACGCCGTGGCGCTTGCCTCCGCCATCCGCGCGCGCTACCCCGCGGCCGTGCTGCCCATCGTGATGCTCGGCAGCGCGGCCACCGGCAGCGATCAGCAAAGGGCCTTCGACGCCGGCGCCAGTGACTGGATCAGCACCCCTGCGGACACCGCGGACGTGGCCCGGCGCCTGGCGACGCTGGCCGAGCTGCGCCGCCTGCGCCGCAAGAGCGCGATGGAGCACAACCGCTTTGGCGCGGAGCTGTCGTCGCGCGCGCTGCGGCTCAACGGCCTGATCGAGACCTGCATCGCCATGTCGATGAGCCGCGACCGCCAGGCGCTGCTGCAACAGCTGCTGAGCGAAGGCCGGCACCTGCTGAACTGCGATGGCGGCACCATGTACATGGTCACCGAGCAGGAGACGCTGCGCTTCGAGATGCGCACGCGCAACGACGCGCTGCCCACCACGCAGATTCCGCTCTACCACCCCGACACGGGCGAGCCCAACGAGAACTACGTCTCCGTCTACACCGCACTGCACAACCAGTCTGTGCGCATCGACGACGTCTACGCCGAAACGCGCTTCGACCTGAGTGGCACGCGCGCCTTCGATGACGCCACGGGCTACCGCACGGTCTCGATGCTGACGGTGCCCATCGCACCGCGTGGCAGCGCACCCATCGGCGTGCTGCAGTTCATGAACGCGATCGACCCGTTCACGGGCGCCATCGTGCCCTTCGACCCCGAAGCCGGCGGCGTGGTCGAGGCGCTGGCCGCTCAGGCTGCCGTGGCGCTGGACAACATGGAACTGGTGGACGCGCAGAAGCAGCTCACCGAGAGCCTGATCCGCGTGCTGGCCACCACCATCGACGCCAAGAGCCCGCACACCGGCCGGCACTGCGAGCGCGTGCCCGAGTTGGCCCTGCGCCTGGCACAGGCGGCGTGCGACGCCACCGACGGCCCGCTGAAACACTTCGCCTTCCGCTCCGAGCGCGAATGGGAGGAGTTCCGCATCGGCGCCTGGCTGCACGACTGCGGCAAGGTGACCACGCCCGAGTTCGTCATCGACAAGGCCACCAAGCTCGACGCGCTGCACAACCGCATCCACGAAGTGCGCATGCGTTTCGAGGTGATGCACCGCGACCTGGAGATCGAACGCCTGCAGGCCCAGCTGGCCGGCAGCTGGACCGACGCAAGGCAAGCTGCCCACGACGCGGAGCTCGTCCGCCTGAAGCAGGAATTCGAGTTCATTGCCCGCTGCAACGTCGGCGACGAGACGATGGAACCGGAGGCGGTGGACGCGCTGGCCCGCATCGCCGCGCAGCGTTGGACACGGCACTTCGACGACCGCCTGGGCCTGTCGGCCGCGGAGCTGGCCGCACGCGCCAGCGAGCCGCCGCGCGCCCTGCCCTGCAGCGAGCCGCTGCTGGCCGACCGCGCGACCGACATCGTCAAGCGGCCCGACGACGAACAGCCGGACCCGGTGTTCGGCTTCCGCATGGAGGTGCCCGAGCACCTGTATAACCGCGGCGAGCTCTACAACCTGTCGGTGCGCAGCGGCACACTGACTCCCGAGGAGCGCTACAAGATCAACGAGCACATGGTGCACACGGTGATGATGCTGGAGCGCCTGCCCTTCCCCAAGCATCTGCGGCGTGTGCCGGAGTACGCCAGCACCCATCACGAGCGCATGGACGGCCAGGGCTACCCGCGCCAGCTGGGGCCGGAACAGCTGTCGGTGCCCAGCCGCATCATGGCCGTCGCCGACATCTTCGAAGCCCTGACCGCCGCCGACCGTCCGTACAAGAAGCCGAAGGCCTTGTCGGAAGCGCTGGGCGTCATGCAGCGCATGGCCGGCTCGCACATCGACGCGGAGATCTTCAACCTGTTCCTGCGCGAAGGCATCTACCTGGAGTTCGCGCACAAGCACCTGGGCGCGGAACAGATCGACGTCACCGACCCGACGCCGTTCTACGCCCCGGTGAAGCATGGCTGACGCCGCGCCCGGCGCGGCTCTGGCGCCCCTGCACGGCGCGCTGGCGGCCGGGTCGGCGGAGCGTGTGGCGGCAGCGCTGGTGACGCTGTTCGCGCACGTCGAGCCGCTGGCCGACAAGGTGCAGTGGGTCAACCACCAGCTGGCGGTCAGTCTCGCCGGCGACGCGGCCCTCGCGCGCGCCTGCACGGCCGTGGCTGCCGCCATCGACGCCGAGCCCGCCACCTTCGACCGGCATGGTTATCACAACCGCCAGCATTTCTGCGAGGTGGCGCTGACCGCCTACGCGCTGTGCCGGTTGAACGACCTGGTCACGGAGACGACTCAGTTCGTGCTGCTGGCTGCGCTGGTGCACGACGTGGTGCATGCGGGCCGACCGCAGCCCCCCTTCGTGCAAGAGCGCGCCAGCGTCAACCGCGTGCGGCCGTTGCTGCTGGCGGCGGGCGTCACGCCGGCGCAGGTCGACCGGCTGATGCTGATGGTGCTGGCCACCGACCCCGTCGCCGGCACCGCGTTCATGTCGGCGTGCTGTCGTGGCACCCGCCCCAACCCACCCACCGACGCGCCGGAGCTGGCCGCGCTGGCGCACGACGCCGAGCTGACCGAGCTGGCCCGCCTGCTGTGCGAGGCCGACGTGCTGCCCTCCATCGGGCTCGACGCCGCACACGCGCTGCACGTGCAGCGGCGCCTGGCCCGCGAGTGGCAACGCCCGCTGAGCGTGCGCGACAAGCTGGCCTTCCTGGACGGCGTGCTGCAGCAGGGCTACCTCGGCCGGTTCTTCCTGCCGCGCGTGCAAGCCACCCGCGCGGCACTGGCCGCCAGCCTGCATGCGGTCGCCGAAGGCTGAGCCGCGGCTGGCGCGCTGGGCCTGGGCGCTCCCCGTGGCGGCGCTGGCCCTGGCGCTGCTCACATCCTGGGCCGACCCGCCGGCGCTGCGCAGCCTGCGCAACGCCACGTTCGACCAGTTCCAGCGCTGGCACCCGCGGCCGTACGGCGACCCGCCGGTGCGCATCGTCGACCTGGACGACGACAGCCTGCGCCGCGTGGGCCAGTGGCCCTGGTCGCGCGACCAGGTGGCGCGGCTGCTGTCCGAGATCGGCAAGCAAGCCCCCGCGTCGGTGGCGGTGGACATGATGTTCGCGGAACGCGACGGCAGCGCCGTGCGCGACGGCGATGCCGAACTCGCCCACGTGCTGACACAAGGCCGCGTGGTGCTGGGCTTCGGCATGACCCCGCAGCGCCCACCCGGCGCCGACCCGAACGACGACGGCCTGACGCTCAAGGCCGGCTTCTTTGCGATGGGCGGCGATCCGGCGCCCTTCCTGCCCCCCTTCGCCGCCGCCGTCACCAACCTGCCCGACCTGCAGCAAGCGGCCGCCGGCCAGGGTGCGATGACCTTCATCCCCGACGTGGACGGCATCGTGCGCCAGGTGCCGCTGGTGCTGAGCCTGGACGGCCGGCTGGTGCCGTCGCTGACCGCCGAGGCGCTGCGGCTGGCCGCCGGCGTGGGCCACTACACGGTGCACAGCGAGGGCGACCACGGCGGCGTCATCGACGTGCGCATCGGCGAACGCACCATCGCCACCGACGCCAGCGGCGAGTTCTGGGTGCACTACACGCGGCCGCAGCCCAAGCGCTCCATCCCCGCCTGGCAGGTGCTGGCGCACCAGTTGCCGGCCGACGCGCTGAAGGGCAAGGTCGTGCTGGTGGGCACGTCAGCCCAGGGGCTGATGGACCTTCGCTTCAGCCCGCTGGGCGGCATCATCCCCGGCGTGGAGGTGCACGCCCAGGCGCTGGAACAGGTGTTGAGCGGCCAGCGCCTCAGCCGCCCCGGCTGGGCGCCCGCGGTGGAGTGGCTGGCGCTGCTGCTGGGCGGCGCGGGGGTGGGCCTGCTGGCCATGAAGCGCAGTGCTGCGGTGTCGTCGGCCGGCTTCGTCGCGCTGTCGGGTGCCCTGTCCGCGGCCGCATGGGTCGCGTTCGTGCAGGCGCAGGTGCTGGTCGATCCGGTCGCGCCGCTGCTGGGCCTGGCGCTGGTGTTCATCCCCACCACGGTGATGCGCTACCTGCAAAGCGAACGCCGCCAGCGGTGGATGAAGCAGACCTTCTCGCGCTACGTGTCGCCCAACCTGGTCGACTACCTGATCGCCCACCCCGACGCGCTGGTGCTTGAAGGCCGGCGCCAGCGCTGCAGCTTCGTCTTCACCGATCTCGCCGGCTTCACCCAGCTGATGGAAGGCATGGACCCGGCGACCGCCGTGGGCCTGGTCAACGGCTATTTGGACCGCATGATCGCCATCGCCTTCGAGCACGATGGCACGCTGGACCGCATCGTCGGCGACGCGGTGGCCATCATGTTCTCCGCCCCGGTCGAGCAGGCCGACCACGAGCAACGCGCGCTGCGCTGCGCGCTGCAGATGCAGGCGTTCTCGCGCCGCTACGTCGACGAGCTGGCGGCGCGCGGCATCGCGTTCTCGGAGACGCGCATCGGCGTGCACACCGGCGAGGTGACCGTGGGCAACTTCGGCGGCGAGGCCATCTTCGACTACCGCGCGCTGGGCGACCCGGTCAACACCGCCGCCCGGCTGGAGGGCGCCAACAAGCACCTGGGTACGCTGGTGTGCTTGTCCGAGGCGACGCTGGCCGGTTGTCCCGGCGCGCCAGCGCGCCCGATTGGCCGGCTCCGCCTGGCCGGTCGCAACAGTTACCTGATGACCTACGAGCCGCTGCAGGACGGACGCGACGACGATTACCAGCGCGCCTTCGAGCTGCTGCGCGCCGGCAGCGACCAGGCACTGGCCGCGTTCGAGGCACTGGCCAGCGCGCGGCCGCAGGACCCACTCGTGCGCCTTCACCTGGCGCGCCTGCGCGCCGGCAAAACGGACGACGCCATCGAGCTGCTGGAGAAATAGCCCGCGGGTGAGGTGTCCATCGGCACGGCGTACCCCGGCTCCTACAATCCCGGCCACCCTTTTCACGGCTGCGAGCCGACCCGGCACGCGGCCCCATCCGAGGTCCTGACACCATGGACACACGCACCTCCGAAACCCGCCTGCGCATCGAGCGCCTGCGCGATGCCCTGATCGCCAACGACGTGCACGCCGTGCTCGTGCCGTCCAGCGACCCCCACCTGTCCGAATACCTGCCCGGCCGCTGGCAAGGGCGCGAATGGCTGTCGGGCTTCACCGGCTCGGTCGGCAGCCTGGTCGTCACGCGCGACCGCGCCGCGCTGTTTGCCGACAGCCGCTACTGGGCGCAAGCCGAGGCGCAGCTGGCCGGCAGCGGCATCGCGCTGGAGAAGATGAACTCGGGCGCGTCCACGCAGTACATCGACTGGATCGCCAAGGAGCTGCAGCCCGGCCAGGTGCTGGCCGTGGACGGCCAGGTGCTGGGCCTGGCGCTGGCCAACGCGCTGCGCGCGGGCCTGGGCCGCAACGGCGTCACGCTGCGCACCGACGTTGACCTGCTGCACAGCGCCTGGGACGATCGCCCCGAGCTGCCCGGCGATGCCGTCTACGAGCACCTGCCGCCGCAGGCCGCCGTCAGCCGCGCCGACAAGCTGGCCCGCGTGCGCGCCGCGATGGCCAGCATCGGCGCGACCCACCACCTGGTGTCCACCGTGGACGACGTGGCCTGGCTGCTGAACCTGCGTGGCGCGGACGTCGAGTGCAACCCCGTCTTCATCGCCCACCTGCTGCTGGACGCCAGCGGCGGCCGCCTCTTCATCGGTGACGGCAAGGTGCCGGCCGACGTGGCGGCGCGCTTGGCCGCCGATGGCATCACGCTGGCGCCCTATGCGCAGGCCTCGGCGGCGCTGGCCGCGCTGCCGGCGGAGGCCAAGCTGCTGATCGACCCACGCCGCGTGACGCTGGGCCTGCGCGAGGCCGTGCCGGCCGGCGTGAAAGTCGTCGAGCAGATCAACCCCAGCACATTGCTGAAGAGCCGCAAGACGCCGGCCGAGGCGGTGTTCATCCGCGAAGCCATGGCCGAGGACGGCGCGGCGATGTGCGAGTTCTATGCGGAGTTCGAGGCGTCGCTGGCGCGCGGCGAACGCTGGAGCGAGCTGGACGTGGACGCCAAGCTGTCCGCCCAGCGCCGCAAGCGCAAGGGCTTCGTCGGCCTCTCCTTCTCGACGATCGCCGGCTGGATGCCCAACGGTGCCCTGCCCCACTACCGCGCCACGCCCGAGTCGTTCGCGCAGATCGAGGGCAATGGCCTGCTGCTGATCGACTCCGGCGGGCAGTACCTGGGCGGCACGACCGACATCACGCGCGTCTGGCCCATCGGCACGGTGAATGCGGCGCAGAAGCGCGACTACACGCTGGTGCTCAAGGGCACGCTGGCGCTGTCGCGCACGCGCTTTCCGCGCGGCACGCTGAGCCCCATGCTGGACGCGATCGCCCGCGCGCCGCTGTGGGAGCACGGCCTGGACTACGGCCACGGCACCGGCCACGGCGTGGGCTACTTCCTGAACGTGCATGAAGGCCCGCAGAGCATCAGCAAGGCCATCGCCGAGCCGGCCATGGCCATGGAGCCCGGCATGATCACGTCCATCGAGCCGGGCCTGTACCGGCCGGGCCAGTGGGGCGTGCGCATCGAGAACCTGGTGCTCAACGTCGCCATCGACACGCCCGAGAACAACGCCTTTGGCGAGATGCTGGCGTTCGAGACGCTGACGCTGTGCCCCATCGACACTCGCTGCATCGACTTGAGCCTGATGCGTGCCGACGAGATCGCCTGGCTGAACGACTACCACGCCACTGTGCGCGAGCGGCTGCAGCCTCTGGTGAGCGGCCCGGCGCTGGCCTGGCTGCTGGCACGCACCGAACCGTTGGTCGCATGACGCGGCTGGCCGCGCTGCTGCTCTGTGCGGCCGGTGCGGCGGGTGCGCAGACGCGCTACGACGGGCTTTGCGACGCGTCCGCGGCCGTCGCGTTGGACGCGCGTCATTTCATCGTGGCGGACGACGAGCACAACCGGCTGGCCATCTACAAACGCGGCGAGCCGGCGATGGTCGGCCAGGTCGAGCTGGACCCGTTCCTGAAGGCCAAGAAGGAGTCTGACCTCGAAGGCTCGGCCCAGGTCGGCTCGCGCATCTACTGGATCGCCTCGCACGCGCGCAACAGCGCGGGCAAGGTCCGTGAGGACCGGCACCGCTTCTTCGCGACCGAGATCGACGGCACGACGGTCGCGCCCGTCGGCAAGCCCTACACCGCGCTGCTGGCCGACCTGCTGGCCACGGCGGCGCTCGCACCCCTGAAACTGGCCGACGCGGCCCTGCTGGCGGCCGAGGCCGACGGCGGCCTCAACATCGAAGGCCTGGCCGCCGCGCCCGATGGCAGCCTGCTGATCGCACTGCGCAACCCCATCCCGCAGAGCAAGGCCATCGTCATTCCGCTGCTGAACCCGGCCGAGCTGGTCGACGGCCAGGGCCCGGCGCGCTTTGGCACGGTCATCCGCCTGGACCTGGGCGGCCGTGGCGTGCGCTCCATCGAGCGCGTCGGCAGCGGCTACCTGATCGCCGCCGGGCCGCCGGCCGACGTGGGTACGTTCGCGCTGTTCCGCTGGAGCGGCAAGGCGGCCGACGCGCCCACGCCCGTCAAGGCCGAGCTGGGCACGCTGCGGCCGGAGGCGCTGTTCGCCTGGCCCGATGGGCAGGTGACGCTGCTCAGCGATGACGGCGGCGTCATGGTGGGCAAAAAGGCCTGCAAGGACGCCGCACCGGCCAAGCGCTCGTTCCGCGCGCTGGACGTCAGGCCTTAGCCGGCGCCGTCGGGTAGCGCCACACCAGCGCCGCGCTGGCCAGCAGCATCAGCAGCACGCCGGCAAACAACGGCGCCGCGCTGTCGGCCCGGCCCATGAACGGCGCCACGACTTGCGTGCCCAGCGCGCCGGCCGCCAGCAAGGCCAGGATCAACATCGCCGTGGCCCGCCCCATCTGCGCCGGCGGCAGCGCCAGCGCGTCGCCGAAGGTGGCCGGCCCACGGATGGCCAGCGCGCCGCAGAAGCAGAACCAGTAGCCCACCACGGCCGCATAAGGCAGCGGCCCCGATACCAGCGACGCCAGCAGCGCAAGCGAGCAGGCGACCACCTGCACCGCGTTGCCCAGGTGCACAACGCGCGCATGGCCCAGCCGTGCCGCCAGCCGGCCCGACTGCGTGGCGCCCAGCATGAAGGCGCCGACGCCGATGACCTGCTGCAGCGCGAAAGCCCCCGATCCCAGCCCCAGCGAGTGCTGCAGCAGCTGCGGCGAGCTGGCCAGGAAGGTCAGCAAGGCGCCGATGCACAGCGCATGCGACAACGCCAGGCGCAGGAAGCGCGGGTTGCGCGCGATGTCCAGGTAGCTGGCGTGGTGCGCCATGTCCAGCCCGGGCAGGCGGCGTGGTGCGATCTTGACGACCCAGGGCAGCACGAGCAGCGACAACGCCATCAGCACCCAGAAGGTGCCGCGCCAGTCCACCACGTGCAGCAGCGCGGCGCCGATGACCGGACCGGCCGCGGGCACGATGGCCTCGACCATGGAGATGGCCGCGATGCCACGCACGACGTCGGCGTCAGCCAGCGTCGCGCGCACGACGCTGGGCGCCACGATGGTGGCCGCAGCCGCCGCCACCCCTTGCAGCAGGCGCATGAGCAGCAGCGTCTCGATGTTGGGCGCCAGCGCGCAGCCCACGCTGGTCAGCGCCAGCAGCACCAGGCCCACCTCCATGCAGCGCCGCGGGCCCAGGCGGTTCAACAGCTCGCCCCACAGCAGCTGCGCGCCCGCCAGCCCGGCCAGGTAGACGGCCACGGTGGCCTGGGCGAGCGGCACGCTGATGCCAAGGCCAGTCTGCAGCGCCGGCACGGCGGGCAGGTAGAGGTCCATCGCGGCCATGCTGACGCCGGTGACGAAGGCCAGCGGCAGGATGGTGCGTATGGAGGCGGAACTTGAATGCATGGACAACCCTTTTCACAAAGGGCGCCCTTGAACCAGCGTCGCCACCGAGCGTGGCGGAGGCCCCCAAGGCCTTCCGTCGCAGCACCCCTCGGCAGGACGGCACCGCGGGGCTCAAGCCCGGCGCGGCGCGAGGCGGATTCTACGGACCGACGCGAACGTCAGCGCCCTGGTTGGAGCGACGCGTCGGCCGCGGCAAAGCTGGCTGCCAGCTGCGTCTTCACGCCCGCCAGCTCGGCCGCGGGCCGGCCCTGGGCCTGCAGCGCCTGCAGCAGCCCGCGCAGTGCCCAGCCGCTGGTGGGGTGCTCGGCCAGGTCGGCGCGAAAGCTCTGCTCGGCCTGGGCCCAGCGCTGCGCCTTGAGCTGCAGGTCGCCCAGCGCCAGCCGCGAGCCGGCGGCCAGCATCGGCGGCTCCATGCGGTCGACGAACTTCGCGGCCGCGACGCCTTCGGCCTGCAGCTGCAGCGCCGCGTCGGCACGCCCTTCGGCCAGCGCGACCTCGGCCGCCAAACGGGCCTTGGCCACCTGGGCCAGGCCGCGCAGCGTCTTCTCCCTGAAATCGTCACGGGCGTTCTCGCTGATCAGCCGGTCCGCGACGGGCGCGAGCTGCGCCAACGCCTGCTGCGCGTCGGCCAGGCGCCCGGTGCGCGCGAAGGCCACGCCGCGCGCCTGCTGGCCCAGCACGGTCGCCACGCCCAGGCCACCGCTGGGCATGGGCTCAGCCAGCACGTCCTCCCATCGCTCCAGCCGCATCAGCGTCAGCACCGGCCGGCTGCGCAGGTATTCGCCGGAGGGGTGGGTCCAGCTCGCGGCATGCTCGGCGGCGGCGCGCGCGTTGGCCAGGGCCACATCGCCGCGGCCCTGCATCAACGCGGCAAACCACAGGTAGGACCGGTTGTGCATGCGCCAGTCTTTGCCGACGCTGAAGCCCTGGCGCTCCAGCTCGGCTTCACGGGCGTCGTCCAGCGCCAGCGCGCGTTCGTTGACGGCCGCCGCCTCACCGTACCGCCCCAGCAAGCCGAAGGTGTGCGAGGGCATGTGCACCAGGTGGGGCGACTGCGGCGCCAAGCCGCCCAGGCGCTCGGCGGCCCCGACGGCGCGGCTGGCCTGGGTGGGTGTGTCCACCGCGTGGATCAGGTAGTGGTTCACGCCGGTGTGCCGCGGGTGGCGGGCCACGACCGCTTCCAGCCGCGCGGCCAAGTCGCCGACGCGGCCGCGGGGCTGGCCCGTGTCGTCGTCCCACCAGTCACCGCGCGTGGCGACCAACTCGGCCTCGGCCCACAGGGACAGCAGGTCAGGGTCGCCGGGCGCGCGGTCGGCCAGCGCATGCAGGCGGTCGGCGTAGGCCAAGTCCAGCGGGTCGGCGCGCTTGCCGGAAGTCTGGCCGCAGACGGGCGCG
Organism: Roseateles sp. P1_C6; assembly: GCF_056406315.1. Taxonomy (NCBI): domain Bacteria; kingdom Pseudomonadati; phylum Pseudomonadota; class Betaproteobacteria; order Burkholderiales; family Sphaerotilaceae; genus Roseateles; species Roseateles sp. P1_C6. The sequence goes on from NZ_JBFUAK010000014.1 coordinate 11,526, forward strand.
CTCAGCACGGCGACTTCCGCGCGCTGGCTGGCATGCGCATAGCGCAGCGCCATCGCGGCGATCAGCTCGCGCTCGCGCGGGCTGGCGTTCTCGCGCAGGTGCACGGCCAGGTCCACGTAGCGCCGGGCTTCGGTCAGGTCGCCACGGTCCGGCGCGTTGATGTTGGGGCCCAGCTGCCAGGCCACACCCCAGGCGCACATCGCGCAGCCGGGGTCGGCTGCCAGCGCGGCCTTGAACATGCGCACGGCTTCGTTCTCGTTGAAGGCATAGGCCTGCGCCACGCCCTGGCCGAACAGCCGGCGAGCTTCGTCGACGCGCGTCGTCGGCGCGAAGTCGACGCTGCCATAGCCCTCCAGCCGCGGCGCACGGGCGCTGCGGTCCACCTGCAGCGGCAGCCCCGAGCAGGACGCCAGCACGCACAGCGACACCAGGCTCAAGCGCCAAGAAGACCGAAGGGCGCGACCGGAAAAAGGCAGGGGCATGCAGGGCTCCGCAGCAGAGGAACGACGGGTTAGCCTAAAGGCGGCCGCGACGGCCCGCCACCGGTCATGCCATCAAGTCAGAGGAACCTGACCTTGCAGCGCACGCCCGCCGGGATCTCGCCGGTCGGGTTGGGCAGCTCCAGCCGCACGCCGAAGGAGCCACTGGCCGAATCGAACACGCTGTCGACGACCTTGATCTGCGCGCGCCACACGCCCTTGAGCGGCGACTCCGGCGTGATCTCGGCGGCGCGGCCGGCCTTGATCTGGCCCATCAGGCCCACCGGCAGCACGACCTCCACACGCAGCGGGTTGGTCTGCGCCATCTTCAGGATGGGGCGGGAGCCTTCGCCCGTGAAGGCCAGCTCGCCCGGGTTCTGCAGCCGGTCGGTGACGACACCGTTGAAGGGGGCCCGCAGCGCCCGCTGCCGGAGCACGGCGTTCAGCCGCTGCGACTCGATGCCGGCCAGGCGGCGGTTGTCGACGGCCAGCGCCAGCTCGGCCTCGGCGACGCGCAGCTCGGCCTGGGCCTCGTCGCGGTCCTGGGCGGTGATGTAGTTCTGCTCGCGCAAGTCCTCACGGCGGCGGAACTTCTCGCGCGCGTAGTCGGCGCGGGCGCGGGCCACGCGCAGCTCGGATTCGGACTCGGCGCGCTGCTGGGCGCCGGCCAGCGCCTCGCGCTCGACGCTGCCGTCCAGCAGCACCAGCGTGTCGCCGGCGCGCACATGGCTGCCGCGCTCGACCAGCACCTTGTCGATCAGGGCATTGGCCGGGCTGCGGATCTCGATGCGCTGGTTGGGTTCGATCAGGCAGTCGTAGCCGGCGGGCGCCGCCGGTGCGACGAGCGCTGGCTTGGGTGCCTGGGCCAGCGCGGCGGACGAGAGCAGCAAGAGAGGCAGGGCTTTCATATCTGGTTTCCGGCGAATCCAAGCAGATTGTCGAGTTGGCGGTCGGCCTTGAGCGTGCGGCGGCGCATGGCCGCGTGCAGCCGGCCGGCATGGCCTTGCGCGGCACGGCGCAGCAGTTCCAGCGCCCAGCCGGGCAGCTCGTCGCGGCCGGCGAAGACGCGACCCAGCAGCGCCTGCAGCGCGGCGGCATGGGCGGTGAAGATCTCGTCGTCCAGCGCGACGATGGCCAGCGCGACGCCGGGGTCGCCCTGGCGCGCGCCGCGGCCGACGAGCTGGCGGTCGATGCGGGCGGAGTCGTGGAACTCGGTCAGCAGCACGGCCAGGCCACCCTTGGCGACGACGCTGTCGCTCAAGTGGATGTCGGTGCCACGGCCGGCCATGTTGGTGGCCACCGTCACCGCGCCGGGCTCGCCGGCGGTGGAGACGATGTCGGCCTCCTCCTTGTCCTGGCGGGCGTTCAGCACACGGTGCACCTGGCGGGCGCCAAGCTCCTCGGACAGCGCGACCGATGCGCGCACCGAGCGTGTGCCCACCAGCACCGGCCGGCCGGCGGCCAGCTCGCCGCTGACGGCTTCATGCACCGCCGCCCATTTGGCCGCCTGCGTGCGCAGCAGCCGCGGTGCGCGCGTGATGCGCTGGTCGGGCTTGTGCGTGGGCAGGCGCACGACGTCCAGCCGGTAGACCTGGTTCAGCTCCCCGGCCACCTCGGCCGCCGTGCCGGTCATGCCGGCCAGGCGCAGGTAGCGGCAGAAGAAGCGCTGGAAGGTGATGCGGGCCAGCGTGCGCGCCGGCTCGGTCAGGTCCAGCCCCTCCTTGGCCTCGATCATCTGGTGCAGGCCGCCTTCCCAGCTGCGGCCTTCCAGCACGCGGCCGGTGTATTCGTCGACGATCTGCACGGTGCCGTCGATGACGACGTAGTGCTGGTCGCGGTGGAACAGATGCAGCGCGCGCAACGCCTGGCCCACGAGGTGTTCGCGCCCGCGCGCGACGCCCCAGACACCGCCCAGGCCTTCGGCAGCCTCGCGCACGGCGGGCAGGCCGGCGGCCTCGAAGTGCAGGCTGTGGCGGGCCGCGTCGATGCCGAAGTGCTCGCCCAGCTTCAGCGTGGCGGCGATCTTCAGCGCCTGCTGGTAGTCGGTCGCGTCGGGCGGCTCGCCCTGCTTCTCGGACAGGATCAACGGCGTGCGCGCCTCGTCGATGAGGATGGAGTCGGCCTCGTCGACGATGGCGAAATGCAGGCCGCGCAGCAGCAGCGGCTGCGGCAGCCGGCCATGCAGCTGGCGGGCCTGCATCTGCGCCGGGCTGACGCGGCCACCGGCGGCGACGCGGTCGCGCAGGTAGTCGAACACCAGGCTCTGGTTGGTGCAGTAGGTGATGGGCCGCTGGTAGGCCTCGCGCTTGGCCTCGTGCTCCAGTGTGGCCCAGACGACGCCGGCCGTCAGGCCGAAGAAGGCGAACAGCGGCGACATCAGCTCGCAGTCGCGACGGGCGAGGTAGTCGTTGACGGTGACGACGTGGGTGGGGAGTCCTGCAGCGCCGGCGATCGCTGCGGCGAGGCCGGCGGTGAGGGTCTTGCCCTCGCCGGTCTGCATCTCGGCCAGCCGGCCTTCGATGAGGACGGCCGCGCCCATCAGCTGGGTGTCGAAGGGGCGCTTGTCCAGCGCCCGGCGGGCGCCTTCGCGCACCAAGGCCATGACTTCGGCAAGGCCCGAGGCGCGGCCGGCCTGCACGGCGGCAGGTGCCGCGGCGAACAGGCGGCGACGCAACTCCTGGTCCGACTGCTGCTGGATCTCGGCTTCGAGTTCGCCGGCCGTCTTGGCCATCGCGCGCAGCGTCGGCACGGCGGGGATGAAGCGGCGCTTCAGCCGCCAGATGACGCCGCGGGCGAAGCGGTCGTGCACGGGCTCGTCGACGTCGCGGCGCTCGGGAAAGATGCCGTGGGCGAGGGACTCGCCGATGTCGAGGGGGAGCGTGGCGGTGGTCATGGCGTCAAGCCGCTGCAGCGCCCGTCACAGCTGGAAACGCGACAGGAACAAACGCCGCAGCCCGTCCCACACCCGCAGCGCCACCGGCTCCGACTCATGCTCCAGCCGCACCAGCACGCGCGCGCCGATCTGCCGGTAAGGCATGTCCTGCCCCAGTTGCAGCTCGTGCTCGAACAGTGTCTGCAACGCCTGCAAGCCCTTGGGGTCGTGCGGGTCCAGTGGAATGTCACCACCCGCCGCCGTCCCCAGCGCCGGGCTGGGCAGGTCGCGCGCTGCCGCCGGCACGCTGCGCGCGAGCTTCGCTTCGTAGCTCTGGCCCGGCTGCTGCGGCAGCCTCACCTCGAAGCCCCGCACCGCCGCGCTCTGCCACTGCGGCAGCACGACGCGCACCAGCGGCGGGCCGGCGGTGTCGATGTGGCCCAGCACCTCGCCGCGCTTGAAGAAGCGGCCGGGCAGATCGTCGGGACGCGTCAGCAGCAGGATGCCGGCGACCTCGGCGCGCACGATGAGCTTGGCGGCCTCACCTTCCAGTGACACCAGCGCCGCCTGCTCGCGCCTGACCTCCTCGGCCAGCAAGGCCGCCCGCGCCGGGGCGATGCCGATGACACCGAAGGCCGCGTCGTGCTTGGCCTGGGCCAGCTCCAGGCGTCCGCGTTGCTCGCTCAGCCGCGCCTGCAGCGCCGGGTCGACCAGCTCGGCCACCGGCTGCCCCTCCAGCACCACGGCGCCCGGCCGCACCAGCAGCTTGGAGAAGAAGCCCGCCGACTGCGAGCGCAGCACGGCGTTGTCGCTGGGCCAGACGACGCCGGTCGCGACCGAATGGTGCGGCATAGGGATGACGAACAAGAGCAGCACGACCAGCGCGCCCGACACCCACAGCACGCGGCGCACGCGGCCGGCCTGCGGCTCCAGTGCCGGGTCGCCGGCCAGCCGTTTCAGGCCGCGCGCCCACGGCAGGATGACGCTGGCGATGATGCCCCAGGCGGCGATCAGCACGCCGATGAAGAAGTAGCGGCTCGCGATGAAGACCGCGATGCTGAACATGACGAAGAGCCGGTAGGCCAGCGCCAGCGGCGCGTAGACGAGGAACCAGCGGCGCTCGCCCGGCGTGGACGGCGGCGGCTCGGCCTGGTGCTGGCCGAACAGGTGGTAGCGCAGCAGCCAGCCCCAGTAGTCGGTGGCGCGCTGGCCGAGGTTGGGGCTCTCGATGGCGTCCGCGAAGATGTAGTAGCCGTCGTAGCGCAGCAGCGGGTTGGCGTTGAACATCAGCGTCGTCATGCTGGCCAGCACGATGACGTTGAAGGCCAGCGAGCGCACGAAGCCCGGCTCCAGTGCCAACCACAGGTAGAAGGCGATGGCCGCGATGAAGAGCTCGGTCAGCATGCCCGCTGCGCCCACCAGCATGCGCGGCCAGCGGCTGCCGAAGGCGCTGGAGCTGCTGGCGTCCACATAGGGCACCGGGAAGAACACGAGCAGCATGACGCCCATCTCGTGCACCTCGCCGCCGAAGCGCTTGGCCGCCAGGCCATGGCCGATCTCGTGCGCCGCCTTCAGCAGCGGGAACAGGATGGCCAGCAGCAGCAGGTTGTCGACGGCCAGCAGGCGCTCGTTGATGTTGCCGGTCAGCTCGCGCCAGTGGCTGGGCGCGAGCAGCACGGCGGGCAGCACCACGGCCAGCCACAGCGCGACACCGACCCAGCCCTTCAGCGGCCCGGCGGCGGCGATGACGCGGCCCAGCCAGGCGTCCGGATCCACCAGCGGGAAGCGCAGCGACACGGGGTTGGCGAAGCGCTGCAGCAGCTTGGAGCGGCGCTGCTTGCCGCCGCGCTCGAACAGCTCCGCCACGTCGGGCGTCACGTCGCACTGGATCAGGTCGGCGGCGTAGAGCTGGCCGAACAGCTGCACCAGCTCGTCCTGGCTGGGCGTGTGCTCGTCCATCGCCGCGGACAGGCGATCCCACACCTGCTGCAGCGTGCGCTCGCCGTCCAGCAGGCCGATGACGCGGTAGCTGCTGGGGTTGAAGCGGTGGTACTTGCCGGAGACGCGATCCTCGACGACATACCAGATCTCGCCGCGGTAGACGTGGCGGTGGATGCGCACATGGCCGCGCAGCCGCGGCTTCAGCGTGGCGACGCGGTACCAGTTGGCCGAGAAGAGCGCGTCGCCCAAAGGACGGTCTTGACGCGCGGGAGGGCCTACGGCGTCCATTGCCACAGGGCCAGCTTGACCCAGTCCGTGAAGCGGTGCGTCCACACCCACAGCAGGCTGCGCTCGCCGACGACGACCTTGGCCACGCCTTCCATGTTGGGCTTGAGCTTCAGGCCTTGCTGGCTCTCCAACTCGGCGATCTGCGCTTCGGCGCGGAAGTAGTTGCGGCCTTCTTCCACCACCGAGACCGGCGTGACCGACTTCAGCTTGAAATGCCAGCGCTGGCCCGGCGCGCCGGTCAGCACCAGCTCGCCGCCCTGCCCCGGCTCCACGCGCGCGATGTCTCGCTCGTCGATCTTCAGCATGACGCGCCAGCTCGCCAGCGGCGCCAGTTCGAACAGTGTCTTGCCCATTTCCAGCGGCGCGCCCAGCTGCTGCGACAGGTCGCCCTTGACGACGACCGCGTCGAACGGCGCAGTCAGCTCCACGCGTGACAGCTTGGACAGCGTCAGGTCCAGCTGCGCGCGCGCCTGGTTGGCCTGGGCGGCAGACAGGCGCTGGTTGACGCGATCAGCCTGCGACATGGCCTCGCGCTCCTTGCGCTGCGCCATCTCCAGTTCGGTCTCCCAGCGCACCTTCTCGAGTTGCAGGTCGCGGTCGTCCATGCGCGCCAGCACCTGGCCAGCCTTGACCGTGTCGCCGGCGCGGGCCGGCGCGTCGCGCAGGAATCCGTCGAAGGGCACGACGGCCGAGCGCTGAACGGCGCCTTCGACGATGGCCGGCGCCGACACGCGGTGGTCCACCGGCACGAGGGCGGCGATCAGCAGCAGCAGGGCCAGCACGGCAGCACCCAGCTTGAGGCCGGGGTGGGAGGCATCGGTCAGCCGCGCGGCCGCGTGGCGCAGGCTGCGCCGCGCATGCTGGGCCAGGCCTTCGTCGCGCGCATGCTTGTGCTCCAGCACCGGCGCGAGCACGCCGGCGAGCAGCGCCATGCCCTTCAGCTCGGCTGGCTGGAAGACCGTGTTGCGTTCGAACAGCAGCACCGCGAACGGCGGCGCGGCGCCGATGGCCAGCGGCTGCGACACCAGGGCCAGGCTGCCGGAGTCGGCCGCGTAGCGCGAATGGGCCATGCGCAGCACGCGGCTGTCCGACGTGTCGTCCTCGGGCCAGACGACGGCACTGCGCTGGTCGAAGGCCTCGGTCATCGCGGCCCGGGCCAGCGCGGTCAGGTTGGCGCGCTCGTCGAACCAGGCGGAGTGCGACACGGCGGCCGTCTGCAGCGTGGGCCCGTCGGCCAGCGCCAGCTGCACCTGGTGGCAGCCGAAGCGCGCCGCGAGCTTGTTGACCAGCGTCAGGCCGGCCTGGCGGAAATCGGGCTCGGCCAGCGCCGCGAGCGACACCTCGAACAGGAAGGCCGATTCGTCCAGCCGCTGACGGGCCTGGGACAGCTCGCGCTGCGCGAACAGGTCGGCCATCCAGCCGGCGCCCCAATGCGTGAGGCGGGCGCACAGGCGGATCGCTTCCGGGCTGGCGTCGAGTAGCTCGATGACGACGGCGCCATGCAAGGCCTCGCCGGCGGCCAGCGGATAGGCGAGCTGCGTCGGGTGGCCGGCATGCTGGCGGCGCACACCCTGGCGCGTACCGAGGCACTCGCGGGCGATGTCGGCCAGGCGCTGCAGCTCGGTGCCTTCGGGCCAGGCGGCGGCGGGAACGTAAGAGCCGCCGGCGTCCTGCAGCAGCAACAGGCCCACCTGGGCGCCCGGCACCAGGCTGCACAGCACGGCCAGCCAGGCGCGGCACAGCGCTTCGGCGGAGCTGGCCTCGGCGAGCGATGCCCAGGCGGCGTCAGCGCCCAGGGCGGGGTTGGATGCGGGGAGGTCTTGGCGGGCGTTCATAGACGGTCAGCGGACGAGCGGCGCGGCACCCGGCCCGCCCGGACGCGACGCACCGCCTCCGGAAAGTTCAACGCGCGCGACGACGGGCGATGCCGCCCACGACGCCAAGGCCGGCGAGCAGCAAGGCCAGCGACGCGGGTTCCGGCACGGCGGAGACGTTCACCAGACCGCTGCCGGTGATGCTGATGGGCGTGTCAGCGTTGGCATCGATCAGGTCGAAGGCGTAGCTCACCGAATGATTACCCGCGCCCAGCAGTTGGAACGACATGCCGACCGTGTAGTTGCCGGCTGGCAGCGTCATGGCTTGTATCAGCATGGCGGAGGCGCCGAACTTCCCGGCCACCGGGTCGATGGTGATCTGCGTGAGCAAGGGATCGGGCTCGAACAGCGCGGCGAATGTGGGCCAGGACATGCCCAGTGCCGTGGATGCCGAAGGGTCCAGCGCCAGGCCTGCAGACGGCCAGTCGATGGTCAGCGTCAGCGCCGACAGGTCGAAGGCGGTGGGCACGTTGAAGCTCAGGCTCAGCACGGCGGTGCCACCCAGCGTGCCGCTGACGGTCGGCGCATTGATCACCTCGGCGCGAGCCGGCAGCGAAAACGCAAGGGCGGTGGCCGCGGCGAGCGTGGCGAGGCGAAAAGTCGTCATGGTGTTCTCCTGATATCCGTTCATCTTCAAAGCGTGACCTTCCAGTCATTGGGCACCGTCTGGCGCGTTCCCGCAACCCAGTCATTCACCCAGACGCTGCTGGGCAACGGGGCCTTCAACCCGAAGTCCAACGCGCCGCTCAACTTGACCACCGGCGCCGGTGCAGCCGCCACAGAGGCGGACGATGCAGTGCCGGCCGACGGCGCGCCACCCGCAGTCGCGGGGGCCGTCGCCTGTGCAGGCGACACGAGTGACGGCTCGGGCACCGCCGTCTGGACCATCGAGGCCTGCTGGCTCAGGCGCAAGGCGAGCAGCGCATCGGCGGCGGTGATGCGGCCGTCGCGGTTCAGGTCGGCCAGCAGCACGGGATCCAGCAGCGGCTGGGCGGCAAAGCCGGTGTCGGCGCGCGCGGCGACGGCCTGGATCAGGCCCACGTCCTCGCGTTCCACCTTGCCGTTGCCGCTGGCATCCCCCAGCACACCCACCACCTGCACGCCCAGGTCGGCGCGGGCGGCGGCGCCGTCCACGCTGACATCCATCAGGCGCAGCAGGCGGCTGCTGCCGGCACTGGAGCCGGCCGGCACGCTGGTGGTGAGCGTGACCAGGGCACGCTGCGTGGCGTCGGGCAGCGCGCTGCCCAGCGTCAGTTGCACGCCCAGACGGCCGGCAACGCTGGTGTCCAGGCTCATGACGCTGCCGGCCGGCGCACCGGCGCCCAGGTTGACGGCGTCGATGTGCAGGGCCGCCGGGTCGTAGGCGAGTTGCAGGTAGACCGTGCGCGCACCGGCCGCTTCGCGGATCTGCAGGCTCAGCGCCTGGTTCGCGGCGCCAGCCGGCATGACGAGGTTGCCGACGCTGACGACGGCGCCGCTGGCGGCACCGACGCTGAAGCCGGCGACGAAGTCGTCACCCGTCGTGCCATCGGCATTGCCGTCCAGTTGCTGGCCGTCGGCCAGCGCCGTGAAGCCGGCGGCACCGGACTTCAGCGTCAGGCTGTAGTTGCCGGCCGGCAGCACACCGCTGGTGACGACAAAGCGCAGGCCCTGGCCGTCGGCGTCGAAGAACACGCTGCCGCCGACCCGGCCGGACGGCCCGTCCAGCCACAGGTCTTGTACGCTGCCGGTGCCATAGGCCTGGATCAGCGCCGTGTTGATGGCGCGGTCGAAGCGCAGGCTGAAGCCATCGGCCTCGGGCGTGACGCGCGAGACGACCGGGCCCACCGGCGGCGCCACCGGGGCCGGGATGGCCGCCACGGCCAGGCCCTTGCTGGCGTTCAGCACCAGCAGCGCATCGGCCGCCGTGAGGCGTCCGTCACGGTTGACGTCCGCAACGCGCGTCGGGTCGATCAGCGTGTAGGCCGCAAAGCCCGTGTTGGTGCGCGCCGCCACGGCCTGGATGAGGCCCACGTCGTCGGTCGTCAAGCTGCGGCTGGCGTTGGCATCGCCCAGGTTGGCCACCACATGCAGGCCGTCGTCGGCACGCAGTGCACCGCCGTTGCCGCTGAGGTTGGCCAGGCGCAGCACCTCGGCCGCGCCGTAACCGGCGGACAGTGGCACCGTGGCCTGCACCAGCACCAGGTTGCGCAGCGCCGCGTCGGCGATGGCCGCGCCCAGCGTGACCTGCACATGCAGCCGACCCGGCTGGGCGAGGCTGCTGGTGATGCTGCTGCCGGCCGGCAGGCCGCTGGCCAGCGTGGCGCCCGTCACTTTCAGCAGGGCCGGGTCGAAGTCGAGGTCGAAGCTCAGCGTCTGGAAGCCGGCGCCGCGCTCCAGGCTGACGGCGAAGGCGCCGAGGGCCGGGTCGTAGCTGGCCGCCTGGCCGGGGCCGCGGGCGAACTCCTGCACCGCCAGCACGGCGGCGCTGGAAGCGGCCACCGTGAAGCTGCGGGTGTAGGCGTCGCCGGCGACGCCGTCGCCGTTGCCGTCCAGGCGCAGGCCGCCCAGGCTGACAAAGCCGTCGGCACCGGCCTTCAACGTCAGCTGATAGCTGCCGGCCTCGAGCAGGCCGCCGGTCTTGACGAAGCTCGCGCCGCGGCCGTCGGCGTCGAACACCAGGCTGCCTGCGACCCTGCCCTGCACGCCGTTGACCGGGCCGGTGAAGTCGACATCGGGCACGAGGGCGCCGACGCCGTAGAGCTGGATGAGGCCCTGGTCGATGGCCTGCTCGAAGCGCAGGCGGAAGCCCGTGTCGGTGGCCTGGAAGCTCTGCACATGCAGCGCCGGCAGTGCCGGCAGCACGTTCAGGTCGACGCGCGCGGTGGTCGTGCCGCCAACGCCGTCAGCCAGGCGGTAGGTGAAGCTGGTCGCGCCGCTGAAGCCCGCCGTGGGCGTGAACTTCATGCGGCCGTCGGCAAAGACCTGCAGCGTGCCCGCCAGGCCGGTCGTGTCGACCGACTGGATGGCCAGCACGTCGCCGTCGGCGTCGCTGTCATTGGCCAGCAGGCCCGGTGCAGGGATGTCCAGCACCTGGCCGGCGATGACGGTGTAGCTGTCGTTGGCGGCCACCGGCGCGGTGTTGGTGACGGCGATGCGGACGATGCCGGTCGCCGTGCCGCCGAAGCCGTCGCTGACCTGGTAGCTGAACTGCGTGTTGCCGATGAAGTCAGCGGTCGGCGTGAACGCCATGCGACCGTCCGCGAAGACCTGCACCGTGCCGTTCAGGCCGGTGGTGTCGACGGACTGGATGCTGAGCGCGTCGCCGTCGGCATCACTGTCGTTGCCCAGCAGGCCCGGTGCCGCGATGTTGAGCACCTTGCCGGCATGCACGCTGTAGCTGTCGTCGGCAGCCACGGGGGTGGCGTTGCCGACCGTGATGCGGACGATGCCGGTGGACGTGCCACCGACGCCATCGCTGAGCAGATAGCTGAACTGCGTGTTGCCGGTGAAGCCCGCCGTGGGCGTGTACTTCATGCGACCGTCGGCAAAGACTTGCACCGTGCCCTGCAGGCCGGTGGTGTCGACGGACTGGATGGCCAGCGCATCGCTGTCGGCGTCGCTGTCGTTGCCCAGCAGGCCCGGCGCCGGGATGTCCAGCGCCTGGCCAGCCCGCGTGGTGTAGCTGTCGTCCTGCGCCACGGGCGCGGCATTGGTGACGGCGATCTTGACGATGCCCGTCGTGGTGCCGCCAAAGCCGTCGCTGAGGCGGTAGGTGAACTGCGTGTTGCCGGCAAAGCCCGCCGTCGGCGTGAAGCTCATGCGGCCATCGGCGAAGACCTGCACCGTGCCATTGAGGCCAGTGGTGTCGATGGACTGCACGGTCAGCGCGTCGCCGTCGGCGTCGCTGTCGTTGCCCAGCAGGCCCGGCGCCGGGATGTTGAGCACCTGGCCGGCGTGCACGCTGTAGCTGTCCTGGGCCGCGACCGGCGCGGTGTTGGTGACGGCGATGCGGACTATTGCCGTGGACGTGCCGCCGACGCCGTCGCTGAGCCGGTAGCTGAATTGCGTGTCGCCGGTGAAGCCCGCCGTCGGCGTGAACGTCATGCGGCCGTCGGCAAAGACCTGCACCGTGCCCTGCGTGCCGGTGGTGTCGATGGACTGGATGGCCAGCGCGTCGCCGTCGGAGTCGCTGTCGTTGGCCAGCAGGCCCGGCGCGGGAATGTTCAGCACCTGGCCGGGGCGCAGCGTGTAGCTGTCGTCCACCGCCACCGGCGCCGCATTGCCGACCGAGATGCGGACGATGCCGGTGGCCTGGCCGCCCAGGCCGTCGCTGAGCTTGTAGCTGAACTGCGTGTTGCCGGTGAAGCCGGCCGCGGCAGTGAACTGCATGCGGCCGTCGGCAAAGACCTGCACCGTGCCTTGCGTGCCGGTGGTGTCGATGGACTGGATGCTCAGCGCGTCGCCGTCGGAGTCGCTGTCGTTGGCCAGCAGGCCCGGCGCCGGGATGTTGAGCACCTGGCCGGCGTGCATGGTGTAGCTGTCGTCGGCGGCCACCGGGGCTGCGTTGCCGACGGCGATGCGGACGATACCGGTGGACGTGCCACCCAGGCCGTCCGCCAGCCGGTAGCTGAACTGCGTGTTGCCGGTGAAGCCCGCCGCGGCGGTGAACTGCATGCGGCCGTCGGCAAACACCTGCACGGTTCCCTGCGTGCCGGTGGTGTCGATGGACTGGATGCTCAGCGCGTCGGCGTCGGCGTCTGTGTCGTTGGCCAGCAGGCCCGGTGCGGCGATGTTCAGCACCTGGCCGGCGTGCATGGTGTAGCTGTCATCGGCGGCCACGGGGGCCGTGTTGGTGACGGCAATGCGGACGACGCCGGTGGACGTGCCGCCGTTGCTGTCCTTCAGCGTGTAGCCGAACTGCGTGTTGCCGACGAAGCCGGCGTTGGGCGTGAAGACCAGCTTGCCGTTGGCATCGATGCTGGCCGTTCCCTGCAGGCCGGTCGTGTCGATGGCGCTGACGGAGAGCGCGTCACTGTCGGCGTCGCTGTCGTTGGCCAGCACACCCGGGGCGTTGATGGTCAGCACCTGGCCGGCGTGCACGCTGTAGCTATCTTGCGCGGCGACGGGCGCCGTGTTCGTGACCGCGATGCGCACGATGCCGGTGGACGTGCCACCGTGGCTGTCCTTCAGCGTGTAGCCGAACTGCGTGTTGCCGACAAAGCCGGCATTGGGCGTGAAGACCAGCTTGCCGTCGGCGGCAATGGTGGCCGTGCCCTGCAGGCCGGTCGTGTTGATGGCGGTGACGCTCAGCGCGTCGCCGTCGGCGTCGCTGTCGTTGGCCAGCACGCCCGGGGCGTTGATGGTCAGCACCTGGCCAGCGTGCACGCTGTAGTCGTCTTGCGCGGCGACGGGCGCCGTGTTGGTGACGGCAATGCGCACGATGCCGGTGGACGTGCCGCCCTGCCCGTCGCTGAGCGTGTAGCTGAGCTGCGTGTTGCCGACGAAGCCGGCGGTGGGCGTGAAGACCAGCCTGCCGTTGGCATCGATGGTCGCCGTGCCCTGCAGGCCGGTCGTGTTGATGGCGGTGACGGTCAGCGGATCGCTGTCGGCGTCGCTGTCATTGGCCAGCACGCCCGGGGCGTTGATGGTCAGCACCTGGCCGGCATGGACGCTGTAGCTGTCGTCCGCGGCGGCAGGGTTGTGGTTGGTCTGCTCGACGGTGACGGCGAGGTTGGGCGCCGCGAACGTGCCGTCCTCGTTGGTGGCGGAGGCCTTGATGGTGAAGCCGCCCGCCGCGCCGTAGACGTGGGTGGCGCTGGTCGCGGTGCCGGCGACGTTGCTGGTGTTGCCGTCGCCCCAGTTGATGGTCCAGCCGCTGAGCGTGTCCAGGCCGGGGTCGCTGGACGCCAGCGCCAGCGTGTAGACCTGGCCGGCGCCAATCGTGGCGGGGCCCGAGGCGGACAGCGTCGGGGCGACATCGTGCACGACGACGTTGAACGTGGCCGTGGACAGGCCGCCCGCGCCGTCGTTGGCCTGGATGTTGAAGGCGTAGGTCGCCTCGCCGTCCGTGGCCGTCCAGGTGATGAGACCGGACGTGGCGTTGATGGCCGCGCCCGCGGGGCCGTTCAGCAACGACCAGGTGATGGGGCCGGGACCGTCAACGTCGGTGGCCGTGGCGGTCAGGCTCAGCGCCTGGCCTTCGTTCAGCGTCTGCTGCGCGATGGCGGCGATGACGGCCTTGTCGTTGACCGGGTTGACGACCAGGTTGATGGTCGCGTTGCCGCTCTTGCCACCGGCGTCGGTGACCTTGAAGACGAAGCTGTCGATGCCGTTGTAGTCGGCGTCCGGCGTGTACGTGACGGCACCAGTGCCGGCGTTCAGCGTGCCGAGCGTGCCGTGGGCGGGGCCGCTGACGAGGCTGTAGGTGAGCGCACCACCCTCGGGGTCGGTGCCAACCAGCGTGATGGGCTTGGCGACGTCCTCGCTGACCTGCACGGTCTGGCCGTTGGCCACCGGCGGGTCGTTGAACTCCATGTGCAGGGCCAGCGTGCTGGGGGCGTGGGCGCCGTCTTCGTCGGTGGGCGTGACGCTGACCGTGTAGTTGCCATCCACGTTGGCGAAGGTGTGGGTCAGGCTGCCAGGGTTGCCGGCAATGGCCTGGGTGCTGCCATCGCCCCAATCGACGAACAGCGACGTGATGGTGTCGGTGCCGGGGTCGGTGACCGTGTAGGTGAAGGTGTAGGCCTGGCCGGCAACGCCGTTGCCCACACCGCCCACCGAACCGGGCGCGGTGAAGTTGAGCTTGGGATCGACGTCCTTGACGAGGATCTTGAACGCCAGGTCGGCGCTGCGGCTGGGCGTGCCGCCGTCGCTGACGCGCACCAGGATGTCCACGTTGCCGGGGCCGTCGGTCGGTGTCCACGAGAACAACCCGGTGGTGGCGTTCAGCGTGGCGCCGGCCGGGCCGCTGAGCAGCGTCCAGGTCTTGCCCGGGCCGTCAGGGTCGGTGGCGCTGAGCTGCACCTGGATCTGGCTGCCCTCGTTGACCTGCTGGTCGGCCACAGGGGCGATGACCGGCGGATCGTTGACGTTGACGACGTTGAGGCTGAACGTGGCCGTGGCCGACGTGACGGCGTTGCCGGGCGTGCCGTCCGGGTCGCCGCGGTCCTTGGCGCGCCAGGTGAAGCTGTCGGCGCCGATGTAGCCGGCGGTGGGCGTGTAGACCCAGGCGCCGCCCGCGCCTTGCGTCAGCGTGCCGTGGGCCGGGCCGGTGACGAGCTCGAACGTCAGGTTGGCGCGCGCGGTCTCCTCGTCGGTGGCGGCGAGCAGCAGGTTGACGCTGCCGTTCTCGTTGACGCTGCCGGACTGGTTCTGCACGACCGGGGCCGTGTTGGTCGGCGTGATGTTGAGCGTGATGGTCGCGGAGGACACGCCGGTCTTGCCGTCATCGACCTTGAAGACGAAGCTGTCGGCGCCGTTGTAGTCGGCGTCGGGCGTGTAGGTCAGCTTGTGCGTGACCGGGTCGATGGCCGACAGCGTGCCGTGCAGCGCATCGGTCGGGATGGAATAGATCAGCGCGTCGCCGTCAGCATCCGTCGCGGCCAGCGTGATCTCGATGCTGCCGTTCTCGGCCACGTTGACGGTGGCGGGCGCGGCGACCGGCGCATGGTTGGTGCTGCGGTCGATGGTGAAGGTGCGGATGTAGTCGCCACCCGGCGTGCCGTTGGCGTCACCGTCCAGCGCGTTGCCCGCGGTGTCGTAGATGGCCTTGGTGCCGGACAGCGTCAGGCGGTACTTGCCCTCGGCCAGCACGCCGCCGAAGTTCAGCGTCAGGCTGGTTTCGGGGAAGGAATAGAACGGGTTGAGCTTGACGACGACGTCGTCGCCGGTGTCGAACTGGCCGTCCACGCCGGCGCGGCGCAGCTCGTAGTTGGCCGGGCTGCGGGCGGACACGCCGTTCAGCGCCTCGTTGAAATCGATCTGCACGGCCGAGAACGCCAGCGCCGTCGTGCCCCCATTGACGGGCAGTTGCGAGATGCTGGCGACCAGCGGGCCGGTGGTGTCACCGGACGCGCCCTGGAACTCGTAGGCGCCGATGTCGTAGTAGACGAGGCCGGGCGTGGGTGTCCACAGCAGCGAGCTGGCGCTGGCGAGGTTGGCCTGGCCGTCGTAGCTGGCCAGCACGTAGGTGGTGCCGTTGCCGGCCGACATGCCGATGGTGGGCGTGAGGCCGGTGTTGCCGGCGCCGTAGTCGAAGCGCACCTTGCCGTCGGCGAACAACGTCATCGCGACATTGACGTCGGTGGCCGTGCCCTGCAGCTTGGCGGCCCAGCGCACGGTGATGCTGGTGGCCGTCTGGCTGATGAAGATGTCCTTGCCGGCGGGGCCGGTGTCGAGGTCGTCCCACAGCGGCGCGATGCGCACGTTGCGCAGCAGCGTGTCGGTGGAATTGGCGTTGCCGTAGTAGTAGGACGAGTCGGTGCCGGTGTCGAACGACACGTAGCCGTTCGCGTTGACCCACATCTTGGTGTAGGTCTTGCCGTAGAACGTGAAGTTGAAGCCGAGGGCCTGCTCGAAGGCACCGTCGCTCGTCCTGAACGGCTTGGCGGTGCCGGTGGCGGCGAACTGCGCGCCGGCGTCGGACGCGACGAACAGGTCCCAGCCCGTGCCCTTGTTGCTCACATCGGGGTCGTTGCGGCGATCGCGGCCTTCGATGTCCTTGGCCGGGGCCAGGTAGGCGTTGCCAGCGTCGATGGCCGCCGAGAAGGCGTCCAGCTCGAAGTTGTCGTCGAAGCCGTTGCCGGTGGAGACGCCCTGCTCGCCGAGGATGTTGTCGGCGCCGTCGATGTCCAGGAACAGCGGATTGCCGGTCTGCGAGTTGGCATCCTTGCCCGAGGCCGTCTGCCAGGCGGCGAGCGTGGCCTGCGTCGCGCCGTTCCACAGGCCGATGAAGGCATTGGCAGCCGGGCCGCGGTACAGCAGGTTGTAGTTGCTCTGCAAGCCGACCTGGCTGTTGGCGTCCACGGCAATGCCGTAGCCGGCATCGACGCGCAGGATGTTGTTGACCAGCAGCACGTTGGCGGCGTTGGCCGTCAGGCGGATGCCCTCACCCACCGTCTGCAGGATGGTGTTGTTGTACAGGCCGTCACCGGATTCGATGGTGTGGCCGCCCTGCACGCGCACGCCCTGGTTGGTGTTGGCATAGATGACGTTGTTGAAGATGCGGCTGTAGCCGGTGTCGATGACGCCGACCGAGTTGCTGTAGATGCGGTTGCCCTCCAGCACGCCGTCGTAGAACTGCACGCCGGTGGTGTTGGCGTAGATGGCGTTGCCGCGGATCGTCGTGCCGTACTGGCCTTCGATGCCGGTACCGTTGTGGTGGACGAGGTTGCCCTCGATCAGCAAGGTGCCGGAGTAGTACTGGATGCCGTAGTTGGCCTGGTTGTAGACCTCGTTGTCGCGGAAGACGGCGTTGCTGCCGCCGTAGTTGTAGAGGCCGAAGCCGCTGTTGTCGTGGACCTTGTTGCCCTGGGCCAGGTTCCCGGTGCCGCCGTAGAAGTACAGGCCGTTGGCGTTGTTGCGGATCTCGCTGTTCTCGACGCGATTGTTGGTCGCGTTCTCGAAGTAGATGCCGCGACTGGCGTTGTTGCGCAGCACGTTCTCGGTGAACAGGTTGCCGTCGTTGCTGGTGCCCAGCCAGACGCCGTCGTTGGTGTTGCTGTTGATGTCGTTGGCGCGCAGCGTGTTGTTGTCGCTGTCGGTGTTGTTGTTGAACACGACGCCATAGGCGGCACCGGTGATGCTCAGGTGGTCGACGGTGACGTTGTCGGCGCCGGAGAACTCCAGCGTGTAGGCGCCCGTGTTGGTGTTGCCGCGGCTGATTGCCGTGATGTGGCCCACGCCGCTGGCGCCGCTGATCTGCACGCCGGAGTCGCTCGCCTCGAACGGTGCATTCGTGTAGAGGCGGTAGCTGCCGCTGTCGACGTGAACGACGTCGCCCGGGTTCAGGTCGTAGGCACGCAGCAAGGCGGCCAGGCTGGACATCGGGTGGGCCGCATCCTTGCCGCTGTTCAGGTTGTTGCCGATGGCCGTGGTGCTCTCGTCGCCGACGAGGCTGGCGTCGTTGATGAAGAACTCGGTGCCGCCATTGGCGATCAGGAAGGGTTCGTTGGAGACGTCCTGCGCCGCGACACTGCCATCGCCATGGCGCACGACGGCGCGCACGAGGGCGGTGTTGCCGTTGGTGGTCTGGTCCGGTGTCCAGCTGTAGTGGCCGTTGCCGAAGCGGTCCATGCCAAGGCCGGTGGCCAGTGTCTGCCAGGTGGTGCCGTTGTCCAGGCTGGTCTGCAGGTCGACGGTGGCCTGCAGGTCGGCACCCGGGACGACGCGAAGGACCTCGATGCCGCTGATCTCGGCGCCCCAGCCACTGTTCTTGGTGATGAGGTCGAGGTTGATGCCGTTGCCACTGCTGGCGACGACGTTGAACTCCCTGACGACCGCCTTGAGGTTCGCCCCCGCTGCGGTGCGGATGTCGAAATTGCTCTGCACGGTGTTGCCGTTGAGCTTGATGTCGAAGGGGCGGTTGCCCGGCTGGGCGTAGATGTAGCTCTCGGCGAAGTGCAGTCGGATGACGTACTGGCCGTCGGCCACCGGCAGGGCATAGCTCAAGCCCTGGCCGACGGTGCCGTTGGCATAGACGTTGGTCTGGTAGACGCTGGCAGGCGCCGGGTTGGTGACGCCACTCAGGTCGACCGGGTCGGCAAAGCTGGTGTAGCTGTAGGCCTGGATCTGGTAGGCGTTGCGCACCCAATTGCCCAGCACCGGGTCGCCGACCGGGCCGGCGTTGCCGGCGTTGATCAGCAGCGCGGCCTCGGTCGTCGTGATGCCGGCGGTGTGCCAGCTGATGTCCGTGGCGGTGCCGACCTCCAGCTTGGCATAGCCGTCGGGGCCGGTGACCTGCACCATCGGCACGGTCGTGGCCGTGGCCTGCGGCGTGTTGCCGTAGGCACCCATGTCGATGCGGCCGCCGTTGTTGGTGGGTTCCCTGACGTAGGCGAAGGCCGGGTCGCCGGCATCGACGCCGGCAGCACCGACCGGCAGGCGGAAGTTGTCGTCGCGGCCGGTGTCGCCCTGCACGCGCTGCAGGCGCAGCGCATCGGCGCTGAACTTGCCGTAGGCAGCAGCGTCGCTGACGCGCACGGTCAGCGTGGTGCCGGTGACGACCACGGTCGAGATCTCGCGCCACTTGGCACCGTCGGCCGTGAAGTCGTTGGGCAGGCTGTTCTGGCCGGTGCGCTGGAAGCTGACCAGCCGGTCGGGATCGACCAGGCCGTCGTAGATCTCGTACGGCGTGTTGCTGGCGTAGCCGCCGCTGACGTTGTGGTTCCAGGTCGCGGCGACCTGGTAGGTGCCGGGCGTCAGGTCGGTGAAGGTGTAGGTGGCGTAGTTGCTGCCGGTGCCGTAGAGGTTGCCGCCGGCCTCGCGGCGGTCGCCGGCGTAGCCAGGCGTGCCTGACGTGACGGTCGTGAAGCTGCCGCTGAAGCTGACGCCGATGTCGCCGTCGTCCAGGATGATGGCGCTGCCCAGCGGCGCCATGGACCAGCCGTAGGCGTTGTCGGCGCCGTCGACGTCGATGAACTGCACCGGGGCGACCTGGCTGTGCAGGTCGTTGCCGGTCTCGAAGCGCCAGGTCAGCAGGTTGCTGAAGTCGGCGGCCTCCCAGTTGATGCCCAGGAAGTCGGTCGGGTCGCTGCCGCTGAACAGGTTGTAGTCGCTGTCGAAGCCACGCTCGGCACTGGCCGGCACGAAGATGGCCGTGGCGTCGGTCAGTGCAAAGATGTTGTTGCGCAGGCGGGCGTTGGTGGCATTGGCCTCCAGCTCGACGGCGCGACCACCGTTCTGGCGGATGGTGTTGTTGTAGAAGCCCTGCTGGTCGTTGCCGGTGCGGCCACCGGCGATGCGTGCGGCCGTCACGTTGGCCCAGAAGACGTTGTTGCTGACGAAGTCGGAGCCGGTGTCGCGCAGGCCCGTCGTGTTGCTGTAGATGCGGTTGCCGGTGATGGTGCTGCTGGAGGCTTCAACGCCCAGCGTGTTGGCGTAGATGTGGTTCTCGAAGATCTCGGCGCTGCTGCCGCTGACGCCGGTGCTGTTCTGGCGCAGCACGTTGTTCTCGCCGCGGGCGCTCTGCAGGTACAGGCCGGTGCTGGAGCGCCAGACCTCGTTGTTGCGCGCCACGCCCTCGTAGTAGAGCTGGATGCCGGTGCTGGTGTCGTGCACGCGGTTGCCGCTGATGACGGGCGCGTCGTTGGCCTCGTCGCCGGCCGAGTACGTGTAGATGCCGGTGGACTGGTTGTAGACCTCGTTGCCGGTGATCTGCAGCCTTGTCGTGTACTGCCCGTAGATGCCGGTGCCGCCGTTGTCGTGAACGGTGTTGCCCAGCACCAGGATGTCGTCGACGTTCTGGCCTATCCAGAGGCCGCCGCTGGTGTTGCCGCTGACCTCGAGGTTCTTCAGCGTCAGGCGGTGCGAGCCGCTGTTGTCGCCGACGACGAGGCCATAGGTGCCGCCGCTGAGCTTGAGGTTTTCCAGCGTCACGTCCGTCGCGCCAGCGACGTTGATCGAATACTGGTTGCCGTTGGTGTTGCCGCGGTTGAGTTCGCTGACGGCGTGCAGCGCGCCGACGATGCGCACGCCGGAGTCCTTGGCCGTGAGCGTGAAATTGGTGATGAGGTTGTAGCGGCCGCTGTCGACGAAGACGGTGTCGCCCGGGCCGAGGTCGTAGGCGCGCAGCAGCGCCGACAGGCTGGCCATCGGGTGGGCCGCGTCCTTGCCGCTGTTGGCGTTGTCGCCGATGGCCGTCGTGTACTCGTCGTTGGTGGTGGTGCCGTCGTTGACGTAGTAGACCTTGCCGCCGTTGGCGATCAGGAAGGGTTCGTCCGACGTGTCGGTCGCCGCGGTCGTGCCATTGCCGTGCACGGCGATGGCACGGATCAGCGCCGTGTTGCCGGCGGTCGCGAAGTCGGGCGTCCAGGTCGTGCGGCCATTGCCGAAGCGGTCCATCGTCAGGCCGCTGGCAATCGTCGCCCAGGAGAGGCCGTTGTCCAGGCTGACCTGCAGGTTGACCTTGGCGTTGGCATCGCCGGCGGGCACGACGCGCTGGACCTCGATGCCGCTGATCAGGGCACCCCAGCCGCTGACCTTGGTGATGAGGTCAAGGTTGATGCCGTTGCCGCCACTGGCCGACACCGTGAACTCGCGCACCACGGCCTTGAAGTTCGCCCCCGCGGTCGCGCGGATGTCGAAGTTGGTTTGCACCGTCGTGCCGTTGAGCTTGATGTCGAACGGACGGTTGCCGGCCTGGGTGTAGACGTAGCTCTCGGCGAAATGCAGTCGGATGACGTAGTCGCCATCGGTCACCGGCAGCGCGAAGCTCAGGCCCTGGCCGACGGTGCCGTTGGCGTAGACATTGCTCTGGTAGACGCCGGCCGGCGCGGGGTTGGTGACACCGCTGAGGTCCACCGCTTCGGAGAAGCTGGTGTAGCTGTAGCTCTGCGTCTGGTAGGCGTTGCGCTGCCAGTTGCCCAGCTCGCCACCGGCGATGGGCCCGGCGTTGCCGGTGTTGATGGCCATCACGGGCTCGGTCGGCAGCAGGCCGGCCGTGTGCCACTCGATGGTGGTGGGCGTGCCGACGGTCAGCTTGGCGTAGCCGCTGGGGCCGGTGACCTGGATCATCGGCGACGGGCTTTGCGTTGCGCCGGCGGTGTTGCCGTAGGCGCCCTGGTCGACGCGGGCGCCGTTGTTCAGCGGCTCCAGGCTGTAGGGCGAAGTCGGGTCACCGCCATCCACGCCAGCGGACCCGGCGACGAGGTGGAAGTTGTCGTCCGCGCCGTGGTCGCCGCCGATGCGCTGCACGCGGATCGCATCGGCCACGATCTTGCCGTAGGAGGCGGCGTCGCTGACGCGCACGGTCAGCGTGTCGCCGGTGATGACGACGGTGGCCAGGTCGCGCCACTTGGCACCGTCGGCCGTGTAGTCGGCAGGCAGGCCTTGCAGGTTGGTACGCATGTTGCGCACGAGGTTGGCCGCCGTCGCCGCGCCGTCGTAGAAGTAGAAGGGCTGGTTGCTGGTGTTGCCCGACGTGCTGTTCCAGGTCGCGGCGATGACATAGGTGCCCGCCTGCAGGCCCGTGAAGGTGTAGGTCGCCTCGTTGCTGCCCGTGCCGTACTGGTTGCCGTTGGCCTCGCGGCGATCGCCGCCGTAGCCCGGCGTGCCGGTCGAGACCGTCGTCCAGGTTCCGCTGAAGCTGACGCCGGCGTCCCCGTCGTCGAGGATGACGGCACTGCCGATGGCCGAGTCGTCCCAGCCGAAGCGGTTGTCGGCGCCGTTCAGGTCGACGTAGTTGGGCGTGGCGACGCGGCTGTGCACGTCGTAGCCGGTCTCGTAGACCCAGTCGGGGCGGCTCGTGAAGTCACGCCCTTCCCAGCGCGTCAGCACGGTGCCGGCGAGCTGGCTGAACAGGTTGTAGTCGCTCTGGAAGCCGTTCTCGCTGTTCGGCGTGACCGAGATGCCGGTCGCGCCGCTGCGCAGGTCCAGGATGTTGTTGAAGATGCGGGCGTTGCTCGCGTTCTCGACGAAGACCGCCGTGCCGCCGGTCTGCACGATGGTGTTGTTGGCCACGCCATGCAGCTCGGTGCCGCTGTAGCTGCCGGTCATGCGCAGGCCGGTGGTGTTCTCCCAGAACAGGTTGTTGGTCAGCAGCGTGTTGCTGCTGATGTTGGCGCCCAGCGTGTTGTCGTAGATGCGGTTGCCACTGGCCGTCAAGCTGTTGATGCTGAGACCGGTCGTGTTGGCATAGACCGTGTTGCCGGTGACCGAGACGCTGCTGGCATCGATGCCGGTCGTGTTGCCCCAGGCGGTGTTGCCGCTGACGTCGTAGTTGCTGATGGCGTTGATGCCGGTGCTGGCCGCCCAGACGGTGTTGTTCCTGATCCAGCCCTCGTAGTACTGCAGGATGCCGGTGCTGACATCGTGCACCAGGTTGTTGATGATGGTGGCGCCGTCATTCACCTCGTCGCCCGCCGAGTAGGTGTAGATGCCGGTGCTCTGGTTGTAGACCTCGTTGCCGCTGATCAGCAGGCGGGTCGTGTACTGGCCGTAGATGCCGGTGTTGTTGCCGTTGTCGTGGACGATGTTGTTGAGGACCTTGCCGTCGTCAACGTTCTGGCCGATCCAGACGCCGCCCGCGCTGTTGCCGCTGACGTCGCTGTTGCTCAGCGTGAAGCGGTGGGCGGTGGAGTTGTCGCCGACGACGAAGCCGTACTGGCCGCCGGTCAGCGTCACGCGGTCCAGCGTCACGTCGGTGGCGCCGGTGCCCAGGATGAAGGCGTACTGGCCGCTGTTGGTGTTGCCGCGGTTCAGGATGGAGGCGTGGCTGACCGCGCCGCGGATGATGACGCCGCTGTCCTGCGCATCGACGATCAGGTTGGTCGACAGGTTGTAGACGCCGGTGTCGATGAGGATGAGGTCGCCCGGCTTGAAGTCGTAGGCGTTCAGCAGCGCCTGCAACGAGGCCTTGGGCTTGGACGCACTGCGACCGTCGTTGGCATCGCTGCCGATGGCTGTCGTGTACTCATCGCCCGTGATCGCGCCGTCGTTGACGTAGAAGATGCTGACGGTGGAGGCGAGGTTGAAGGTCGCGTCGGAGCGGTCGTTGACGGCCGGCTGGCCGACCGAGCTGACGCGCAGCACGTAATCGCCACCCGGGAACTGGCCGGCCGTGGGCGTCCAGTCGTAGACGCCGTCATTGGCCTCGTTGGCGGCCAGCGACAGCCAGTTCGTTCCGTCCAGGCTGATGTCGAGGTTGACGTTGCCGCTGAAGCCGTCGGAGCGCCAGCGCACGGTGAAGGTCTCGCCCTCGGCCACGGTCTCGCCGCCGTTCGGCGTCATGACGCGGATGTAGACGGCCGGGCTCAGCGAGGCGTAGATGGTGTTGCCATCGGAGCCGATGTTGACGTAGCCGCCGCGCGGTGCGGGTTCCTTGTCGAAGGGCTGGTCCAGCGCACCACGGTCGATGCCGGGGCTGTCTTGCGCGTCGTTGGTCAGCGTGCCGGTCAGCAGCAGGGGCTGGCCGCCCGCGCCGAGCACGGGCGCGAGCGACGCACCGTGGAAGCTGCCATGCGTGCTGCGCAGGTGGAAGTCGTCGTCACGTCCGTCGCTGGCCGCGCTGAAGTAGCCCAGTTGGCCATCCGCGCCGTCGATGTCGACGAACAGCGGGTCCGTCGCCTGGCCGTCCAGGTCCTGGAAGTTGGCCTGGCGCCAGGCGGTCAGCGTCGCGCGCTGCGTGCCCTGCCAGATGCCCACGGCGCCCTGGAAGATGTTGAAGTTGGACGTGAAGCCATTCTGCGAGTTGGCGTCGATGTTGAGCGCCACGCCGCCGGTGCCGGCCCACAGGATGTTGTCGACGAACTTGGCGTTGCTGGCCGAGCCGTAGAGCTGGATCGCGTCACCGGTGGTCTGGTAGACCGTGTTGCCGATGAACTGCGGCGCACTGCCCTGCAACTGCACGCCCACCGCCGTGTTGGCATAGATGAGGTTGCTGCGCAGCACGCTGTTGCCCTGGCTGTAGACGCCGACGCGGTTGCTGTAGACCGTGTTGCCGGTCGCCGTCGCGGTGCTGAGCCACAGGCCGACGCCGTAGCTGCCGGCCGTGCCCGGGTCGTTGTTGTAGATGCGGTTGTCGGCCACCAGGCCGCTATACATGTACAGGCCGTTGGCGTTGCCGTAGACGACGTTCTGGCGCGCCTCGCCGCCGCTCATGCCGATGCCGTAGTTGCCGTTGCCCAGGTTGCCGGTGGCCACGTTGCCCTGCAGCAGCGCGTTGCCGTTGACGATCACGCCGCCGTTGCCGTTGCCGATGAAGCGGTTGCCCAGGCCCGAACCAAGCGCGCCGCCCACCAGCGCCTGGGTGCTGCCGCCGACGTAGAAGTTCAGGCCGGTGTTGCTGTTGCCCTGGAACAGGCTGCCCTGCACGCGCACCGCGCCGGGGTAGTAGAAGTAGGCACCGTGGCCGGTGTTGTCGGTGAGCTGCGAGTTGGTCAGGAAGCCCAGGCTGCCCTCGGCGTAGAGACCGCCGTTGCCGCGGTTGTGCGTGGCCGTGAGCTGGTCGATGCCGCCCAGCGTGCCGGACACGTAGAGGCCGGTCTGCGTGTTGTCATGCACGTTCAGGCCGGTCCACGTCGCCAGCGGCGCGTTGATCTGGGCTGCGTAGATGCCTTCGTTCACATGGCCGTAGGCCTCGATGTGGTCGAGGTCGATGGCATCGGCGCCGCCGGTGATGAGCACGCCGCGGTTGGCGTCGCGCAGCACGAAGTTGCTGACCGTGACGAAGTCGGTGTCTGACAGGTCCAGCAGCGCCCACTGGCGCTCGTTGGGCACGATGGGGAACAGCGTCGCGGTGTGGCCGGCCTGCGTGGGGCCGGTCATCACGAAGCCCTCGTCGATGCCGAAGCCGCGCGTGGCGGTGCCCGACAGCGTCAGCGACTCCAGGAAGGCGTAGTTGCCGGTGTCGACGTAGAGCGTCGCGCCGGCCTGCAAGTCGTAGGCGCGGAACAGGTTGGTGACGTTGGGCTTGGCCTCGCCCGGCGCCTTGCCGGTGTTGCGGTTGTTGCCCACCACGGTGGCGTACTCATCGCCGGCGGTCGAGCCGTCGTTGACGTAGTAGGTCAGCCCGTCCTCGGGCACGGTGAAGGTTTCCTGGCTGCGGTCCAGCACGGCCGCGTTGGTCACCAGGCTGACCTGGATGCGCAGGCCGTGGGTGTTGTAGTCGATGCCGCTGTTGCCCGGGATCCACGTGAACTGGCCGGAGTCGGGCGTCGCGCTGACGACGTTGGCGACCCACTTCGGGCCGTCCACCGTGTCCTGGTAGACGTCGATGCGCACCGGCGAGTCGTCGGCGTTGCCGAAGGTTTCCCAGGTGATGTTGAGCGGCTTGAACTTTTCCCAGTCGATGTAGAGGTCCGGGCTGCGCAGGTTGATGCGCGGCGCACCGGCGGCGGGGATGGGCAGGTCGGTGGCCGCATGGCCGTAGGCGCCGAGGTCGCTGGCCTGGTTCTCACTGACCTTGTAGAGGAAGGCCTGGTCGAAGTAGCCGTCGGCATTGCCGCCGGTGATGCGGTTGGTCTTGAAGACGTACTCGACTGACCGGGTGCCGAAGGGCACGTCGGCGCGCTGGCCGACCAGCTCCCAGCGGTTGGTCGTGCCGCTGGCCTTGGCCACGGCCGTGGCGATGACGTCACCCCCGGCGTTGCGGAAGATCAGCTGCACCTCGGCGCTGTCCACGGGGCTTTCCACGCCCAGGCGGATGCGGCCGCCGAACAGCAGCTCGAAGTCCTGGCCATCGGCCTGCGCGGGCGTGATGCCCAGCTGCGCCAGCGTGAAGGTCTGGCGCGCGAAGCCACCGGCCACGCCACCGGCGAAGAAGAAGTTGCTGCCCTCGTAGGCCTTGGGCGCCGAGCCCGTGGGCGTGTACGAAGACGAGCCGGCGTTCACGTCCCAGCCCGCCAGCGAACCTTCGAAGCCCGCGTTGGCGATCAGGTTCTGATCGGCCGGGTTGCGGCCGTTGTCCATCAGCACGGTGCCCATGTCGATGCCGGGCGAACTGAAGCGCTGCCCCGCGACCGGGTCACGCAGGCGGAAATCGTCGCCCAGCAGGCTGACGAACTCGGGCCGCGCCCAGGTCGGGTTGACGACGGTGGCGCCGATGGAATGCAGGTCGAAGCGGGCGATGTCGGCCTGCCAGTCGACGATGTCGGTGAAGTCCTTGGTCCAGAAGCCGACCTTGCCGGTGCCGGACGCGAACAGGTTGTTGTAGTCGGAGTAGAAGCCGTAGCGGCTGTCGTTGGCCACGTACAGGTCGTAGCCGGACATCGCCCACATCAGGTTGTTCTGCACCTCGACTTCGGTGCTGCCGCCTTCGCTGCGCAGGTTGTCGCCGGTGACGGCGTAGAAGGTGTTGTTGAACACCCGCACGTCGGCCTTGCCGTTGATCTCGACGCCGACCAGCGTGTTGCGGTAGAACAGGTTGTGCAGGATGCGCTGCTCGCTGGCCGCGTTGATGGCGGTCTGGTTGGCCGAGAAGCGGTTGAACTGGATGGTGCCGGTGAAGGCGTTGACGCCGGTGACGTTGGCCTCGACCAGGTTGGCATGCGTCAGCGTCTCGCCGCCGAGCTGGCCGGTGCCGCTCACGCCCACCGTGTTGCCGCGCACGACCTGGCCTTGCATCAGCGCGCCGCTTTGCAGCTGCACGCCGGTGGCGTTGCCTTCGATGGTGTTGGGGCGGTCAACGGACGCACCCACCCAGCCGAGCGCCGCGGCGCCCGTCAGCGCGCTGCGCAGACCCACGGTGGCACCGCTGATGGTGTTGCCGGCCAGTTGGTTGGCGGCGGCGTAGTTGACGCCCAGGGCGCCGCCCTGCACGCGGTTGTCCTCGATGAGCCCGTTGAACGTGGCCAGCAGATCCAGGCCGGTGCCCGTGCCGGTGGCCACCAGCGTGTTGCCGGCGATGCGGCCACTGGCGGCAGCGCCGCTGGCGATGCGCAGCGCGGCGATGGAGCCGGTGATGCGGTTGTCGCGGATCTGCACGCCGGTGGCGCTGTCCAGCAGCAGGCCGACGGCGCCGGAGATGGTGTTGAAGCGCAGGCTGGCGCTCTGCACGCCCGCGGCCACGCTGACGCCGCCGCTGAACGTGTTGCCGAACAGGCGTGCGCCCTGCCCCGCCGTGAGGCTGACCAGGCCGGTCACGCTGGCGTCGCTGACACCGACGCCGTTGCCCGAGATCGTCAGCGTGGACTGCAGCTTGACGTTCTGCAGCGTCACGTTGGCGCCGTTGACCGTCACCGCGCCGGTGATGCTGCTGCCCGGTGCGCCCCAGATGGTCACGCCGGCGTCGGCGGCCGACACGGTGAAGCCCTCCTGGCTGCCATTGACGACGATGACGTCGCCCGCGCCCAGCGTCTGGCCGTCGAGGATGTCCTGCACCGTCGTGCCACCACTGGCCGTGAACACACGGCTGACCGGCGCGGCGTCGGCGCGCACCAGGATCTCTGGCGAGCCGACGCTGGCGTCCTGCCAGGCCAGCACGGCGCGGCCGCTGCTGTCCACGGCGAGGGCCAGCTGCTGCGGCTCGCCGCCGGTCTGGCTGATGCCGCTGCCGACACCAATGCCGCTGGCCTGGCCGGGCAGCACTTCCTCGAAGTGCTGCGAGGTGGCGTTCCATTGGCGCTCGTACAGGCTGCTGGATGCATCCAGCAGCGGGGTGTTGACCCACACCAGGCGCAGCGAACTGCCGCCGGCCGCCAGCTGCGGCAGGCCCGGGCGGCTCTGGTCATTGATGACGTCGCGCACGGTGACGCCGCCGGCGCCGAGCTGGGCGGTGACCACGGCGGCGCCCTGGTCGGCCCAGGCCTGCCAGGCGACGAAGAGGCCGCCGCCGAAGTAGGCGACGCTGGGTTGGGCGTGATAGGTCGTGTCGAGGCCGAGCGCCGTCTTGACGGCCGCGCCGCCGCTGACGCCGCTGCCCGTGTCGGAACCGGCCAAGCCGGCCCAGGTGCCCGTGCTGGGTGTGCCACCCGATGTGAACTCGGTGACGTAGACCTGGCGCAGCGAGCCGCCGGCCTGCACCGCCGAGTAGGCGATGGCGACCTTGTTGCCGCTGGCCGCGATGCTGAAGTCGCGCAGCTCGGTCCCGACGCCCAAGCCGGTGCCGGTGGTCGCAGCCTGCGCGCCCAGGGCGACCCAGGCGCCGCCGGTGTAGATCTTGGCGTACAGGCGCAGGTTGCCGACCGAGTCATCCGTATAGACGACGACCGGCCCGTTGGTCGTGTTGACCAGCTTGGCCTGCACGGCATGGCCGTTGTTGGTCGCATTGCCCAGGCTGACCCAGGCAGAGCCGTTCCAGCGCTTGGCGACGATGTCGTGGCTGCCGTCAGCCAGCGTCTCGGTCCAGGCGACGACGGGCGCACCTGTGCCGTCGACGGTCAGCGTCGGCTTGGCGGACGCCGCCGCGCTGCTGGCGGACACGCCGCCCTGCGCGGCGCTGGTGCCCAGCGTGACCCACTGCGTGCCGTCGTGCTTGGCAACATAGATCTCGAGATTGCCGTTGCGGCTGTCGCTCCAGGCGACATAGCGCTCGCCGCTGGGGCCGGTCGCGACGGCTGGTTGCTGTGACAGGCCCAGATCGCCGGCGAGGCCATGCAGCGCAGCGGAATCGGCCGAACTGCCGTTCAGGTCGGCCCAGCGGCCGCTGCCCACGACGCCGTCCGGCAACGAGCCGGCCGCGCGCGGGCTGGTGTCGTCCACCGGGACCGCAGCGGGTGCCGGCGTTGCAGTGACCGTGCCATTGAAGGTCGAGTCATCACCCGCGCCGCCGAAGTCGATCAAGTTGGTCGTGCCGCCGCCGGTCTCGGCCACGGCCATGCCGGCCGTGCCCTGGATCAGGTCGTCGCCGCCTTCGCCGTACAGCAGGTCGTTGCCGCCCTGGCCAAAGAGCCGGTCACGTCCGGAGCCGGCTTCGTTGCCGTTGGTGCCGAAGTCGCCATAGAGGTAGTCGGCCGCCTTGTCGTCGCCCGCGCCGCTGGCCGAGTGGCCGTACAACGTGTCGTTGCCGGCACCGCCCACCATCAGGTCGGCGCCCGCACCGCCTTCGAGCTGGTCGTCGCCCTCGCCGCCTTCGAGGATGTCGGCACCCGCGCCGCCATCCAGCGTGTCGTTGCCGGCCAGGCCTTGCAGGCGGTCCTCGCCGTCGCCGCCGGACAGGCTGTCCGCGCCGTCGTTGGAGCCGACGAGCAAGTCGTCACCGGCACCGCCGCTGAGTGAGCCGCCCTGGCCGTAACCCTGGTTCAGCTCGTCGTTGCCGGCCTCGCCAAAGATCCGGTCAGCACCGAAGCCGCCGTCGATGACATCGTCGCCGCCGTTGCCGTGCAACTCGTCGTCGCCCTGTTCGCCGTAGATGCGGTCGGTGGCGTCGTCGTCGGCTGGCTGGCCAGCCTGCTCGGGCAAGGCGTGGCCCCAGATCGTGTCGTCGCCGCGGCCACCGTAGAGCTGGTCCTTGCCGGCGCCACCCAAGACGGCGTCGTCGCCCGAGCCGCCGTCGACGAAGTCGTCGCCCGCGCCGGCATCGATGCTGTCGGCGCCGCCGAGCGCCCAGATCTGGTCGTTGCCATCGCCGCCGAGGATGGTGTCGCCCTGGGCGCCATCGCCGCCATCGTCGCTGCCGTAGATGCGGTCGTTGCCCGCGCCGCCGGAGAGCGTGCCACCGGCGCCCGCACCGGCGTCGATGAAGTCGTCGCCCGCGCCGCCGGCGATGGTGTCGACACCGTCGCCGCCGTAGAGGTCGTCCGCGCCGGAGCCGCCGGTGATGGCGTCATTGCCGCCACGGCCGTAGACCGTCCAGCCTTGCGACTGGGCGGACACGTCCAGCGTGTCGGCCTGGTCGTCGCCATACAACTCGGGACGGTCGCCCGTCACCGTGCCGCCGATCAGCGCACTGCCGCCCTCGGCATCGGCACTGTGATGGTCCACGCTGAAGAACAACCGGTCGCCCGACGAGACCGTGCCGTTGATCGTCAGGTTGTCGCCGGCGCTGAGCGTGACGCTCTTGCCGGCCTGAACGCTGCGGCCCTCGCCGATGATGATGTGCTCGCCCGTGGCCTGGCTGTCGCGCGAGGTCAGGCGCACGTGGCCAGCGCCACTGACGATGGCGCCAACGTACAAGGCCTGCACGACCTCGGTCAGCTGCACGCCGGCATTGCCGGTCGCGTTGACGAAGCCGCCGGCCGCGCTGAAGCGGCTGTCGATCTCGACGTCGTTGTAGTAGCTGCCGATGCTGCCGCTGACGGTCATCGTCAGGTTGTTGCCTTCGACGTCGGCGAGCAGGTCGGACAGGTCATCGACCAGGTCGCCGCCCAGCACGGTCAGCTCGACGTCGGCGCTGCTGGAGCGCACGCGGTCGAGGTTGAGGTCACCCGCAACCTCAGTCATGACGATGCTGCCGTCGGCAAGCGCCCAGACATTGCCGTGACTGGGTCGCGAGGAGTCGATCTCCAGCGCGTTGGCATTCGTGCCGATGCCTGCGCCGCCCGCGGTCAGGCGCAGATTGATGCCCAGCACGTCGGCCGCGGCGTCGCCACCGATCTCCTGGATGCCGCCGTTGGCCGCGGAGATGGTGACGTTGTTGTTGGCCGCCTCGACCCGCTCCAGCAGCACGCTGCCGCCGGTGGAGGTGATGCTGATGGCGCCGGCCTGTGCCAGCACCAGGCGCGGCAGCGTGATGTTGCCGCCAGCCAGCATGGTGATGCTGTCGCCCGCGGTGACGAGGTTGTCCGGGTAGAGGTTGAGGCGGTTGCCGGTCTGGCCACCGGTCACGTTGGAAATGGTGCCCTGGCTGGCCGTGATGGACACGTCGCTGCCGGCGACGACATGGTCAACCTGCACCGAGCCATTGGTGCTGACGATGGTCACGTCGGCGTTCTGCGACCACAGCGACGCAGGCGCCAGCACCTGCTGGCCGGCCTGGATGCTAAGGTTGCCGCCGGACTGCACGATGCGCGGCAGCGTGACGTCGCGACCGGCCGTCAGCTGGGCGGAGCCACCCGCGGTCAGCAGGTTGTTGGTGTAAAGCGCCAGCCAGGTGTGGGCGTAGCTGGCCAGCACATTGGAGATGTCCAGCGCGGCCGTGACCGTCGCGTTGCCGCCGGCGATCAGGTGGTCAGCATAGACGGAGTTGTTCAGGCTCTGCACGGACAGGTTGCCGGTGCCGGCCTGCACGGTGCTGGGCAGCGTGATGTCGCCGTTGGAGCGGATGGTGGCGTTGCCGCCGGCCGTCCAGGTGTTGCGCTGGAAAAGGTCCATGCGCTGGGCCGGCGTCTGGGCGATGACGCTCAGGTCGGTGCCGGCGCTGAGTGTGCCGATGGTGGTCGTGGACGCGATGGCCTCGTTGCCGGTGCCGAAGAAGCCGACAGGGAAGTCGACGATGGCATTGCCCGCCTGGTCGGGTCGGAAGTGGCGTATCCAGTTCGTCGTGCCGAGGTCGATGCCGCGGCTGGCGTAGTCGATGTTGACCTGGACCTGGTAGGTCGGCGGCGTGCCGTTGACGGTAACCTGGCGCTTGGCTTCGCGCAGCAGCAGGTTCAGCTCGCCGCCCGCCGACAGGTTGCCCAAGCTCAGCGTGAAGCTGGCCGCGTTCGGGTCGCGCTGCAGGCCGCGGATGCCCAGGAAGGTGCTGCCGCCGGAGATGCTGGCCAGCGTCGCCAACCGGCCCTCGCTTTGCACCAGCTCCAGCTCCAGGCGCTGGCCGCTGCTGCCGATGGCGCTGCCGGCACTGAGGTTGGCGGTGTTGGTGCGCACCAGCGCACCGGCACTGAACGGCACGATGCTGCCGCCCACGGCGGCGATCAGCGTGGAACCCAGCGGGTTGTCGATGACGCCGTTGAGCTGGATGTCCGCGCCATTGAAGGTGTTGGTGTTGCGGATCAGCAGCTCGGTCGCGCCGTAGCTGTGGCGGATGTTGAACTCGAACGGCGTCGCGTCGGTGGCCGGGCCGCTGACGTTGTCGACATCGATGTGGACCTGCGGCACTGCCGTCGTGTTGACCGGCGCGATGTTGTTGATGCGCAAGTCCTTGGTCGACTGGTTCGTCAGCGTGATGCGGTTGAAGGTGTGGACGAAGGTGAAGGTCGACTGCGTGCCGGCGATGGTGCCGGCCTGAATGTCCTTGCCCGGGTCGTAGACGCCGTTGGCGCGGAAGTTGGCCGTGCCGACGCTGTTGTTGGCGATGTCGTTGACGATGACGGTGCTGGCCGTGTTGTTGACCGTCACGTTCTGTGCGGTCACGACATTGCCGGCGCCGTCCACCAGCAGCACCGGGTTGGGGCCGGACGACAGGCGCGCATCGGCGTTGAAGTCGATGTGCTGGTTGTAGGTGTGCGGCGTGCCGACGTTGACGTCGCCGTCGTCCACCCAGGCGCCGTCCTGCACGTAACGGTAGCTGGTGGAGTAGCTGCCCAGCTCGGCGCGCACGTCCAGCGCATGGGTCTCGAAGGTGGCGCCCGCCTCCGCGTTGATGAGGGAGTTGAGGCGCTGCTCGATGGTCAGGTCCACGTCGGTGTCGCCACCGGCCGCGTCGGCCTCGCCTTCGGAGTAGGCGTAGGCGTTCAGGCCGCCATGCGAGGCCTGCACATTGATGTTCTCCAGCGAGCTGACCAGGGCGCCCGTGCGGACGTTGACGACGGCGTCGGAGTACATGCGCGAATAGGCATGCGAGTCCGGGTTGGCACCCGCTGCGGCCGAGTAGGCATCTGCGGTGACGCGGCTCTTGGCGTGCGTCATCGCCGCGTCGAGCGTGATGTCGTCGCCGGCCTTGACGACGGCGTTGTTGCCGACGTTGACCGCCGTCTGCTGCTGCGCGCCGCTGCCGCCCACATGCCAGTACATGTCGGTGTCGGAGCCGGCGCCGAGGCCGCCGCTGGAGGCCTTGCCGTAGACGTCGCCATCGAAGCGCGACTCGGCCTGGATGCTGACGTTGTGCGCCGCCGTGATGCTGCCGCCGTTGCCGATGCCGGCATTGGTGTCGTGGTTGAGCTGCACGCCGCCCGACACGTCGGACGAATTGATGAAGCCGCCGCCCTTGGAGTTGGCGTCGATGGTGCCGTTCTGCGTGCTCTTGGACAGCATGCTGACCGAGCCGCCTGACGTCAGCTGCGCGCCGCTGCCGGCCGTGGCCTGCACCGCCTGCGTCGCATTGACATAGGCCTCGGAGTAGCCGACCGCGATGAAGGCGCCGCCGCCCGATCCCGCCGTGGCGGCGCCGTTGGCCGCCGAGAAGGCGTCGAGCTTGATGTCGCCGCCGGCCTGCACGACCGCGTTGTCGCCCACCGTGGCGCGCACGTTGGTGACCACGTCGACATGCGATTCCGAGCCCTTCTCGCCGAAGATCAGCGCACCCGCCGCGCCCGAGGTCTTGCCGCTGGACACGCCGTTGTCGGTGACGCTGTTGACCAGCTGCAGCGCGCCGCCGGCGCCCAGCAGCTGGTGGCCGTTGCCGCTGCCGGTGCCGGTGATGTCGACCTCCAGCTGGTGCATGCCGGTGGTGCTGGCGCCCGACAGCTCGATGCCCTCGACGCCGATGGTGTGCTTGCCGCCGCCCGCGCCAAGGTTGATCGCCGCGCCGCCCGCCGTCGCGGCGAGCTGGAAGGTGTTGGCGTCGATGAACTTGACGTAGTAGGTGTTGCCGCTGGTCAGGCCGGACAGCGGTGCCGCGCCGACGCGCGTCAGCACATGGCCGCTGGCCGCGGACTCGGCCGTGTTGCCGATGTCGATGGCCGTGCCGTTGGTGGCGTTGGTGGCGTTGGTGGCCAGCTTGATGTGGTCGGCGTCGATGCGGATGACGTAGTAGGTCGCGTCGCCGGCCAGGCCGGTGATGGCCGCCGGCGGCTTGTTGGGGCTCTCGATGACGATGTCGCGCAGGCTGTACTTGACCTGGTCGCCGGTGTTGAAGCCGTGGCTGCTGATCGTGATCTGGTCAGCGCCGGCCGACTCGACGGCCGAGCCCTCGAACTGCTCGGCGCCGGCCGTGCGATAGGTGACCGCCTGGCCCTCGGCAAAGCCGTGGCCGCTGACGGTGATCTGCTCGGTCGTCGCATTGACGGCGCCGCTGAGGAAGCTCCGGGGCGCCACGGTGGCCGCGCCCGCGCTGGTGGCCAGCTTGATGGTCTGCGCGTCGATGACGCGCACGAAATAGGCCTGGCCGTCGGCCAGGCCGCTGATGGCCGCGTTGCCGGCCGAGTGGTAGATGACGCGCTGGCCGTTGACGAAGCCATGCTCGACGTCGAACTTGATCTCATCCTTGGCCGCGTCGACCGTGGTCGACTTGAACACCGAGCCCAGCTTGACGGCGGTGGCCGACTGCACGATGACCTGGTAGTTGCGCCCGTCCCCCAGGCCGCCGACGGCGCCGTTGCCGTCCAGGCCGATGCTGTAGGTGACCGTGTCGCCGGTGGCCAGGCCATGGTCGCCGTTCAGCGTGATGACGTTGCTGCCGGTGTTGACGCCACCGGCACCGAAGGTCGTGTCACCGGTGCTGACGGTCTGGCCCTGGTCGGCCTTCAGCTCGACGCTGCCACCGGCCTTCACGCGTGCGCCGGCCAGGATGTCGGCGTGCACGCTCGGGTTGATGTTGATGTCGGCCTTGGAGATGCTGGCCGTGCCCAGGCCGGCGAACGAGCTGCCGTCGGCCACGCCGTCGCCCTCGGCATTGCCGTGCGCGCGGATGGCCACGTTGCCGCCCACATCCACATTGGCACCGCCGAACAGTTCAGCGGTGATGTTCGGGTTGACGTTGACGACCGGTGCCGCGCCATTGCCGGACACCAGCAGGCCGCCCGTGGTCGCCACGGCCGTCGCCGCGCCGCGGCCGCCGCCAGCGGCGTCAACCGTCAGGCTGGCGCCGGTGATCTGGGCATTGCCCACCGTCGCTCGGCTGTTGGAGTTGGCGTCGGCACGCGCATCGGTCGTGCCGATGGCGACGCCGAAGGAATAGGCCTCGCCGTCCGAGCGCGCGCTGGCCTTGTCAGACACGGCGGACAGCACCTCGGTGCCGCCGTCGGCGTTCACCGACGCGCCGTTGCGGATCTCGGCACTGACGGCCGCCGCGGTGGCGGCGCGCGTGTCGGCGCCGTTGATGCTGGCAAAGCCGCTGCCGCCGCCGGCCTCGCCCTTGGCCGTGGCACCTTGCGAACCGTCGTGCGCGGCGCGGATGGTGATGCGGCCGCCGGCGTCCAGCACGCCGCCGACGCTCGTCGCGACGGTCGGCGTGACCTGGGCGTTAGCGACGGCCTTGCCCAGCGAGATCAGGCCGAAGGATGTGGCATCCGACGTGGCGCGCGCGCCGCCGCTGGTGGCGCCGCCCAGCAGGATGTTGCCGCCGGCCGTGATGCCGCTGCCGAGCATGGATGTGCTCAGGTTGCGCGCGACGACGGCGTTGGAGTCATTGGAGGCCGCGCCAATCAGGCCGCCGGCCGGTGCGGTCGTGTCGGTCGTCGCGCCCTGGTCGCTGATGTTGTCGATGGCGACATTGCCGCCAGCGGCGATGCCGGTGCCGGCCGCGATGGTGGTGGCCTGGTTGTCGTTGCCGTAGGTGTTGTTCTGGGCGTTGGTGATGGAGCCGCCGGCGATGCTGTCGGCGCGGGCGTTGCCCTTGCCCAGCAGGCCGCCGATGGACAGGCCGTAGCCCTCGGCGCTGGCGACGTTGCCGGAGCGCGTCGTGACGGTGAAGTCGCCGGTGCCGGCGGACAGGTCGCTGCCGGCGCCGCCCAGCGAGGTGTTCATCTCGGCCGAGGACTGGGCCAGGCTGTTGGCGCCGACGCCGCTGAAGCCGAAGGAGCCACCGGACGCGTTGGCGTAGGCATGGGCGTCCTGGCCGCTGGCGCCGCCGCCGGTGTGGTTGTGGCTGGCCAGCACGGAGAAGTTGCGGCCGGCGCTGACATCGGCGTTGCCGATCGTCGTGTCCATGTCGGGGCGCACGCGCGCCGTCGCGTCGGAGCCGCTGAACGAGCCCAGGCCGCCGATGGAGATGCCGTCGGCGCGCGCATCGGCGTCGCCGGTGGAGACGTTGTTGATGATGACGTCGCGGCCGGCGGCGATGCTGCCGCCGCCACCGATGCCGACATTGATCGTCGGCGTGATGACGGCGCTGGCCGTGTTGCTGCCACCCGAGCCGAGCAGGCCGCCGGCGGCGGCGTTGCTGTCGGAGGTCGCGCGGTAGTTGCTGGCCGTGTTGATGATCAGGTCACCGCCGACGTTGCCGGAGATGGCGCCCGTGGTCGCGTTGGTCGTGCCACCCATGGTGGCGCTGGACTTGGCCACGCCGCCGGCGCCGATCAGGCCCAGGTTGAGGCTGTCACCGACGGCGTCGGCCGTCAGGCCGGCCAGCGTGTCGAAGCGGACGTTGCCCGACGTGTCGAAGACGACGCCGAAGCCGGTGTTGTTGGTCAGATTGGCGACCGTGGAGGCCGTCGAGTTGCTGCCCGAGACCGAGATCGCCGAGCCCGCGCTGGCGCTGGAGCGCGCGGTCGCCTTGCCGGCGGCGGCGTCGCCGTTGTTCAGGCGCACGGCCATCTGCACGTTGCCATTGCCACCGTGCGTCGTGATGCGGGCGTTGTTGCCGATGTTGGCCGTCATCGTCGGGTTGATGTCGACGTCGGCGACCGAGCCGCCCGCACCGACACCGCCGGAGAACTGCACGCCGTCGGCAATGCCGGTGGACGCCGTGTTGGCATTCGCGCCGACGCTGACAGCGCCGTTGACGTCGATGACGGCACCCGCGCCGATGCCGGCGTTGACCGTGGGCGTCACCGCGCTGGTGGCCTTGGCACCGGAGCTGGCGACGACCAGGCCGCCCGACGCGGCCGAGCTGGTGGCCGAGGCGTTCTGGTTGGCCGTCGCGTCGATGACGAGGCCGGCGCCGTTCACCTTGGACGCGCTGTTGGCGTTGGTCGTGCCGTTGGACGTGGCCGTGGCCGTCATCGCGCCGCGTGCCAGGCCGCCGCCGCCGAGCGCGGAGCCATCCGCGGTGACGTTGTTGTTGGCCAGCGCCTGCACGGTGGCGACACCGCCGTTGCCGTTCAGCGTCGCGTTGACCAGCGTCGTGGCGCTGGTGTTGGCGCCCGATTTGGCGGTCGCGTTCGCGCCGGCCACCGTCACGCCGGCACCGATGCCGGCGCTGTCGGCCTTGGCGCGCGCGTTCTGGCCGCCCTGGTTGTGCTGGGCCAGCACGCTGACGCCCTGCCCGCTCAGCGTCGTTGTGCCCTGCACGAGGTTGGTCACGTTGGGCGAGACCTCGGCGTTGGCCGACATGACGCCGACCGCGCCCAGCAGGCCGATGGACAGGCCGCGCGCCTGCGCGTTCGCGTCCATCTCGGACAGCGCCAGGATGTTGATCAGGCCCGAGCTGTTGACGACGCTGGCCGAGCTGGCATTGCCCGCGCCGGCCACGACGCCGCCGGCCGCCTTGGCCGTCGCGTCGCCGCTGTTGACGCCCGCCGCCAGGCCGCCGCCGGAGGCGTTGGCCTGCGCATCGGCGTAGTTGTGGCCCAAAGCACGCACGTCGACGAAACTGCTGCCGCCCGAGCCGCCGGCAATCTCGGCCGTGGTCGTGCCGTTGGCGTTGGAAGCCGCGACGGACTTGCCGGCCGCAACCACCAGGCTGATGGACAGGCCCGAAGTCTCGGTGTGGGCGATGTTGGCCGCGTCGGCACGGATGGCGATGGAGCCGCCGGCCGTCAGCACGCTGCCGGCGCCGCTGCGTGCGGTGGTCGCGGCATTGGCGTTGGCCGTGGACGAGGCGCCCGCCACGCTCAGCAGCGCGCCGCCCGAGGAACTGCGCGCCAGTGCGTTGGTGTCACCGCCGGTCGAGCCCGCGCCGTCGTGGTTGTGGCTGGCGCGGATGCTGATGTTGCGGCCGACGTTGGCCGACTCGTTGGCCGTCAGCGCGTTGATGCTGGGGCTCATCGTCGCGGACGCGAACGAGCCGCCCATGCCGATGCCGCCGCTGATGGCAGCACCCTTGGCCGTGGCCGTCGTGTCGGCGGTGGACAGCGACGTGACGATGAGGTCGCGGCCCACGTTGATGGCCCCGCCGCCGCCCAGGTTGGCCGTCAGGGTCGGGCTGAAGTTGGCCGTCGCCGAGTTGATCTGGCCCGAGGCCAGCAGGCCGATGGTGGAGGCCAGCGAGGTCGCGTCGACCAGGTGGTTGGCCGTCGTCTCGACCTTGAAGTCGATGCCCTGTGTGCCGCTGACGGCGCCCAGCGTCTGGTTGACCGCGCCGGTGACGGTGGCGCTGGACAGCGCACCGCCCAGGCCGCCGACGACGCCGAAGCCGCGGGCGTCGCCATCGGCCTCCACGTGGGCGCCGGTCTGTGCCGCGAAGGACACGCCGCGCGCCGCGTTCAGCGTGACGCCGGTACCGGTCGTCGCGTTGATGTTGTAGTTGACCGCGGCGGTCGCGTCGGCACCACCGCCGGCCGCGATGCCGCCACCGGCCGCGAAGGCCATGGACGTGGCGCCACCAGCCTGCGTGCTGCCGCCGTTGTGGCGCAGCGCGAAGTTGATGTCGCCCAGGTCGGTGGAATGCGTCGTCGCGTTGACGCCGGTGCCGACACGCAGTGTCATCGTCGGCGCCAGCGTCACGTCGGACTTGGACAGGCCCAGCGAGGGGCCGAAGGACACGGCAACGCCGGTGGCGGTGCCGTCGGCGTCGGTCGTGGCCGTGCCGGTCACGTTGATGCCGCCGACCACGTCGATGACGGCGCCGTCGCCCAGGCCCGCGCGCACGTCGGGGTTGACGGTGGTGGTCACGCCCGCGCCGGTGCCGGCAGCCAGCAGGCCGCCCGCCGTGCCTTCGGCGGTCGCGTTGCCGAGTTGCGTCGCGGTGGACTGCACGGTCAGCGACGTGCCTTGCACATCGGCGCCGCTGGTCGCCTCGGTGACGCCGCCGGAGCGGGCCGAGGCCGACACGATGCCGGCGGACACGCCCAGCGCGCCGCTGAAGGCGTCGCCCGTGCCGGTACCGACGTTGACCGCATTGGCCTGCACCAGCACGCCGCTGTTGCCGGCACTGAAGCTGGTGGCGTTGCCGGCCAGCGCCCTGGTGTCGGCCGCAGCGCTCGCGTCGGCGTCCGCGCCAGCGATGGACACGCCGCCAGCCACGCCGGCGGCGTCGGCCACGGCTGTGCTGTCTTCGCCGGCCTGGTTGTGGCGGGCGCGCACGGTGATGCCGTTGCCGCTGACGCCGGTGGTGCCGCGCACCTCGGCCGTGACGGCGGGCGACACCTGGCTGGTCGCGCTCATGAAGCCCAGCGCGCCGGCGAAGCCGAACGAGAAGGCCTTGGCCTTGGCGTCGGCGTCGGCGCTGGAGATCGCGTCGACGAGCACGGCGCCCGTTGTCGTGGAATTGCTGGCGACGCTGCCGTCGCCCATGCCGGCGGACACGCCGCTGTTGGAGCGTGCCGTGGCGCTGCCGCCGCTGGCGCCGGCCAGGCCGGCCGCGCCCGACGCGTTGGCGCTGGCCACCGCCGTGTTCTTGCCCTGGGCGATGACGTTGATGGACGTGCCGCCGCCCACGCCGCCGCGCAGGTCGGCCGTGGTGCCGCCGCCGACGACGGCCGAACTGGTGGACAGGCCGATGCCGATCAGGCCGCCGGCGCCCAGGCCCGCGGTGGTGCCGGTGGCCAGGTTGGCCGCGTCGGCCAGCACCTTGACGCTGCCGCCCGAGGTGAGCTTGCTGCCCGCGCCGACGGTCGCGTCGACATTGGCCGAGGCCGTCGCCGACGCGGACGCACCCGTGCCGCTGACCAGTGCGCTGCCGGCCGAGGCCAGCGCGGTGGCCAGCGTGTCCAGACCGGTGGCCGCGATGCCGTCGTGGTTGTGGCGGGCCTCGACAAGGACGGCGCCGCCGGCGGTCAGCTGCTGGTTACCTGTGCGGGCGAACACGGTCGGGCTCATCGTCGCCGTGGCGCTGGACGAACCGATGCTGGCGGCGACGCTGAGCGCCTTGCCGATGGCGCTGGCCGTCGTGTCCGAACTGGAGAGCATCTGCACCGTCGCGCTGCCGCCGACGCCGGTCGTGCCGCTGCCCAGGTTGATGCCCATGGTCGGCGTGAAGCTGGCCGTGGCGCTGTTGATCTGGCCGCTGACCAGGCCGCCCCCAGAGGCGCGCGCGGTGCTGGTGACGGGCTGGCTGGACACGCCCAGCGCGTTCAGGTTGCGCCCGACGGTGCCGCCGGCGCTGGTGAAGTTGCTCTGCGCGCTGCCGTCCACCGTTGCACTGGACACAGCGCCGCCGATGGCCGCAACCAGGCCGAAGGTGTCGCTGTTGGCAGTGGACTCGACGTGGTTGCCGAGCTTGAGCTCGACGTTCAGGTCGCGGCCAGCGTTCAGCGTGACGCCGCTGCCGGAGCTTTGCAGGACGTTGTAGGTCGTCTGCGCCGACGCGCCGGTGCCGCTGCCCGCGGCCAGGCCGCCGGAGGGCGCCGTCGCGGTGGCGGTGGCGCCGCCGGCGTTGCTGGCGCCGCCGTTGACGCGCGTCGCAATGGTCAGGTCCGAGCCCACGCCGGTGGCACTGAGGCTGGCGCCGGTGCCGATGCGGTTGGTCATCGTCGGGCTCAGCGTCGCGTCCGCGATGGAGATGCCCATGGAGAAGCCGGCCGACACGGCGACGCCGTTGGCGGTGCCGTCGGAATCGGCATTGGTCTCGGACACGACCGAGATCGGGCCGCCGACGCTGACCTGGGCGCCGTCGCCGATGCCGGCATTGACCGTGGGCGTGACCGTGCTGGTGCCACCGGCGCCGGTGACGCCCGCCGTGATGCCGCCGGCCGCCGCCTTGGCGCTGCCGACGGCGTCCTGGTCGGCATGGGCCAGCACGGCATAGCTCGCGCCGGTCACGTCCGCGCCGCTGACGGCACCGGTCGTGCCGCCGGTGGTGGCATTGGCCACCACCCCGCCGATGCCCAGCACCGCGCCGACCGCGAAGGCCGTGCCGGTCGCGTTGGCGATGTTGTCGGACAAGCCCTCGACGACAACGGCCCCGCTGCCGCCGGCCATCGCGGTGTTGTCGCCCACCAGCGCCTGCGCATTGGCCTGGCTCTTGGCGTTGACGATGGTGCCGCTGATCGCGCCGCCCAGGCCGCCGCCGGCCGCGTCGGCCGTGGCGTTGACGTCTTCGCCGCCCTGGTTGTGATACGCGCCTACCCGCACGCCGGCGCCCGACACGAGTTGGGTGTTGCCGGTCACCGTGGAGCGCACGTCCGGCGAAGCCTCGGCGCTGGCGGCCATGATGCCCACCGCGCTGCCGACGCCCAGCGACAAGCCGTAGGTGTTGGCCGTCGCGTCATTGCTGGAGCGCGACTCGATGACGATGGCGCC
Source organism: Roseateles sp. P1_C6 (assembly GCF_056406315.1). Lineage (NCBI taxonomy): Bacteria > Pseudomonadati > Pseudomonadota > Betaproteobacteria > Burkholderiales > Sphaerotilaceae > Roseateles > Roseateles sp. P1_C6. The sequence goes on from NZ_JBFUAK010000014.1 coordinate 52,934, forward strand.
GCTGGCGTTGATCGCGGCGTCCTGCGCGGCAACGCCGACCGTCGCCTGCACATTGCCGTTGGCGCGCGCGGTGCTGCTGGCGCCGTTGGTGCCGGCCAGCCCGCCGCCGGAGGCGTCCGACTCCGCGTTGGCGAGGTTGCGCGCCTGCGAACGCACGGTCAGGTCCGTGGACGCACCGACGCCGCCCAGCAACTCGGCCGTCGTGCCGCCGTTGGCGCGCGCGTTGCCGACGCTGACGCCCACCGTGGCCCCACCCACCGACAGCGCGAGCGCCTCGGCTTGGGCCTCGTTGTTGTTGTAGGCCAGCACGTCGACGCGGCCGCCCGCGCTGATCAGCGAGCCCGAGCCGACGCTGGCCTTGACGCTGGCGTTGGCTTCAGCAGTCGGCACGGCGCCGTTGCCGGTGAAGCCGCCGAAGCCCGGCGCCGTGGACGACGCCCAGGCGCCCTTGTTGGCCAGTGCGGTCGTGCCGTTGTGGTTGTTGCGCGCCTGCACGCGGATCAGGCCGCCGGCGTTCAGCACCGAGGTGGCGCCGAACAGCGCCTGCACGGTGGGCGAGAACGTGGCCGAGGACAGGCTGACGCCGGTCGCACCGGCACCGGCGGTGACGGTCAGCACCGTGGCATCGGCCTTGCCGGTGGTGACGGCGTCGACGGTGGCCTCGCCGGTCGTCCTGATCAGCGAGGCGTCGCCCACGGATGCGCGCACCAGCGGCGTCACCTCGACGATGGCGAAGTTGGCGCTGATGGCAACGGCGCCGACCGAGAAGGCCAGCGTGTGCGCGTAGGTGTCGAAATCGGCCTGGGCGCTGACATGCAGCGCGCCGACGTTCTGGCCGGCATCCTGGCCGATGCGCGCACCGGGGTTCACGTCCGCGCTGACCTGGCCGTCGCTGGTCAGGCGCGTGAACGACGCGCCCGCGGCGATCGCGCCGGCGGCGCCCTGGTCGGTGTTGAGGTGGATGGCGCGGTTGGAGATGGCCGACACGTCCACGCTGGACGCGGCCTTCACGCGGGCGTTGTCGCCCAAGCCGGCCTGGTTGTAGCTGTGGTCGCTGAGCACGGACACGGCCGCGCCCAGGCCCACAAAGCCGGCGCCGCCGGCGAAGGCGATCGCATCGACCGTGCTGTCCAGCCGCGAGCTGACCTTGAAGACGCCGCCGGCCGAGTAGATGCCGCCGGCGTTGGCGTTGGTGTTGAAGGCGGTCGAGAACACGCCGATGCCGGCGCCGATGCCGCCTGCGCCGGCGCCGATGGCGCCGACGAGGAAGTCCACGTCCGCCCATTGCCTGGCGTTGACGGTGATGGCGTTGCCGGCCGTGATGCTGGTGCCGCCAGCGACCGTCGCCTCGGTGCCCTGGGCCGGGTTGGCCGCGTTGATGGCGGCCAGCCACTCGGCCTGCGTCGGGCCGGAGCCGCTGACCAGCGTGCCGGCTGCGCCGCCGCGGTCGTGCACGCGCTGCTGGCCGCTGCCGGCGGCACCGCCGCTGAAGCCGCCCAGCACGCTGCCGACCTGGCCCTTGGCCAGCGACGCCTGCTTGGCCGCGTCGCTGTCGCCCGAGCCCTGGCTGCCGTTGCCCTGGGTCTTGGTCAGGCCGTCGGCCGTCGCGCCGTCGCTGTTCTGGTAGCTGCGCTCCAGCGGCGTGCCGACGGACCACACGGTCACGGCAGCCGCCGCGCCGACGAAGCCGCCGGCGCCGGAGATGGTCAGCGAATCGAGGTCGATGCGCGACAGGCCGTTGACGGCCACGTCGGCCGCGGCCGCCACGTCGGCATTGCCGAGGATGCGCGCGGCCGTGTCGTTGCGAAGGCTGCCCACCTGCACCGCGCCGCCCACGCCGACGAAGCCGCCCGCGACCGCGCCGGTGAAGTGGGTGCCGCTGGCGCTGTTGGCCGCGGTCACGTAGACGCCCTGGTCGGCGTCCGCGCCGGCATTGCCGCCGTTGCGGTTGACCTTGGTGTTGGCGCCGATGATGGCTGTCGTGTCGGAGTCCAGCAGCGTCACGCCGACGCCGCCGCCCACGCCCACGTAGCCCACGCCGGCCGCGACGTCGAGGTGGAAGAAGTCTTCGCTGCTGTTCGCCTGCACGACCACGCCGTGGCGCTCGGCCGTGCCGACGCCGCCGGCGCCGACGCTGCCGTCCAGCATGCCGAGCAAGCCCGTGCCAGCGCCCTTGGCGTCGACGGACGCGCCCGTCAGCACGCCGGCATCGGTGTGCTTGGTGATGCTCATGACGCCGACGGACGCGCCGACGCCCACGGTGCCGCCGCCGAACGCGCCGGCGATCATGTTGACGTCCGTCACGTCCTTGGCCAGCACGCCGACGTCGCCGCCAGCCAGCACCGCGGACGCCGCGCCGATGGTCGCCGCCGTGTGGTTGTTCAGCACGAGCACATTGACCGCGCCGCCCACGCCCACCGTGCCGGCGGCGATGCCGGCGGAGATCAGCAGCAGGTGGTCCTGGTTGGCCGCCTGCACGACCACGTCGTCCTTGGCCTTGACGCTGGCATTGCCGCCGATGCTGGCGCTGGTGTCATGCGTCAGCACGCTGACGTCCACACCCGGGGCCACGCCCACGGTGCCGAAGCCCAGGGCGCCGGCCAGTGCCACGTGAGAGAAGTCGTCGCCTGCGCCAACGAGCACGGACTGGCCAGCGCCGCCCGCGCTGGTGTCGGCATTGACGTTGGCGCCCGCACCGATGCTGGCCGTCGTCGTCGTGGCGACCACGTTGGTGGCCGAGCCGACGCCGATACCGGCCGTGCCGGCGCCCAGCGCGACGGCGAAGGTCTCGATGTCGTCGCGGTTGGTGGCCGTGACGGCCAGGCCGGTGAAGCCGGCGCGCGTGCTGGGCGTGGCGACGCGGTTGCCGGTGAAGCTCTGGTCGTCGCTGGTCTGGCCGTTGCCGTCGGGGGCGTTGAAGGTCGGCGTGCCGACCTCGAAGGCCGCCGCGCTGCCCTTCTGGCCGGTCGCTGCGTTGGGCAGGCCGCTGGTGGACTGCGGCGTGGACGCGCCGAAGCCGACGCCGATGCCGCCGTCCTCGACGGTCAGGCCGGCACGCAGGCCGTCGGCCGTGACCTTGGCGCCGTCGCCGACGAGAGCCACGGTGTTCTTGGTCGCCGTGACGACGCCGACCGCCGCACCGACACCGGCCGAACCGGACGCGCCGACCGAGCCGGTGATGAGGTCGATCTCGGAGTTCTCGTCTGCCGCGACGACGATGCTGCCTTGCGCGTGCACGTCGCCCGCGCCGGTGCTGGCCTTGGCATCGGTCGGGTCGTCGCCAAGGATGGCGCGCGTCGTGATGGTGAGGACCTGCACGTTCGCGTCGGCCGCGACGCCAACGCTGGAGCTGGCCGCGACGCCGGCAGCGACCGTGGAGATGTCTTCGTTGGACGAGGACGTGACCAACAGGTCACCGTCCACCGTGCCGGTGGCGCCCGAGCCCAGGCGGGCCTCGGTCGTCTTGTTCAAGGTGTTGACGACGACACCCAGGCCCACGCCCACGCTGCTGGACGCTGCGATGGAACCGGCAACCGAGACGATGCTGCTCTCGTCGTCCGCCCTCACCTTCATGTTGGCCTGCGTCGCGCCCGACGCGGTGCCGACGGTGAAGGTGGCGCTGTCGTCGATGCGCGCCTTGGTCGTCTCGTTCAGCACGTTGACGACGACCGAGCCGGCCACCGCCGCGCTGCTGGACGCACCGCCGCCCACGGCGATGGTGATGAGGTTCTCGTGCGACGTGGCGGCCACGTCCACACCACCGGTCGAGCCGGCCGCGATGGCCGTGCTGGGGCCGACCAGGGCCTGCACCGTGTCGTTGTGGACCAGCACCGTGCTGGAGATGCCCACGCCGGCCGAGTTGCCGTAGGCCAGCGCGCCGGCGATCTGGTCGATGTCGAAGGGCGCATCGGCCGTCACGGCCAGCGAGCCGCCGGCCTGCAGCGCCGAGCCCGCGCCGCCGGCCGTCGTGGCCTCGGTGGCGTTGGTGACGATGTAGACGGACACGCTGCCGCCCACGCCGGTGCCGTCGGTCGCGACGCCCGCGGTTGCGGCCACGCTGGTGATGTCCTGGTCGCTGTTGGCACGCACGGCGATGTCGCGGCCGGCCTTGACCGCCACGCCCGAGCCCAGCAGCGTCTTGGTGTTCTCGACCAGCACGGTCACGTCCAGGCCGATGCCGACGCCGGCATTGCCGATGGAGATGCCGCCCGCGCCGGCGCCGCCCTCGATGTCGGTGCGGCTCTTGGACCCGACGATGACGTCCTGCGCCGCACCGGCGGTGACGCCCATGGCGGCGTCGTTGACCTTCACGCCGTTGTCCAGGCGCGCGATCGTGTCCAGCGTGTAGATGTTGACGGCCGCCGAGCCGGCGCCCGCGCCGCCGTCGGTGGAGATGCCGCCCGAGATGGCCAGGTTGCTGACCGTCAGGCCGCCGAGCGGATCGGGCAAGTCCAGCGTGGCCGGGATGACCTGGCCGTTGGCCGTGACCGTGGTCGCGTCACGCGCGGCCAGCGAGGCGCCTGCGCCAACGGTCGCGTTCGTGCGCTCGACGACGATGTTCAGCCCCACGGACGCACCGACGCCGGTGCCGCCCGTGCTGAGCGCGGCCGCGCCCGCTATTGATTGGATGGCGGTGCTCTGGTCGGCGACGACGTCCAGCTTGCCCGCATTGGCGCGGACTTGCGTGCCGGCGCCGACGCTGGCCGCGGTGTCCAGCGTGACGATGTTCATCGCGACGCTGCCAGCCACGGAGGTGTCCTTGCCGCCCGCGGCTGCGACGCCCAGGCTGCGGAACTCATGGTCACCGCTGTCGCCGGGACGGTCGGCGCGGATCAGCACCGAGGCGCCGCGCAAGTCGGCATTCGCGCCCACTTGTGCCGTGTTGCTGGCATCGACGACGCCCAGCGCCACGGCGGCGCCGACGTTGGTCTTCTTGCTCAGGTCGATGGCATCGCCCTGGGCCTGGTTGATGGCGTTGTAGTCGGCCGTCGCGTCGACGGTCATCGCGCCGGCGGACGTCAGCTTGACGCCGTCGGCCACGCTGGCCGTGTTGTCGGTGACCAGCACCTGCACGACCACGGCCGCGGCGACGCCGGTGCCGGACGAACCACTGCCACCGGTCTCGCCACTGGTCTGCGAGTTGGCTGAGTTGGTCTGGTCGTTGCTCTTGGGCAGCGCGCGGTCGCCGCCGTTGTTGGGGTTGTTGTTGAGCTGATTGCTGGACTCGCTGTCGGCACTGCGGCCGCCCGAACTGTTGCCCGACGCGCTGGCCTTGGCCGAACCGGTGGCCAGCACCGTGGCGCCGGACGACACGTCGGCCGCGCCGCCGGCCGTCACGCTGCGCGCCAGGCGGGCGCTGACATCGCCGTCCACGACGGTGACGACGACGGAGGCGCCGACGGCCGTGTCCTTGCCGGCCGCATCGGCCTTGGCGCTGCCGTTGACCTGGTCGAGGCGGAAGGCGCGCACGGCCATGTCACCGGCCACCGTGAGCGTGCCGGTCGCCGTGCCGGCCAGCGCATGGGTGTTGTTGGTGTCGACCGTGACGGCCGCGGCCACGCCGACGCCGGTGTCGCCCTTGGCGCCGTTCTCGGTCTCGGTCGTGATGGTGTCCTGAGCGGTCGACGTGACCGTCATCGCCGACACGTTGCCGCTGATCTGCGCGCCGTCGGCCAGCGTCGCGTCGAGGTTGCGGTCGACGATGTTGACGGCGACGGACGCACCGACGCCCACGTCGCTGCCGCCGGCCGTTGCGCCCTCGTTCTCGGGGATGGCCTTGGCCGTGTCGCTGGCGGTGGACTGGGTGATGGCCTGCAGTGACCCGCCGGAATCGGCGCCGGCCAGCGTCGCGCTGCCGCCGAACTGGGCCTTGGTGTCTTCGTTGACGACGTTGATCGCCACCGAGCCGGCCACGCCGATGTCGCCGCCGCCCGCGCCGCTCTTGGCGCTGGCCAGCGTCGTGTGCGTGGTGTCGCCGCCGACGTTGGTCATCGTCGCGCCGAGCTGCAGGCCGTCGGCGGTGATGACCACGCCGGTGTCGACCAGCGCTTCGTTGGTGGTCGCGGCGTAGTTCACCGCGACGGCGGCGCCGACGCCGGTGCCGCCGTCGTTGGTCGTCGCGCTGCCGTCAGCTATCGCCTGCGCGTCGGTGTTGGCGCTGGACTGGACGGAGACGTTCTTGGTCGGCGTCGTGATGGTGCCGGCGCTGATGCGGCCGCGGCTGGTCACGTCGGTGATGTTGACGCCCACGGCGGCGGCGACGCTGACGGTCTCGCTGCTGCCGCTGTCGCCGCTGGTGGAGTCGGTGCTGGCGACGCCGGCCGACGGCGTGGCGGCGCTGCTGCTGGAATTGCGTGCGCCGGCCGAGTTGGCGGCGGAGTTGCCCAGCCCGCGGCCGGCCGCGGTCTTCTGGTTGACGCCGTCGTTGTCGGCATTGCTGCCGCTGTCGTCCTGCTCACCGCCCACCGAGCTGGCCTCGGCCTTGCCGGTCGTGCTGACCTGGCTGGTGCCGGCGACGCTGACGGCGCCGCTGCTGCTCACCGAGCGGGCCAGCTCGGCGGTCGAGTGGTCCAGCTCGACATTGACCGCGACGGCAGCACCGACGGCTGCGTCCTTGCTGCCCTCGGCCTTGCCCTTGGCCGTGGTGTTGTTGGTGGAGCGCAGGTCGGCGGTGACCGCGAGGTCGCCGGTCGATGTCAGCGTGGCGCCCTGCCCGAAGCGCGCCTTGGCGTCCTGGTTGGCAACGGTGACGGCCACGACCGGCGCAACGGCCGTGCCGCCCTTGGCACCACCTTCGGCCGTCGTGGTGATGGCCGAGTCGGTCTTGGCATTCAGCGTCACGGCGCCTGCCGGCGTCAGCTTCGCGCCGTCCTCGATCTCGGTGCGGCTCAGGTGGTCCGCCACGTTGATGGCGACGGACGCACCCACGCCGGTGTTCTCGGCCGCCACGCCACCGCCGTCGGGCAGCGCCTTGACGGTGTCGCCGGTGGTGGAGCCGGCATCCAGCGCCACGGCGCCGCTGTGGGCGTTGACGTTGGCGGTGGGGCTGAGCGACGCCTCGAACTTGCTGACGCCCACGCCGATGGCCAGCGACCCGGCCACGCCGGTGTTGCCGGTCGCCGCGCCCGAGGTCGCGGTGGTGGTGGCGTCGTTGCGCTGGCCGGCGACCGTCGTCGCGCCCAGGGCCAGGCCCTGGCTGCTGACGCTGCCGGTGGCGCTGCCGCCCACGCGGGCGCTGCTGCCGACCTCGGCCACGTTGATGGCTACGGCCGCGCCAACATTGGTGCTGCCCTTGCTGGCCACGCCGCTGGCATCGGCCTGCGCGTCGAGGTCGCTTTCATTCTTCAGCGACAGCAGGCCGCTGGTGGTGATCTGGGCGTTGTCGCCGACGCGGGCGGTGCTCTGCGCGCCCAGGTGGTGGATGGCGATGGCCGCGGCCACGGTGACCGGGCCGTCGCTGGTGCTGGCGGACGGCGTGCTGCCGGTGGCGCCGCGCGCACCGTTGTTGCTGGCGGCCGTGTTGCCGGCGCCTTTCGCGCTGGCACCCTGCTGGTTGGCGTTGCTGCCGTTGTTGGCGGCGCCACGCGCGGCGGCCTTGGCCTCGCTGCGTGTCAGGCCGGTGTTCTTGCTGGACAGCAGCACGGCCGCGCCGGCCTGCAGCTTGCCGTCCAGCACGGCCTCGACGATGGGTGCCACGTGCGTGACGACGACCGACGCACCGACAGCCGCGCTGCTGCTGCCCTCGGCGTCGCCATGGCCCTTGGCCAGCACGTTGAGCGCGCTCTGCGCACTGCTGGTCAGGCCGTTGATCAGCGTGACGTCGCTCCCGGCCAGCGCGCCAACCTTGGCGCCGGTGTTGACGACGGTGATGGCGACGACCGGCGACACCGCCGTGCCGCCCGTGGCGCCGCCCTGGGCCTCGGTGTCGACATCGCCGGTGGCATTGGCGTTCTGCGTCAGCGTGCTGCCGGTGAACTTGGCGTTGGCATCCGCCTGAGCGCGGGTCGTCTCGTCGACGACGTTGATCGCCACGGACGCACCAACGCCGACGCTCTCGCCGGTCGCCCCATTGGTCTTGGGCAGCGCCTTGGCCTGGTGGTGGGTGTTGCTGGTGGCGTTGAAGGTGACGGCGCCGGTCGCCGAGGCGGTGCTGCCGGCCTCCTGGATGGCCTCGGTCTTCAGCACGCCCACGTGCAGGGCCAGCGAGCCGGCCACGCCGACGCCACTGGTGCTGCCCGCGCCGGATGTGGCGATGGCGCCGAAGTTGGCGTCGGTCGTCGTGCTGGCCGTGAAGCTGGCGCTGGGCGCCGTGATGGCGACGCCGTCGCCAAGTGAGGCACGCGTTGTGCCGTCGACGAAACTCAATGCGGCGGCCACACCCACGCCGGGGCTGCCGGTCGCGGCGCTGCCATCGGCCTCGGTGGTCGCGGCGGCACCGGCGGTCGTTGCCGTGGACGACGTGGCCGACACGGACAGCGCTGCGGCGCTCGTCACGTTGCCGCCCGCCAGGCGGGCCGTCGTGTCGCCGCCCACATGGGTCACGGCCACGGCGGCGCCGAAGTTCAGCGCGCCGTCGCCGGTCTGCGCGTTGTTGCTGGACAGCTGTTGCTGGCCCTGGGTCGGCGTGCCGCCGCTGGGCTGGGTGGCGCCGCCAGCCGTGGACTTGGCCGAGGTGTGCACCGTGCGCGCCGTCGTCGCCGTGGCGCTGACGCTGCTGCCGCTCAGGACGGCGCTGCCGGTCACGTCGACGGTGGTGTCACCGCCCAGCTGCGTGACGGCCACCGTGCCGCCCTTGGCGCCGTTGGCATTCGCGCCGGCCGTGCCATCGGCGATGGTGTCGACGCTGACCGTGTTGGTCGACTTCAGGATGACCGCGCCAGTGGCAGTCAGAGAAGCGCTGCCGCCGACGGTCACGCCGGCCGCGCTGCTGACGATGGCCGATGCGACGGACGCATCCTTGTCGGCCGCCGTGCTGTTCGCGTCGGGTTGCGTCGTCGCCTTGGCGGTGACGGTGGAGTTGGACGCCAGCGTGATCTTGCCGGCCGTCGCGTTCAGGTTGGTGGCGCCGGACAGCGTGATCTGCGCGTCGGACGTCGTCTGCACGAAGGCGACCTTGATCAGGTTGCTGGCGTAGCTGGAGTCCGTCGTGTTGACGTTGACACTGGTGGTGACGATGAGGCCGATATCGCCGGCCGTCAGGCTGGCGCCGGTCAGATTGATGGCGCCGCTGGCGTTGCCCAGCAGGTTGAAACCGTCCAGCAGCGTCACGCCGTCGGTGACGGCCTTGGTGACGCCCAGGAACATGTCGCTGGCTTGCAGCGTGACGCCGCCGGCGGAGATGGCTTCCTGCGAGTCGACGTTCAGCGTGCCGGTGGTCGTGAAGCCGCTGGCGAAGACGATGTCGTCGCTGCTCTTCAGGAACAGCGCGGTCGGGTTGTAGAAGTCGGGGCCGCTGCTCTGGAAGGTCAGCGTGTCATCGGTGACGAGCGGGATGTCGGTGCCGCCGTCCAGCTCCACCATGACGGCGAAGGGGCTGGTCGCATTGGTGCCCGCGGCGCCGTCGTCATAGCCCAGGTCGACCTGGATCTTGTCGCTGATGCCCGGCAGCCCGTTGATGCTGACCTTGACGTTTTGCGTCAGCGCCACCTGGCCCAGAGACGTGCCCAGCGTGTTGTCCCAGACGCGGATCTGCGGCGTGCCGCCGCTGTAGACGGTCTCGACCTTGAGGTCGCCGGAGTGCACGTTGATGGTCAGCGTGCCGGCCGGTGCGAACGTGGCCAGCGGGATGGGCGTGTCGGACAGCAGCAGGCGCGGTTCGAGGTGCTCGAAGACGAGCTTCTCGCGCGGCTCGACGGCCTTCTCGGTCGGTGGCGCTGACGCCGCGGCTTTGTCGTCTGTGCTGTGACGCAGACCGTGCTGAAGCTTCTGCCACCAATTCTTGCGCTTGGCCATATGCCGTCTCCACTGCCCTGTAGACATCCGCTGGGGCCTGGGCCTCGCATGCGCGCGCCCACGCCGCGCCCCTACGGACGCCGAAAATCAGATCTTGCGCCTGACGTGAGAAATGCACGAATGGGGTCGTCACCGTAAGGGGCGACAGCCGGCCCCCTCAGCTGAGGGGCAAGCGAATGTCCGGCTCATGGAAATCCCGAGGGTCAAGGGCAAACCCTAGGCACAAGCCGCAAAGAGCGATGCCCTAACCTCCACGCATGGAGCAGATTGAAGTCGCCGTCATCGGTGCCGGCGTCGTGGGCCTCGCGATGGCGCGCGAGCTGAGCCGGCGCGGACGCGAGGTCGTCGTCATCGAAGCTGCCGGCGCGTTTGGCACCGGCATCTCCTCGCGCAACAGCGAGGTCATCCATGCCGGCCTTTACTACCCCGCTGGCAGCCTGAAGGCGCGGCTGTGCGTACGCGGCAAGGCCTTGCTCTACGACTACTGCGCGGCGCGTGGCATCGCGCACCGTCGCTGCGGCAAGCTGGTGGTCGCGACGCGGGCGCAAGACCTGCCGCGGCTGCAGCAGCTCGCCGTGAGCGGCGCGGCCAACGGCGTCGACGACTTGCGGCTGTTGAGCGCAGCCGAGGTGCATGCGCTGGAGCCGGCGCTGCAGGCCGCCGGCGCGCTGCTGTCGCCGTCGAGCGGCATCGTCGACAGCCATGGCCTGATGACGGCGCTGCTGGCCGACGCCGAGAACGCCGGCGCGACGCTGGCGTTGGCCAGCCCCGTGACGGGTGGCGCACGCGATGGCGATGGCTGGCGGCTGCGCGTCGGTGACGGCTTCGAGCTGGGTGCACGCTGCGTCGTCAATGCGGCTGGCTTGTTCGCCGCGCAGGTGGCCATGTCGCTGGGCACGACGGCGCCCCGGTTGCGCTTTGCGCGCGGCCACTACTTCTCGCTGGCCGGCCGCACGCCATTCACGCGGCTGATTTATCCCTTGCCGGTGGATGGCGGGCTGGGCGTGCACCTGACGTTGGACCTGGGCGGCCAGGCGCGCTTCGGGCCGGATGTGCAATGGCTGCAGGACACGGAACCGACCGCGCTCGACTACGCAGTCGACCCCGCGCTGGCGCCTGCCTTCGAAGCCGAGGTGCGCGGCTACTGGCCAGGGCTACAGCCGGGCGCGCTGCAGCCGGCGTACAGCGGCATCCGGCCCAAGCTCAGCGGCCCGGGTGAGCCGGCGGCGGACTTCCGCATCGACGCCACGCCCGGCCTCGTCAACCTGTTCGGCATCGAATCCCCCGGGCTGACGGCCTCACTCGCGCTGGCCGAGCACGTCGCCAGCCTGCTCTGAGCAGGCTCAGGCCGTCGTGCTGACCAGGCTGGTAGCCTCGGGCTGCAGCCAGTTCCTGCTGATCTGGTCGTAGAGCTTCTGCGCCAGCGCGGCGATGTCGGCGTTCAGTCCTTGCGCGCCGTCCTCCGAACCCGCTTTCGCCAGCTCCTTCAACTCGCCCGCCAGCTTTTCGAGCTGGGAGACCGTGCCGTCCTGGTTCACATCCAGCGGGTCGTAGTCCGTGGACGTCGCACCCGTCTCGGTGCTGGACGCGGCGGCCGGTGGCATGCCTCCAGGCGGCGGCCCCGAGGGCCTGCCTGCCTTGAACTCGGCGCGCGACAACTGCCCGTCGCCGTCGGCATCGAGCTGCTCGAAGGCCGCGTCATCGTTCGCTGCGCCGCGCGACTGTGCAAAGTCCAGCGTCGAGGCCGGCGGCGGCATCAGGTCGTGCACGCCGTGGCTCAACTCGTCGCTGGACAGGCTGCCGTCACCGTTGCCGTCCATCTGCTTGAACAGCTCGGCGCTGTCGGCGGACTGGCCGGTGTGCTCCAGCATCGCGGCGAGTTCCGCCGCGTCCACGCCGCCGCTGCCGTCGCTGTCCACCTTGGCGAACATGCGGGCTTCATGCTCGGCCTTGCGGCTCTGGCCGTTCTGCGCGCTTGTGGTGCTTTGGGCGTTTTGCCAGGACCGGTTGCCACCGCCCAGGCCGCTGATCGTGCTCATGGCTACTCCTTCAGAAGACGTTGAGTGCCCCGCGAACCGGCTGGTTGCGGGGTGAATTCATTCTTCCGAGGGCGAGTAAGCCGTCCGTATGCGCTGTGTATCGAAGTGGACACAAAGCGGGTTTCGATGCCGCGAACTGGCAGGGGATCGCGGCCTGTCTGCGGCGATCTAGATGGCCAACGCGGCGTCGGCGGCCATGGACCGAGGCCACAGTGCCAGCCCGCCGCTCAGGCTCCAGGCCTGTTCATGGCCCAGGCGACGCAGCGCCTGCGCGGCCTGCGCGCTGCGGTTGCCGCTACGGCAGAAGAAGACGACGGGCGTCTCTGCCGGCAACGCCAGCCAACGGGTCAGCGCGTTGGGCAGCCCGGACAGCGGCACGGCCTCGCGGCGCACGGCGGCACCCAGCTCCGGGGCCTGGCCGAGGCGTTGCTCGTAGGGCTCGCGCACGTCGACGAGCAGCACGCCCGAGTGACCGGCCACCAAGCCGTTCAGCGCAGCGAGGCTCAGTTCGCTGGACACCAGTGCGCAGCCGCTGTCGACACGCGCACCGCAGGCAACGGTCTGGTACTCGGTCAACGCCAGGCCCTGCTCCAGCTGGGCCTTGGCGGTTGCGAAACCGGTCGCGTCGACGCGACCGGTGAGCACGTCGGCCAACAGCGGCTGGGCCGCGCATTCGACGGCCAGCGTGCTGGCGAAGCGGTCGTCGTAGTCATGCCCCGGCAGCAGCAGCGTGTGCGGGCCGACGGCCTGCTCCAGGCGGGCCAGCGAGCTGCCGTAGTCCAGCGGCGCGCTCTGCTCGAAGTCGCTGCGGCCCAAAGCGCCAGGCATCACCGTGTCGCCGACAAAGGCCAGCCGCAGTCCTTGTGCATCGTGCAGCAGATAGGCCGTCGAGTCCTGCGTGTGGCCGGGGATGGCGAGGCGGGTCAGCCGAAGAGCCCCCAGCTCGACAGCCTCGGTGTCGCGTGGCCAGCCGAGCGCATCCACATCACCTCGCGGCTGCTGGACGGCGGCCAGCAGCTCGGGTGCCGACGAGGCATGGTCGCCATGGCTGTGCGTGTCCAGAACGGCCGCGAGCCGATAGCCCTGACAGCCCAGCCACTGGGCGAGCCGTTCGGTCAGCTCGGGCAGCGGGTCCACCACGACGGCGCGGCGGCTGGCAGCGTCGGCCAGCAGGTAGCAGCAGGCACCATCGACGATGAAGCGCGTCAGCCCGTCGGCCGGCAAGGCCTGACCCGGAGCACTCGGGTCCAGGCAGCTTTCACGCAGCGACTCGCCGCAGATGCGGATGCGCGCACAGGCCTCGTCGATGAATGCACGGTCGGCCACCGGGCCGAAGGACAGCCGCACCGCCGAGGCTGTCTGCCAGGCCGGCAGACCCATGGCTTCGAGCACATAACTGGGCGCCGCCTTGGCCGCACTGCAGGCCGAGCCGCCGCTGACGCGCAGCTCGGCGGCGTCGAACAAGTCCAGCAGCAGCTTGGAGCTGATGCCCGGCACGGCGAAGTTCAGCGTCGTCGGCAGGCAGACGTCCAGCGGCGCGTTGAAGACCAGGCCGGGGAAGGCCTGCCGCAGCGCGTCGGCAAGACGGTCGCGGTAGTCGACCAGCGTCGCGGCGTCGCGGAAGACGCGGCCCTCCTCCAGCGCAGCCAGCACGGCGCCCAGCGCGGCGATGCCCGACATGTTCTCGGTGCCCGAACGCAGCGCGCCCTCCTGGCCGCCGCCGGCCAGCAGCGGCGTGAACGGCGCACCTTCGCGCACGTAGAGAAGGCCGATGCCCTTGGGCGCGTAGAGCTTGTGGCCGGAGAACGGCGCGTAGTCGACGCGACGCTCGGCCAGACGCAGCGGCAGCTTGCCGAGGGCCTGTACGCCGTCCACCATCCACAGCGCGGCGCTGCCGGTCAACGCGGCTGCAATGCCGTCCAGGTCGCTGATGACGCCGGTTTCGTTGTTCGCCGCCATCGTGCAGACGAGGCCGGCGCGTGGCGCATGCTCACGCAGCCAGGCCAGGTCATGGCGGCCGTCACGGCCGACGGGAATGGCCAGCAGCTGCAGGTTCAGGCCGAGCAGCGCATTCCAGTGCTTCAGCGCTTCCGGCACGGCCTTGTGCTCGGTCGCGCCGTAGAGCAGCAGCTCTGGCTTGACCGTCGCATGGCGCAGCGCGCTCAACGCCGACAGCACGGCCGTCTGTATGCCTTCGGTCGCGCCACTCAGGAAAAGCAGCTTGCCCGTGCCCGCACCCAGCACGCGCCGCGCGCGGGCCCTGACACCGTCCATCAGCGCCCGGGCCTTCAGCCCGGTGCTGTGGATGCTGCTGGGGTTGCCGAAGTCCTCCGCCATCGCGGCCATCGCGGCCTCGCGGGCCTGCGGCAGCACCGGCGTCGTGGCATTCGCGTCGAGATAGATTTCCATGGGCGCCAATGTTAGAGCGGCCGACCTGGCCAAACGGGCACGACGACGCTGCGAAGCCCGCCACAAGCAGCTGAGGGCGTTCGCATCGCCAACAAATGAAGAAAGGCCCGCAGGCTTTCGCCTGCGGGCCCTGGACTGGCCGAATCACCGCGAAGGCGATCCGGAATCAGCCGTGATTCAAATGTCGCGACGACGGCGCGCGGCGATGAAACCGATCATGCCCAGGCCCGCGGCCAGCATGGCGTAGGTTTCGGGTTCAGGAACCGGCACGGCCGTGGCAGAGGCCGAGATTGAGTAACCAGCCGGGCCTGCAGCCAGAGCAAAGACCTTGAAGTAGTAGTTGCCTGCTGCCAGGGTGTCGAGATGCGTCACCGACGTACCGGAGAAGTTGTACGACGTCGGGAAGACGGCGACGTCGTCGGCATCGCCAACGATGTTGTTGAGGCCGGCCGTGTAGATACCGTAGGTCGCGGGATTGATCGCCGCGCTGCCCAGGCTCGTGGTCACGTTGCTCTGCAGCCAGGAATTACTGCTCAGCGTGAACGTGTAGTTGTCATTGATCAAACCGCCGAACGAGATCGCACCGCTGCTCGTGATGAGCGGGGTCAACGTACCCAGAGACGCCGTAAGGGCGTTTGCAGCAAAGCTGCCCAGCGCGAGTGCCGATGCCAAAACGACTGCCTTCATCTTCATACCTCTCTCCTTGGTGAAAGCAAGCCTCCTGCAAATCTCATACCGTGCTCGAAAACCCTTGCAAATCAGCCACTTATCGGCGCGACCCACCCGGTAGCTTCCGTGTATGTAAAGAGTTTCGACACCAAGGACATGAGCTTTCGCGTCGTGAATGACGTCTAAGCGCAGCCAAAAGCAAAAAGGACCTAGAGGCTTTCGCTTCTAAGTCCTTCATTTACTTGGGGTGGCTGACGGGACTCGAACCCGCGACAACAGGAATCACAATCCTGGACTCTACCAACTGAGCTACAGCCACCGCAGAGCCAAAAAGTATAACCGAAAATCAGGGCGCGCTGGCAGCCGACGCCGGGGCGGCGACCTTGATGACGGCCTTGTACTGGGATTTCAGCGCGGCCAGATAGGCCTGGCCCTCGGCGCGGGCCCAGGCGCTGGCGTATTGCTGGGCGGCACGCTTGTCGTCGATGACGGCGGCGTCGCGCGGCTGCAGCTGGTTGATGCGCACGACGACGTAACCGCCGTCTTCCGCGGCAATGCCCACGGCGGCCGGCAGTTTGGCGGCATCGGCGCCCAACACGGCTTCGAGCTGCGCGCGCGACAGGCCTTGCGGTTTGGCGCGCGACACGCTGACGGCAGCGTCCAGGCCGGCGGTGTCGGCGGCATTGGCCTTCAACGCGGCGAGGCGGGCCTCGCCGGCCTTCTTGGCTTCGGCCGTGGCAAGCTTGTGGATCAATTGCTCGCGCACCTTGTCCTTCACGTCGGCCAGCGGCGGCACACGCGCCGGGTTGTGTTGCACGACCCGGGCCGACACCAGCTGGCTCGGGCCGGTCTCGACGGCTTCGGTGTTGCGCTTGTTGCGCAGCGCATCGGCGCCGAAGACGGCGTCCAGCAGCTTCGGTGCAGCCAGCGGGCCAAGGGCACCCGCCTGGGGCTGGCGCTGCACCGTGGCGGTTTGGATCTGCAGCTTGAGCTTGTCGGCCACCGGCTGCAGGCTGTCGGACTGCTCGTAGACCAGGTTGCCGAACTGCTCGGCGGCCTCGGCGTAACGACGCTGCGCGAGCTGCTTGCGCACTTCGGCCTCGACCTCGGCACGCACGGCCTCGAAGGGCTTCTTCTCGCCGCCGCGGGTGCCGGTCAGCTGAATGATGTGATAGCCGAACTCGGTCTCGACCAGATTGCTGATCTCGCCGGACTTCATCGCGTACGCCGCTGCGTCGAACTCCTTGACCATCGCGCCGCGCGCGAAGAAGTCGAGGTCGCCGCCGTTCGCAGCCGAGCCCTCGTCCTGCGAGTTCTTCTTGGCCAGTTCGGCGAAGGAGGCTGGGTTCTTGCGAACCTGGGCCAGGATTTCTTCGGCCTTGGCCTTGGCTTTGGCACGTTCCTCGGCCGGTGCGCTGCGCTCCGCCTTGATCAGGATGTGGCTGGCGCGGCGCTCTTCCGGCACGCCGTAGCGCGACGCGTTTTCCTTGTAGTAGTTCTGCAGGTCCTCGTCGCTGAACTTGACGTCCTTCTTCAACGCCTCGAGGTCGAGCACCACGTACTGGATCTGCGCGGACTCGGACAGCTGGAACTTGGCGGCGTTGGCCGGTTCCTTGTAGAAGGCGTCGATGTCGGCGTCGCTGGCACTGACCTTGGCGGCGAATTCCTTGATGTCGAAGCGCTGCAATTGCACCTCGCGTTGCTGCAGCAACGCGTCGAAGGCCAGCTTGGGCGCACTGGCACCAACCGTGACCGAGCTTTCAACCGGGTTGGTGACCTGGCGGATGGCGTAGTCCTGGCGCAGCCGCTCCAGGAAGCTCGACGGCGTCATGCCCTGAGCCGCCAGCAAGGCCTTGTTGACCGTGCCGTCGGGGTTGCGTAGGAAGGCGAACTGCGGGTCGGCCCAGAAACGGGCCGCGACGGCCTCGGCGCTGGGCGTGAAGTGCTGGTGCGTGGCCGCGGACTGCAGCGTGCGCTCGGTGACCAGGCCTTCGAGGGCCTGGCGCTTGACTTCCGGCGTGTCCAGCAGCTTGGCGTCGACGCCGGGGCTCTGACGGCGGATGCGTTCGGCCTGCTCGCGCTGGGCAAAGTCCCATTCGGCCTGGGTGATCTTGCGGCCATCGACGGTGGCGACACCGGCATTGGCGCCACCCATCATGCTGGTGTAGCCCTGCATGCCGACGAAGGCGAAGGACGGCAGGATCAGCAACAACAGGATGAACTGGAACAGGCGCGTGTGGGCGCGGACAAATTCAAACATCTCGGAAAGCCTTGAGGGTCGGACGCGACGAGTCAAACGCAAATCAAATGCGACGAAGGCGAACCGAGGTTCGCCTTCGAGGGGAGCCGCATTCTAAGTGCGGGACGGCGGGTGCCGTCCGAGGGGTCGGGTGGTGGGCGCTGACGGGCTCGAACCGCCGACAATCTCCGTGTAAGGGAGGTGCTCTACCAACTGAGCTAAGCGCCCGGGAAAACCGGGTCCGGCGAGGGTTCAGTTCACGGCGTCTTTGAGCGCCTTGCCGGGTTTGAACTTGGGCACCTTGGCCGACTTGATCTTGATCGTATCGCCGGTGCGCGGGTTGCGCCCGGCGCGCGCGGCGCGCTTGGTGATGCTGAAGGTGCCGAAGCCCACCAGCGACACGGTGCCATTCTTCTTCAGCGTCGTCTTGACGCCGCCAATCACGGCTTCGAGCGCGCGGCCCGCGGCAGCCTTGGAAATGTCGGCCTGCTTGGCGATGTGCTCGATCAATTCTGACTTGTTCACTCGTGCCCCCACATTGGACGATTCAGCGGACTGTTGGGCCCTGCACCCGTGGCCGAGGTGCAGAACTGCGATGCGAATGGCGATCCCGCGTACTGCGTCAGCCCGGATGAGGCCGTGATGTCAACGGCCAGAGCTCGCGCGGGAAGAGGATTCTAGACGCGCGCCTGACGGGATTCGGGGCGGGAAAAGTCCCGATACAACTCCCTGTCCGGTCTTGTCTGCGACGGCGTCTTAGCGCGCCTTGGCGCGAATCTCGGGCAAGGCCTTCTGCAGGTAATAGACCATCGACCAGATGGTCAGCACGACGGCCGCGTAAATCAGCCAGGTGCCCCAGAGCCGCGTCGGGATGAGGCCGAAGAGCCGGCCATCGAACAGCAGGAAGGGGATGGCCACCATCTGCACGGTGGTCTTCAGCTTGCCCACCATGTGCACGGCGACGCTGCGTGACGCGCCGATCTGGGCCATCCATTCCCGCAGCGCCGAGATGGCGATCTCGCGGCCGACGATGACCAGCGCGACGAAGGCGTTGACGCGGCCCAGCTCCAGCAGGATCAGCAGCGCCGAGCAGACGAGGAACTTGTCGGCCACCGGGTCCAGGAAAGCGCCGAAGGACGAGGTCTGGTTGAGCTTGCGGGCCAGGTAGCCGTCCAGCCAGTCGGTCAGCGCGACGACGATGAAGAGCACC
The DNA here is from genome assembly GCF_056406315.1 of Roseateles sp. P1_C6. Lineage (NCBI taxonomy): Bacteria > Pseudomonadati > Pseudomonadota > Betaproteobacteria > Burkholderiales > Sphaerotilaceae > Roseateles > Roseateles sp. P1_C6. The sequence continues at coordinate 71,451 of NZ_JBFUAK010000014.1, forward strand.
GTCGCGAACAGGTTCTGGTGGACCGGTGCCAGGTCCAGGTAGAACACGCCGACGATCAGCGGGATGGCCACGATGCGGGCCCAGGTCAGCAGAGTCGGCAGCGTCAGGAACATTTCGGTGCCCGCGCGGCCGCCCGGAGGGCACTGACGCCCCCTCGGGGGGCAACGATCAAAGTGAGCGAGGGGGCCAGCATTCCTGCATTGTGCCCAAGCCCAAGGTCCGCCCCGGCGCGGTGCGCCGGCACTGTGGCGGCAAGCCGTCAGTCCAGGCTACGCGGCTTGAAGCGCCGGTCCTCGTCGAAAAGGAAGGTCTCGGTGAACTTCCAGGGCTCGGGCATGCGGCGCACGTCGCCGAAGGGCGCGGCGCGGTGGATGGCGTCTATGGCCATCTGCAGCGTCTCGGGGCCGTACCGGGGCGGGCGGACGATGTTGATCTTGCGCACGCTGCCGTCCGCCTTGACCTCCACGTCCACGACGATGACGGTCAGCAGGTGCGAGGGCGCGGGCGTCATGTAGCTGCGCTCCGGGTTGGCCATGACGAGGCGCTCCGCGGCCTGGCGGCGCAGTTCCTCATGCGTGCGCACCGGCTTGGGCGCCGGCATGCCTGGGGGTTTGGGTAAGGCCACGCCGGGCGGCGGCGCCAGCGTGACGGGCGCTGCGGCAATGACGGGTGCCGGCGTCGGAGCTGGCGTTGGCGCAGGGGAAGGGGCACGAGGTGCCGCGCCGCAGCCCACCAGCAGGGGCGCGATCAGCCACTTCGCGGCACGCATGAAACGGTTGACGATGGCCATGGCCGGTCTCCTCTCTCCTCGATGAGGCATTGTTGTGGGCCCTATCTTGCGTCAGTGCAACGCGCGGTAGATGTCTTCGGCCAGCTCACGCGAGATGCCTTTCACGCTGCACAGCTCATCGACGCTGGCGCCAGCCACGCCGCGCACGCCGCCAAAGCGCTGCAGCAGCTGCGAGCGCTTCTTGGGGCCGACGCCCGGCACGTCCTCCAGCCGTGAGCCGCCGGTGCGCGTGGCCGCGCGCTTGGCGCGCATGCCGGTGATGGCGAAGCGGTGGGCCTCGTCGCGGATCTGCGCGATCAGCATCAGCGCGGCGGAGTCGCGGCCCAGGTAGACCTTCTCGCGGCCGTCGGCAAACACCAGTTCCTCCAGGCCGACCTTGCGCCCCTCGCCTTTCTCGACGCCGGCGATGAGGCTGAGGTCCAGCCCCAGCTCCTCGAAAACCTCGCGCGCCATGCTGACCTGGCCGCGGCCGCCGTCGACCAGCACGAGGTCCGGCAGCCGGCCCGTGCCCAGCTGCGCGGCCTCGGCCATCTTGCTGTAGCGGCGCGTCAACACCTGGCGCATGGCCGCGTAGTCGTCGCCGCCGGTGATGCCCTCGATGGTGTAGCGCCGGTACTGGCTGCTCTGCATCTGGTGGTTCTCGAACACGACGCAGCTGGCCATCGTCGCCTCGCCGGCCGTGTGGCTGATGTCGAAGCACTCGACGCGGAACTTGTCGATCTCGGGCGGCGACAGGTCCAGCGCGTCCACCAGCGCCCGCGTGCGGGCCTGCTGCGAGCCTTCCTCGGCCAGCAGCCGCGCCAGCGCCAGCTCGGCGCCCTTGATGCACATCTCCTGCCAGATGCGCCGCTGGCCGCGCGGCTGGGCCTGCACCGTCACGCGGCTGCCGGCCTGCACGCCCAAGGCCTCGGCAAGGCCGGCGTCCACCGCATCGCTGACGACGATGAGGCCCGGCACCGGCGACGCCAGGTAGTGCTGGGCCATGAAGGCCTCCAGCACCTGCCGCTCAGCCGACAAGGCCTCGTCATCGTCCAAGCGCAGCGAGGTCGCATCGTCGACATGCTTGGGGAAGAAGGCGCGGTCGCCCAGGTGGCGCCCACCGCGCACCATCGCCAGGTTCACGCAGGCGCGCCCACCTTGCACCTTGACGGCCAGGACGTCGACGTCGCGCTCACCGCCGGTGGCGCTGCTTTCCTCGATGACCTGCTGCTGCAACACCTTGGACAGCGCCTGGATCTGGTTGCGCACCTCGGCCGCCAGCTCGTACTCGAAGCGCTCGGCGTAGGCGGCCATCTGCTCCTGCAGCGCGGCCATCACCTCGTCGGTCTCACCGCGCAGGAAGCGCTCGGCACTGCGCACGTCGCGCGCGTATTCCTCGGTCTGCCCGGCCGGCACGCAGGGACCCGAGCAGCGCTTGATCTGGTGCAGCAGGCACGGCCGGCTGCGGTTGTTGAAGACACTGTCCTCGCAGGTGCGAAGCTTGAACACCTTCTGCATCAGCTGGATGGACTCCTTCACCGCCCAGGCGCTCGGGAAGGGGCCGAAGTACTGGTGCCGCTTGTCCACCGCACCGCGGTAATAGGCCATGCGCGGCCAGGCGTGCGCGGTGATCTTCAGGTAGGGGTAGCTCTTGTCGTCGCGGAACAAGATGTTGAAGCGCGGGTTCAACGTCTTGATCAGGTTGTTTTCCAGCAGCAGCGCCTCGGCCTCGGTGCGTACCACCGTGGTCTCCAGCCGCGCGATGCGCCCGACCATCACGCCGATGCGCGTGCCGCCGTGGTTCTTCTGGAAGTAGCTGCTGACGCGGCGCTTCAGGTCCTTGGCCTTGCCGACGTAGAGCACCTCGCCCTTGGCGTCGAAGTAGCGGTAGACGCCCGGCATCGCCGGCAGCGCGTTGACCTCGGTCAGCAGCTTGTCGCGCATCTCGCGCGCGGCGGCCTCCACCTCGGCGGCGCGCTGCTGCTCCGCCGCTTCAATGACGGCGCGCTCGGCGGCCCGTTCGGTTTGCTGCTGTTCACCGAGGTCGGTGTTGGAAGGAGTCGTGCTCGACATGGCGGCGGATTTTGGCCTGGGACAATCAACGCATGCTTTGGGACCTCTTTTGCCGCGTCATCGACAACCATGGCGACCTGGGGGTCTGCTGGCGCCTGGCACGCGATCTGGCCGCGCGCGGCCATGAGGTGCGGCTGTGGATAGACGACGCCTCGGCACTGGCCTGGATGGCGCCGCAACGGCCGGCCGCCATCGCGGTGCGCACCTGGCCCGATGGGGATGTGGACGTGCAGCCGGGCGACGTCGTCATCGAAGCCTTTGGCTGCGAGCTGCCGCCCGGCTTCGTTGCGCGCATGGCCGCCCGGCAGTCTGCGCCGCAGTGGATCAACCTGGAATACCTCAGCGCCGAGGGCTACGTCGAGCGCAGCCACGGCCTGGCGTCGCCGCAGTTCAGCGGCCCCGGCACCGGCCTGACCAAGCGTTTCTTCTACCCCGGCTTCACGCCGCGCACCGGCGGCCTGCTGCGCGAGCCCGGGTTGCTGCAGAGCGCCCTGACCTTTGACGGCCCGGGCTGGCTGGCCCGCCACGGCTGGGCGCCACGGCCCGAGGAGCGTGTCGTCAGCCTGTTTGCCTATGCCAACGCCCGGCTGCCGGCCCTGCTCGACGAGCTGGCGACACAGCCGACGCTGCTGCTCGCCTGCCCGGGGCCGCTGCAGCCGCAGATCGCGGAACGGCCGGGGCTGCGCGTGACCGCCCTGCCCTATCTGCCGCAGGACGACTACGACCGCCTGCTGTGGGCCTGCGACCTGAACTTCGTGCGCGGCGAGGACTCGTTCGTGCGCGCCCAGTGGGCCGCCAAGCCCTTCGTCTGGCAGATTTACCCGCAGGACGATGGCGCCCATGCGGCCAAGCTGGAGGCCTTCATCGTCGCGGCCCGATTGCCCACGCGCTGGGCGGCGTTCTGGCGTGGCTGGAATGGCTTGGCGCCGCTGCCCGCGCTGCTGGTGCCGGACGCCGGCCATGCCCTGGACTGGCGTGCTCATTTGGCGCAACAGCCCGATCTGGTCAGCCAGCTGTTCGGTTTCCTGGGGGTTTCCCGCTAGAATGACGGGCTTTGCCGCGCCACGCCGGGGACATTGTTCTGGGAAGTCTGGTGCGCTTTTGCTGGCTCCCGCCCAGCCCAACACCCCAAGCAACACCCATGAAGATCGCTCAAGAAATTCGCGCCGGCAACGTCATCATGCACGGCAAGGACCCGATGGTCGTGCTGAAGACCGAATACAGCCGCGGTGGCCGCAACGCCGCCACCGTGCGCATGAAGCTCAAGAGCCTGCTGAACAGCTCGGGCACCGAAGTCGTCTTCAAGGCCGACGACAAGATGGACCAGATCATTCTGGACAAGAAAGAGTGCACCTACACCTACTTCGCTGACCCGATGTACGTGTTCATGGACGCCGAGTACAACCAGTTCGAGGTCGAGGCCGAGAACATGGGCGACGCCATCCAGTACCTGGAAGACGCGATGCCCTGCGAAGTGGTGTTCTACGACGGCAAGGCCATCTCGGTCGAACTGCCCACCTCGCTGGTGCGCGAAGTGACCTGGACCGAGCCGGCCGTCAAGGGCGACACGTCGGGCAAGGTGCTCAAGCCTGCCAAGATCTCGACCGGTTTCGAAATCCCCGTGCCCATCTTCGTGGCCCAGGGCGACAAGATCGAAATCGACACCCGCACGCACGAGTACCGCAAGCGCGTCTGAGCGCTCCCGACTCTCGCCAACAAAAAAGCCCGCTACCAGCGGGCTTTTTGCTTATTCGGCGTCGTCGGCCAGATCCGGCACTTCCGGCTCGGCGTCGATCTCGCTGTCGAAATCGGCCGTGGCCTTGACCGGGATCCAGGGGCGGTCCAGCGGGCGGTAGACGCGGCGCTGCAGGCGGCTGAGGCGGTCCGAGCGTTCGATGGCGTTCATCACCTGCTCGGGAGCGATCAGCATCGCGAAGGGGTCAGCCAGATTCGGGGTGGTGGACAGCATGGTGGGCCTCGTGTTGACGATGACTCCACTGTAGGCAGGCGGGCCGAGCCGCAACAGTCGGCTCAGCGCCCTAGGTGCTGTAAGACTTTGCCTTACACGGCCCGCACGAATGAGAACTAGTTGGCAGGGCGGGCTGCGTCCGCCGCGCGCTGGCGTTCCTGGATGATGCGCTTCAACTCCTTGGCCATCACGTCGCGGCCGCCACGGGCCGCGAAGTCGGCGGCCGTCAGCTCCTGCTCGTTGGCAGCGCGCGGCTCGGCGCCGGCCTTGAGCAGCAGCGGCACCAGGTCGCCCGCGCCGTAGCGGGCGGCCATCATCAGCGGCGTCGTGCCGTTCTCGGAGCGCGCGTTCAAGTCGGCGCCTTCGGCGATCAGGAAGGCGGCCACGCCGTTGTCCGGCCCGCTGCAGGCGTAGTGCAGCGGCGTCCAGCCCTTGCGGTTGACGGCGGCGCCGCGCTTGACCAGCGCCTGCGCCGCGGGCAGCAAGCCACGGATGGCCGCCAGCATCAGCGGCGTCTCGCCCTGGGCGTTGACGTTGTCCACCTGCGTCTGCGGAGAGGACAGCAGGCTCTCCAACGCACGCTGCGAACCCTCGCGCACGGCCGTGAAGATGGCCGTGCGGCCGCGCGCATCGACCTGGTTGGGGTCCACGCCCTTGAGCAGCAGGCTCAGCACGGCGCGTGGGTCGTTCAGCTCGGCCGCCATGACGAGGTCGTCGATGGGCGCGGCCTGGGCCGACAACACCGTGGACAGCGCCAAGGCGCCGAGCAAGTTCTTCATGCTGCCTCCGGCAGGCGGAACAGCCGCCGCGTGTTCGCCGTCGTGATGGCGGCCAGCTCAGGCACAGCCAGGCCGACGGCGTCCGCCACGGCCTTGGCCACGTGCGGCACGTAGGCGGGCGAATTGGTCTTGCCACGGAAGGGCACGGGCGCCAGGTAGGGGCTGTCGGTCTCGATCAGCACGCGCTCCAGCGGCAGCAGCTTCAGCAGATCGCGCAGGTCTTGCGCGTTCTTGAAGCTGACGATGCCGGAAAACGAGATGTAGTAGCCGCGCTCGACGGCGGCCAGCGCCACCTCGGCTGTCTCGGTGAAACAGTGGAAGACGCCGCCCGCCGCCTCGCCCCCCTCCTCGTCCAGCACGCGAAGCGTGTCGGCGGCGCTGGAACGGGTGTGGATGACCAGCGGCTTGCCGGCCTGCTTCGCGGCACGGATGTGCGTGCGAAAGCGCTCGCGCTGCCATTCCATGTCGGCGATGCTGCGGCCGTTCAGGCGGTAGTAGTCCAGCCCGGTCTCGCCGATGGCCAACACCTTGGGCAGGGCCGCCAGCCGCACCAGCTCGGCCACATCGGGCTCGCGCATGTCTTCGGTGTCCGGGTGCACGCCGACCGTCGCCCACAGTTGGGCGTTCTGCAGCGCCAGTGCGTGCACGGTCTCGAACTCCTCCATCTGCGTGCAGATGCAGATGGCCTGTTCGACCTGGGCAGCGCGCATGTCGGACAGGATGTCGGGGAGCCTCCCCTTCAGCTCAGGGAAGCTGAGGTGGCAGTGCGAATCGACAAACATCAGAGCGTCTGGGTCGGCTTGCTCGACGAGATGGCGGTACCGAGGATTTCCTCGATGCGCACGCGGATCAGCCGCGTCTTCTCATCGCCGGGGAAACGCACGCCCACACCCTGCGTTCGGCCACCGGACGCATTGGCCGGCGTCAGCCAGGCGACCTTGCCGGCTACCGGGTAGCGCTGGTTATCCTCGGGCAAGGCCAGCAGCAGGTAGACGTCCTCGCCGAGCCGGTAGTCGCGGTTGGTCGGCACGAACAGGCCGCCGTCGGTGAAGGCCGGGATGTACGCCGCGTACAGGGCCGACTTCTCGCGGAAGACGAGTTGGATGACGCTGGGCCGCGCGCCCGAGCCAGCCGCGCCACCCACGGTCGCCACCGGCAGCGAGCCGCCCAGCTGGCTGGGCTGGAATTGCGTGTTCGGTCCGGACTTGGAGTTGGCGTCGCTCATGCCTTGAGTGTATTCATCGTGCAGCCGCCGCCATCGCGGCACGGGCTTGCGCCACCAGCGCCTCTATCCACAGCCCGGCATTCAGTGGATGGTCGGCATGACGGGCGGCGCGACGCAGCTCGGCATCCCAGGCCAGCAGCGGCGCGGCGCGCTTCGGGGCAGGCAGCGCCGACGGTGCAAAGAACTGCCCCGGCTGGCCATGGCTGCGGCGCAGCAGATCGTGGCACAGGCGTTGCAGTGCATCGATGGCGCGCGGCGGGCCCCAATCGGACAGGGCGGCCACCTCGCCTCGGGCCACGCGTTTGGGGATGGCCTGCCAGACCGCGTCCGTCACGCCGGCCTCGAACCAGGCCAGCGCCTGCTGCGGCCGGCCGCCAGTCGCGTCGAGCAGCCCCTCGGCCGCGTCGACGCCCTTGGACCCCAGCCAGGCCAGCGCCGCGTCGCGCGGCGGCAGCGGCAGCGGCACCGGCTGGCAGCGGCTGCGGATGGTGGGCAGCAGCGCGGCGCTGTCGTGGCTGGCCAGCGCAAAGCGCAGCACGCCGGACGGCTCCTCCAGCGTCTTCAGCAACGCGTTCGCCGCGATGCCGTTCAGCGCCTCGGCCGGGAAGATGACCACCACCTTGGCGCGGCCACGGGCCGACGTGGCCTGGGCGAAGGACAGCAGGTTGCGCACCGCCTCCACCTTGATCTCGCGGCTGGGCTTGGCCTTGCCGGCCTTGGGCGCCTCGGCCTCTTCAAAGGGCAGGCCCAGCGACTCCCGGGCCGAAGCCTCCAGCGCTTCCGGCATCAGCATCTGGAAGTCCGGGTGCGTGCCGCTGGCAAACAGCTTGCAGCTGGCGCAGTGATTGCACGCCGGCTCGCCGGGCTTGGCAGCCTCGCACAGCCAGCTCTGCGCAAGCTTGACGGCGAGTTCCAGCTGGCCGACACCGGCCGGGCCCTGCACCAGCAGCGCGTGTGAGCGGGCTCGCTGCAGCGCGTCGGTCAGCGGCGCCTGCAGCCAGGGGAGATCGGCGTTCAGCATGCGGGGTAGCGCTCCGCCAGCGCGGCCAGCACCTGGGCGCCGACCTGCGCCACCGTGCCGCTGGCATCGACGCGCACCATGCGCTGTGGCGCCTGCGCCGCGCGGGCCGCATAGCCGGCGCGCACGCGCTCGAAGAACGCCAGGTCCTGCTGCTCGATGCGGTCGGCCTCGCGGGCACCGGCGCGGCGCGCGGCCGCCTGCTCAGCCGGCAGGTCGAACCACAGCGTCAGCTCGGGCTCGGTGCCTTCCTGCACCCAGTCGGCCAGCGGGTTCAGCACGCTCAACGGCAGGCCGCGTCCGCCGCCCTGGTAGGCAAAGCTGGCGTCGGTGAAGCGGTCGCACAGCAGCGTCTTGCCGGCGGCCAGCGCGGGCTTGATGACTGTTTCGACATGGTCGCGGCGACCGGCGAACATCAGCAGCAGCTCGGTCAGCGAACCCATGGGTTGGTTCAGCACGATGTCGCGCAGCGTTTCGGCCAGCGGCGTGCCGCCCGGCTCGCGGCTCAGCTGCACATCGGCGCCGCGGGCGCGGAACCAGTCGGCCACGGCCTGGATGTGGGTGGACTTGCCGGCACCGTCGATGCCCTCGAAAGAAATGAACCGACCAGTCACTTGCCGCCGCGTTGGTATTTGTTGACCGCGCGATTGTGCGCGGCGAGGTCGTCGCTGAACTCGCTGCTGCCGTCGCCGCGCGACACGAAGTACAGCGACTTGACCGGCGCCGGATTGAGCGCCGCCTGCAGCGACGCCGCGCCGGGCATGGCGATGGGCGTGGGCGGCAGGCCGCCGCGCGTGTAGGTGTTGTAGGGCGTGTCGGCCAGCAGGTCGCGCTTGCGCAGGTTGCCGTCGAAGGTCTCACCCAGGCCGTAGATGACGGTGGGGTCGGTCTGCAGCGGCATGCCCGTGCGCAGCCGGTTGACGAACACGGCGGCAACGCGGCTGCGGTCGGCCGGCGTGCCGGTTTCCTTCTCGACGATGGAAGCCAGGATCAGCGCCTCCTCCGCCGATTTCAGCGGCAGCTCGGCCGCGCGCTTGCTCCACGCGGCGGCCAGGCGCCCGCGCATCGCCGCATGGGCACGCTTGAGCACCGTCAGGTCGCTGACGCCACGGCTGTAGGCATAGGTGTCGGGAAAGAAACGGCCTTCAGGCGCGACGCCCGGCTCGCCCAGCGCGGCCATGATGTCGGCGTCGCTCATGCCGGCGGTCTTGGCCTTCAGTGACGGCGCAGCGGCCAGCGCCGCCCTCACCTGGCGCCAGTTCCAGCCTTCGATGAGGCGCAGCTGCTCCAGCACCTGGTCGCCGCGCACCATCTTGTCCAGCAGCTCGCGCGGCGTGACGCCGGCATGCACCTCATAGCTGCCGGCGCGGATCTGTTTGGCCTGCCCGGACCAGCGGAACCACTGGTAGAGGACCCGCGCATCGGTCTGCACGCCGGCCGCCACCCAGGCACGCGCGACCTCGACCGGGTTGGTGCCGGGCTCGATGGACAACTCCACCGACGGTGCGGCCAGCGCCAGCGGGCTGCGCAGCCAGTGCCACACGGCACCCGCGGCCAGCACCGCGATCAGGAACAACACGAGCACGGCTCGCAGCAACCAATTCATGCCCTTGCCTGGCGTCCGTCAAAAGGGCGCTGATGATAATTGGCCCATGCCTGAACCGACCCAACTCCGACTCAGCGACTGGGGCGTGATCCGCGCCCACGGCGCCGATGCCGCTTCCTTCCTGCACAGCCAGCTGACCCAGGACTTCGCCCTGCTGGACCGCGAGCACGCGCGGCTGGCCGGTTTCTGCACGGCCAAGGGCCGACTGCTGGCCACGCTGGTGGGCTGGCGCGGCGGTGAGGACGAGATCCTGCTCGCGCTGCCGGCCGAGACGCTGGCGGCGACGCTGAAGCGCCTGGCCATGTTCGTCATGCGGGCCAAGTGCAAGCTCAGCGACGCCAGCGCGGAGTTCGCGGTCCATGGCCTGCTGGGCGCACCAGCCGCCGCGGCGTGGACGCTGACGCGCGAGGGCGACGCGGTGCAGATCGCGCTGCCAGGTGCGGGCCGGGCGCTGCGCGTGCAGCCCGCGGCCGCGCCCGCACCGGCCGGCGCCGCGATGACGCCCGAGGACTGGGCTTTCGCCGAAGCCGAGGCCGGCATGGCCTGGGTGCGCGGCGCGACCGTCGAGGCCTTCGTGCCGCAGATGATCAATTTCGAGGTGCTGGGCGGCGTGAACTTCAAGAAGGGCTGCTACCCCGGCCAGGAGATCGTCGCGCGCAGCCAGTACCGCGGCACGCTGAAGCGGCGGCTGCAGGTATTCGAGACCGACGCGCCGGCCACGATAGGTCAGGAGCTGTTCAACAGCGCCGACCCCGAACAACCGGCCGGCATCGTGGCCGGCAGCGGCACGCGCGATGGCCGCACGCTGATCGCCGCCGAGATCAAGCTCGCGGCGCTGGACAGCGGCAGCCTGCACCTGGGCAGCGCCGCGGGCGCCACCCTGCAGCCGCGCGCCCTGCCCTACGAGATCCCGCCGCAGGACTGACCGTGCAGCTTTACGTCTACTACCGGGTGGCGTCCGAGAATGTGGACGCGGCGCTCACCGCGTTCCGCAAGGCGCGCGTGGAGGCACCACTGGAGCTGCTGCACCGGCCGGAACCGGATGCCGATGGTCTCTGGACGTGGATGGAGATCTACCCGGCTGGCTGGACCCACCGCGAACCGCAGGTGGCCGCGGCGATGGCGCCCTGGCTGGCCAGCGAGCGCAAGGTCGAGCGCTTCGAGCTGCTCGGCTGACCGCTCCACTACCAGATCGCGTCCCGCAGGAATTCCCAGAAAACACGTCCCCAGCGTGCAGCCGCATACGCAAATGCGACCGGCACAACGGTAAACAGCAGCAGGGTCGAGATCGGCCCCAATCCGCGCAATCCCAGATACACCAGACCGGCAGCGCCGAGGCCGACCAAGAACCCGCATACAGCCCCGACGAGGACAACAAGGCCGTTGGGCTCGGGGTTGGGTAGGAACAGCGGTTCGCCGCGCTCACGCTGATTCGTCACAGCGCTCGCACCATTTCAATGTGCCCGATGCCCGCCTCCTCAAACGGCTGGCCCCGCCGCTGGAACCCGGCGCGCAGATAAAAATTCTCGGCCGACACCTGCGCATGCAGCAGCACCTCACGGTAGCCCTGCTGCCTGGCCTCGCCCATCAGCGCGTCCAGCACCTGGCGGCCGATCTGCGTGCCGCGCATCGCGCGCTGCACGGCCATGCGGCCAATCTTGGCGACGCCGGGCACGTGTTCCAGCATGCGGCCCGTCGCCAGCGGCATGCCGAAGCGGTTGCGCGCCAGCGCGTGCAGGCAGGTGGCATCCGCCGCATCCCATTCCATGTCGGCCGGGATGCCCTGCTCCTCGATGAAGACCTCGCGGCGGATCGCACCAGCGGCGTCGCCCAGCTCTTTCCAGCCCCCCAGCGCCACATCGACGACGGGCTGGCCGGCCTCGAAGCCGTGGATCACGTCGCGCAGCGCATCGGGCAGGCGCTGCGGCGTCTGCGCCACCGCGTCGGCGAACACGTAGACCATGTCGGACTGCACCAGCAGTTGCTCGCCGCGGAACACGGCGCCGTCGACCTTCATGGAGCTGTTGCCGAACTCGCGCACGCGGATGCCGATGTCCAGCCGGTCGTCGTAGCGGGCCGAACCCAGGTAGTCCAGCGTGGCGCGGCGCACGAACAGGTCGCCGCCCAGCATCTTCATCGTCTCGGCGTAGGGCAGCGCCAGCGCGCGCCAGTAGCCGCTGATGGCGGTGTCCAGGTAGGTCAGGTAGTGGCCGTTGAAGACGATGCCCTGGGCGTCGATCTCGGCCCAGCGCACGCGCAGGGGCTCGCGGTGGCGGAAGTCTTGGCGTTTCATGGCTGCAGGTGCTCGCGGATGGCCGCCGCGCAAAAGGCGATGGCGGTGAGGGCTTCGGGCAGGCTGCGGCCCATCTTGATGAAGTCGTGCGTGACGCCGCGCGCCAGCTCCAGCTGCACCGGCACGCCGGCCGCGCGCAGTGTGTCGGCGTAGGCCAGGCCTTCGTCCACCAGCGGATCGGCCTCGGCCAGCAGCACGGCCGCGGGCGCCAGGCCGGCGTGGTCGTCGGCATGCAGCGGCGCAAAGCGCCAGTCGGTGCGCTGCGCTTCGTCAATGTACTGGGCGAAGAACCACTCGATGCTCTTGGCGTCGAGCAGGAAGCCCTCGGCGAAGCGGCGGTGGGAGTCGTGGCCCATGTGGCTGTCGGTGCCGGGCGTGATCAGCAGCTGCAGCGCCAGCGGCAGCCCTTGCTCGCGCGCGAAGAAGGCGCAGCCCGCGGCCAGCGTGCCGCCGGCGCTGTCGCCGCCCACGGCGAGACGGCTGCCGTCCAGGCCCAGCGACGCCGCCTGCTCGTGCAGCCAGGCCAGCCCGGCCCAGGCGTCGTCGACGGCGGCCGGGAAGCGGTGCTCGGGCGCCAGGCGGTAGTCCAGCGCCAGCACGGCGGCGCCGCTGCGCAAGGCCAGTTGCCGGCACAGGCTGTCGTGCGTCTCCAGGTCGCCGATGGTGAAACCGCCGCCGTGCAGGTACAGCAGCACGGGCAGCTTGGCGGTGCTGGGCGCGTAGAGCCGCGCCGGGCGGCCGGCGGCTTCGAGGTCTTCGACACGGGCCAGCGGCGCGCGCGGCAGGTCCAGGATCTCGGCGCCCATGCGGTAGGCGATGCGGGCCTCGCGCGGCGTCAGCGAATGAAACGGCGGGCGATTGGCGCGCTGGATGCGCGTCAGCAGCTCGGCCATGCGGGGCGTGAGCGGGGTGGGTGCGGTCATTGCGGCCGCATTGTCCGCGGCGGCACCCAGGGGTCGCGCAGCGGTGCCTGGAAGGCCGGCTCGGCCGTCGGCATCACGCTGCCCGGCGCCTGCGGCGTGCCGGCGCGGTCGACGGCGACGACCGGCCGCGCGGCCAGTGCGCGGCGCTCGGCGCCCAAGTCGGCGGCGGCGCGCAACGCCAGCGTGTTGGCGAAGAAGGCTTTCAGGTCGGCCAGTTGCGCGGCACGGGTCGCATCGTCCAGATAGCTCATGTGGCCGCCCGCGTAGTTGCGGATCTTCACGCGGCTGGCATCCACGCGGGCCAGGTCGGTCTCGGTCAGGTGGAAGGGCGTGGCCAGGTCGTGGTAGCCGCTGACGGCGAGCACGCGCAGCCGCGCGTTCTGCGCCAGCGCCACCGACAGGTCGGGCAGCGTGTCGGGCAGCGCGAGGCCGCCATGGCCGAAATTCCAGATGTTGATCGCGCTGCTCAGCACCACGTAGGTGGAGGCATTGCGGTAGCCAAGCTGGTCGCGCAAGTGCGTTGCGATGCCTTGGGCAAAGCTGTCGTTGATCCAGGTGCTGGACGGGTCGCCTTCCGCGGCGAGCGCGCTGCCGGTGTTTGCCTTCATGCGGCCGTCGTAGCGGCCGATCAGGCTGCCGCCCACGAGTTGCTGGCGGTAGGCGTCGGCCGAGAGGTTGAGATTGGCCTGCCACTGCGCCGGCGTCAGACCCGTCAGGTCGGCCAGCGGTTGCCACAGCGCGGGCGTCGGTTGATGGTTGTTCAGCCAGGCTTGCAAGGCCGGCGCATAGACCTGGTCGGCGTAGTTGCGTGCCTGGGTGGCCCAGGCATCGAGGTCGGTAGGCACCGGCTGCGTCAGGCGGTGGAAGGCGCCCACGGCCGCGAAGCTGGGAAGGTAGCCGCCGCAGCCTTGGGCCGAGGTGATGCCGCAGTTGCTGTTGTAGTCCATGGCCGGCGACTGCAGCACCAGGCCGTCCAGCATGACGCCGGCCTCCTGCAGCCGCCGCGCCAGCACGGCGGTGCGCGGGCCGCCATAGCTTTCGCCATACAGGTACTTGGGCGAGGCGGCGCGGTTGTTGACCGCGAGGTAGCGCTGGATGAAGTCGCGGAACAGCGCCGCGTCGCTGTCCACGCCCCAGAAGCTGCGGTTGGTGAACGGCGCGATGGCCTGCGAGTAGCCGGTGCCCACCGCGTTGATGAAGACCAGGTCTGTCTGGCCCAGCAGGTGCTGGGCGTTGTCCACCATCGCGAAGGGCCGCGCGGCGGTCGTGTCGGGCACGCCGCTGACCAGGCGCTTGGGGCCGAAGCTGCCCAGCTGCAGCCAGAGCGACGCCGAGCCCGGGCCGCCGTTGTAGAGGAAGGTGACGGGGCGGGTCGCCACGTCGGCGCCGGGCAGCGTGTAGGCGACGTAGAAGACCGAGGCCTGGGCCGCGCCGGTGGCGTCACGCGCGATCAGGTGGCCGGCGATGGCCGTGTAGCTCAGCGTCTGGCCGTTGGCGCTGAGGCTTTGCGTGCTGACCGCGGCGGCCTCGACGGCACCGGGCAGCGACGCGTCGGCGGCCGAGGAATAGACCGTCGTGTCGGTCAGCCCGGGCAGGCTGTCGACCGGCGGCGTGGGCGCGGGCGCCCCGCCCCCTCCCCCGCCGCCACACGCGGCCAGCAGCAGGGACAGCAGCAGGGGTGTGACAGTCGCGCGCATGACGGCAAGTCTAGACAGCCGCCACTACCATGCACAAAGACATTGCGGAGAGCACCATGGCCCAGATCCTCTACCTGACCCGCATCGAGATCGAGTTCGGCGCGGCCAAGCTGCTGCCGGCCGAGTGCGAACGCATCGGCATCCGCCGGCCGCTGGTGGTGACCGACGCCGGCGTGCGCGCGGCGGGCGTGCTGGACGAGGCGCTGGCCGCCTTCGACGTGAAGCCGCCCGTGTTCGACCAGACCCCCGCCAACCCGACCGAGGCCGCCGTGCGCCTGGCCGTGCAGATGTGCAAGGACATGGCCTGCGATGGGCTCATTGCCATCGGCGGCGGCTCCAGCATGGACCTGGCCAAGGGCGTGGCCATTGCCGCCACGCATGAAGGGCCGCTCAAGCGCTGGGCCACCATCGAGGGCGGCGCCGTCAACATCAGCTCGCGCGTGCTGCCGCTGATCGCCGTGCCGACGACCGCCGGCACCGGCAGCGAGGTCGCGCGCGGCGCCATCATCATCGTGGACGACGGTCGCAAGCTGGGCTTCCACAACTGGGAACTGCTGCCCAAGGCCGCCGTCTGCGACCCCGCGCTGACGCTGAAGCTGCCGCCCGCGCTGACGGCCGCGACCGGCATGGACGCCATCGCGCACTGCATCGAGACCTTCCTGGCGCCGGCCTTCAACCCGCCGGCCGACGGCATCGCGCTGGAAGGCCTGCGCCGCGGCTGGGGTGCCATCGAACGCGCCACGCGCGACGGCCAGGACCGCGACGCGCGGCTGGACATGATGCTGGCCAGCGTGCACGGGGCGATGGCCTTCCAGAAGGGCCTGGGCGCCGTGCATTCGTTGAGCCATTCGCTGGGCGGCATCAACCCGCGGCTGCATCACGGCACGCTGAACGCGGTGTTCCTGCCGGCGGTCATCCGCTTCAACGCCGAGGCCGACAGCGTGAAGCGCGAGCGGCGCATGGCCCGCCTGGCCCAGGCCATGGACCTGGCCGGCAACGATGCCGACGCGGTGGCCGACGCCATCGGCGCAATGAACGCCCGGCTGGGCCTGCCGTCCGGCCTGGCCGCGATGGGCGTCGGGCCCGACCTGGACGAGCGCATCATCGAGCACGCGCTGCTGGACCATTGCCACAAGACCAACCCGCGCATCGCCAGCCCCGAGGACTATCGCGCGCTGCTCGCGGCCTCGCGCTGACGACGTTTGCAGGCATCGCCGCGCAGCCTCTTGTGCTGCGTTTGCGCGCCAAGCGTGATCGAAGTCCCTCTTTTGCCCTGCCCGGCCCGGCGCCCGGGCACTAGCATCCCAGGCTGCCCGACGCCCACGAGGCACGGGAGGCCATGAGCGAGGAGATGACGATGAAGCTTTCAATTGGGAACCGGCTGGCGCTGGGATTTGCGCTGGTCCTCGTGCTGGCGGCCTGCGTCATCGCGCTGGCGTCCTGGCGCCTGACTGCCACGGCCGCGGCGACGCGCCAGATGATGGACGAGCCGCTGACCAAGGAACGCCTGATCGCGGACTGGAACCGCAACATCAATGCCGGCGTGCGCCGCACGATCGCGATCGCGAAAAGCTCGGACGCCTCGCTGGTGCCGCTGTTCGCCGAAGACCAGGCGCAATCGACCAAGTCCTCCGGCGAGATGCAGGAAAAGCTCAAGACCCTGATCCGCTCGCCTGAAGAACAGGCGCTGTTCGACGCGGTCGGCAAGGCGCGCCAGGTCTACATCACGTCGCGCGACGAGATCGTCAAGCTGAAGAAGGACGGCCAGGCCGAGGCCGCCGACAAGCTGCTGACCGAGGTCTTCGTGCCCGGCTCCAAGGTCTATCTGCAGCGCATGCAGGATTTCCTCGACCACCAGCGCAAGAGCATCGACCAGACCGCCGCCGACATCGACTCGGCCAACGGCAGCGGCCGCTTGCTGCTGCTGCTGTTCGGCCTGGCCATGCTGGGCCTTGGCGTGGCCGCGGCCTGGCACATCACCCGCAGCATCACCGTGCCGCTGGCCGCTGCCAACGAGCTGGCCGAGCGCGTGGCGGACGGCAACCTGATGCGCTCCGGCGCCGGCATGGCCGCGCGGGCCGACGAGATCGGCCAGCTGCAGACGACGCTGCGCCGCATGCGCGAGACGCTGTCCCAGACCATTGGCGGCATCCGTGATTCGGCCGAGTCCATCAGCACCGCCTCGGCCGAGATCGCCAGCGGCAACCAGGACCTGAGCGCGCGCACCGAGAAGGCGGCCTCCAGCCTGGAACAGACGGCCAGCGCGATGGAACAGCTGACCGGCACCGTGCAGCAGTCCGCCGCGTCGGCCGATCAGGCCAACAAGCTCGCCGTGTCGGCGGCCAGCGTGGCCCAGCGCGGCGGCGAAGTCGTCGGCCACGTGGTGCACACGATGGACGAGATCAACACCAGCTCGCGCAAGATCTCTGACATCATCGGCGTCATCGACGGCATCGCCTTCCAGACCAACATCCTGGCGCTGAACGCGGCCGTCGAGGCGGCGCGCGCCGGCGAACAAGGCCGTGGCTTCGCGGTCGTCGCGAGCGAGGTGCGTTCACTGGCCGGCCGCTCGGCCGATGCCGCCAAGGAGATCAAGAGCCTGATCGGCAGCAGCGTGGAGCGCGTCGAGGCGGGTTCCCGTCTCGTCGCCGAGGCGGGCCGCACGATGGATGAGCTCGTCGGCGCCGTGCAGCGCGTCAAGGACATCATGGGCGAGATCACGACGGCGACCGCCGAGCAGTCGGACGGCATCGCGCAGGTCAACATCGCGATCACGCAGCTCGACCAGGTCACTCAGCAGAACGCGGCGCTGGTGGAGGAGTCGACCGCCGCCGCCGAGAGCCTGCGCGAGCAGGCCTTGACGCTGAACGGCGCCGTCGGCACCTTCCGCGTGTCCGGCTCCTAACGCCGCTCAGTCGCCGCCGCAGCCGGACCCGCAGCTGCTGCCGCCGCTGCAGCCGCCGCCGTCACTGCCGGCATCGCAGCCGCTGTCCGAACTCGAACTGCCGGTGCTGCCGCTGTCGCTCTGACGTCGGCGCAACGCCTCCTGCAGCTCCGCGTCGCTGAGCAGGCCCAGCGCCACCAAGCTGCTGGCCGCGACGGCCGCATGGGTCACCGGCACGCCGCTGGGCCTGCCAAAGCCGTCGATCTGGCGGTGCACCAACGCGCCGCGCTCATGCCGGTAGGCCCAGCCGGTGGGCAGACCCAGCAGGCCGTCCAGTGCGAAGACCAGCGGCAGTTGCGGCCCCAGCAGGCTCTGGCCTTCGCTGCGACAGGCGCCGGCCCAGGTGCGGGCCAGGCTCTCGTCCAGGGGTGCGCCCAGGGCCTCGGCTTCGCGGTGCTCGACGACGCGGCCGAAGTAGCGCTGCTGCCAGTCGGCCAGCCCGGCCGGGTCCGCGCTGAGCCAGACATGCCAGACCGAATCGGCCGCCTTGCTGGGCAGCGCGCACGGCCCCTGGGCCTGCTGCAGGCGGCTGGCCTCGAAGAACTGCGCCAGACCGACCGAGCAACGCAGCCAGGCGCCGTCATCGACGGCCAGGCCGGGAAACTCGTCGGGGGCCTGACTGGCCCAGGCCGCGCGGACGGCGGGCGGGATCTGCTCGGCGGCCACCGTGGCCGGCGGGCAGCGCCGACGCAGTGCCAGGCGCTGCTTGGTCTCGCGGCGCTGGACCCACCAGGTGCCCATGCGGGACACGACACTGAACTTTGTAGTTGTTGTTGTGTTGTTCATGGCCACGAGTGTTTGACACCAATATGACACGACCATGAAAAAAGGCCCACCGAGGTGGGCCATGAAGGTCAGGAGTTGAAGCTGACGATTTAACCGTGCTTGGCGTCGAAGAACTGTTCGTCTTCCGTCGAGCCCTTCAGCGCTGCGGTCGAGGCGTTGGCTTCGATGGTGGTCGTGACGGCGTCGAAGTAACCGGTACCGACTTCGCGCTGGTGCTTGACAGCGGTGAAGCCCTTCTCGGCGGCGGCGAACTCCTTCTCCTGCAACTCGACGAAGGCGCTCATCTGGTTGCGGGCGTAGCCGTGGGCCAGTTCGAACATCGAGTAGTTCAGACTGTGGAAGCCGGCCAGCGTGATGAACTGGAACTTGTAGCCCAGCGCACCCAGCTCGCGCTGGAACTTGGCGATGGTCGCGTCGTCCAGGTTCTTCTTCCAGTTGAACGACGGCGAGCAGTTGTAGGCCAGCAGCTTGCCGGGGAACTTGGCGTGGATGGCATCGGCGAAGGCCTTGGCGAAGGCCAGGTCGGGCTTGCCGGTCTCGCACCAGATCAGGTCGGCGTAAGGCGCATAGGCCAGGCCGCGGCTGATGGCCTGGTCGAGGCCGTTCTTCGTGCGGTAGAAGCCTTCCACCGTGCGCTCGCCGGTGCAGAACGGCTTGTCGTTGTCGTCGATGTCGGCCGTGACGAGGTCGCCGGCTTCGGCATCGGTGCGGGCCACCAGCAGCGTGGGCACGCCCATGGTGTCGGCGGCCAGGCGGGCGGCGACGAGCTTGGCGACGGCTTCACGCGTCGGCACGAGCACCTTGCCGCCCATGTGGCCGCACTTCTTGGCGCTGGCCAGCTGGTCTTCGAAGTGCACGCCCGAGGCGCCGGCTTCGATCATGGCCTTCATCAGTTCGAAGGCGTTCAGCACGCCACCGAAACCGGCTTCCGCGTCGGCCACGATGGGGGCGAAGTAGTCGATGTCGTCCTTGCCTTCGCTCCACTGGATCTCGTCCGCGCGCTTGAAGGTGGCGTTGATCTTCTTGACGACCTTGGGCACCGAGTCCACCGAGTACAGCGACTGGTCGGGGTACATCTCGCCATTGCTGTTGGCGTCGCCCGCGACCTGCCAGCCGGACAGGTAGATGGCCTTCAGGCCGGCCTTGACCTGCTGCATGGCCTGGTTGCCAGTCAGCGCGCCCAGCGCGTTGACGAAGGGCTCGCTGTTCACCAGGCCCCAGAGCTTTTCAGCGCCGCGCTTGGCCAGCGTGTGCTCGATCTCGACGGAGCCGCGCAGGCGGATGACGTCGGCGGCGGTGTAACCGCGGGTGATGCCCTTCCAGCGGGGGTTCTCGGCCCAGTCTTTTTCCAGGGCGGCGATCTGTTGTTCACGGGTCAGGCGGGTCATGGAGGGCTCCTAAAAGACAGTCAGAAACATCGAAAACTGATGCCGCAAGATTAGTCCTTTGCTGCTCGCCATGGGCACTCAAGTCTTATACAAGACAAAAAACATTACCTTTTAAAAACAACAACTTGCGTTTTGATTTTCAAATCACAAAACGCAATTCGCCATAATGAGAAATCTTGCGGCGCCGCAACATGGCGGCATTTCACGATTTGAAAAGTGACTTTCGAATCGTGAGAGCGATCGGTTTGAGAATGTTGGGCATGACTGTGCTGACCACCCCTCGCCTTCGCCTTGAACCGCTGGAGGACCGCCACTTCGACGGTCTGTACCGCCTGAACAGCGACCCCGTCGTCATGCGCTACATCACCGGCCGGCCCGACACGCCCGAGGACACGCAGGCCATGATCGACCGCGTGAAGGCGCGCTGGGCGGAGTTCGGGTACTCCTGGTGGGGATTCATCCGCCAGGACGACGGCGAGCTGATCGGCACCGGCTGCATCCAGCATCTGAACCGCGACCCGGCCGGCCCGCTGGAAACCGGCTGGCGGCTGCGCCAGGACGTCTGGGGCCAGGGCTATGCCAGCGAGGCGGCGCGGCACATGGTGGGCTGGGCGTTCAGGACCTTGAAGCCAGACCTCGTCTGCGCCGTCTGCCAGCCGGAGAACACGCCCTCCTCCGCCGTCATGCAAAAGATAGGCATGCACTTCGTCGGCCTGGGCCGCTGGTACGACATGGACTGCGAGCGCTACGACGTCACAGCCGGCGAATGGGCGGTCAGCGCTGCCCGTGCGCGGGCCGACGCTGAGGCATAGTTCAATTTTTCACCAACCCACGGAGGACCCGATGGCGAACACAGAACAGCGCGGCAACAAGATGGCAAAGAAGCCCAAGAAGGACTCGGGCCCCGGCAAGGCCGCCGGCTCGGACCGCCCCGTCGCGCCGATGACGGCCGTCCTGCCCAAGGGCAAGGAAGCCAAGCTGAAGAACAAGTGAGCCAGCGGTGCTGGCTGGGCTTCACAGGCCGCCAACGAAGTAGCGCTTTAGCCCCGCCAGCACCATCTCGACGGCGATCGCCGTCAGCACCAGGCCCATCAGCTTCTCGATGGCCGACACGACCGAGTCGCCCAGCAGCTTGCGGATGCGGTCGGCCATCACCAGCACGGTGCCCGACACCAGCATGGCCGCGCTGAGCGCGCCAATCCACTCGTAGATTCGATCAGGCTGGCGGGATGCCAGCAGCAGCACCGTCGCCATCGCCGACGGCCCGGCCAGCAGCGGCACGGCGAGCGGAAAAATCAGCGGCTCCTTGCCCGGCTCCAGCCCGTAGGCCGAGTCGCCCGAACTGCCGAAGATCATGCGGATCGCAATGATGATCAGGATGACGCCGCCGGCCACCTCCAGCGAGCGCTCCGACAAGTGCATCACGCGCAGAAAGCCTTCGCCCAGGAACATGAAGGCGAACAGCACGCAGAAGGCAATGCCCACCTCGCGCATGGCCACGCGCGTGCGGCGCTCCTTGGGCACCGCCCGCATGATGGGAATGAAGATGGGCAGGCTGCCGAGCGGGTCGAGGACCAGCAGCAGCAGGATCAGGGCCGAGAGGAAGCTGTGGTCCATCGGCCCGGATTGTCCGCGACCGCTTTAGAAGCGGTAGTGCGCCCGCGCGAAGTAAGACGCGCCATTCAGGCCGAACTGCACGCTGTCGTAGTAGAAGCCGTTGTCGGTCTGGTCGGGATCCTGGCGGGTCGGCTTCACGTTGAAGACGTTGTTGCCGCCCACGCTCAACTTCAGCGCCGGCGTGGCCTGCCAGGTCACGCCCAGATCCATCGAGGTCTTGGGCTTGTAATGCAGATGTAGCCCGTCTTCGAAACTGCCCTGCGTCTGGCTGCCGAAATGGACGACCTTGGCCTCGCCCGTCCAGGCGCCCTGGCTGTACTCAAAGCCCAGCGTCGCCTTGGCACGCGGGCCGCCCTGCTCGAGGAACAGGCGCTCGCGCTCGGACAGCAGCACGTTCTCGAAACCCTTCAGTGATGCCGGCGCGTTGATGCCGGTCACCGTCGTGCGGCTGACGTTCAACGCCAGGAAGGTGGCGAGCTGACCCGCGCCCAGCTTCGTGCGATTGGACGCCGTCAGGTCCAGGCCGCGGGTGCGCGTGTTGACGGAGTTGACGAAGAACTGCGCCTGGCCCACGCCCAGGCCTTGCAGGATGGCGCCCAGGGCCGGGTAGTTGTCGGCGTCGAAACGACCCGTCAGTACGATGCGGTCCTTGATCTTGATCTCGTAGAGGTCGGCCGTGATGGCGGTGTCGGCACTGGGCTTGACGGTGAAGCCGACCGAGAAGTTCTTGGACTTTTCCTGCTTGAGCGCCGGCACGCCGGCGGCGTTGGCCACCGTGCTGCCATTGGGCGCCAACACGACGTCCATGGGCTGGCCGGCAATGAAGTCGGTGAAGGTGGACGAGAAATAGAGCTGCTGCAGGCTGGGTGCGCGGAAGCCCGTGCTGGCAGCGCCACGCAGCAGGAAGGCGTTGCTGATCTTGTAGCTGCCGGCCAGCTTGGCCGTGGTGGTCGAGCCGAAGTCACTGTAGTGCTCGGCGCGCACGGCAGCGTCAAGCGTCAGCGCGGGCGTCAGGTTGGCTTCCCAATCCACGTACAAGGCCTGGCTGCTGCGACTGCGGTTCGTGGCGTCCGACGGGAAGAAGCCCGGGAAGCCCTGGCTGCCAGCATTGCCGCCAAAGCCCACGCCATCCGCGTCAACATAGGAGCCGGGCTCGCCGGCGACGATGTCGTATTTCTCCTTGCGGTACTCGGCACCGAAGGCGATGTTGCTGCCGCCGAGCAGGTCGGGGAAGAAACGGCTGATGTCCAGGTTGGTCGTCGCCTGGCTGAAGCCGAAGCCGCCGGCATCGAAACTGGTCGGGCTGACGCCCTTGCCACCGGCCAGCAAGTCCTTGTTGGCGATGGACGCATTCATCGAGTTGCTGATGTTGTAGCGCAGCTTGTTGGAGCCGTAGGTCTGGGACAGGTCCGTTTCCCAGCCAGCCATGGACGACTTCCAGCCGACGATGAGGTAGCGGTCCTCGACCTTGCCGTTGATGTAGGGCACATAGCCGTTCGGATACATCGCCTCGGAGTTGCGCGAGGGAATGTCCTCGGAACCGACGCCCTCGCGCGCCCACGCGCCAGATGACGCGTCGCGGTTCTGCGCGCCGGCCGTCACGTAGAACTTGCTGTCGCCGGCGATGGGGAACTCGCCGTTCAGGTAGACCGTCTTGTTCTCGACCTTGGTATCGCCGATGGTGCGCAGGCTGCCGGGGTCGGCGCGGTTGGAGCGGCCCCGGTCCTGCCATTCGCCGGTGATGCCCAGCGTGCCGCCGCCGAGCTTGACGCCGCAGTAGGCCGAGGCGAGGTAGTTCTTGCCGTCACCCGCCGAGTACTGGCCATAGCCGGCCACTGCCTCGCAGCCGGCCTTCTTCTTCAGCTGGATGTTGATGACGCCGGCGATGGCGTCCGAGCCGTACTGGGCCGCGGCACCGTCGCGCAGCACCTGCACGTTGTCGATGGCCAGCAGCGGCAGCGAGTTCATGTCCGTGCCCGTCGTGCCGCGGTTGCGCGCGCCGAAGATGTTGACCAGGGCGACGGTGTGGCGGCGCTTGCCGTTGACGAGCACCAGCGTCTGGTCGGACCCCAGGCCGCGCAGCGCGGCGGAGTCGATCAGGTCGGCGCCGTCCGCGCCGGTCTGGCGCGTGGAGTTGAAGGACGGCGACAGGTATTGCAGCGTCTGCGCCAGGTCGAACTGACCACCGCCCTCGGCCACCTTGCCCATGGAGTAGATGTCGACCGGCACCAGCGTTTCGGTGTTGGACGCGGCGGGCAGGCTCTTGCGCGAGCCGACGACGGTGACGCGTTCGAGGCTGCTGGCCTCCTGGGCCAGGGCGGCTGCGGTGCTGAACAGGCTGAGCGCGGCCAGAGCGATCGGCAGCATGCGGGGGGTGGGCATGGGGGGCTCCGTGAACGGGTTTGTGATGGCGGCGGAGTTTGCCCCCGCCCGCACCGCCCGGCGGCGCCGGTGTTGTGGCCCGCAGACAGGTTGAAACCATCGAAACTTTCGAAGCCGCCCTGCAACGCGGCCGGCCGTAAACGCGCTAGCCGCGCGGATGATGCTCGGCGTGCAGCGCCTTGAGGCGCTCGCGCGCCACATGGGTGTAGATCTGCGTCGTCGACAGGTCGGCGTGCCCCAAAAGCAGCTGCACGGCGCGCAGGTCCGCACCATGGTTGAGCAGATGAGTTGCAAACGCATGCCGCAGCGTGTGCGGCGACAGCGGCACCGTGATGCCGGCCGCCAGCGCGTGTCGCTTGATCAAGGTCCAGAACATCTGCCGCGTCATGCCGGCGCCGCGTGCGGTGACGAAGAGGTCGTCGCTGCTCTGCCCGGCCAGGATCTCGCCACGCGCCTCGCGCAGATAGCGGGCCGTCCAGTCGCGTGCATGCTCGCCGAAGGGCACGAGGCGGGCCTTGCTGCCCTTGCCCGTCACGTGCAGCACGGCGTCCTTGAACGCGACATGAGCGCTCTTCAGCGTGACCAGCTCGCTGACGCGCAGGCCGCTGGCGTACATCAGCTCCAGCATCGCGCGGTCGCGCAGGCCCAGGGGGGTGTTGACGTCGGGCGCGGCCAGCAGCGCGCTGACCTGCGCCTCGCTGAGCAGCTTGGGCACACGCAGCGGCTGGCGCGCGGCGGTCAGCTTGAGCGTCGGGTCGGCCTGGATGCGGCCCTCGCGCAGCGCCCAGCGGAAGTAGCGCTTGAACACCGACAGCCGCCGGTTGGCGCTGGTGGCCTTGCCGGCGGGCCGGGCCACCGCGTACTCGAACAGGCGGGCCTCGCTGCAGGTGTCCAGCGCCTGCGGTGCCAGCCAGGTGGCCAGCGCCTGCAGGTCACGCCGGTAGGCCGCCTGCGTGTTGGCGCTCAGGCCGTCTTCCAGCCAGAGCGCCTCGATGAAAGACTCGATCCCGGCGTCAATCAAGTTTCAGCTTTTGCTGGGCCACGACCTTCTTGTAGACCTCGAACTCGGCCGCGATCTGCGCAGCGAACTGCTCGGGCGTGTTGGCCACGATCAGCGAGCCGGTGTCCTCGATGCGCTTCTTCGCGTCCGGGTTCTCCAGCGCCTTGCGCACCGACGCGTTGATCTTGTCGACGATGTCGCGCGGCAGGCCCTTGGGGCCGTGGACACCGTAATAGGCCATGCGGTTGACAGGCTCCAGGCCGACTTCCTTGAACGTCGGCACATTGGGCAGCGAAGCCAGGCGCTGCGGCGCCGCGACGACGATGGGAATGAGGCGCCCGTCCTTGATGAAGGGCAAGGCCGACGGCAGGTTGTCGAAGATCATGGGCACCTGGCCGGCCACCGTGTCGTTCAGCGCCGGGCCGGCGCCGCGGTAGGGGATGTGCAGCACGAACACACCGGCCAGCGTCTTGTACAGCTCCATCTGCAGATGGCCGATGCCACCCGTGCCCGAAGTCGCGTAGCTGTGCTTGGCCGGGTTCTTCTTCAGTTCGGCGACGAAGGACTTGTAGTCCTTGGCCGGGAAGCTGGGGTGCACGGCGATGATGTTGGGCGTCGCCGCCATGTTGATGATGGGCGTGAAGTCGGTCAGCGGGTTGTAGGCGATCTTGGGGTTGATGGCCGGGTTGGCCGCCGTCGTCGACACCGTGGCCACGCCCAGCGTGTAGCCGTCCGGCGCTGCGCGCGAGATCTCGGTCGCACCGACCGTGCCACCGCCACCGGCCTTGTTGTCCACCACCACCGTCTGACCCAGGACGCCCGACATGCGCTCGGAGACGATGCGCGCAATGATGTCGGTCGTGCCGCCAGGCGCGAACGGCACGATGAGGCGCACGGTCTTGCTGGGGTAGGTGTCGCCCCACGACAGCGTGGCCAGCGGGCTCAGGCCCGAGAGTGCGGCGGCTTGGATGACGGAACGGCGTTGCATGAGGTCGGTCTCCTGGGTGTGTGTTGTGGCGCGATGCTAGCCCGGCTGGCCCAGCAGCCCGGCGCGCAGCCGCGCATCGCTGTTGTGCTCGCCGATGAAGACTTTCAGGAAGGCGCTGTAGAAGTCCTGGCCTTTAATGGGCTTGCCCCAGACCTTGCCGTTGACGCTCAGCACCGTGCCGCCCTGCGCGGGCAGGTAGTCGATGACCAGCACGTCCCCCTTCTTCA
The DNA here is from genome assembly GCF_056406315.1 of Roseateles sp. P1_C6. Lineage (NCBI taxonomy): Bacteria > Pseudomonadati > Pseudomonadota > Betaproteobacteria > Burkholderiales > Sphaerotilaceae > Roseateles > Roseateles sp. P1_C6. The sequence goes on from NZ_JBFUAK010000014.1 coordinate 97,135, forward strand.
CGCGGCCCACGTCGCTGATCGCGGCGTTGAACTGCTTCACGCGGTCGGCCAGCGCGGCCTTCTCGGCGTCGGTGCTGTTGCGCTGCACGCCCTTGTTGATGGCCTTGACGAACTCCTGCGTCGACACGTCCTTGACCAGCGGGATGACGATGCGCATTTCCAGCCGCTTGGGGCCGGTGTCGGCAAGGATGTCCTCCGGGGCCGTGGCCTTGCGCGGCACGTAGAGGGCGGCCAGATAGAGCGGGTAGATGGCGACCTGGCGCTTGCCGGTGCCATTCAGCGCCAGCGTGTTGCCGCCGAGTTGCAGCGTGTCGGCAAAGTCCTGGCCTTCGTAACGCACCGCCTGGGCGGGAAGGGAAGCAGCCACGGCCAAGGCCAGAACGGCGGCGCGGATCGACAAACTCATGCAGGGGCTCCGTTGGTGAGCGTTGCGGACGATAACGCGCCAGGCAGGGGTGGCGCCGACAAGGCCCATTCAATGTGTTCGGCCACCAGCGCACCCGCCCTCTGCCCCGCCCGCTGCAGCGCGGCACGAAGCGCGGAGTCGTCGCGCAGCCGCAGCGCATTGCCGGCCGCCACGGCCAGGTTGCGCTGCCAGCGCGCGAAGCCGATGCGGCGGATGGCCGAGCCCTCGGTGTGGCGCAGGAAGTGATCCTCGTCCCATGCCAGCAGGTCGGCAATCGGCGTGCCGGCCATGCCCGGGCGCACGTCGAAATCGGCCAGCGTCGCAGGTTGGGCGAACTTGTTCCAGGGGCAGACCAGCTGGCAGTCATCGCAGCCGTAGATGCGGTTGCCCATCAGCGGGCGCAGCTCCACGGGGATGGCGCCGTCATGTTCGATGGTCAGGTAAGAGATGCAACGCCGCGCGTCCACCCGGTAGGGCGCGGTGATGGCAGCCGTCGGGCAGACATCGATGCAGGCACGGCATTCGCCGCAGTGCGCGCTGACAGGCTCGGTCAGCGGCAGGTCCAGGTCGATGAACAGCTCGCCGAGGAAGAACATGGAGCCGGCGTCGCGGTGCAGCGTCAAGGTGTGCTTGCCACGCCAGCCCAGGCCCGAGCGCGCGGCCAGCTCCACTTCCAGCACCGGCGCCGAATCGGTGAAGACGCGGTAGCCGCGCGGACCGACCTCGTCCTGCAACCGCTCGGCCAGCTTCTGCAGTCGCTGGCGCAGCACCTTGTGATAGTCGCGGCCACGGGCATAGATGGAAATCTGCGCCTGCTCAGGCGTGGCCAGGCCGGCCCATTCGACGGCCTGCCAGCCCGGCCCGGTCGACGGCGGCAGGTAGTCCATGCGCGCCGTGATGACGCGCAGCGTGCCCGGCACCAGCTCGGCTGGCCGCGCGCGCTTGAGGCCATGCGAGGCCATGTAGTGCATGCGGCCGTGGTGGCCGGCGTCAAGCCAGGCCTGCAGCCCGGGCTCGGCGCTGCTGAGGTCCACGTCGGCGACGGCGATCTGTGAGAATCCCAGCTCATGCGCCCAGCCGCGCAAACGCGTCAGCAGCGCAGCGGCATCGACAGTGGACGGGACCTCTTGCATTTGTCTGCGATTCTAGAAACCGATCTCCTGTGGCCCGACGAGGCCGCGGCCCAGGCCACCGCCGAACGTCTCGCGGGGGCGCTGCTCCCCTCCCCTGACGCGATCATCGAGCTGCATGGCCCCCTGGGTGCCGGCAAGACGACGTTCACGCGGCTGCTGTTGCGCGCGCTGGGCGTGGAGGGCCGTATCAAGAGCCCGAGCTATGCCGTCATGGAGGTCTACCACCTGCCGGCCGGAGGCACCGCCAGCCATTTCGACTTCTACCGCTTTGGCGACCCGCGCGAGTGGGAGGACGCCGGCTTTCGCGACGTGTTCGCCGCGCCGGGCTTGAAGCTCTGCGAATGGCCCGAGAAGGCCGCCGGCCAGTTGCCCGCGCCCGACCTGCAGCTCTTCATCGAGCTGATGCCAGACGACAGCCGCCGGGTGCGGGCCGTCGGTGTTGCGCGACTCGTGGAGGCCCTGGCATGAAGCGCCGCACCTCCCTGGGCCTGCTGGCGCTGCTGCTGAAGGCGCCCGACACGCTCGCCGCGCCCGCGTCGCCCAGCCAGGCCAGCATCGTCGCCGTGCGCGTCTGGCCCGCGGCCGACTACACGCGCGTGACCATCGAATCCGACCAGCCGCTGGCGGCCAAGCACTTCCTTGTCGACTCGCCGCACCGACTGGTCATCGACGTCGACGGGCTGACGCTGAGCCCCGGGCTGCGCGAGCTGATCGGCAAGGTCAAGGCCGACGACCCCTACATCGCCGGCGTGCGCGTGGGCCAGAACACGCCCACCGTCGTGCGCATCGTGCTGGACCTGAAGCAGCCCGCGGCGCCCGAGATCTTCACGCTGGCGCCGGTCGCGGCGTACAAGCACCGCCTCGTCTTCGACCTGCACCCCAAGGTGGAGGCCGATCCGCTGGTCGCGCTGGTGCGCGAGAACGACAAGCCACCGGCTGCCGCGCGCCGCGCCGAGGCCGCCGCCAGTGCTGTCAACGATGCGCTGGAAGAACTGATCCAGAAGATCGAGCGCCCCGCGCAGCCTTCGCTGCCCCCGCCGCCGGCTCCCGCCACGCCGCCGGTCGCCGCCGCACCCAAGCCGGCACCGGCGCCCGAGCCCAAGCCACCGGCCGCGTCCGTGGACCGCCTCATCGTCATCGCGCTGGACCCCGGCCACGGCGGCGAGGACCCCGGCGCCGTCGGCCCGTCGGGCTTGAAAGAAAAGGACGTCGTGCTGGCCGTGGGCCTGAAGCTGCGTGAGCGGCTCCAGACCAACCCCAACATTCGCGTGCTGATGACGCGCGACGCCGACTTCTTCGTGCCGCTGCAGGACCGCGTGCGCAAGGCGCGCCGCGTGCAGGCCGACCTGTTCGTGTCCATCCACGCCGACGCCTTCTTCACGCCGCAGGCCAAGGGTGCGTCCGTCTTCGTGCTGAGCGACGGCGCGGCGACCAGCGCCGCCGCCCGCTGGATGGCCAACCGCGAGAACGCGGCCGACATGGTCGGCGGCGTCAACGTGGGTGCGGCCACCAAGGACGCCAACGTGCTGCGCGCGCTGCTGGACATGAGCACCACGGCGCAGATCAAGGACAGCCTCAAGTTGGGCGGGGAGGTGCTGGGCCAGATCGGCAAGATCGGCAAGCTGCACAAGGCCAAGGTCGAGCAGGCCGGCTTCGCGGTGCTGAAGGCGCCGGACATCCCCAGCATCCTGGTCGAGACGGCCTTCATCTCCAACCCCGAGGAAGAGAAGAAGCTGCGCGACCCGGACTACCAGGACCAGCTGGTGGACGCGCTGGCGTCGGGCATCGCCAAGTACTTCAGCAAGAACCCGCCGATGGCCAGGAAGCGCAGCACGACGCTGTGACGCCGGCAGCCGCCGGGTCCACCTGTCTGGAGGACGCAGCCGAGCGGCCTGAGCGGCACCGCCAGCCAGCATCACCAGGCCGGCACTTCGTTGACGGCGAGCAGGTCGGCTGCAGATGTCAGCCCGCGCGAGGCACGTGTCCACCACTGCGAAAAGGAATCGCAGCGCCGGTCGACCGGCGGGAACAGCGCCGGCGCGGGCATGCATTCCGCCCAGCGCATCAACCAAGGTGCGAGGTGCGGTTCGGCAATGCTGCGCACGCTGCGCGCGCCATGCAGCGCCGCGCCGACGACCGTGGCGTCGCCGTGCCACGACACCGCCACCAGCTCCCGCATGCGGCTGCCGACGAAGCGCCAGCGGCGCTCGCTCCACGGCCATACGCAATGGAAGTCGGCCAGCCACAGGCCGATCACCACGGTGTCGGCCGGCAGCGTGGCGGGCAGCTCGCCCAGGCACCAGGGATGGACGAGCCAGACGTCGCGGCCGGCGACGGCGGCAGCGTGCGGCGCGGCGGCGCCCAGCATCACAGGCGGTGCCCCGCTGACGCCGGGTTCGACACCGCTGCCGGCGACACCGGACGCGGCCTGAAGCGGCCGATGCTGGCGCGCCAGCCGGTCCAGCGCCTCGTACGAGGTGTCGATGACGCTGCCCGGGCTGTGCCAGGCCGCAGGCGCGTACCGGGCCACGTTCTCGGCATTGAACAGGTAGGGCTTGCGGCTGCCGGTGGCGGCCACCCATTGCCAGCTCAGGTGGTTGCTGGCCAGGTCGCCGTCGAGCAGGTGGGCGTACAGCCAGTCCGCACCGGCGCGCCAATGCACCTGCCGCACGTGCACCACGTAGCTCGCCAGCCACATGCGGGCGTGGTTGTGCAGCATGCCGGTGGCGTACAGCGTGCGCACCGCCTGGTCCACCACCGGCACGCCGGTGCAGGCCTGGCGGATGTCGTCCGGCAGTTCGCGGGCATAGGCCTCGTCGGGCAGCAGGCCGGCGTGCAGCGACTGCAGGATGGCGTCGCCGCGGTGTTGCCAGACATGGCGGAAGTAGGCGCGCCAGCCGAGTTCGTAGACGAACTTGTGCTGCACGTCGAGCGGGTGGCGGGCCGCGACACCGGCCAGCACCTCGGGCAGCGTCACGAAGCCATGCGTCAGGTAGGGCGACAGGCCGGTGACGGCTCCATCGAGCGCGTTGCGGGTGCGCACATAGGCGGCCGGTCGAACGGCGGCGATGCGCGCGCGGGCGGCGGCCAGCGTGGGCGCAAAGGGATCAGCCATGCCCGGCATCCACGCCCACCTCGCCGCGGCGGATGGCAGCGGCGCGCGCCGTCACCGCCAGCCGCTGCTCGTCGCTGAGCCGCGCCACGTTCTTCACCTGCAGCGCCATGCGCGGGTTGCGGGCCAGCGTCGCCTCGTGCCGCATCAGGAAGTCCCAGTACAGCGTCGTGAACGGGCAGGCGAGGTCGCCGCTACGCTGCGCCGGGTCGTACCGGCAGCCCTGGCAGTGCGGGCTCATGCGCTGGATGTACTTGCCGGTGGCGACATAGGGTTTGCTGCCCATCAACCCGCCGTCGCCATACTGGCTCATGCCCAGTGTGTTGGGCAGCTCCACCCATTCGACGGCATCCACGTACACGGCCAGGTACCAGGCATGCACCTGCTGCGGCAGCACGCCCAGCATCAGCGCGAACAAGCCGGTCACCATCAGGCGTTGGATGTGGTTGGCATAGCCGTGCGAGAGCGTCTGCGTCAGCGCGTCGCGCAGGCAGGCCATGTCCGTGCCGCCGGTCCAGTACCAGGGGGGCAGGTCCTCCCGTGCGCCCAGGGCGTTGAGGTCGGCGTAGTCCGGCATGCACGTCCAGTAGATGCCCCGCACGTACTCGCGCCAGCCCAGGATCTGGCGGACGAAGCCCTCGACGCTGGCCAGCGGCGCCAGCCCCGCGTGGTACGCCGCCTCGGCCGCGGCCACCACCTCGCGCGGGTTCAGCAGCTTCAGGTTGAGCGCCGCCGACAGGTGCGAGTGGTACAGCCAGGGGTCGCCCGGCCACATCGCGTCCTGGTAGCGCCCGAACATCGGCAGGCGCTGCGCGATGAAGGCCTGCAGGGCCTGCAGCGCCTGCGCGCGCGTGACCGGCCAGGCGAAGTCGTCCAGGCGGCCTGGGTGGTGCTGGAAGCGGGCATTGACCAGCGCGATGACGTCGCGGGTCATGGCATCGGGCTGGAACGCGGTGCGCGCCGGCACGGCGCCGGGGCCTGCGGCGCCGAAGGCTTCGCGGTTGTCCGCGTCGAAGTTCCACTGCCCGCCCACCGGCTGGCCGTCCCGCATCAGCACGCCATGGCGCTGGCGCTGCTCGCGGTAGAAGTACTCCATGCGCAGCGACTTGCGGCCCTTGGCATGCGCCGCGAACTCGCGCACGGTGCCGAAGAAGTGCCGGTCCTCGCGGATGTCCAGCGGCAGGCCGGCCGAGGCCGCCACGGCCTTGATGGCCTGCAGCACGCGCCAGTCCCCCGGCGCGGTCATCACCAGGCCGGCGGGGCGCAGGCGCTGGATGTCGGCCTGCAACTGCGCCGCCAGCGTGCCGGGGTTGCCGTCGTCGTCCAGCCGGGTGTAGTGCAGCGCACGGCCGGCGCCCCGCAGCGCCAGCGCGAAGTGCCGCATCGCCGCGAGGAACATCGCCGTGCGCGGCTTGCCGGACCAGACATGGGTGGATTCCTCAGCCACCTCGGCCATCCAGACGGCGTCGGTCGCGACGTCGAAGCCGTCAAAGCCGGACGCGTCGAGGTCGAGCTGGTCGCCCAGCACGATGACCAGCGTGCGCAGTTCAGCCACGGCCCGCCCCCTCGCGACGGCAGGCCTCGGAGCAGTACTTCACGTCGGCCCAGGTCCTGGCCCAGCGGCGCCGCCAGGTCATCGCCAGCCCGCAGGCGGCGCAGGGTTTGCTGGGCAGCGCGGCCTTGTTGCCGCGGTAGCCGGGGCCGGCACGCGTCACCACCGCACCTCCTGCCCAGGCGCTGCCTGGCGGGCGGCGGTCTCCAGGCCGGGCCGTGGCGCCTCCTCCGTGGACCGCAGCAGCGCCGCCGTCAGCGACTGGGCCGACATCCAGGCGCCTTCCGCGCCGCTGCCGCCCAGAAAGTCGCCGCACACGCCCAGGCCTTGCGCGGCGTCCCACCAGAACGATTCGCCCGGCGCCGTCAAGCGGGCCTGCGGCAAGGCATAGCGCCAGCGGTGCACGGTGGCGTGCAGCCAGTCCACCGGCCGGCACAGCGTGTCGGCGACCGCAGCCTGCAACTGCTGCTGCACCCACTCCGGTGCCTGCTCCAGGTGCTGGCGGCTCCACCCTGCCCGCGCATGGACGATCCAGTGCGCCTGCCCCGGCACGCGCGCCCGGCCGGGCCGCGCGTCGCTGCGCATCAGCCAGGCCAGCGGCCCCGTGAGCGGCCGGGCCAGGTCCCAGGCGGGAACCGCCGGCTCGGCAGACTCCGCCGCCACGCCCATCAAGGTCCAGCAAGGCTGCATGGGTGCCAGCGCGGCGTGCCGGGCCCAGTCCAGCCGGTGTGCGGCCAGCAGCGGCGCGGCCTGGGCCGGCGGCAGCGCCAGCAGCACCGCGTCGAAAGGTCCGCCCAGACGTTGTCCGCCGGCCTCGACCTGCCAGCCCGGCGCGCTCCAGTGCAGCCGGTCGACAGCGCATGACCAGGTGGTCACCACGCCGACCAGCAGGCGGCGGCACAGCTCGGGGCTGTCGGGCACGGGCACATGGAAACCGGCGGCATCGTCCAACGGCACGCTGCCGGGGGCCAGCGTCGGCCGCCATTCGGCCAGCCAACCGGCCTGCCAGGCCTGATCGATGAAGGCGCGCCAGGGGGCGGCGTGCGCGGTGAGGCCCAGCGCGCCATGGTCCAGCCGCGTGGTGCACGGCTGGCCATCGGCGTCCACCCAGGCCATGCGGCGCGTCGCGAGGCGCCCGCCCGGCCCGCGGGCCTTGTCGAACACCTGCACCGCATGCCCCGCCTGCGCCAGCGCCTGCGCGCACGCCGCCCCGGCGATGCCCGCACCGATGACTGCCAACCGTTGAACCCCGCTGCCTACCATCGCCGCATCGTACGCGTTATCGATTCATTGCGAGTTCATCTTGGTGTAGTTGGGCTTGCAATGCGGATAATCCGCTTCAACCTCGATTCATCGAATGGAATGCCATGCCGCAGCCTCCTGCTTCACCCACCTTGCACCGCAGCGGTGCCGTGGCGCGCATGCTGCGCATGCCCGTGGCGACGCTGCGCAACTGGGAGCGCCGCTACGGGTTGACGCAGACCGCGCTGTCGCCCAGCGGCCAGCGCCTGTACTCGGCCAACGACGTGCGGCGGCTCGCGCTCATCAAGCAGCTGACGGACCTGGGCCACGCCATCGGCGCCCTGGCAGCGCTGGACATGGCACAGCTGCAGCAGGTGGCGGCCACGCACGCCACGACGCTGGCTGCCACGCAAGCTGCCGGCCACGTGGCGCCCGTGGGAAGGCCGGCCGCCCGCGCGCCGCGGCTGCTGGTCATGGGCGCCGCGCTGGGCGCGCGCCTGCGCCGCCCCGGCCTGCTGCGCCATCTGGCGATGGCGGTGGAGCTGCTGGGGCCGTTCGACGATGCGGCGCAGGCCGCGGCGGCCTTGGGTGACGCCCCGGTCGACGCGGTGCTGGCGCACGAGCCGCAGCTGCACGCGGGCTGGCGCAGCGCGTTCGACCGCGCCGCGCCCGCGCTCGCCGGCGTGCCCAAGGCGGTGCTGTACAGCTTCGCGGCCGACGCCGCGTGCGACGCCCTGGCGCGTCAAGGCACCCAGCTGTTGCGCGAGCCGCAGCCCGACGCCGTCGTCGCGCAGTGGCTGCAAGGCCTGCTCGCGGTCCGCCAGGCCGTCGGGCTGTCGGCACCCGCAGCGCCTGCGCTCGCGGCCGCGCCGCCGCGCCGCTGGAGTGACGCCGCGTTGGCCGATTTCGCCGGCCTGTCGTCGACCATCGCCTGCGAGTGCCCGCGCCACGTGGCCGAACTGCTGGTGCAGCTGTCGCACTTCGAGGCCTACAGCGTCCAGTGCGGGCATCGCAGCCCGGCCGACGCTGACCTGCACGCCCACCTGGCCCAGGTCGCCGCAGGTTGCCGCGCCCGCTTCGAAGCCGCGCTGGAACACCTAGCACTTCACGAAGGACTGTTGCTGCCGACCTGAATGGGCCTCCCGCACCAGCCAACGGCACGGGGCGCCCCAGCACAATCGGCCGCTCACATGGAGACCGGACATGACTACGAGCCCGCTGCAACCGTCCGACTTCATTCCCCTGGCCAGCGACGAACGGGGCGACTGCGGGGGCTGTGGCTCTGCGGACCGGCTGGGCTTCCAGTTCGACTACGCCTACCAACCCATCGTTGACGTGGACAAGCACCGCATCTACGCCCATGAAGCGCTGGTGCGCGGACCGCAGGGCGAGGGTGCGATGTCGGTGCTGGGCCAGGTGACCGAAGCCAACCGCTACCGCTTCGACCAGGCCTGCCGCGTCAAGGCGATCAAGACCGCCGCGCAACTGGGCATGACGGAACGTGTCTCCATCAACTTCCTGCCCAACGCGGTCTACAAGCCGGAGGTGTGCATCCGCACGACGCTGGAGGCCGCGCGCACGCATGGCTTCCCGACCGAACGCATCATCTTCGAGGTGACCGAAGGCGAACGCGTCGAGGGCGGGCCCTGGCTGGCGTCCATCCTGCGCGAGTACCGGCGCTGCGGCTTCCTGACCGCCATCGACGACTTTGGCGCCGGCTACGCGGGCCTGACGCTGCTGGCCGATTTCACGCCGGACCTCATCAAGCTGGACATGGCGCTGGTGCGCGGCGTGGACGCCAGCAAGACGCGCCAGGCGATCGCCCGCGGCATGGTGCGCATCTGCGAAGAGCTGGGCATCCAGGTCATCGCCGAAGGCATAGAAACGGCCAGCGAGCGCGACTTCTTCCTGAGCGAGGGCGTGACGCTGATGCAGGGCTATCTGTTCGCGCGGCCGGCGTTCCGCGCGCTGGCACAGGCGCGGGCGATCAACTGGGGCAGCGCGACCACCGCCATTTGACGATCGCTTGACGGCCGGGCTGCTTCAGCCCGCGCTCAGCAGCATTTGCCAGCGCGCGACGCGTAGCGCGCCGCCTGACGCTCGTTGAAGAAGGCCTCGTAGCTCATCGGCGGCCGATCCGGGTGCGTGGCCTGGTGGTGGGCCAGGTAGCTGCCGTAGTCCGGCACGCCCACCATCAGGCGCAGGCTTTGCGTGAGGTAGCGGCCGGCCTGGGCCAGATCGCGCATCTCAAGCACGTTGCCCCGCCGGCAGCAGCACGAAGGCGGTTTCCTGCGCGGTGGCCTTGCCGCTGCGACGCGCGGCCAGGATGGTCTTGACGCTGTAGATCAGCACGCTGATGACCACGCCCATGAACAGCGCGCACAGCGCCGCGTCCAGCCGGTCGTTGAACACCACGCGCTCCATCGCCGCCAACGACTTGGCCGGCGCCAGCACCTTGCCTTCGGCAATGGCCGTGGCGTACTTGTCGGCGTGGGCCAGGAAACCCAGCTTGGGGTCGGCCGAGAAGATCTTCAGCCAGCCGGCCGTCATCGTGCAGACCAGCAGCCAGGCGGCCGGCACGATGGTGACCCAGGCGTAACGGTCCTTCTTCATCTTGAAGATGACCACCGTGCCCAGCAGCAGCGCGACGGCAGCCAGCATCTGGTTGCCGATGCCGAACAGCGGCCACAGCGTGTTGATGCCGCCCAGCGGGTCGATGACGCCCTGGTAGAGGAAGTAGCCCCAGGTCGCCACGCACAGGCCCGTGGCGATGAAGTTGGCCACCCAGCTTTCGGTGCGCTTGAGCGACGGCACGAAGCTGCCCAGCAGGTCTTGCAGCATGAAGCGGCCGGCGCGCGTGCCAGCGTCCACGGCGGTCAGGATGAACAGCGCCTCGAACAGGATGGCGAAGTGGTACCAGAAGGCCATCAACGCCTTGCCGCCCACCACCTGGTGCAGGATCTCGGCCATGCCCACGGCCAGCGTCGGCGCGCCGCCGGCACGGGCCAGGATGGTCTTCTCGCCGACGTCCGCGGCGGCCTGCGTCAGCATCTCGGGCGTGACGACGAAGCCCCAGGTGGACAGCGTCTGCGCGACCGTGGCCGCGTCCTTGCCGACGACCGCGGCCGGGCTGTTCATCGCGAAGTAGACGCCCGGCTCGATGCACGAGGCCGCGACGAGCGCCATCACCGCGACGAAGCTCTCGGCCAGCATGCCGCCGTAGCCGATGTAGCGGGCGTGGGTCTCGTTCTCCAGCAGCTTCGGCGTCGTGCCCGACGAGATCAGCGCGTGAAAGCCCGACACCGCGCCGCAGGCAATGGTGATGAACAGGAAGGGGAAGAGGCTGCCGGCCCAGACCGGCCCGTTGCCGGCGGCGAACTGCGTCAGCGCCGGCATCTTTAGCGGCGGCGCGACGATGACGATGCCGATGGCCAGCGCGATGATGGTGCCGATCTTCAGGAAGGTGCTCAGGTAATCACGCGGCGCCAACAGCAGCCAGACCGGGATGCAGGCGGCGACGAAGCCGTAGCCGATCAGCAGGCCCACCAGCGTGGTCGGTGCCAGCGTGAAGATGGGCGCGAGCGTGGCGCTCTCGCTGACCGCCTGGCCGCCGAAGATGGCCGCCATCAGCAGCACGAAGCCGATCACCGACACCTCGCCGATGCGGCCCGGGCGTAGGAAGCGCAGGTAGACACCCATGAAGAGCGCGACCGGAATCGTCGCCGCGACCGTGAACAGACCCCAGGGCGAATCGGCCAGCGCCTTGACGACGATCAGCGCCAGCACGGCCAGGATGATGATCATGATCATGAAGGCGCCGAACAGCGCGATCAGGCCCGGCACCGTGCCCATTTCCTGCTTGACGAGGTCGCCGAGGGACCGGCCGTCACGGCGCGTGGAAATGAAAAGAACGATGAAGTCCTGCACCGCGCCGGCAAAGACGACGCCGGCCAGGATCCACAGCAGCCCCGGCAGATAACCCATCTGCGCCGCGAGCACGGGACCCACCAGCGGACCGGCACCGGCAATCGCCGCGAAGTGGTGGCCGTAGAGCACGTGCTTGTTGGTGGGCACGTAGTCCAGGCCGTCGTTGTACTTCCAGGCCGGCGTCTGCCGCTTGGCGTCCAGCCCCAGCACCTTGTCGGCGATGAACAGGCTGTAGTAGCGGTAGGCGATCAGGTAGGTGCACAGCGCGGCGGCGACGACCCACAGTGCGCTGATCGTCTCGCCGCGGCTCAGGGCCACGGTAGCGAGGGATGCGGCACCCAGGATCGCGACACCCGCCCAGGCGAGGTGGCGGCGCAGATTCGACATGGTTTGTCTCCGTTGCGGTGCAGACCTCGACGTGGGGCGCGACCGTGGTGCAAGTCTCGGAAAACATGCACCAGGTGGCATCGGTCAAGCCACGCGGGGCAGGCGCGCGGGACCACCTAAGGGTCAACCCGACCCGTCGCGCATCACACCCGCTTACGAATGCCTCGACGCCAATGGTCAACGCCGGACGCGACCCCGCGTTGTTCTGTACATCGCAGGCCAGCTGTTTGGCCGTGTAGGAGGTTCCACATGCTTCGTCCCATCCTTGCCGCCATGGTTGCCAGCGCCGCACTGCTCGGCGCGACCGCCGCGCAGGCCGGCACGCACTGGTCCATCGGCATCAACCTGCCGCCGGCCGGCATCGTCGTGTCCGACGGCGGGCGCTACTACGAGCCGGCCCCGGCCTACTACGCGCCGCCACCGGTCGTCTATGCGCCCGCGCCCCGCTACGTCCAGCGCGACGTCTACTACGCGCCGCCGCCGCGGGTGATCTACGAGACGTCGTACCGTGACCGCCGATGGGATGGCCGCGACGACCGTTGGCACTCAGGGCGCGGAAACGAGCGTCATGACCGCCACGACCGTTGGGATCACGACCGCGACGACTACGGTCCGCGTCGCGGGCGCTGAGGTCAGGCGCTCACCGGAGCGCCACCGCAAGCCTCGACGGCCGCACACAGATTGCTGAACCAGCTGCCGTCGATGTCCGCCCGCCCTTGCGAGCGGGCCAGCAAAACCTGCAGTGCGGGCAGCAATCTGGGGCTCGCCAGCTTCTCCGCCGCATGCAACTCCTGAATGCGGCAGTCGTCGTCCAGATGCGTCAGCAGGTGGTCGATGGCGCGCGGATCGTGGCGCTGCGCCAGCCCCACGATGGCTTCGCCGCGCACGTCGGCCACCGGGTCACGCAGGTTCAGCCACAGCCGCTCGCGGATCTGCGGCGTGTCCGCCTCATGCAGCGAGCCCAGCCCGAACGTGGCCCAGTCGCGCACCTCATCGGCGCTGTCGCAGGCCAGGATCAGCAGTGCCTCGACGGCCGCCGGCTCGTCATGGTTGCCCAGTGCAAAGGCGACGTCGAAACGCAGCGAAGCATTCGGATGGGATGCAAGCCGCACCAAGTCATGCAGCGCCGCGGGGTGCGGCCGGTGCCCCAGCCCTGAAGCGGCCGCACCCACGACCTCATCGTGCGGGTCACGCAGGCCTGAGAGCAGCAACTCGCGGGTCTCGTCCAACGCATAGGCGACGCCGGAGGACTTGCCTTCGCGGCGGCGCTGTTGCAGTTGGGACGCGATGTACAGCCCCAGCGCACGTCGCCGCCAGCTCGCACTCGCCGCCAGCGATCGGGCCAGCGCCAGCGTGTAGGCACTACCGCGCATCCGCAGCACGTGGATCGCCCGCCAGCAGCGGTCGCCATCCCACCCGCGCAGCGCGATGCGCACCAGCCGCCGGGCGCTCAGCGCTCGCAAGCGCGCGGGTGTGGCGCGGCGCTTCATCGTTGCGACGCCGCGCGCCTACCCGGGCCGCCGCGCGCGGATCTCGGCGGTCAGCCGCTGCAAGTCCGCGATCTCGAACGGCTTCAGCAGCGCACGCACATTGGGGCCGAAGCTGCCCAGGTCATCGCCCATCGCATAGCCGGACGAAAACACGACCCAGGCCTGCGGATCGCGGCTGAGGATCGCGCGGGCCAGGTCGACGCCGGACATCGCCGGCAGGCTGACGTCGGTCACGACGAGGTCGAACCTGGCCGGCTCGTAGAGCGCCAGCGCCTCTTCGGCCGTCGCGCAGCTTTCCAGCAGCAAGCCCTCTTCTTCCAGCAGCCACGCGATCTGCTCGCGCAGTTCGGCGTTATCTTCGACAAACAGCGTGCGCAGCACCGTGGCGCGCGCCGGGCGGCGGTCGAGCGCCAGCTCGGCAACCGTGCGCGCGAGCAGCCGGGGCGACACGGGTTTTTGCAGGCAACGCTGAAAGCCCGCGCTCAAGGCCGCGTCGCGGTCCGCCGAGCGCACGTAGGCGGTCACGGCGGCCGCGGCCAGCACATCGGCGTCCAGGTGCATCTCGGTGCGCACATGGCGGATCAGGTCGTAGCCGCCCATGCCGGGCATGCCCAGGTCGCTCAGCAGCACGTCAAAACTCTGCAGGCTCAGCAGCGCGATGGCAGCTTCGGCCGATTGCGCGGTGACGACGTCCGCGCCGCGCTCGGACAGCAGCCGCCCATGGGCTTCCAGCACGTCGGCATGGTCGTCGACGATCAACACCCGCACGCCGTCAATCGGCGGCTCGACACCGGCTTCGGGCTCCACCGGGTCGACGGGCGGGGTCTGCGAGGGGTCGGCCCGCGGCAGGCGCACGCTGAAGATGGCGCCCTGGTCGGGCCCGGCACTTTGGGCCGACACCTGACCGCCGTGCAGCTCGACGAGGTTCTTGACGATGGACAGGCCCAGCCCCAGGCCGCCATGCATGCTGGTGGCGCTGCCGTCGGCCTGCGTGAAGCGGTCGAACAGCCGCGGCAGGAAATCGGGCGCGATGCCTTTGCCGTTGTCGCTGATGTCCAGTTCGACGAAATCGTCGCGCACGGCCGTCGCGAGCGTCACGGTGCCACCGGCGGGCGTGAACTTCATCGCGTTGGTGACGAGGTTCATGACGACTTGCGTCAGCCGCCCCGCGTCACCGAAGACCTCGGCCGTTTCGGGCGACAGCTGCAGCACGATGTCGAGCTGGCGCGACTGCGCGGTGGGGCGGGCCGTGTCGGCGGCGCCGGCGACGAGGGAGTTCAGGTCCACGCGCTCCAGATTCATCAGCTGCTTGCCGGCGACGATGCGGCTCATCTCGAGCAGGTCGTCGACCAGCACGGACTGCGCCTGGGCGTTGCGCGCGATGGCCTGCACGCCGCGCTGCACCATGCCAGGCTGCACGTTGGGGTGCGTCAGCACATTGACCCAGCCAATGATGGCGGCCAGCGGCGTGCGCAGCTCATGGCTGATGGCCGCGAGGAATTCCTCCTTGGCGCGGGCGGCGTGGTCGGCAGCGCTGCGGGCGGCCTGTTCGGCGGCCAGCAATTGCTCGCGGCGCAGTTGCAGCTCGCGGCGGTCCGTGATGTCGTGGAAGTAGAGAGAGAGCCCCTCGTGCGACGGGTAGCAATGGCATTGCAGCCAGCGCTCGGTCGCGCCGGGCGCCGTCGCCTCGAAGGACACGGCCTGCCCGCTCGACACCGCGCGCTCGAACCCGGCCTCGGCCTCGCCGGTACCGAACACCTCGGTGCGGTGCCGCCCGATCAGCTCTTCAGCACAGCGGCCCAGCAGGCGCGCGCCCTGCTCGTTGACGTAGCCGATGCGACCGTCGCGCTCGGCGAGCAGCAGCCCGTCGGTGATGCTGCTCATCATGGCCTTCAGCCGGCGGTCGGCGTTGAGCAAGGCCTCCGTGCGCTCGGTGACACGGCGCTCCAGCGTCTCGTTGAGGTCGCGCAGCAGCTCCTCGGCGCGGCGGCGCTCCTCCACCTCGGCCAGCAGCGCGAGGTTGGTGCGCTGGATCTGCCGGCTCTTGCGGTCCAGCTCGGCAAACACGGCCACCTTGGAGCGCAGCACGGCCGGGTTCACCGGCTTGTGCAGGTAGTCCACGGCGCCCGAGCCATAGCCTTGCAGGCGGTACTGGTCCTGGTCGAAATAGGCCGTCAGGAAGATGATGGGCAGGTGAGCGTTGCGCTTGCGCTCCTTGATCATCTGCGCCAGCTCGATGCCGTTCATGTCGGGCAGCTGGATGTCCAGCACCATGACGGCGAACTCCTGCGCCATCAGCGCCAGCAGCGCCTGGTCGGCGGACAGCGCGCGCACGATGCGGTAGCTGGGGTCGTTGAGCACGCTCTCCAGCACCAGCAGGTTGGCCGGCTCGTCGTCGACGATGAGGATGTTGGTGAGTTCACCCGCATCCGTCGGCACCATCGGCTCGCTTGGTTGCATCGTCATCACCGGTACAGCCACACGCGCATCAACGACAGCAATTGCGCGGTGTTCACGGGTTTGGAGATGTAGTCGCTGGCGCCGGCCTCGAGGCACTTCTCACGGTCGCCCTTCATGGCCTTGGCCGTCAGCGCGATCATGGGCAGGTTGCGGAACTCGGCGTGCGAGCGGATCTCGCGCATGGTTTCGTAGCCGTCCATGTCCGGCATCATGATGTCCATCAGCACCAGGTCCAGGTCGGACGTGTGCTCAATGATGTCGATGGCCGCCCGCCCGCTGGTGGCGGTCAGCACCTGCATCTCCTGATTCTCCAGCAGCGTCGTCAGCGCAAAGATGTTGCGCGCGTCGTCGTCCACGACCAGCACCTTGCGGTCGCGCAGCATCTCGGAGGCGCCATGCAGGCGCTGCAGGATGTCCTGCTTGTCGGCCGGCAGCTCGGTGACGACGCGGTGCAGGAACAGCGCCGTCTCGTCCAGCAGCCGCTCGGGGCTTTGCACGTCCTTCAGCACCACGCTCTTGGCGAGCGCGCGCAGCTGCTTCTGCTCGGCGCTGGAGAGGTCCTTGCCGGTAAACACCACCACCGGCACGGCCGCCAGCGCGGGGTCACCATGCAATTGCTCCAGCAGCTTGAAGCCGCTGACGTCGGGCAGGCGCAGGTCCAGCACGATGCAGTCGAAGGTCTGCTCGCGCAGCGCCTGCAGCGCATCGGCGCCGGTGCCCACCGCCTGCAGCTCGATGTCGTCGTGGCCCAGCAGTTCGACGATGGCCTGGCGCTCGATGTCGTTGTCCTCGATGACCAGCAGCCGGCGCGTGCGCGGCACCGTGAAGTCGCGGATGCGGTCCAGCGCGGCTTCCATCTCCTCGCTGGTGGACGATTTCACGACGTAGCTGAAGGCGCCGTGCGCCAGGCCATGGTTGCGGTCCTCCTCGGCGACGCTGAAGATCTGCACCGGGATGTGGCGCGTCAGCGGGTCGAGCTTGAGCTGGTTCAGCACCGTCCAGCCCAGCATGTCGGGCAGGAAGATGTCCAGCGACACGGCAGTCGGCCGGAAGCGCCGCGCCAGCTCCAGCCCCAGGCTGCCCTTGAGCGCCACCAGGCCCTTGAAGCCGCGGTCGCGCGCCAGGCCCAGCACGATGCGGGCGTAGTGCGGGTCGTCCTCGATGATGAGCAGCACCGAGTCGCCGTCGACGATGATGTCACGGTCGTCGGGCACCTGCGTCTCGCGCACCAGCGGCACGCTGCCCCGCAGCGCGGCGGTCGGGCGGGCGTGCTCGGGCACGGGCGCCATGCGGGCGCTGTCGGCGCCGGCGAACTGCAGCGGCAGGAACAGCGTGAACGTGCTGCCATGGCCGTGCACGCTGGCCAGGCGGATTTCGCCGCCCAGCAGCGCCGCCAGCTCGCGGCTGATGGCCAGGCCCAGGCCCGTGCCACCGTATTTGCGCGACGTGCCGGCATCGGCCTGCTGGAACGCCTCGAAGATCAGGCGCTGCTTCTCGGGCGCGACGCCGATGCCGGTGTCCTCCACCGCGAAGGCCAGCACATGCGGCGCCTTGGACAGCACCGGGTGCTCGGTGCTCCAGCCCTCCCGCGCCAGGCTGACGCGCAGCTCGACATGGCCGTGCGCCGTGAACTTCACCGCGTTGGACAGCAGGTTCTTCAGGATCTGCTGCAGCCGCTTGGCGTCGCTCTCCATGCTGCGCGGCAGGTCGTCCGCGAACAGCAGGCGCAGCGGCAGGCTCTTGGCCTCGGCGACGTGGCGGAAGTTGCGGTCGATGCTGTCGCGCAAAGACGCGAACGAGATGTCCTCGATCTCGACCGTGACGGTGCCGGACTCGATCTTGGACAGGTCCAGGATGTCGTTGATCAGGTGCAGCAGGTCGGAGCCGGACGAATTGATGTTGCGCGAGAACTCGACCTGCTTGCCGCTGAGGTTGCCGTCGTTGTTGCTGGCCAGCTGCTGGCTGAGGATCAGGATGGAGTTCAGCGGCGTGCGCAGCTCGTGCGACATGTTGGCCAGGAACTCGGACTTGTACTTGGACGTCAGCGCCAGCTCGGCCGCCTTGTCCTCCAGCGCGTGGCGGGCCTGTTCCACCTCGGTGTTCTTGCGCTCCACTTCCTCGTTCTGCTCGGCCAGCAGGCGTGCCTTGGTGCCCAGCTGCTCGTTGGTCTCCTGCAGCTCGCTCTGGCGCGATTGCAGTTCCACGGTCAGCTGCTGCGACTGCGCCAGCAGCGACTCGGTGCGCATCGTCGCCTCGATGGTGTTGAACACCGCGCCGATGCTCTGCGTCAGTAGCTCCAGGAAGGCCAGCGAGCCGCTGCTGAAGGGTTGCAGCGTGGCCAGCTCGATAACCGCCTTGGTCTCGCCCTCGAACAGCACCGGCAGCACGATGACGCTGACGCGCTGGGCATGGCCCAGGCTGGACGAGATGGCGACGAAGTCGGAGGCGATGTCGGCCAGCAGCGTGCTGCGCTTCTCGATCGCGCACTGGCCCACCAGGCCTTCGCCCAGCTCGATGGTGGGCATCAGCCGCACCGCGCCGCTCTGCGCGTAGCTGGCCAGCAAGCGCAGCCGCGGGTGCTCGTCGGCGCCGGCGCCGGCCAGGTGGTAGATGGTGCCCTGGTGCGCCTGCACCAGCGGCGTCAGCTCGGTCAGCAGCATCTGGCTGACGGTCTGCAGCTCGCGCTGGCCTTGCAGCATGCCGGTGAACTTGGCGAGGTTGGTCTTCAGCCAGTCCTGCTCGCGGTTGCGCTCCGTCGTCTCGCGCAGGTTGGAAATCATCGTGTTGATGTTGTCCTTCAGCTCGGACACCTCGCCCTTGGCCTCCACCTGAATGGCCCGCGTCAGGTCGCCCTGCGTCACGGCCGTGGCCACCTCGGCAATGGCGCGCACCTGCGTCGTCAGGTTGGCCGCCAGCAGGTTGACGTTGCCGGTCAGGTCCTTCCATGTGCCCGATGCGCCCGGCACGTGCGCCTGGCCGCCCAGCCGCCCATCCACGCCCACCTCGCGGGCCACGTTGGTCACCTGCTCGGCGAAGGTGGCCAGCGTGTCGGTCATGTTGTTGATGGTGTCGGCCAGCGCCGCGACCTCGCCCTTGGCTTGCACCGTGAGTCTCTGCGTCAGGTTGCCGTTGGCCACGGCCGTCACGACCTTGACGATGCCGCGCACCTGCTCGGTCAGGTTGGAGGCCATGAAGTTGACGTTGTCGGTCAGGTCCTTCCACGTGCCGCCCACGCCGGCCACCTTGGCCTGGCCGCCCAGCTTGCCCTCGGTGCCCACCTCGCGCGCGACGCGGGTCACTTCACCGGCGAAGGCATTGAGCTGGTCGACCATGGTGTTGATGGTGTTCTTCAGCTCCAGGATCTCGCCGCTGACGTCCACCGTGATCTTGCGGTTCAGGTCGCCACGGGCCACGGCGGTGGTCACCTCGGCGATGTTGCGCACCTGGGCCGTCAGGTTGGCGCCCATGGTGTTGACCGAGTCGGTCAAGTCCTTCCACGTGCCGGCCACGCCCGGCACCACGGCCTGCACGCCCAGCCGCCCTTCGGTGCCCACCTCGCGGGCCACGCGCGTCACTTCGGACGCGAAGGAGCGCAGCTGCTCCACCATGGTGTTGATGGTTTCCTTCAGCTGCAGGATCTCGCCGCGCACGTCCACGGTGATCTTCTTGGACAAGTCGCCATTGGCCACCGCGATGGTCACCTCGGCGATGTTGCGCACCTGGTTGGTCAGGTTGGAGGCCATGGAGTTGACGTTGTCGGTCAGGTCCTTCCACGTGCCCGCCACGCCCGGCACCTGGGCCTGGCCGCCCAGCTTGCCTTCCGTGCCCACCTCGCGCGCCACGCGGCTCACTTCGGAGGCGAACGCGCCGAGCTGCTCGACCATGGTGTTCATGGTCTCCTTCAGCTGCAGGATCTCGCCCTGCACGTCCACCGTGATCTTGCGGGACAGGTCGCCGCGCGCGATGGCGGTGGCCACGTCGGCGATGTTGCGCACCTGGCCCGTCAGGTTGGACGCCATGGAGTTGACGTTGTCGGTCAGGTCCTTCCACACGCCCGCCACGCCCGGCACGGCGGCCTGGCCGCCCAGCTTGCCCTCGGTGCCCACCTCGCGTGCGACGCGCGTCACTTCGGACGCGAAGGCGCGCAGCTGGTCCACCATGGTGTTGATGGTCTCCTTCAGCTGCAGGATCTCGCCGCGCACGTCCACGGTGATCTTCTTGGACAGGTCGCCGTTGGCCACCGCGACTGTCACGTCGGCGATGTTGCGCACCTGGCCTGTCAGGTTGGAGGCCATGGAGTTGACGTTGTCGGTCAGGTCCTTCCACGTGCCCGCGACGCCGGGCACCTGGGCCTGGCCGCCCAGCTTGCCTTCCGTGCCCACCTCGCGCGCCACGCGGGTCACTTCGCCGGCAAACGCGTTGAGCTGGTCGACCATGGTGTTGATGGTGTCCTTGAGCTCCAGGATCTCGCCGCGCACGTCCACCGTGATCTTCTTGGACAGGTTGCCGTTGGCCACGGCGGTCGTCACCTCGGCGATGTTGCGCACCTGGCCCGTCAGGTTGGAAGCCATGAAGTTGACGTTGTCGGTCAGGTCCTTCCACGTGCCGGCCACACCGGGCACCTGCGCCTGGCCGCCCAGCTTGCCGTCGGTGCCCACCTCGCGCGCCACGCGGCTCACCTCGGAGGCGAAGCCGTTGAGCTGGTCCACCATGGTGTTCAGCGTGTTCTTCAGCGCCAGGATCTCGCCCTTGACCTCCACGGTGATCTTCTTGGACAGGTCGCCGCTGGCCACGGCCGTCGCCACGTCGGCGATGTTGCGCACCTGGCCGGTCAGGTTGGAAGCCATGAAGTTGACGTTGTCGGTCAGGTCCTTCCACGTGCCGGCCACGCCGGGCACCTGGGCCTGGCCGCCCAGCTTGCCGTCGGTGCCCACCTCGCGCGCCACGCGGCTGACTTCCGACGCAAAGCCGTTGAGCTGGTCCACCATGGTGTTGAGGGTGTTCTTCAGCTCCAGGATCTCGCCCTTCACGTCCACCGTGATCTTCTTGGACAGGTCGCCGCCCGCCACGGCCGTCGCCACGTCGGCGATGTTGCGCACCTGGCCCGTCAGGTTGGAGGCCATGGAGTTGACGTTGTCGGTCAGGTCCTTCCAGGTGCCCGCCACGCCGGGCACCTGGGCCTGGCCGCCCAGCTTGCCTTCCGTGCCCACCTCGCGCGCCACGCGGCTCACCTCGCCGGCAAAGCCGTTGAGCTGGTCGACCATGGTGTTGATGGTGTTCTTCAGCTCCAGGATTTCGCCGCGCACGTCCACGGTGATCTTCTTGGACAGGTCGCCGTTGGCCACGGCCGTCGTCACGTCGGCAATGTTGCGCACCTGGGCCGTCAGGTTGGTCGCCATCGCGTTGACCGAGTCGGTCAAGTCCTTCCAGATGCCCGCCACGCCGCGGCCCTGGGCCTGGCCGCCGAGCTTGCCGTCCGTGCCCACCTCGCGCGCCACGCGGGTCACTTCGGAGGCGAAGCCGCCGAGCTGGTCGACCATGGTGTTGATGGTGTTCTTCAGCTCCAGGATTTCACCGCGCACGTCCACGGTGATCTTCTTGGACAGGTCGCCGTTGGCCACGGCCGTGGTCACCTCGGCGATGTTGCGTACCTGGCCCGTCAGGTTGGAGGCCATGAAGTTGACGTTGTCCGTCAAGTCCTTCCACGTGCCTGCCACGCCGGGCACCTGCGCCTGGCCGCCCAGCTTGCCGTCCGTGCCCACCTCGCGCGCCACGCGGCTGACCTCGCCGGCAAAACCGTTGAGCTGGTCCACCATCGTGTTCATGGTGTTCTTGAGGGCAAGAATCTCGCCCTTGACCTCCACGGTGATCTTCTTGGACAGGTCGCCGCTGGCCACGGCCGTCGCCACGTCGGCGATGTTGCGCACCTGGTTGGTCAGGTTGCTGGCCATGGAGTTGACGTTGTCGGTCAAGTCCTTCCATGTGCCGGCCACACCGGGCACGCCGGCCTGGCCGCCCAGCTTGCCCTCGGTGCCCACCTCGCGCGCCACGCGGGTCACTTCGGACGAGAAGCTGTTCAGCTGGTCCACCATCGTGTTGATGGTTTCCTTCAGCTCCAGGATCTCGCCCTTCACGTCCACCGTGATCTTGCGCGAGAGGTCGCCACGCGCGACCGCCGTCGTCACCGTCGCGATGTTGCGCACCTGGGCCGTCAGGTTGGTCGCCATCGCGTTGACCGAGTCGGTCAAGTCCTTCCACGTGCCGGCCACGCCCGGCACCACGGCCTGGCCGCCCAGGCGGCCGTCGGTGCCCACCTCGCGCGCGACGCGGGTCACTTCGGACGCGAACGAACGCAGCTGGTCCACCATGGTGTTGGTGGCTTCCTTCAGCTGAAGAATTTCGCCGCGCACGTCGACCGTGATCTTCTTGGACAGGTCGCCGTTGGCCACCGCGATGGTCACGTCGGCAATGTTGCGCACCTGGGCCGTCAGGTTGCCGGCCATCTGGTTGACCGAGTCCGTCAGGTCCTTCCAGACGCCGGACACACCCTTCACCTGTGCCTGGCCGCCCAGCTTGCCCTCGGTGCCGACCTCGCGGGCCACGCGGGTCACTTCACTCGTGAACACCGACAGCTGCTCGATCATCGTGTTGACCAGCCGCGCCGAGCGCAGAAACTCGCCCTTCAGCTCGCGGCCGTCCACCTCCAGCTCCATGGACTGCCCGAGGTCGCCTTTGGCGACGGCGCCAATGGTGCGCGCGATCTCGGCAGTCGGCCGCACCAGGTCGTCCATCAGCGTGTTGATCGACTCCACCTTGGTGGCCCAGCCGCCCAGAGAACCCGGCAGCGACATGCGGTGCTTGAGCCGCCCTTCCTTGCCCACCGTGGCCGACAGGCGCGACACCTCGGCAGCGATGCGCGCCTCCTGGGCCGTGATCTGGTTGAAGGCAGAGGCGATCTGGCCGTCCACGCCGTCCCAGCTGTTGGGGAGGCGGATCGAGAAATCGCCGTCACGCAGCGCCGACAGCGCGGCCAGGATCTGGCGCGAGCGGGCAGCACCCGGTTCGGCGGCCGTGTCGTGCGCCGCAGCGTCAATGGCGTTGGTGGGGTTGACGCGCTTCTTGCGAGGTTGCTGCGCGGTGGTAACAGTCATGGCCCGCCCAATAGAGAAATGAACAAGGATTCTGCGGCGTGAACGCCCTCGGTTCACTCCGGATGCGCCCGAATCCGCCTCGAAAAAAGTGCTCGCTCAGCGGGAATCGGCGGGGGGTGGATCATCGGCTTCCTGACGCCGAGTTCCAACGACAAATCGAAGACGCTCAGCGCGGTTGCGCGTTGCGCGCATGCTCCACGGCATAGCGGATCAGTTCCGCCTGCCCGTCCAGCTCCAGCTTGCGCTTGATGCTCTGGCGGTGCGCCTCCACCGTGCGCACGCTCAGGTCCAGCTCGCGGGCGATCTGCTTGCTGGAAGCGCCCTGCCCCAGCTTGGACAGGATCTCGCTCTCGCGCGGCGTCAGCACCGGCTTCGGGCTCTGGCCGCGGAACAGCCGCCCCGACACGGCGGCGCTGAGGAAGGTGCCGCCTGCCGCAACCGCGTCGATGGCCGACACGATCTCGGTCGCCGGCGCATCCTTCAACACGTAACCGCGCGCGCCGGCGGTCAGTGCGCGCTGCACGTACTCAGGGTTGTCATACATGCTGAACATCAGCAGCTTGATGGACGGCTGCGCCGCCAGCATGTCGGCGCCCAGCGTGATGCCGTTGCCATCCTTCAAGCCCACGTCCATCAGCACGACATCGGGCGCCGTGCGCGCCAGCTGCGCCAGCGCGTCGGCGCGGCCGCCGGCCTCGCCGACGACCTCGAAACGCGGCACGGCCTGCAGGCGCGCCACCAGGCCCTCGCGCACCATCGGGTGGTCATCGACGATCAGGATGCGGATGGGTGGGGTCATGCGGTAGCGCGGGCGAGGTCGGCGGCCGATAGTTTGACCGCCAGCCGGCTGCCGCGGCCGGGCACGGTGTCCAGGCTCAGCCGCGCGCCCAGCGCATCGGCGCGCTCGCGCATGCTGCGCAGGCCCAGCCCGCGGTCCGCCACCGCCTGGGCGGCGTCGGCATCGAAGCCCTGGCCGTCGTCGTCTATCTCCAGTGCCAGCCCGCCCTGGCGTTCGAAGCGCAGCGTCACGCCCACCGTCGCCGCATGCGCGTGGCGGGCCGCGTTGCTCAAGGCCTCCTGCGCGATGCGGAACAGCGCCGTCTTCACGGCCTCGGGCAGGTCGACCTCCTCGCCCGCGATGACCGCCTCGAAATGCGTGCCGCCGGCCGCGTCGAACTCGCCCGCCAAGTGCTGCAGCGCTGCCGGCAGGCCCAGCGTGTCCAGCAGCGCCGGGCGCAGCGCGTGCGACAGGTGGCGCACCTCGGCCAGCGTGCTGTTCAAGCGCTTCAGCGCCAGCTCCTGCAGCCGGGCGGCCGACGCCGGCTCGTGCTGTGCCGACTCGATCAGCAGCTTGGTCGCCACCAGCGCCTGGCTGACGCCGTCATGCAGCTCGCGCGCAAGCCGCGCGCGCTCGTCCTCCTGGCTTTGCACGACCTCGCGCGCCAGCGCGCGCAGCTTCGCCTCGGCACTGCGGTGCTCGCTGAGGTTCAGCGCCAGCGCGCCGGCGCTGATCAGCGCCACACCGAACACGGCCACCGCGCCCACCCACAACATGGTCGCCGTGATGTTCTGGCGCGCGCCCCGCTCCAGCTCGCCCATCGTCGCCTCGATGCCGTCCAGATACAGGCCCGTGCCCAGCATCCAATCCCACTCGGGCACGGCGACGACATAGCCCAGCTTGGGCGCCAGCAGGCTGCTGGACGGCTTGCGCCACAGGTACTCGACATAGCCACCGCCGGCCTTGGCCTGGGCGATCAGCTGCTGGATCGTCGGCCTGCCCTGCGGGTCGCGCAGTTCCCACAGGTTCTGGCCGATCAGCTCCGGCTGGCGCGAGTGCATCAGCACGTGGCCGTCCAGCGCGTAGACGAAGAAGTAACCGTCACGGCCGTAGTCCAGCGACGACAGGATGGCCAGCGCCCGTTCCTGCCCGCCGGGCTGGCCCAGCAGCGGCTTGACGGTGCTGACGGCCAGGTCAACGTAATGCTTGAGCTCGGTGCGGCGCGCGTCCATGTAGCTGGCGCGCACGAGGGCATGCTCACGCGCCGCCAGCTCGCTCTCCTGCTGGCGCACGGCCAGCGCGATCAGCGCCAGCGACGCCAGCAGCGGCAGCAGTGCGAGCAGGAACAGGCGGCCCCGCAGGGACAGGGCCGCCCAGGCCTTCACGATCAACGGCCCAGCGTCGCAGCGGCAGGCGCCGCCTTGCGCTGGATCGGCTTCCAGCCGTCCAGGCGCTTCAGCACATCCGCAATCGCGGCGTCCAGTTGCGTGTCGTCACCACGGTTGACGGCGGCCGGGTCCAGTTCGACGTCCATGTCCGGCGCCACGCCTTCGTTCTCGATGCGCCACTCGCCTTCCGGCGTGTAGAAGCGGAAATAGGGCACGGTCAGCATGGCGCCGTCGATCAGCGGCGGGTTGGTCGAGATGCCGATCAGGCCGCCCCAGGTGCGCTTGCCGATCAGCGGCCCCAGGCCCACGCGCTTGAACGCGTAGGGCATGAAGTCGCCGCCCGAGCCGGCGTCCTGGTCGATCAGCATGGCCTTGGGGCCGTAGATGGCACCGCCCGGCGTGTCGAACACCAGGCCGTCGCGGTCCTTCCAGCTGCCCAGATACGGCCGCGCCAGCAGCTCGGTCACGTAGTTGGCCGCCTGGCCGCCGCCGTTGCGGCGGTCGTCGACGATCAGCGCCTGCTTGTCGACCTGCGCGAAGAACATGCGGTTGAAGTGCTCGTAGCCCTGGCCGGCGGTGTCGGGCATGTAGACGTAGGCGATCTTGCCGCCGCTCTTCTGATCGACCTTCCTGCGGTTGCCGTCGATCCAGGCCCAGCGACGCAGCTGGCCCTCGTTGGCAATGGGCTCGACCGTGATGTCGCGGCGGCCCTTGCCGGCGGCATCCTGCGCGAGGGTCACAACGACCTGCTTGCCGACGGTGTTCTCCAGCAGCGCATACAGGTTGGTCTTGGCGTCCAGCTCATGGCCACCGATGGCGAGGATGAAGTCGCCCTCCTTCACGCCCAGGCCCGCGACCGCCAGCGGCGAGCGCAGGTTGGGGTTGAGGCGGTCGCCGGCGTACAGCCTGGCGATCTTGTAACGCCCCTGCTCGATGGCGAAGTCCGCGCCCAGCAGGCCCACGGCGACCGGCGCCTCCTGGTGCACGTCGCCGCCGCCCAGGCGGTTGTGGCCCACCTGCAGCTCGGCAATCATCTGCACCAGCAGGTCGTTCAAGTCCTCGCGGCGCTGCACATGCGCCAGCTGCGGCAGGTAGCGGTCGTAGACGGCCTGCCAGTTCAGCCCATGCATGCCGGGGTCGTAGAAGAACTCGCGCTCCATCCACCAGGCCTCGTCGAAGATCTGCTTCCACTCGGCCTTGGGGTCAACGCGGGCGCGCAGGCCCGACAGGTCCAGCGGCTTGCTGTCGCCCTTGTCGTTGGCGTCGCCCACCTCCAGCTTGCCGCCGGCCACGGTAAGCAGCAGCTTCTTGTGGTCTTCGCTCAGCGAATAGTCGGCGATGCCGGTGCGCAGCAGCTTGGGCTTGCGCTCCTCGAAGTCGAAGCGCCACAGCTCGGCCGTCGCGCGGCGTTCGGCCTGCGGCGCCTCGTTGCTGACGCCGGGCTGCGGGCGCTGCAGGTAGTACAGCGCGCCGTCAGAAGCGACGGCCAGGCTGTCGTAGTTGCGCTCGGCCACCGGCAGCGCGACGACGCGGTCGGCCAGTCCGTCGAGGTCGACCTTGATCGGCTTGACGGGCTCGGGCTTCGTGTCGTCCTTCTTGGCGTCGGCGGTCTTCTTGTCGTCCGCCTTCTTGTCATCCTTCTTCGCCTCGTCCTTCTTGGCGTCGTCTTTCTTGTCGTCTTTCTTGCCATCCTCGTCGCCCGCCTTGGGCGCCAGCGGCGACTTGCCGTCGGCCGCCAGCACCAGCGCGTACAGGCCCGCGCGGCGCGGGCGTTCCTGCGTGGACAAGTCCAGGCCGACCTGGCCGGGGCCCGAGTTGATGGAGGCCGTGAAGTACAGGTAATCGCCCTTGGCCGAGAAGGTCGGGTTGCCGACATGGGCCAGGCCATCGGTGACCGCATGGTTGCGGCCCGTCGTCAGGTCGTGCAGCCAGATGCGGCCGAAATAGTTCTCGCCCGAGGTCGTGTAGGCCAGCCAGCGGCTGTCCGGCGAGATGGAGACGGCGTAGCCATCGGCACCGAAGCGGCGCACGTCGGTCGCGATCTTGACCAACTGGCCGCGCTGCGCGCCGGCCGCCAAACCCATGCGGTACAGGTTCAGGTGGTTGTCCTGCAGCACCAGCTGGTGGCCGTCGGGCGACCATTCCTGCAGCGTGAAATAGCCGTCCTTGGGCAGCAGGAAGCGCTCCTTGGCGCCCAGGCCCGTCTGCGCCTGCAGCACCAGCTCATGGCGCATGCCGGGCGCGTCGGAGATGTAGGCGACGCGCTGGCCGTCGGCGCTCCACAGCGCGTCCTTCTCGCGCACGCCGGTGGTCTCGGTCAGGTTGCGCACGCTGCCGTCCTTGACCGGCACCGTGAACACCTCGCCGCGCGCGCTCACCACCACCCGCTTGCCGGTGCTGGACAGCCGCGCCGAGCTCAGCGCCTTGCCGGCGTCCTTCCACTGCGTGCGGGCCTGCGGCGCGGTGCTGGCGAGCTGGATGTCGAGCACCCGAGGCTCACCACCGGCCAGCTCGATCTGCTTGATGCGGCCGCCCGACTCATAGACCAGCGTGCTGCCGACAGCGTCCACGCTGCGCACATCCCACTGCGTCTCCCTGGTGAGCTGGCGCAGCGATTGCGTGGCTGGGTTGAAGGCGAACAGGTTGGCCGCGCCATCGGCGCGGTCGGAGATGAAGACGACTTCGCCGCCCGCCCACACGGGCGCCGAGTCGCTGGCGTTGACGTGGGGGATCTGCTGCCACGTCTGGCTGGCCATGTCCATGACCCAGACCGGCGGCGTCGAGCCGCCACGGCTCTGGCGCCAGCCGCTGGCGCCGGCATAGGCCGCGTTGTAGGGCCGGTAGGCCAGTTGCTTGCCATCGGCGGACCACGATCCCTCGAAGGCGACCGCCTTCATGACCTGCTTCTCGTAGCCGCCGTCGACGCTGACCTCGTAGAGCTGGTTGCTGCGGTTGTTCAGCACCTCGCGCGGCGACGCGAACAACACGCGCTTGCCGTCCGGGCTCCAGCCGCTGACGACGTCCGGCGTCGGATGCCAGGTCAGGCGCCTGGGCGCTCCGCCGTCCAGGCCCACGACGTAGACATCGGTGTTGCCGTCATAGCTGGCCGAGAACGCGATCTGCTTGCCGTCGGGCGAGAAGCGCGGCGCGAATTCGCTGGCCGCGTGGCTGGTCAGGCGCCGGGCATTGCCGCCGGAGCGGTCGGCCAGCCACAGGTCGCCGGCGTAGACGAAGGCCAGGTGGTCCTTGGAGACGGCGGGCTGGCGCAGCATCAGCGTCGGCTCGGCGGCGTTGGCCAGGCCGGAGGTCATCCAGGCGCAGGCCAGAGCAAGGGCAGACCGCGTAAAGCGGGCAAGGCGGGACGGGGACATCGGGATCTCCGACAGAGTCGCAAAACCCACGACTCTAAGTCCCGGGACGCCCCGGTCGGAAAGTCAGCCCGGCGCGCGCTTGAAGCGGCTCTTGATGCCGCCGGCGATGACGACGACGCCCGGGATGAGGATCATGGCCCAGATGATCTTGTCCAGATTGGCCTTGACCCAGGGCACGTTGCCGAACAGGTAGCCGATGAGCGTGATGCCGCACACCCAGAGCACGCCGCCGGTCACGTCGTAGAAGGTGAACTTGCGCCGCGTCATCTGCGCCACGCCGGCCACGAAGGGCGCGAAGGTGCGCAGGAAGGGCATGAAGCGCGCCGCGATCAGCGTGAAGCCGCCGTACTTCTCGTAGAAGGCATGCGCCTTGTCGAACGCGGCCTTGTTGAAGAAGCGCGAGTTCTCCCACTGGAACACGCGCGGCCCGAAGTGGCGGCCTATCGTGTAGTTGCACTGGTTGCCGGCGATGGCCGCCAGCGTCAGCAGGCCCATGGACAGGCCCAGGTCCATCAGCCCCACGCCGCACATCGCACCGACGACGAACAGCAGCGAGTCCCCGGGCAGGAAGGGCATCACGACGACGCCGGTCTCCACGAAGATGATCAGGAACAGCAGCGCGTAGACCCAGGCGCCGTAGGCCTGCACAAAAGTGGCCAGGTGCTGGTCGACGTGCAGAATGAAATCGATGAGGAAGTGAATCAGGTCCATGGCGCGGCATTATCCCGACGCCTCGATGACAGCCTGGGGGAAACGATAATCACCGGGATGGATTCCCCCCTGCCCGAGGTTCCCGCTTCCCGCGCCATCCGCGAACTGCCCGATGAGCTGATCAGCCAGATCGCCGCCGGCGAGGTCGTCGAGCGCCCGGCGTCGGTCGTGCGCGAGCTGGTGGACAACGCGCTGGACGCCGGCGCGCGCAACGTGCTGGTCAAGCTGATGGCCGGCGGCGTGCGCGGCATCGTCGTCGAGGACGACGGCTGCGGCATCCCCGTGGCGCAGCTGCCGCTGGCGCTCAAGCGCCACGCCACGAGCAAGATCGCCTCGCTGAACGAGCTGGAGTCGGTCGCGACCATGGGCTTTCGCGGCGAGGCGCTGGCCGCCATCGCCTCGGTGTCGGAGATGTCGGTCGCCAGCCGCACGGCCGACGCCAACCACGCCCACCGCCTGGACGCCCGCAGCGGCGAGCTGTCGGCCGCGGCCCGGTCGCGCGGCACCAGCGTGGAGGTGCGCGAACTGTTCTTCGCCACGCCCGCGCGCCGCAAGTTCCTGAAGACCGATTCGACCGAGCTGGCCCACTGCGTGGAGGCCGTGCGCCGCCATGCGCTGGCACGGCCTGATGTGGGCTTTGCGATCTGGCACGAGGGCAAGCTGGTCGACCAATGGCGCGCGGCATCCAGCGAGCAACGCATCAGCGATGTGCTGGGCGAAGACTTCATTGCCGAGAGCCGCCCTTTCGGGCTCAGCTTCGGCCCGCTGGCCCTGACCGGTCGCGCCGGGCTGCCCGAGGCCGCGCGCTCGCGCGCCGACCAGCAGTACGTCTGGGTCAATGGCCGCTACGTGCGCGACAAGCTCATCAGCCACGCCATACGCTCGGCCTACGAGGACGTGCTGCACGGCCAGCGCCAGCCCAGCTATGTGCTGTTCATCGAGATCGCACCCGAGCTGGTGGACGTGAACGTGCACCCGACCAAGATCGAGGTGCGCTTCCGCGACGGCCGCGCCATCCACCAATCCGTGCGCCGCGCCTTTGTCGAAGCCCTGGCCCAGTCGCGCAGCGCCGACCCGGCCGGCCCCGACTCGGTGCTGTCGCCGCTGGCCTTCGAGCCGACGATGCCGGCCACGCTCTACGTCGCCGAGTCGCGCCCCAGCTACACGGGCTATGTGCCGCCGGTGCCCGCCTCGGCCGAGCAGGTGCGGCTGTCCCTCGTCGAGCACGAGACGCTGTGGGATCCGGGTCAGGCACAGCCGCCGGCGCCCTCGCCCACCGGCGCGGTCGTGCCCACGCTCAAGCTGCCCGACCAGGACTGGCCGCTGGGCCGCGCCATCGCGCAGATCCAGGGTGTCTACATCCTGGCGGAGAACAAGCAAGGCCTGGTCATCGTCGACATGCACGCGGCCCATGAGCGCGTCGTCTACGAGCGGCTCAAGGCCAAGCTGGGCGCGACGCAGATCGAGAGCCAGCCGCTGCTGATCCCTATCAGCTTTGCCGCCACGGCCGAGGAAGTGGCGGCCGCCGAGCAGCATGCCGCCACGCTGACCCAGCTGGGCCTTGACGTGGCGCCGCTGTCCGCCCGCACGCTGGCCGTGCGCTCGCGCCCGGCGCTGCTAGCCGCCAGCGACCTGGTCGCGCTGACGCGCGAGCTGCTGGCCGAGATGGCGCAGTTCGACGCCAGCTCGGTGCTGCAGCGCGCCCAGCATGAGATCCTGGCCACCATGGCCTGCCACGGCGCCGTGCGCGCCAACCGGCAGCTGACCCTGGACGAGATGAACGCGCTGCTGCGCGACATGGAAGCGACCGAACGCGCCGACCAGTGCAACCACGGCCGCCCCACCTGGCGACAGCTCGACATGCGCGAGCTGGACGCCCTATTTTTGAGAGGCCGCTGAAGCCCGTTATGGCCACCATCACCCTGAAGGGCAAACCCAAGCCCGCCGCTAAGACCCGCAACGCCGAGGGCGAGAAGCGTGCGCCGCTGCGCGGCAAGGGCGTCTCCAAACCCCGGCCCTCGCTGGCCAAGGCGCAGGCCGAACGGGCCGAGCGCGAGGAGCAGTTCCAGAAGGCTCAGGCGCAGCGCAACGAGCGGCCGGCACCCCAGCGGGACGAACGCGCGGCCCGGCCCGGTCCCAAGCCGGGCGGCTTCAAGCCCGAGCGCCCGCCGCAGCGCAGCGAGCCCTTCCGGCGCGACGAGCGCCCCGACCGGCCGCGCGATGAACGCCAGGGCCGCCCCGGTCCCAAACCCGCTGGATTCAACCCCGACCGCTCGCCGCAGCGCGGTGAACCGGTGCGGCGCAACGAGCACCGCGACGAGCGCCCCGCCGACCGCCCGCGCGACGACCGCCCGCCGCGGGTCGACCAGCGCCGCGCGTCCAACCGCGGCCCCGGCTTCGAGCCGCCGCCGCGTCCGCAGCGCCGCCTGAGCCCCGCCCGCGAGATCGACGCCGAGGACGGCGAGCGCCTGTCCAAGCGCATGAGCGAGCTGAAGCTGGCGTCGCGCCGCGAGGCCGACGAGTGGATCGCCGCCGGCTGGGTGCGCGTGAACGGCAAGGTCGCCGTGCTGGGGCAGCGCGTGCTGCCGGACGCGCAGATCGACATCGACCCCGCCGCACGCCAGCAGCAGGCGTCGCTCGTCACGGTGCTGCTGCACAAGCCCATCGGCTACGTCTCCGGCCAGGCCGAGGACGGCTACGAGCCGGCCGTGGTGCTGTTCCAGCCCGAGAACCGCTGGACGGAAGACGCGTCCGGCATCAAGCCCAACGCCGGCCACCACCGCAACCTGGCGCCCGCCGGGCGGCTGGACATCGACTCCACCGGCCTGCTGGTGCTGACACAGGACGGCCGCATCGCCCGCGTGCTGATCGGCGAGGACTCCGACGTCGAGAAGGAATACCTCGTCCGCGTGGAGTACGTGGGCCTGCCCGGTGCCGACCCGGTGCCCGAAGGCACGCTGCCCAACGCCGCGCTGTCGAACAACAAGCTGGCGCTGCTCAACCACGGCCTGGAGCTGGACGGCGAGGCGCTCAAGCCCGCCAAGGTCAGCTGGCAGAACGAGCAGCAGCTGCGCTTCGTGCTGCGCGAGGGCAAGAAGCGCCAGATCCGCCGCATGTGCGAGCTGGTCGGCTTGAAGGTCGTGGGCCTGAAGCGCGTGCGCATCGGCCGCATCCCGCTGGGCCATCTGCCGGTTGGGCAGTGGCGCTATCTCGCTCCATGGGAGAAGTTCTGAACACACCGATTTGCCTGGCCGGCCCGACCGGCTGCGGCAAGACGGCGGCGGCGCTGGCGATCGCCGAGGTGCTGCCGGTCGAGATCATCAGTGTTGACTCGGCGCTGGTGTATCGCGGCATGGACATCGGCACGGCCAAGCCCACGGCCGCCGAGCAGGCCGCCGTGCCGCATCACCTGATCGACATCCTCGACCCGACGGACAGCTACTCCGCCGCCGAGTTCGTGCGCGACACGAAGCGACTGGCTACCGAGATCAGCGCGCGCGGCCGGCTGCCGCTGCTGGTGGGCGGCACCATGCTGTACTTCAAGGCGCTGTTCGATGGCCTGTCGACGCTGCCGCAGGCCGATGCCGAACTGCGCGCCGCCATCGACGCCGAGGCGGCCGAGCGCGGCTGGCCGGCGATGCATGCCGAGCTGGCAAGCCTTGACCCCATCACCGCCGCTCGCCTGGCGCCCAACGACAGCCAGCGCATCCAGCGCGCGCTGGAGGTGATCCGCCTGACCGGCCAGCCGCTCAGTGCGCTGCATGCCGCGTCGCGCCAGGACGACGACATGAAGGGCGTCGACTGGCCGCTGTTCTCGCTGGAGCCCGTAGACCGCGGCTGGCTGCACGCCCGCCTGGCCCAGCGCTTCGAGCAGATGCTGGCCCAGGGCCTGGTCGACGAGGTCAAGGCCTTGCGCGCCCGCGGCAACCTGAGCCTGGCGCTGCCGTCCATGCGCTGCGTCGGCTACCGCCAGACCTGGGAGGCGCTGGATGCCAACGACTTCAAGGACCTGCCGGCGCGCGGCATCGCGGCCACCCGCCAGCTCGCCAAGCGCCAGATCACCTGGCTGCGCAGCATGCCGCAGCGCCGCGTTATCGCCTGCGACGGACCGCAGCCCACGCCCGAGCTGCTTGCGGGCCTGCAGCGCCTGTTCGGTTGATTTCCCTTGCAACCCTTTCGAGACACCGCTAAAGTGATATCACTTTGATTCACTTTTGAGACAGGTCCAACCATGGTCAACCCCTCTCCGTCGCGCGTCACCGTGGCCGAGCGCCCCGCCCGCTCCGGCAATGGCTATCTGATGGCCGTGGTGGGCCTGGCCCTCGGCGGACTGGGCGTGCTGGCGCTGACGCGCGGCCTGCCCATCTACGGCTTGCCCCTGGTGCTGGCCGGCGTGCTGGTGCTGGCGGGCCTGTACATGCTCAACCCCAACCAGGCGGCCGCGCTGACGCTGTTCGGCGCCTACATCGGCAGCGACCGCGGCGCGGGCCTGCGCTGGGCCAACCCCTTCTCGCTGAAGAAGCGCATCTCCCTGCGCGACCGCAACCTCAATGCGCCGGTGCTGAAGGTCAACGACCAGCGCGGCAACCCCATCGAGATCGCCGCCGTGGTCGTCTGGCGGGTGCGCGACACCGCGCAGGCGCTGTTCCAGGTGGACGACTACGAGGCCTATGTGCGCGTGCAGGCCGAGGCCGCCATCCGCCACCTGGCCGCCTGCTACGCCTACGACCATTCGGACGACGCCAGCGAGACCAGCGTGACGCTGCGCGGCGGCCAGGACGCCGTGGCGCTGGCGCTGCGCGCCGAGCTGCAGGCCCGCTTCGCCGATGCCGGCGTGGACGTGCTGGACGCCAAGATCAGCCACCTCGCCTACGCGCCGGAAATCGCCCAGGTCATGCTGCGCCGCCAGCAGGCCGAGGCCATCATCGGCGCCCGGGCCAAGATCGTGCAGGGCGCGGTGACCATGGTGGAGACGGCGCTGCAAGGTCTGAGCGAACGCCAGATCGTCGTGCTGGACGACGAGCGCAAGGCGGCCATGGTCAGCAACCTGCTGGTCGTGCTGTGCTCCGACCGCGAGACGCAGCCGGTGGTCAACACCGGCACGCTGTACACGTGAGCCCCTCGCCCGGCCCCGCGGCGCTGAACGCGCGCAAGCCCAGTCGGTCCCCCGAGGGGACGGCGATGCTTGCTGGCGCGACCGGCAAGCACATCGCCAACGCGGGCCGGCTTGGGAGCGGCCCGGCGCCAGTCCCGCCATACGACGGCGGCATTCAAGTGTTTGACTGATGGCCAGCCCCGACAAGAAGTCCTTCCCGCTGCGCGTAGACCCTGCACTGTGGGCCGAGGTCGAGCGGCTCGCGGCGATGGAGCTGCGCAGCGCCAATGCGCAGGCCGAGCTGTTGCTGCGTGAGGCCTTGAGCCGGCGCGGCATCAAGCTCGCGCCGCCCAAGGGTCGCGCGGCCTCCTCACGCAGTGACCCAGAATCCAGCGCATGAGTCTTCTGAGTGCACGCGGGCTGTCCAAGTCCTATGGTGAGGTCGCGGTTTTTTCCGGCGTGGACCTCGATCTCGCCCCCGGCGAAATCGTCGCGCTGCTGGGCGAATCCGGCAGCGGCAAGTCCACGCTGCTGAACTGCCTGGCGGGGCTGGACGAGGCCGATGCGGGCAGCATCCAGCTTGCCGGGCAGGACCTGCGCGCCATGGACGATGACGCACGTTCGGCATTGCGGCGTCAGCAACTGGGCTTCGTCTTCCAGGCCTTTCACCTGCTGCCGCACCTGAGCGTGGCCGACAACGTCGCGCTGCCGCTGCGGCTGCTGGGCCAGCGCGACGACGGCCGCGTGCAGCAGATGCTGGCCGCCGTCGACCTCGCCCACCTCGGCGCACGCATGCCGCGCCAGCTGTCGGGCGGTCAGCTGCAGCGTGTGGCGATTGCGCGCGCGCTGGTGCACCGGCCGCGGCTGGTGCTGGCCGACGAACCCACCGGCAACCTCGATGCACGGCATGCCGTGGAGGTGCTGGACCTGCTGCGCCGCTGCACGCACGAGGCGGGCGCGGCCTGCCTGCTGGTCACGCATTCGGAGCGCGCGGCCGAGGCGGCGGACCGTCGGCTGCGGCTGGACGCGAACGGCCTGCATGCCGCATGAGACCGGCCGCGAGACCTCACGCATGACCCTGTGGCGCCACTTCTGCTGGCCCGCGTGGCGCGACCAGCCCGGCCGCGTGCTGCTGGCCATCGTGGCCGTCATGCTGGGCGTGGCGCTGGCCTTCGGCGTGCACCTGCTCAACGGTGCGGCGCTGACCGAATTCGCCCGTGCGGCGCGCGGCGTCAACGGCCAGCCGG
Source organism: Roseateles sp. P1_C6 (assembly GCF_056406315.1). NCBI lineage: Bacteria > Pseudomonadati > Pseudomonadota > Betaproteobacteria > Burkholderiales > Sphaerotilaceae > Roseateles > Roseateles sp. P1_C6. The sequence goes on from NZ_JBFUAK010000014.1 coordinate 132,585, forward strand.
ACATCGTGCTGCGCGCCCGCGCCGGCCCGCTGACCGATGCCGACCTGGCCGAGCTGCTGAACCGCAGCGACGTGGCCGCGGCCAGTCCGGTGCTGGAAGCCCAGGCGCTGTGGCCCGGCCAGGCCGGCCGCGACGGCCGCGCGCTGTCCATCCGTCTGATCGGCCTGGACCCGCTGGCGCTCCTGGCCTCCGCCGCCGGGGCGCGCCCCCTCGCGCCAGAACTGCTGCCCCAGGTGGAAGGCGGCTGGGCCGCGTTGCTGGGTGCGAACACCGTGCACCTGAATGCCGCCGCACGCACGCTGCTGCCGGCCGACGCGACAACGCTGAAACTGCGCCTGCCCGTGCCCGGCAGCGCCACGCCGCGCGACATCGAGCTGACCATCGGCGGCCGTGTGGCTGCCGGCAGCACGCCGCTGGGCGTCATCGACATTGCCGACGCGCAGGCCTTGTTCGGCCGGCTCGGCGCGCTGGACCGCATCGACGTGCAGTTGGTGCCCGGCGTCGATGCCGCCGCCTGGATCGCCCGCCTGCCCGCACGCTGGCGGGCCGCGCCGCCCGACGACGAAGGCGCGAGGCTGGCCGACCTGACGCGCGCCTACCGCGTCAACCTCGGCCTGCTGGCGCTGATGGCCTTGTTCACGGGCAGTTTCCTGGTCTACGCGGTGCTGTCGCTGGCCACCGCGCAGCGCCTGCCGCAGTGGGCGCTGGTGGGCGTGCTGGGCGTGTCGGCGCGCATGCGCTGGCGGCTGATCCTGATCGAGGGCCTGGTCATCGGCGTGCTGGGCACGGCGGCCGGCCTGGTGCTGGGCCTGGGGCTCGCGGCGGCGGCGCTGAAACTGCTGGGCAGCGACCTGGGCTTGCACGGCGCCAGCGATTCGTCGGCCGAGCTGCTGTTCAATCAGCCGCTGCTGCTGCCGGCCGTCGTCTACGCCGCGCTGGGCCTGGCCGCGGCGCTGGTGGCCGCGCTGGCGCCGGCGCTGACGGTGCGCCGCATCGCGCCCGCCCTGGTGCTGAAGGGCCTGGGCCTGCCCGCCAGCCGCACGCTGCCGGCCTGGGCGGGCCTCACGCTGCTGGCCCTGGGTGCGGCGCTGGCCTGGCTGCCGCCGCTGAAATTGGGCACGGGGGGCGACACGCCCATCGCCGCCTACCTGTCCATGCTGTGCCTGCTGATGGGCGGGCTGGCGCTGGTGCCGGCGCTGGTGCGCGGGCTGGGCGCGGGGCTGGCACGACTGCCGGCAACCCGCGGATCAGGGGCGCTGCTGCTGCTGGCCCGCGAACGCAGCCGCGACCAGGCGACCGAGGCGCGCCGCTCGCTGGCCGGTGTGCTCGTCGCACTGGCACTGGCGGTCGCGATGACGGTCATGATCGGCAGCTTCCGCGAGTCGCTGCTGCGCTGGCTGGACGACGCGCTGCCGGCCGACCTGTACGTGCGCAGCACGCTGCGCGGCGCCGACGGCCTGCCCGCCGCGCTGCCACCGGCGCTGCTGGATGCCATCGGCCGCCTGCCCCAGGTTGCGCGCACCGCGCCGCAACGCACGACGCGGCTGCGCCTGGCGCCCGGCGCCGACGCGGTGGCGCTGACCGCGCGCGAGATGGCCACCGGCAGCCTGCCGCTGGTCGAGCGCTGGACCGGCGCTGCCGCGGCCGACGCGTATGCCGTGTGGGTCAACGAGGCCGCGAGGGACCGCGACGGGCTCAGGCCTGGCCGCGTCTTCCAGGCCGAGCTGGTCGACAGCGGCCGCGTCGTCAAGCTGCAGGTGCGCGGCATCTGGCGCGACTACTCCCGCCAGAGCACGGCGCTGTGGATGGCCTTGCCCGACTACCGCCGCGCCAGCGACGACGCGACGTCGACCGAGATGGCATTGTGGCTGGCGCCGGGCCAGACCCTGGACGACACGCGTGCGGCTGTGCGCAAGCTGGCCCAGGACGACGCCGAGATGGCCGCCGCGGGCGAGCTGCGCGCGCTGTCGCTGCAGCTGTTCGACCGCAGCTTCGCCATCACGCTGTGGCTGCAGGCCGTGGCGCTGGCGGTGGGGCTGTTCGGCGTCATCGCCAGTCAGTCGGCGCAGGCGCTGGCGCGCAAGCGCGAGTTCGGCCTGCTGCGCCACCTGGGCCTGTCGCGGCGCCAGCTGATGCGGCTGCTGCTCATCGAGGCCAGCCTGCAAGGCGGCGCCGGCGCACTGGCCGGGCTGGCGCTGGGCCTGGGCCTGAGCGTGGTGCTGGTCTACGTCGTCAACCCGCAGAGCTTTCACTGGAGCATGGAGATGCACTTGCCGCTCGCCCGCCTCGCCGCGCTCGTGGGCCTGGCCTTCGCGGCCGCCGTCGGTGCCTCGCTGCTGGCCGGCCGGCGCGCGCTGGGCGCCGACGCGGTGCGCGCCGTGAGGGACGACGCATGAAGCGCCGCACGCTGCTGCTCGCCGCGCTGCCGCTGCCCGTGCGGGCGGCGCTGAACTTCCCCGCGGACTTCGGCGCCCACCCGCTGCAGGCCATCGAATGGTGGTACCTGACCGGGCTGCTCGGCGACCGCGACGGCGCGCCACCCCGTTTCGGCTACCAGCTGACCTTCTTCCGCCTGCCCGGCCCGGCCGACGCCGAGCACCCCAGCGCGCTCGCGGCCCGGCAACTCATCCTGGGCCATGTGGCGCTGTCCGACCTGGCGGCCAAGCGGCAGCGTCATGGCCAGCGCCTGCTGCGCGCGCTGCCCGGCGCCGTCCACGCCACGGTGGGTGACTGCGACCTGAAGCTGCGCGACTGGATGCTCAAGCGCGATGGCGACGGCCACCGCGCCGCCTTCAGCGGGCCCGGCTTCAGCCTGGAGCTGGAATTGACCACGCCCGAGCTGCCGCTGCTGCAGGGCGACGCGGGCCTGTCGCGCAAGGGCACCAACCCGGCGCAGTTCAGCCACTACTACTCCCGCCCCCAGCTCGCCACGCAGGCCGCGCTGATGCTGGACGGCCAGCGCCACAGCCTCGCCGGCCGCGGCTGGCTGGACCATGAATGGAGCGACAGCGTGCTGGGCAGCGCCGTCGGCTGGGACTGGCTGGGCATCAACCTGCACGACGGCGGCGCGCTGACGCTGTTCCAGCTGCGCCGTAAGGATGGCAGCCGCGACTGGGCCGGCGGTAGCCTGCGCAGGCCGGGCCAGGCCGACCGCAGCTTCGCGCCAGGCGACGTGCAGATGACGCCCACGCGGCACTGGACCAGCCCGACCACCGGCGCGCGCTGGCCCGTCGAGTGGCGGCTGCAGAGCCCCGCCGGCGAGATGCTGCTGGCGGCGGCGTTCGACGCCCAGGAGATCGACGCGAGGCGCAGCAGCGGCCTGGTCTACTGGGAAGGTGTGGCTCGGCTGTTCGACCGCGAAAAACGGCCGTTGGGCGCCGGCTACCTGGAGCTGACGGGCTACGCAGGCAGACCGCCACTTCTGTAGCCCACAATCCGCGCCCCATGGCCTCACATCTCGCCCGCCAGCCCACGCGCCCCACGTTCGGCTGGGACAACCTCGGCGGACCGCGCGCCGCCGGCCTGCCCGCCGTCGACGACCTGCCCCACCAACGGCTGCTGACCAGCGGACGCGCGGCGCTCTTCGCGGCGCTGAAGGCGCTGGGCGTGCAGCCCGGCGACAGCGTGCTGGCCCCCAGCTACCACTGCCCCACGCTGGTGGCGCCGCTGCGCGCGGCGGGTGCGGCGGTGCAGTTCTACCCGCTGGGGCCGGACGGTCTGCCGGCGCTGGACGCGATCGAACCCGCGCCGCGCACACGGGCCGTCGTCGTGGCGCAACTGTTCGGCCTGCCGCGCTCGCTGGCGGCCGTGCGAGCCTGGTGCGACGCACGCGGCATCGCGCTGGTGGAGGACTGCGCGCACAGCTTCTTCGGCCAGGCCGGCGAGCGGCCCGTGGGCCACTGGGGCGACCTGGCAACGGCCAGCGTGTCCAAATTCTTCCCGGTGTCCGAAGGCGGCCTGCTGGCGTCGGCCCGACCGCTGCCCGCGCAGGCACTGCAGCCCGCCGGCGCCGAGCAGCAGGTCAAGGCCTGGGTGGACCTGCTGGAGCGCGCCAGCGAACAGGACCGCCTGACCGGATTGAACACTGCCTTGCGCGGCCTCTTCCGCCTGAAGAACGGCCCGCCGCGCCCGCCGTCGTCGCCCGGCACGCCGCGCGACATGAGCGAGGCCGAGATGATGGTCGACTGCGACCTCGCCCGCAGCGAGCAGGCGCCGCCCGCGCTGACGCGCCGCCTCTTCGGCCTGCCGCGCGGGCGCATCGTCGCCCGCCGCCGCGCCCACTACGACACGCTGTACCGCGCCACGCAACAACTGCCCGGCGCCCGCCCGCTGCTGGGCGCGCTGCCCGCGCAGGCGGCGCCTTATGTGATGCCGCTGTGGGTCGATGAGCCGGAGCCCGTCTATGCCGCGCTGCGTGCCGCCGGTTGCGCGGTGTTCCGCTGGGACCGGGTCTGGCCTGGCGTGCCCGCCTTCCACGACGACCATGGCGCGCGTTGGCGCACCCATGTGTTGCAACTGCTCTGCCACCAGGACTTGAGCGAGCCCATGCTTGCCCACACCTGCGCCGTGCTGAACCGAACCCTGACCTCATGAGTGCCACCACCGATCGCCCCGCGTCCAAGCAAGCCCGCTCCCTCAGCGGCCTGGCGCCCTTCCTGCGCCCCTACCGCGGCAGCATCGTGTTGGCGCTGGTGCTGCTGGTACTGGCCGCGCTGGCCACGCTGGCCTTCCCCATTGCGCTGCGCGGCCTCATCGACGCCGGCTTCGGCGCGGCCAACCCCGGCGAGCGGCTGATGGCGCTGCGCGAGCATTTCCTGGCGATGTTCGGCGTCGGCGTGGCGCTGGGCGTGTTCTCGGCATCGCGCTTCTACATGGTCACGTGGCTGGGCGAACGGCTGACGGCCGACCTGCGCAACGCCGTCTACAAGCACGTGCTGCGCCAGAGCCCTGAATTCTTCGAGACGACGCAGACCGGCGAGGTGCTGAGCCGCATCACCACCGACACGACCGTCGTGCAGACCGTCGTCGGCTCCAGCCTGTCCATGGGCCTGCGCAACATGGTCATGGGCATCGGCGCGCTGGCGATGCTGGTCATCACCAACCCCTATGTGATGGGCCAGGTGCTGGGCATCCTGGTGCTCATCGTCGCGCCGGCGCTGTACTTCGGCCGGCGCGTGCGCAAGCTGTCGCGCGCCAGCCAGGACCGCGTGGCCGACACCTCGGCCATCGCCGCCGAGGTGCTGAACGCCGTCACCGTCGTGCAGAGCTACACGCAGGAGCAGGCCGAGAGCCGGCGCTTCTCCGCCGCCAGCGAAGAGGCTTTCGACACCGCCCGCAAGCGCACCCGCGTGCGCAGCTTCATGGTGGCCTTCATCATCACCGCCGTCTTCGGCGCCATGCTGTGGGGGCTGTACCAGGGCACGCAGGCCGTCATCGCCGGCAAGATCAGCGCGGGTCACCTGGGGCAGACGGTGGTCTACGTGACGCTGCTGGTCAGCAGCGTGGCCGTGCTGGCCGAGGTCTGGGGTGACGTGCTGCGCGCGGCCGGCGCCACGGAGCGCCTCGTCGAGCTGATGGACGCCCGCTCGCCAGTGGCCGACCCGGCAACGCCGAAAGCGCTGAGCACCGCCACCGGCGGCAGCCGCGTGGAGTTCGACGCGATCGGCTTCCACTACCCGTCGCGGCCGCTGACGGCGGCGCTGGACGGCTTGTCGCTGACGGTGCAGCCGGGCGAGACCGTGGCGCTGGTAGGCCCCAGCGGCGCCGGCAAGACGACGGTGTTCCAGCTGTTGCTGCGCTTTTATGACCCGCAGTCGGGCCAGATCCGCCTGAACGGCGTGCCCACGCGCGAGCTGAGCCTGGCCGACCTGCGCACCAACATCGGCCTGGTGCCGCAAGACAGCGTCATCTTCTCGACAACGGCGATGGAAAACATCCGCTACGGCCGCCCCAGCGCGACGGACGACGAAGTCATCGCCGCAGCCAAGGCTGCGTTTGCCGACGACTTCATACGCGCGCTGCCCGAGGGCTATGCCAGCTTCCTGGGCGAACGCGGCGTGCGACTGTCGGGCGGCCAGCGCCAGCGCATCAGCATCGCCCGCGCGATGCTGAAAAACCCGCCGCTGCTGTTGCTGGACGAAGCCACCAGCGCGCTGGACGCCGAAAGCGAACGCGTCGTGCAGGCCGCGTTGGAAGCGGCCATGCAGCACCGCACGACGCTGGTCATCGCGCACCGATTGGCGACGATCCAGAAGGCCGACCGCATCGTGGTGCTGGATGCTGGCCGCATCGTCGACATCGGCCGCCACGACGAACTTGTCGCGCGCGGTGGGCTGTATGCGAAGTTGGCGGCGATGCAGTTTGGGCTGAAGGCCGAGACCGAGTCCGACGCCAAGGACTGAGCTTCAAGCGCGCGGGTCAGTCCGCGCTCTTCGCCAGGCGAGCCACCAGCTTCATGAGCGTGGGAACGCGCTTGCGGCCGTGCATCGCACGCAGGCGCGCCTTGGCCGCGCCGATGTCGAGGCCCACGCACGTGACGATCAGCGGCTTCGTCTCCTCTTCTCGCATCACCTCGAATTGCGTTGACAGGCCAGGCCGGCTCGTCTTGGAGACGCCGACGATTGGCGTGGTGCCGCCCAGGGCTTGAAACAGGTGCTGGCCCAGGCCCGGTGTTTCATCACCATCGAGATGGACGAAACCGTCGATGAGGATGAGCTCCGGTTCCAGCTTGTGCTCGCGCAGCAGCTGCATCACGCAGGGCAGCTCGCGGAGGTCGAGTTCCCCGCGCTCGGGCTTCTCGACATGGGCGATGTGCGACAGGTACGTCTTCGTCGCTTCCGACGCATCCCAGGCGTCGAACGCGACGGCAGCGGCTTGCGCTTGCGCGCCGTTGATATGAACAGCGATGGCGAGTTTCATGAAGGATGTTGAGTGCGATCTTTCTCGCAGTCTCGGTCATCACGTGCCGGAGGCTGAGCCGACAGGCAAGGCCGGAGCCATCGACATGCCAACCGGTCCACGTGGGCTCCTGCAGGGGCTGGGCGCCGCGGGGCATTCATCGCCTGTCGGAGAATGGCGCCATGAGCACCCCGCCCCGCCCTCCCCAGCAATACGAAGACTTCATGCGCCATGTGTTCGAGCATGGCGTGCAAAAGAGCGACCGCACCGGCACCGGCACGCGCAGCGTGTTCGGCCACCAGATGCGCTTCGACCTGGCCCAGGGCTTCCCGCTGGTGACGACCAAGAAGGTGCACCTGAAGTCCATCGTGCTGGAGCTGCTGTGGTTCCTGCGCGGCGACAGCAACGTCAAGTGGCTGCAGGAGCGCGGCGTGACGATCTGGAACGAGTGGGCGCGCGCGGACGGCGACCTCGGCCCGGTGTACGGCGTGCAATGGCGCAGCTGGCCGACGCCGGACGGCGGGCACATCGACCAGATCGCCGACGTCATCAAGACGCTGAAGTCCAACCCGGACTCGCGCCGCATCATCGTCAGCGCCTGGAACGTGGCCGACCTGCCCAAGATGGCGCTGATGCCCTGCCACGCGTTCTTCCAGTTCTACGTGGCCGACGGCAAGCTCAGCTGCCAGCTCTACCAGCGCAGCGCCGACATCTTCCTGGGCGTGCCCTTCAACATCGCGTCCTACGCGCTGCTGACGATGATGCTGGCCCAGCAATGCGACCTGCAGCTCGGCGACTTCATCTGGACCGGCGGCGACTGCCACATCTACGACAACCACGTGGAGCAGGTGCAGACCCAGCTGGCCCGCGAGCCGCGCGCCTACCCGACGATGACGATCAAGCGCAGGCCGGCGTCCATCTTCGACTACGAGTACGAGGACTTCGAGCTGAGCGGCTACGACCCACATCCGGCGATCAAGGCGCCGGTGGCGGTATGAGCCGCATCACGCTGGTCGCGGCGGTGGCACGCGACGGCGCCATCGGCCGCGACAACGCGCTGCTGTGGCATCTGCCCGAGGACATGGCGCGCTTCAAGGCGCTGACCATGGGCAAGCCCGTGGTCATGGGCCGCAAGACCTGGGACTCGATACCGGCTAAGTTCCGCCCCTTGCCAGGGCGGCGCAACCTTGTCGTCAGCCGCCGCGCGACCGACCTGCCCGGCGCCGAGGTCTTCGGCAGCCTGGACGCGGCGCTTGCGGCCTGCGTCGACCCCGAAGTCTGCGTCATCGGTGGCGGCGAGATCTACGCGCTGGCCCTGCCCCGGGCCCACAAGCTGGCACTGACCGAAGTCGATGCCGCCTTCCCCGACGCGGACCGGCATTTCCCCGCCTGGCCGCGGGATCAATTCACCGAAGCCGCCCGCGAGACGCGCACCAGCGCCGCCGGCGTTCGCTTCGATTTCGTCGACTACGTTCTCAAGGATTCTTGATATGTCTTCAGGTGGCTTCCACGTCCACGGCCCGCATGACCACGAGCTGGAGCACGCGGCCCAGCACGAGCCCAAGGGCTTTGCCGGCCAGCTGGCCGTCATCACGGCCATCCTCGCCACCGTCGGCGCGTTCTTCTCGTACATGGGGGGCGCCACGCAGGCCAACGCCGGCCTCTACAAGAACGACGCGGCCATCCGCAAGACCGAGGCCAGCAACCAGTGGAACTACTACCAGGCCAAGAGCAGCAAGCAGAACCTGTCCGAGCTGGCGCTGGACCTGAGCAACAACGAAGAGCAGAAGGCCAAATACCGCGACAAGATCGCCCGCTACGAGAAGGAAAAAGCCGAGATCAAGGCCGCGGCCGAGAAGCTGGAGGCCGAGTCCAAGCACTTTGACGAGCAGAGCGGCGAGCAGATGCACCTGCACCACCGCTGGGCCCAGGCCACGACGGCGCTGCAGATCTCCATCGCGCTGGCCGCCATCACGCTGCTGACCAAGAAGCGCTGGATGGAAGCCGCCACGCTGGCCGCCGGCGCCATCGGCATCGCGCTGGGCGGCGCGGCCTGGCTGCATCTCTGAGTGGACGCACGCGCACCCGAGGACCCGATGGCGTCCTACAAACAGGCCATCGCTGCCCTTGGATCATGGGCTCTCCAGGAGATCGGAGACCACCATGACGCATGCATTCCCATGCTCCCGTCTGGCTGAGATTGCCGAAGCCGCACCCGTCCAGCCTGTGTCGTTTCCGGCGGCTGCGCAGGTCCACGTCATCCGGGTCACCTTGCACCGCATCCGCGAGATGCTGGCGAACCAGAAGGAAGGCGGTCGCGCCGGTGCGCCTGCGACACGGCGCAGGCAACGCTGACACCCAACGGCCTGCGCGGCTCCGGGATCAGGCGCTCGCGCGGCCCAAGGCCTTTTCCATGGCGGCAACCAGCGTCGCCGGCGTGCAGGGCTTGGGCACGACGTCGAGCCCCAGCGCACCCGCCTCGGCCGCGGATTCCGAGTAGCCACTCATCAACAGCACCGGCAGCCGCGGGAAGGCACTCAGGACGTGGCGCGCCAGCGCGAGACCGTTCAAGTTGCCCGGCATCACGATGTCGCTCAGCAGCAGGTCGTAGCGGTCGGCACTGCGCTGCAGCGCCTGCAGGGCCTCGTCGCCGTTGACGGCGTGATGCACCGTGCACCCCAGCGACTCGAGCACCGCCACGCTCGCGCTGGCCACGTCGAGGTTGTCCTCAGCCAGCAGCACGCTCAACGTCAGTGTCTTGCGTGGCGCAATCTCCTGCGCGGCCGCCTCGCTGGGCACCTGGCTGCGCGCGGGAAAGAAGAGTTGAACCTGCGTGCCCTCACCTTCGCGGCTGACGATGTGGACCGCTCCACCGGCGCGCTGGCAGAAGCCGTAGACCTGGCTCAGCCCCAGGCCGGTGCCATGGCCCGCGGGCTTGGTCGTGAAGAAGGGTTCGAAGACCCGCGCGAGATCCTCGGCGCTGATGCCCTCGCCTTCATCGCTGACGGTCACGCGCACGAACGCCCCGGTCAGCCCGGTGGGCACCTCTGCGGCAGTCGCGTCGGCGGCCTCGATCTGCAGCTTGCCGCCGCCGGGCATCGCATCCTTGGCGTTGATGGCAAGGTTCAGCAGCGCCAGTTCCAACTCGGCCACGTCCACCTCGATGGGCGCGGTGAGGGGCGCCACCTCGCCGGCCACGGGCACCGACGCGCCCAGCGCCGGCCGCACCAGCTCCAGGATCGCCGGCAGGCGCTCCTGGAGCCGGATGATCTCGGGCCGGAATGGCTGGCGGCGTGAGAACGACAGCAGTTGCCGCGTCAGCTTGGCGCCGGAGGCGATGGCGTGTTCGATCGACGCCATGGGCCGGCTACCCTGCAGTTGCGGGTGCAGCCTGGCGAGGATGTAGAGGCTGTTGCTGACGATCATCAGCAGATTGTTGAAGTCGTGCGCCACGCCGCCGGTCAGGCGTCCCATCGCCTCCAGCTTCTGTGCCTGCCGCAACGTCTCCTCGACCTGCTCGCGCTGGCGGACCTCGACTCGCAGCTTTTCAGCCGCTTCCAGGGAGCGCCGCGTCTTCTGCAAGGCGACGCGCGCGCTCAGCACGAGCCCGATGGTGACCGGGATCATCAGCGCCGCCAGCAACGCGGCCTGGTGCAGCCAGATGGCGCGGATCGCCGCATCGTCTATCCACGTCGCCACGTAGACCGGGTAGCCGCGCAGCTGGCGCGATGCCAGGAGGCCGCTCACGCCCTCGGGCAGGGACACGGGTTCGGCACGCACCTCGCCGGTCGTCGCCGTGATCTTCATGTGCGAAGGGGTCTTGCCCGGCACGTCGCTCGCGGTCGGTGGCTTGGGCCAGCGCGCCAGCACGGCACCATCGGCACGCAGCAGCGCGATCTTGAGCTCCCCGTCGTTGCCGGTCAGCTCGCGGTAGAACTCGGCGAAGTACTTTGGCGTCATGCTGGCCGACAGGGTGCCGCCGAACTGCCCGGCCGCATGCGACCGGCGCACGCTCATGTCGAAGAACTGCTCCCCCGTGGCACGGCTGGTCAGCAGCTCACTGATGAAGGGCTGCGCGCCATTGGCGCGGTGATGGCTGAAGCTGACGCGGTCGCTGTAGTCGATGTCGCGGGGCGCCGGGAAACGGCGGTCGGTGGCGATCATCCGCCCCGCCGAGCCGATGACGTAGATGCCCTGCATTTGCGGCAGCCCCTCGGTCATGCGGCGCAACTGAGCGTGCAGCACCGCCTCGCGGGCCTGCAGTTGCACGTCAGGCTGGTCGCCCAGCAGGTCCAGCGTGCGGCTGAGCAGGGCCGTGTTGGTCTCGAACACCTTGAGCGCATGCTCTTCGCTGACGCGTGCCGCCCGCTCGATGCGAAAGCCGGCAGTCGCCTTTGCCTGCTGATGCAGGTACCAGATGGCGCCTGCAAACGTCAGCATCGGCAGCACCGCAGCAGCAGCGATGACCGCTTTCAGCCAGACCAGCGTCTCGACGCGTTCATGATTCAACCTCAAGCCTCGCTGGGTAGTTGCTCTCGGGGCGGCCCTGCGCATCCGCCGCCCGCCGGCATCGCGGCAGTCTAGCCGGGCTGCCGGCGCGCGTTGACTGCCCGTCGGGCAAGAAAAAACCCGCCCGGCCTGAGGCCGAACGGGTTCGTCTGGTGGGCGGTGCAGGGTTCGAACCTGCGACCCCTGCCGTGTGAAGGCAGTGCTCTACCGCTGAGCTAACCGCCCGGATTCTTGGCTGCGCATTCAGGTCACCAGAGGCCTGGTGGGCGGTGCAGGGTTCGAACCTGCGACCCCTGCCGTGTGAAGGCAGTGCTCTACCGCTGAGCTAACCGCCCTGACTTGCAGCCCCGCTTTCCGGGAAGCCCGCGATTATGCCACGGGTTGTGCGGGCTCCAGCGAACGCCACTTGCACGCGCCGCCCGCCGCCTTGTCCAGGTCGGCCAGCAGCTTGGCGTGGGCCGCCACTTCGGCTTCGCTGGCGCGCAGCACGGGCAGCTCGAAGCGGCTCAGGTCCACGGCCTCCACGGCGGCGTGGCTGTCGCCACCACCCGAGTCGCCATGCTCGTCCATCAGCAGCGCGTCCTGGCCGCGCGTCAGGCGGATGTAGACATCGGCCAGCAGCTCGGCGTCCAGCAGCGCGCCGTGCAGCACGCGCTTGGTGTTGTCCACTTCCAGGCGGCGGCACAGCGCATCCAGCGAGTTGGCCTTGCCGGGGAACAGGTCGCGCGCCATCAGCAGCGTGTCGCGCACGCCGCCGACATGGTCGGTCAGCACGCCGCGCTTCAGGCGTTTCAGCTCGGCGTTGATGAAGCCGATGTCGAAGGGCGCGTTGTGGATGACCAGCTCGGCGCCGGCCAGGAAGCTCAGCAACTGGTCGACGATCTCCGCGAACTTGGGCTTGTCCGACAGGAAGGCCTCGGTCAAGCCGTGCACGCGCAGCGCATCCTCGTGGCTGGCGCGCTCGGGGTTGATGTACAGGTGCAGGTTGTTGCCGGTCAACTGCCTGTTGAGCATCTCCACGCAGCCGACTTCGATGATGCGGTCGCCCTTGTCGGCGTCCAGGCCGGTGGTTTCGGTGTCGAAGAAGATCTGTCTCATGCGGCCCGCTCGTTGCGTTTGGTGGCCCAGACGAGGATCGCCAACCCGGCCAGGATCATCGGCAGGCTCAGCCACTGGCCCTGGCTCCAGTTCAGCGCGCGCAGGCCCAGGAAGTCGTCGGGCTCGCGGAAGTACTCGGCCGCGAATCGAAACACGCCGTAGCCCATCATGAAGACGCCCGAGATCTGGCCGGGCGCGCGCGGCTTGCGGGCGTAGAACCACAGGATGACGAACAGCAGCAGGCCTTCGCCGGCCGCCTGGTAGAGCTGGGACGGGTGGCGGGCGAGCCCGCCGTCGTTGGCCTGCGGAAAGATCATGGCCCAAGGCAGATCGGCCGGCGCCGGCCGGCCCCACAGCTCGCCGTTGATGAAGTTGCCCAGGCGCACGGCCATGATGCCGGTCGGCACGCAGGGGGCGATCAGGTCGGCCACCTCGAAGAAACCACGCCCGCGCCGGCGCCCGAACAGCCACAGGCCGAACAGCACGCCCAGCAGCCCGCCATGGAAGGACATGCCGCCCTTCCAGACGGCGAACACCTCGGCGAGGTGGTCAACGTAGTAGTCGGGCTTGTAGAACAGGCAATAGCCCAGCCGCCCACCCAGCACGACGCCCAGCACGCCGTAGAACAGCACGTCATCGACATCCGCCCTCGTCCAGCCGACGGCGGCGTGCTGCGGCATGCGCGCACGCTTGGCCGCCAGCCACAGGAACAGGCCGAAGGCGATCAGGTAGGTGATGCCGTACCAGTGCACGGCCAGCGGGCCGAGGCGGATGGCAATGGGGTCGAACTGGGGGTGAACCAGCATGGCTCGGAGGGAAAGCGGAAGCGGCGCGCATCATAGCCAGCGCCCTCCCGCCGGGGCCGGCGGCGGCCTCAGGCCAGGTTGGCCAGCAGCTTCTTCGCTTCGTCGACGTTGCGCGGGTTGGCGCGCTTGTTCTGCACGAAGCGCTCCAGCACGACCTTGGCACCCGCCTTGTCACCCTTGGCGATCAACGCCTGACCCAGGCGATGGTCGATGGGCAGGCGCTCGGCGCCTTCCAGCGCCCGGGCGTGATCCAGCGCCTTGACGGCTTCGTCGACCTGACCCATCTCGGTCAGCACGCGGCCCAGGCCGTACGGCCCGGCCGCGTGGGCGGGGTAGTCGCGCTGCAAGGCCTCAAAGATGCCGCGGGCCTTGGACAGGTTCTTCTGCTCCATGAACTCGAAGCCCAGGCGTGTCCACTGACCCCGCAGCTCGCGGGCCACCGTGCGGTCGTCGCCGGGCCTGGCACTGGCCAGCTCGCGTTCGGCGCCAGCCCAATCCTTGTCGTTCATCGCGAGCATGGCGCGCAACACCTTGGCCTGCTCGGGCTGGCGCGGCTGCACCTCGGCGGCCAGTTCCTTGGCCTTGGGCACGCTGCCGCCGGCAAAGCCCGGCGCCATCAGATAGAACTGCGTCAGGCCGCTGCGCGCCTCGAACAGCTGCGGGTCCAGCTCGACGGCCTTGACGAACTGCTCCTTGGTCTTGGTGGCCAAGCCGGGCATCTTGAAGACGCTGGCCGTCATGGCCTGCTGGCCGTAAACGCGGCCCAGTGCATAGCTGCAGACGGCCTGGGGCCGCTTGTCGGCACAGGCCTGCAACGCCGGTACCGCGGCTTCCAGGCGCGCCCCATCGTTGTCATCCACCGCGGCCAGCGCCAGCGCCACGGCGGCCTGGTCGTCATCCGGCTGCGCCTTCGCGCGGGCCTGGGCCGCACGGGCCAGGTCGGCGGATTTGCCGGCGTCCAGCCAGGCCTGCCACTGCGGGTCCTTCAGCAGGTCGGCTTGCGCGGCACCCGCCAACAGGGTCAGCGCGAGGGGGATGAGACGAAGGGTCATGCAGGGGATCTCCAAAGGGGTGCGCATTGAACGCGAGCACCTCACCTGCCGATGCCCGGGTTTGCACCAATGACTTCAGGCACGGTGGCGCTTCACGTGGTCCACGAAGCGCGCCACGACGGGCGGCGCGTCGGGGCGCCAGATCAGGCTGGTCTCCACCTCGGGCGCACCGGCCATGGCCCGGTAGACCACGCCGGCCCGCTGCAGGCCTTGCAAGCTGGCGGGCACCCACGCCACGCCGATGGCCGCCGACACCAGGTTGATGATGGTCTGCATCTGGATGGCCTCTTGCGCGATGGCCGTGCTGCCGTGGTGGGCCAGGATGGCGTCGTACAGCGACGGCGCCACGTCACGCGGGAAGACGATCAACGGCGCCGCGCGGCATTGGGCGTCGCTGGGCACCTGCTCGCTGCTGGGCAGGGCCAGCACCAGTGGCTCCACGCCCACGGACAGGCGCTCGAACCCGGGCGGCGCCTGGCCCGGCGTGTGGTTGACGAAACCGGCATCGATGCTGCCGGCGGCGAACTCGTGCAGCTGCACGTCCAGCGTCGCCTCGCGCAGCGCCAGTGCCACCTGCGGGCAGGCCTCGCGGAAGGACCGCAACCACTGCGGCAGGCCTCCGAAGCCGACCGTCGACACGAAGCCCAGCCGCAGCCGCCCGGCCAGGCCGTCGGCCACGGCGCGGATCTCGCCGGGCAGCGCGGCCGCGTCGGCCAGCAGCCGCTGTGCGCTGGCCTGCAGCGCCACACCGGCGGGCGTCAGGCGCACGCTGCGGCTGGTGCGCTCGAACAGCGGCGTGCCCAGCTGCGCCTCCAGCTTGCGCACGGCCTGCGTCAGCGGCGGCTGGCTCATGTGCAGGCGTTCGGCAGCGCGCCCGAAGTGCAGCAGCTCTGCAACGGCGAGGAATTGCTGGAGGGGACGCAGCTCGATCATTGATTCACCCGGCATATGAATACACAGTGAACAATATATTTGAAACGCTGACCGTCGCGCGCCACACTTCCGGCTTCACGAGGAACCGACCATGAGCTTCAACCGCCGCAGCAAGAACATCACCGAAGGCGTGGCCCGCGCGCCCAACCGCTCCATGTACTACGGCATGGGCTACCAGGAGAGCGACTTCGGCAAGCCCATGATCGGCATCGCCAACGGCCACTCGACGATCACGCCGTGCAACTCCGGCCTCCAAAAGCTCGCCGACGCCGCCGTCATCGGCCTCAAGGCCGCCGGCGCCAACGCCCAGCTGTTCGGCACGCCGACCATCTCCGACGGCATGGCCATGGGCACCGAGGGCATGAAGTACTCGCTCGTGTCGCGCGAGGTCATCTCCGACTGTGTCGAGACCTGCGTGGGCGGCCAGTGGCTTGACGGCGTCATGGTCATCGGCGGCTGCGACAAGAACATGCCCGGCGGCATGATGGGCATGCTGCGCGCCAACGTGCCGGCCATCTACATCTACGGCGGCACCATCAAGCCGGGCCACTACAAGGGCCAGGACCTGAACATCGTCAGCGTGTTCGAGGCCGTGGGCCAGTTCAGTGCCGGCAAGATGAGCGAGGAAGACTTCTGCCAGATCGAGAAGCGCGCCATCCCCGGCAGCGGCTCCTGCGGCGGCATGTACACGGCCAACACGATGAGCTCGGCCTTCGAGGCGCTGGGCATGAGCCTGCCCTACTCGTCCAGCATGTCCAACGTCGAGGACGAGGTCGTCGAGAACACCAAGAAGGCGGCCGTCTACCTGGTCGAGGCCGTCAAGGCCGACCTGAAGCCGCGCGACATCGTCACGAAGAAAGCCATCGAGAACGCCGTCGCCGTCATCATGGCCACGGGCGGTTCGACCAACGCGGTGCTGCACTTCCTGGCCATCGCCCACGCGGCCGAGGTGGACTGGACCATCGACGACTTCGAGCGCATGCGCAAGAAGATCCCGGTGCTGTGCAACCTCAAGCCCAGCGGCAAGTACCTGGCCGTGGACCTGCACAAGGCCGGCGGCGTGCCCGCCGTCATGAAGGAACTGCTGACCGCCGGCCTGCTGCACGGCGACTGCATCACCATCACCGGCAAGACGGTCGCCGAGAATCTGGCCGACGTGCCGGCGCTGAGCGCCGAGCAAGACGTCATCCAGCCGGTCGCCAAGCCCATCTACGCCGAGGGCCACCTGGCCATCCTGAAGGGCAACCTGAGCCCCGAAGGCTGCGTCGCCAAGATCACCGGCCTGAAGAACCCGGTCATCACCGGCCCGGCGCGCGTGTTCGACGACGAGCAGTCGGCGCTGGCCGCCATCATGGCCAACAAGATCGTGGCGGGCGACGTCATGGTGCTGCGCTACCTCGGCCCCAAGGGCGGCCCCGGCATGCCGGAGATGTTGGCGCCAACGGGCGCGCTGATCGGCCAGGGCCTGGGCGAGAGCGTGGGCCTGATCACCGACGGCCGCTTCTCGGGCGGCACCTGGGGCATGGTCGTGGGCCACGTGGCGCCGGAGGCCTACGAGGGCGGCGTCATCGCGCTGGTGCAGGAAGGCGACGCCATCACCATCGACGCCCACCAGCTGCTGCTGAACCTGAACGTCGACGACGCCGAATTGGCGAAGCGCCGCGCGGCCTGGGTGCAGCCGGCACCGCGCTACACGCGCGGTGTGCTGGCGAAGTTTGCGAAGAATGCGTCCAGCGCAAGCTCAGGCGCGGTGCTCGACCTGTTTGAGTGAATTCCGGGCCGAGCGCCGGGCCGCCCCAAGCCGGCCCGCGTCGGTGATGTGCTGGCGGCTCAACGCCGCAAGCATCGCCGTGCCCTCGGGGGACCGACTAGGCGCGCCCGCGTTCAGCGAGGCGCGACCGGGCGAGGGGCACGTCAGCGCTTTTTCTTCTTGCCGGGCTTGAACTGGCCCAGCCCCTCCATCAGTTGCTCGCGGCGCGCGGCCTTGCGGTCGTCCAGCAGGTCCATGGCCTTCTTCTGCGTGAAGCCGCTGGCGTCCGCCCAGGCCCACCAGACAATGGCCAGCGCAAACGGCGACAGCACGATCAGCCACGCCCAGAAGTCGTCCTTGCTGAACTGCACCCAGCCGCCCAGGCGCAGTACGATGAAGAGCACGCCGATCAACACGAATGCCATGCGGCATCTCCTTCAGATATCTTTGCAACCACTGTAGTCCAACGCCCCCGAAAGGTTCGCATGAAAGTCCTGATCCTCAGCCTCGCCCTGATTGCCCCCGCCGCTTTCGCCAATCAGGAGCTGGCACAGAAGAAAAATTGCATGGCCTGCCACGCGCTGGACAAGAAGCTGGTCGGCCCGGCCTACAAGGACGTGGCGGCCAAGTACGGCAAGGACAAGGATGCCGTCAAGAAGCTGGCCGAAAAGATCGTCAAGGGCGGCAAGGACGTCTGGGGCCCCGTGCCCATGCCCCCGAACACGCAGGTCAGCCCGGCCGAGGCCGAAACGCTGGCCAAGTGGGTGTTGACGGTCAAGTAAGCCGTCTCACCGCCCAAGACAGGCCCTGCGGGGCCTGTTTCTTTTGGTGGGTCGCTCAGGAAGGCCGCTTCACGCCCACGTCACAGGCGCTGCCAAGAATCGCGGCGCGCAGGCCGTTCTGCGCGTCCTATCGGCATCGCCCCATGACCACCTCCCGCTTCCCGAATCGCGCCGCAGTCGCGACCGCCGTCGTTGCCCTGTTCGCCGCGCCGATGGCCCACGCCGCCTCGGCGTCGCTGGAAGGCTGGGCGCTGATGCCCGCCAACACGTTTGCGGACGGCCCCACCTCCGGCCAATTCGCCAGCGGCGCCGGCGGCAACCCGCTGCCGCTGCTGAACAAGCAGCCGGTGCAAGGCTTCTCGGCCGTGCTGGCCGGCCCGACGGCGGGCAGCTACCTCTTCATGCCCGACAACGGCTTCGGCGCCAAGGAGAACTCGGGCGACGCGCTGCTGCGCATGTACGCCGTCACGCCTGACTTCAAGACCGCCACGGGCGGCACCGGCACCGTCTCGGCCGCCAACTTCAAGACCGGCGCGGCGATGGCTGGCTTCACCAGCGGCAGCTACATCGGCCTGTCGGACCCGAACAACCTGCTGTCGATCAAGGTGCAGGCCGACTACAGCCGCTACTACAACAGCGCCACCAACCCGCTGGTGGACGCCAGCATCCGCTCCAACCGCCTGCTGACCGGCGCCGACCTGGACATCGAGTCCGTGCGCAAGGACAAGAACGGCAACCTGTGGTTCGGCGACGAGTTCGGTCCCTACCTGGTCAAAACCAATGCCAACGGCGAAGTGCTGCGCCGCGAGATCGGCATGCTGGGCGTGGCCTCGCCGCAGAACCCTGCCGTCGTCAACGGCACCATCAGCGCCACGCTGGGTCGCTCCAACGGCTTCGAGGGCATGGCCATCAACACGAACGGCGACCGCCTCTACACGCTGCTGGAGGGCACCGTCACGGGCGACGCGGCCAAGACGCTGCGCATCAACGCCTTCGACGTCAACGCCGAGACCTACACCGGCCAGCAGTGGAACTACAAGCTCGACGCCGCCGGCACCAACATCGGCGACATGACGGCGATCAACGACCACGAGTTCCTGATCATCGAGCGCAACGGCGCCACGGCCACCGGCGGCGGCACGCCGTTCAAGAAGATCTTCAAGATCGACCTGAACCAGCTGGACGCCAGCGGCAACGTCAGCAAGACTGAAGTGGTCAACCTGATGGACATCGCCGACCCGCACGACCTGAACGGCGACGGCAGCAGCGCCTTCACCTTCCCGTTCACGACCATCGAGAGCGTGCTCATCCTGGACGCCCACACGCTGCTGGTCGCCAATGACAACAACTATCCCGGCATCGGCGGCCGCAACCTGGGCTCGGACAACACCGAGTTCCTGAAGATCCATCTGGACCAGGCCCTGAACGTGTCGGCCGTGCCGGAGCCGGCCAGCATGGCGATGCTGCTGGGCGGCCTGAGCGTCATCGGCCTGAAGCTGCGCCGCCGTCCGCGCGCCTGAGGCAGCCGCCCGCCGCAGCGGGCCATTGCATGCACGGTGCCGTTCGCGGTACACAGGCTGCCAGCGTGACCTTTGCAGGAGCAGCAGCATGGACAGATTCACGGGCGGTTGCCTGTGCGGCAACGTCCGCCTCGTGGCATCAGGGCGCCCCTACCGGGTCGGCCTGTGCCACTGCCTGGACTGCCGCAAGCACCACGGCGCCCTCTTCCACGCGTCCGCGATCTTCCCTGAGGAAGCGGTGACGATAGAGGGCGAGACCCGCGACTACGCCGGGCGGCATTTCTGCCCCCGCTGCGGCTCGTCCGTTTTCGCGCGCAGCGCCGACGAGGTCGAGGTGAACCTCGGCTCGCTGGACGCGCCGGACCAGCTGACGCCGACCTACGAAAGCTGGATCGTGCGCCGCGAGTCCTGGCTGCCGGCGTTTGCGCTCACCCGGCGTTACGAGCACGACCGCGACGCGACGAGTCGCTTCGAGGGCTAGGCGGTCGCTCGCCCAGTGCCTAGCAATAGGTCTGCTCCGGCAGCAGCCGCGTCGGCGCCAGGCCGGTGGCGCGCCGCATTTCCCTGACGAAATGGGACTGGTCGTAGTAGCCGGCGCCGATCGCGACATCCGTCAGCGTCATGTCCGCGGCATAGCTCAGCACCGCGGATCGCAGACGCGCCGCCCGCGCAAAGCGTTTGGGGCTGACGCCGACAGCGGCAGTGAAGCGCCGCTCCAGCGTGTCGACGCTGGTGCACAGTGACTGCGCCAGCGCGGCGATGCGGACCTCTGCCGGCGCCGCGCGGATGTGATCCACGGCCGCGACCACCATCGCGTCGACCCCGGGACCGGCGGCCAGGCGGGCGGCGACATGGGCCTCCAGCACCGTCATGCGTGCCGCGTCATCCGGTGCGCTCTCCAGGCGTGCCGCGAGGACTTCCAGCTCGCGGAGCGGCCACAGCGTCGCGAGGTCTCTCGTGGTGGCGGCCAGGCCTCTTGCGTCAACGCCCAGCGCCGACGCCGCCGCGGGGTGCAGATGGGCCAGCACGAGACAGCCCTGAGGCTCCGTGCACACCGTGCGCGAACCGCAATGGACGCCCGTCAACGTGAAGCGCGGCAACCGCGCCCAGGTCGCACCGCACAGCACGTGTGCCACGCCGCTAAGGCGAACGCCGAGGCTGATGCGGCTCTCGGCCACCAGCGTGCGCTGGCTGCGCTGCGTCGTGCGCAGCACCGCCAGGCCTTCGATGAGGCCGTCGGGGCGGGAGGCGAGGGATTGATCGAGCTGCATGCCGGACTGCGGAAATCGTCCAATCGCCCGAAGGGGCGCGCAGGCATTCTGCGGGCATCGCAACACTCACGAGAACCCGCCATGCCCGTCTTCGCTTTCCTCTACCACCCCAGACGTTCGCTGAACGCGGCCGAGCTTGCCGATCGCGCCCAGCGCATCCGCCACTGGGCGCTGGGGCTGCGGGAAGCCGGCCAGGCGCTGGTGGTGTCCGCCTTTGACGACGCGGCCTGCCTGCTCAAGCACGACGGCGAACTGGACCAGGCGCACGAATCGACGCTGGCCGGTTGCACGCTGGTCAGCGCCGCGGACCTCGCCGCCGCATTGGCGCTGGCGCGGGACTTTCCCGGGCGGGCCTTCGGCACCGACGTGGAGGTGCGGCCGGTCAAGACCTTTCTGCCGCCGCTGAACTCAGCTGCTCAACAGGCCTGACCGAGCCGTCCAAGGCTACAACCACCCCGGTCAGTAAGCCTGACCGAGCTGTTCCAGGATGGCCGGGTTCTCCAAGGTCGACGTGTCCTGCGTGACGCTCTCGCCCTTGGCCACCGACCTCAGCAAGCGCCGCATGATCTTGCCCGACCGCGTCTTGGGCAGGTTGTCGCCGAAACGGATGTCCTTGGGCTTGGCGATGGGGCCGATCTCCTTGGCCACGTGGTCACGCAGCTGCTTGGCGATCGCCTTGGCCTCGTCACCGGTCGGGCGGGCGCGCTTCAGCACGACGAAGGCGCAGATGGCCTCGCCGGTCGTGTCGTCCGGGCGGCCCACGACCGCGGCCTCGGCCACCAGCTCCGTGCAGCTGACCAGCGCGGACTCGATCTCCATCGTGCCCATACGATGGCCCGACACGTTCAGCACGTCGTCGATGCGGCCGGTGATCGTGAAGTAGCCCGTCTCGGCGTCGCGGATGGCACCGTCGCCGGCCAGGTAGTAGCCCTTGAGCTCGGCCGGGTAGTAGCTCTTCTTGAAGCGCTCGGGGTCGCCCCAGATCGTGCGGATCATCGACGGCCACGGCTTCTTGACGACCAGGATGCCGCCCTGGCCGTTGGGCATGTCGTTGCCGGTCTCGTCGACGATGGCCGCCGTGATGCCCGGGAAGGGCAATGTGCAGGAGCCCGGCACCAGCGTCGTCACGCCGGGCAGCGGCGTGATCATGTGGCCGCCGGTTTCGGTCTGCCAGAAGGTGTCGACGATGGGGCAGCGCTTGCCGCCCACGTGCTCGTAGTACCACTCCCAGGCGGCCGGGTTGATGGGCTCGCCCACCGAGCCCAGCAGGCGCAGGCTGGTCAGGTCATAGCTCTTGGGATGCACGGCCGCATTGCTCTCCGCCGCCTTGATCAGCGAGCGGATGGCGGTGGGCGCCGTGTAGAAGATCGTGACCTTGTGCTTCTGGATCATCTGCCAGAAGCGGCCGGCGTCCGGGTAGGTGGGCACGCCCTCGAAGACGATCTCCGTGCCGCCCAGCGCCAGCGGGCCGTAGGTGATGTAGCTGTGGCCGGTGACCCAGCCGATGTCGGCCGTGCACCAGAAGATGTCGTCGTCCTTCAGGTCGAAGGTCCACTTGGTCGTCAGCGCCGCGTGCAGCAGATAGCCGCCGCTGCTGTGCTGCACGCCCTTGGGCTTGCCGGTGGAGCCCGACGTGTACAGCAGGAACAGCGGGTGCTCGGCCTCCACCCACTCGGGCGTGCAGCTGGTGGATTCGGCCGACATCAGGTCGTGCAGCCACACGTCGCGGCCGTCCATCCAGCTGACCTTGCCGCCGGTGCGCTTGTAGACGATGACGTCCTTCAGCGTCGGGCAGGCGCCGCCTTCCAGCGCCTCGTCAACGATGGCCTTCAGCGGCAGCGCCTTGCCGCCACGCAGCTGCTCGTCGGCGCAGATCAGCGCCACGGCGCCGGCATCCTGCACGCGGTCGCGCAGGCTCTGGGCCGAGAACCCACCGAACACGACCGAGTGCGTCGCGCCGATGCGCGCGCAGGCCTGCATGGCCACCACGCCCTCGACCGACATGGGCATGTAGATGACGACGCGGTCGCCCTTCTGGATGCCGCGGCCCTTGAGCGCGTTGGCCAGCTGGCAGACCTTGACCAGCAGCTCGGCGTAGCTCACGGGGGTCACCGTGCCGTCGTCGGCCTCGAAGATCAGCGCCGTCTTGTCGCCCTTGCCGGCCTCGACGTGGCGGTCCAGGCAGTTGTAGGACACGTTGAGCTTGCCGTCCTCGAACCACTTGAAGAACGGCGCATCGCTGTCGTTCAGCGTCTTCGTGAACGGTGTCTGCCAGCTCAGCAACTCGCGGGCCTGGCGGGCCCAGAAGCCGGCGTAGTCCTTGTCGGCCTCGGCCACCAGCGCGGCGTAACCGGCCTCGCCCTTCACATGGGCATTGGCGACCCACTCGGGGCTGGGAGCGTAGGTGTTCAGCGTGCTCATCGGTGTCTCCTCGTTTGGCTGCTTGGCGCGCACTGTGCGAGGAGTCACTGACGAAGCCCTTACTCTCGGCTGTCCGCCTCCGTCGTGGCTCGGCGCCTGAGCCGGGCCACCAGCCCCAGGGCGGTCAGCGCCAAGCCGACGCTGCCTGGCTCCGGCACGCTTGCGATCTGCAGATTGTCTACCGATAGCGCACCGTCGAAGCTGTCCGTGCGAATCCTCAATTCATCGAAGACGATGTCCCGGAAACCATAGAAATTGACCGGGTCCAGCAGCGCCGATGCCGCAACGGCCGCTTCGACCAGGCTGCCCTGGAAATAGGCCTCGAAGGTGGACACGCCACCGTCCGCCGTCACCAGCGCGAACGCCGCGGCCGTGATCGGCGCCAGGAAATGGATGGTGAAGCCGTCGTCATGGCCGATGCCGGCCTGGTAGTTGCCAACCCGGTTGCCGCTCATGTTCGGCCACAGCGGGTTCACGTCGGCGTTGGCGAAGGCGGCCTCGAAACGCAGGCCCAGGCCGAGGAACTGATCGGTGACGCTCTGGTTGTGCGCCAGCGGCGCGGATTCGAAGTCGACGGTTCGGTGGGGCTCGGCCAGCCCACCGCCGTTGTGGATGAAGTCGGCCCGCGCCGCGCCAGCGAGCAAGGCCAGCGTGGTGAGGACGGCCGCGGGCAGCCGCCGCGTTTGCGCTTGAATCATCAGGAACTCCCTTCAGGTTGACATTGGCGGGGCCATCGCCCCGTCCCTCTTCAAGACGGGCTGCGCCGCCGGATCCGGACACACCCCCCAAGTTCAAGGGCGCGGCCGCACGACCATGCGGGGCGGCGCCGCGAAAGGCTTGAATCCCATCGCCTCGTAAAGCTCGGCCGGCGCATAGGCCACCCGCCCCTGGATGACCAGGCTGGCGCGGCGCAGCGCGGCGATGTCCTGCGCAGGGTCGCCCTCGACCAGCAGCAGGTCGGCCGCGTAGCCGCGCGCGATGCGGCCGCGCTCGGCCGACGCCCCCGCCACGCGGGCGCCGTTCCAGGTGGCGATGCGCAGCACCTCCGGCGCCGGAATGCCGGCCTTTACGTAGAGCGCCAGCTCGCGGTGCAGGCCCAGGCCCGCGACGCCATCCGTGCCCGCCACCAGCGGCACGCCGGCGCGGTGCATGTCGCGTGTCAGCGCCAGCAGCTTGGCGTAGGAGGCGCGATAGGCCGCCAGCTTGTCGCCCGCCAGGTCCATGGGCGCCGAACGGATCTGGCGCTGCCACAGCACCGGCAGGTGGTCGCCCACGCCGCCAAGCACAGGGTCGGGCTCGCCCTGTGCCTGGGTGAACATCGCCTCGAAGGTCACCAGCGTCGGGTCGACGACGACACGACGCTCGCGCAGCAGCGCAATGAAGCGGCGCACCGCCGGGCTGGCCAGGTCGACGTTGCGGGCATCGCTGCCCACGCGGTCGAAGCGCAGCAGCGTGCGGCTGTCGTCACCGGGCCGGCTGACGAAGTTCAGCATGACCTGGTTGATGTGCGTCAGCTCCTCGTAGCCGGCGCGCACTGCCTGCTCGGCCAGCATGAAGGCCGGCACGTGGCCGCTGACGTGCAGGCCCAGGCCGCGGGCCTTCTCGGTCAGCGGCTTGACCCAACCGGGCTTGATCGAGTTGTAGAGCTTGATGCCCACGTAGCCGTGGCAGGCATACCAGCTCACGGCGTCCAGCGCGTCGTCCAGCGTCTCGGCGACGATGCCGTTGCGCGCCGAGTAGGGGCTCTTGCCCTCGATGAAGCCGGCCGCGTGCACGTTGGGCCCGATGACCTCGGCACGCTCGATGCGGCCGCGCAGGCGCTGCAGCTCGGCGTTGTCGTTGCCGGGGTCGCGGATGCTGGTGACGCCGCCGGCCAGGTGGGCCAACGCGTCCTCGCTCCACAGGTGGGCATGCATGTCCCACAGGCCCGGCAGCAGCGTCTGGCCGCGCCCGTCGATGGCGCGCTCGGGCAGCACCCGCAGCGCGCCCGGTTCGGTCACGGCATCGATGCGCCCGTGAGAGATCCACACATCGCTGGGGCCCCGCATGCGCGCGGCGGGGGCGTCGAACCAGCGCACATTGCGGATCAACGTGACGCCGTCCAAAGGCCTGGCCAGGCGCCGCCGCAGCTCGACCAGGCGCTCATCGGCAGCCTGCTGCTGGCGGGCCAGCAGGGCGGGCACCAGGGCCTCGGCGCCCTTCTCCACCACCGCCCAGCCGGGCCAGGTGATGGCGAACAGCGCGTGGCCGGCATCGTCGCGCACCCAGTAGTACCAGGGCTGGGCGTCCGCACCAGTGACGGCCACCAGCGCCAGCGCTCCGGTCGCGGCATCCGGCGTCAGCCGGGCCAGGATCTCGGCGCGAACCTTCAGGCCACCGAGCGTGCTGGCGCGGCCCTCGGGCTGGGCCAGCAGCATGCTCACGAAGGCGCCGTAGTAGCCCGGCGAGGCCTCAAGCGGCACGAAGACAAAGTCCTCCGCCGCCGGCATGGCGCCGCTGTCGGCACGCGAACGCCAGCGCGCCCGTGCATCGACGACATCGAAGTCCTCGGTGATCTCGGCCCCCAGCGTGCTGCGGCCCCGGCCCCGATAGTCGCGCGGCGCGCCATTGGCGGCGAGGCGAAAACTCTCCTTCACGTCCGGGCCGCGTCCGTTGTCGCGGTAGCTGTAGTCGGTCTCGATGCGGCCGTCGGCCTGAATCTGCACGCGCAGATGGCCGGCGACATGGTCCTGGGTCAGCACCGTGTAGTCGGCGGCCTGCGCGCCGGCCACGGCGAGCAGCGACACCAGCAGGCCGCGCCAGCGCGGCGCGTTCATGCCGGGCTCCCGGCACGCCTGCGCAGCGACCGACCGAACAGGGCCAGCAGCCCCAGCGGCAGCAGTGCCAAGGACTGCGGCTCCGGCACGGCAGCGGTCATCGCGCTGCTGGACACGGTGAAGAAAAGCCGCACGTCGCGACCGGCCGGCAGCGTCACCAGGTCATCGAAGCTGCCCGATCCGGCACGGCTGGCACTGGTGGGCACGGGGCCCGCGTCCAGGCTGAGACCCAAGGTCCGGGCGTCATCGAACAACACCTGGTTCGAGCCCGGGTCGTACAGCCGGATATTGGCGAACACGGCGGCGTCGACCGAGTCGCCGGCCTGCTGCACGGCTGCACTGAGGCCCAGCAGGTAGTCGCCCGTCACGCGGACCTCGCCGCCGGCTGCCGAATGCAGCACCAGCATCCAGCTCGCGTTGCTGGCGTCGAAACGGGCGCTGCCGGTGTTCACGCGGCTGTACTGGGCGGCGATCAGCTGCGCGCCGCCCAGGTCGACCTGGCCCGACAGCTGCCGGCCAAGGCCCGCGTCGACGCGACTGGCCTGCAGGCCGGGCAGCACGCTGGCGGTGTCGGACGCGCCCATGACATAGGGCGTGCCGCCCGGCGTGGGCACCACGTTGTCGGCGAACAGGATGCTGGCCTCGTGACCGGCCACGCTGAACTGCGTGCCCGGCTGCGCGGTGATGTCCACCGAACGCCAGTCGATCTGCGCCAAGCCTGTGGCGGCGCTGTCGGCCTGCACCAGCGATGCCGTCAGCAGCAAAGGCGCGGCAGCGGCAACGCGCCGCAGTGAGTGAAATGGCTTCATGAGTCCTCCGTGAGGGGTTGGCGGCAGGCCTGCACCTGCCTACCCTCACGGACGCACCGACCGGCCCAAACCGGACAACCGCACGGCGACTCAACTGCCCAGCAACACCCCCAGCAGCAGCCGCGCCTTGTCCCAGTCGCGACGCACGGTGCGATCGGTGAGCTGCAGCGCCTCGGCGATCTCGGCGTCGCTGTAGCCGCCGAAATAGCGCATCTCGACCACCTGGGCGAGACGCGGTTCGGCAGCAGCCAGCGCATCGAGCGCCTCGTGCACCTTCAGCACCTCCTCCTCGCCCGCCGGCGTGCTGTCGGCGATGTGGGTATCCAGCGTCAGCCGGGTCAGGTCGCCGCCGCGGCGCTGGGCCTGGCGCTCGCGCACGGCGTCGATGATGACGGAGCGCATCACCCGCGAGGCGTAGGCGAAGAAGGCGCGCCGGCTGGCCGGCCGCAGCCGGCCGCTGCCCAGGAAGCGCAGATAGCTCTCGTGCACCAGCACCGTCGTGTCAAGCACCGTGTTGCGCCCGCCGTCGCGCAGCCGCGAGCGGGCGAGCTTGCGCAGCTCGTCATAGGCGGCGGCGAAAAGCCGGTCCTGCGCACCGGGGCTGCAGGCGTTGACCTGCTCGATCAGGGTTTCGATGGCGTCGTCTGGCACGACGCGCATGCTGCCAGTGCAGCGGCCGGGTGGGCATCATCCGGACTGGGGATGTCCGCTCTGGCCACGGGCCTGCGTCTGACCTAGCGTGCGAACCCAATGAAAAGAGCGCAACGATGCTGACCCCGGAGGACATGAGCCGGCTGAGCCGACTGCTCGACGAAGCCCTGGCGCTGGCGCCGGAGCGCCGCGAAGCCTGGCTGGCGGCCCTGCCGCCGGACGCCGCCCACCTGGCGGCACCGCTGCGCGACATGCTGTCGCGCGCCCCCAGCCCCCTGACGTTGCCGCGCCTGGGCGCCTGGGAGGGCGAAGACCCCGCCGCCGTGCACGCCGGCGACCGCATCGGCCCCTATCGCCTCATCGAGGAGATCGGCCGCGGCGGCATGGGCAGCGTCTGGCGTGCCGAGCGCGCCGACGGCAGCTACCAGCGTGAAGTGGCGCTGAAGCTACCGCGGCTGACCTGGGGCACCGGGCTGGCGCGGCTGATGGCCCAGGAGCGCGACATCGGCGCGATGCTGGAGCACCCCAACATCGCCCGCCTGTACGACGCCGGCATCGACGCGCGCGGCTGGCCCTATCTTGCGCTCGAGCTGGTGGCCGGCAAGCCCATCGACGCCTGGTGCCGCGAGCACGGCCTGGGCGTCAGCGAGCGCCTGGCGCTGCTGCTGCAGGTCATGCGCGCCGTCGGCTACGCGCACGGCCGGCTGGTCGTGCACCGCGACATCAAGCCCTCCAACGTG
This sequence comes from Roseateles sp. P1_C6, assembly GCF_056406315.1. Classification (NCBI taxonomy): domain Bacteria; kingdom Pseudomonadati; phylum Pseudomonadota; class Betaproteobacteria; order Burkholderiales; family Sphaerotilaceae; genus Roseateles; species Roseateles sp. P1_C6. Next base: position 160,640 of record NZ_JBFUAK010000014.1, read on the forward strand.
CTGGTCACGCCAGACGGCCAGGCCCATCTGCTGGACTTCGGCATCGCCAAGCTGCTGTCCGAGGCCGCCGTCGGCGCCGGCCTGACGCAAACGGCCGAGCGCCGCCTGACGCCGCACTACGCCTCGCCCGAGCAGCTGCGCGACGAACCCGTCACGGTGGCCACCGACGTCTACAGCCTGGGCGTGCTGGCGTTTGAGCTGCTGACCGGCCACACGCCTTACCGCCTCGCGCGCGCCACGCGCGCAGCCTGGGAGGAGGCGATGCTGGCCGACGAACCGGAACGCGCCAGCGGCCGCTGCGAGGACCCCACGATGGCGCGCGAGCTGCGCGGCGGCCTCGACGCCATCCTCGCCAAGGCGCTGAAGCGTGACCCGGCCGAGCGCTATGCCAGCGTCGACGCCTTCGCCCAGGACGTGGAGCGGCACCTGCGCGGCGAGCACGTGCTGGCACAGCCGGACAGCGCCTGGTCGCGCATCGGCCGCACGCTGCGCCGCCACCGGCTGGCGTTCACCACCACGGCCGTCGTCGTCGCGGCGCTTGCCGTGGGCGGCGGCCTGGCGCTGCGCCAGGCCCAGCGCGCCGAGCTGGCGGCACAACGCCAGCGCGTCGTCACCGGCTTTGCGGCGGCACTGCTGCGCGCCGACCAGGCCGCCTTCTTCGCCCGCACGGATTCGCGCCGCCCGACGCCGGAGCTGACGTTGGCCGACAGCGCCAAGCTGATCCAGCAGCGCTTCTCCGCCGAACCCGAACTGCAGGCCGACCTGCTGGGCGCCGTGGCGCAGATCTTCCTTGAGATGGACCGGCCGGAGCTGGCCGTCGAACACGCCAGGCGCCAGCACGAGGTGCTGCAACGCGCCGGCGCCGGCCCCGAGGCCCTGGCGGCGGCCCGGCTGCTGGCCGCCGAAGCCTGGCTGGCCGCCTACCGCTGGACGGAAGCCGACGCCGCCGCGCAGGAGGCGCTGACCCTGGCCGGCCGCGACGACACGCGGTTGCGCGCCGAGGCGCTGGCGGCCATCGCCCAGGCCGCCTGGGCTGTGGGCCATGCCGACGCCGCGCAGGCCGCGCTGCAGCAGGTGGAGGCCTTGCTGCCCGCCCAGCCGGCCGGCTCGACGGCAGCCGCCCGCGCCCAGGCCCTGCACGGCGAGATGGCCGAGCACGCCTACCAGCACGCCGCAGCGGACGAGCATCTCGGGCGCAGCGTCGCGCTGGCGCTCGCCGCACAGGGCGAGACATCGCCGCTGCTGCACCGGCTGCGCCAGCTCGCCGCACAGAGCATGATCGACCATGGCCAGACGGCGGCTGCGGCGCCGCTGATCGACGCCGTCGTCAACAACCTCCATGCGCGCGGCGGGCCGGCCATCATCGAGGCCCGCATCATGCAGGCCGAATACGCGCTGGCACGCTATCGCGCGGGCCTGGCCCAACACCTCGAAGCCGAGCAGGCCGCCGAGTCCGCTGCAGCGCTGATCCAGGCCCAACCGGACCCACCACAGGCTCAGCTGCTGCGCCTGAACCTGCTGCGCAGCCGGTTGGCCTTCGCGCATGGCGACATGGACCGCGCGTGGGATGTGCTGCACGAAAGCTTCCCCTCGCCCTGGCAGGGACCGCGCTCGTCGCAGAAGCATTGGCAGCGCCTGCACTGGACCGCCGCCGACATCTCGTCGTCCGTGGGGGCCTCGTACGGCCACACGCACGAGACGCAGAGCTATTGGCACAAGCTCGTCCAGAACGCACAGATGCGTCCGCCCGACGAGGCCGGCGACCTGGCGCGCCAGGGCCTCGGGATGGCGGCCTCCGGTCATGCCGAGGAAGCCTTGCAGAAGCTGGACCGCGCGTCGCTGACACCGGCGGCACGCGCCATGCTGGCCTGGGTGAAGGCCCAGGTCCTGCTCGATCTGGGTCGCCCCGCCGACGCGGCGGCGGCCGTGAAAGGGCTCTCGCCCGGGCCTACGCCGGATCTGCCGCCCGAACGCTTCACCACGGACGCCGTCGCAGCCCAGCTCGACTGCGCCCAGGGCCGCCCGGCTGTTGGGCGTGGCAAGCTCGTCGCGCAGGCCGAGGCACTGCTGCGCGACCGCAACCCCGCCGCGCCGCGCCCGGCCTGGCTGCACGCCCAGGCCGGCCTGTGCGCGCTGGCCGCGGGCGACCGCGCTGGCGCCGTCGCACTGGCGGCCACAGCCCGCCAGGCCTTCAAGGCCCAGCCCAACGTCGCGGCCTACTTCAAGCAGCCCTTGCAGAAGCTGGAGGCCGCACTGCAGCGCCGCTGACACGGGTCATCCCTAGAATCCGCCCGCTACCCGCTGCACCCCAAGGATTCGATGACCACCCCGCTGCGCCCCCTGCCCCGCCTGATCTTCGCCAGCCGCTGGCTGCAACTGCCGCTGTACCTGGGCCTGATCCTGGCCCAGGCGGTCTATGTCTTCCAGTTCTGGACCGAGTTGGTGCACCTGATCGAGGCCGCCTTCGGCGACCAGCATGCGCTGGAGATCCTGGTCAAGAGCATTGGCTACAAGAGCACCGCCATCAAGGACGCGGCCGACCACGTCATCGGCTACGAGCCGATCACCAAGCTCAACGAGACCGTTCTGATGCTGGTCGTGCTGGGCCTGATCGACGTCGTCATGATCTCCAACCTGCTGATCATGGTCATCGTCGGTGGCTACGAGACCTTCGTGTCGCGCATGGAGCTGGATGGCCACCCCGACCAGCCCGAGTGGCTGAGCCACGTGAACGCGTCGGTGCTGAAGGTCAAGCTGGCCACGGCCATCATCGGCATCAGCTCCATCCACCTGCTGAAGACCTTCATCAACGCCGACAACTACGCCGAGAAGACGCTGATGTACCAGACCATCATCCACGTCGCCTTCCTGCTGTCGGCCATGGCCATCGCGTTCACGGACAGGTTGCTGCCGCAGCCGCCCCACGGCGACAAGCACTAACGCCCGACCATCTGCCCCGGCACCACCCACGCGTCGAACTGCTCGGCCGTCACGTGGCCCAGTGCCAGCGCCGCCTCGCGCAGGCTGCTGCCGTCCTTGTGCGCCTTCTTGGCGATCTGGGCGGCCTTGTCGTAGCCGATGTGGGTGTTCAGCGCCGTCACCAGCATCAGTGAGCGTGACACCAACTCGCCGATGCGCCCCTCGTTGGGCGTGATGCCCACCGCGCAGTGCTTGTCGAAGCTGGCCATGCCGTCGGCCAGCAGGCGCACGCTCTGCAGGAAGTTGTGGATGACCATCGGGCGGAACACGTTCAGCTCGAAATTGCCGGACGCGCCGCCGATGTTGATGGCCACGTCGTTGCCCATGACCTGCGCCGCCAGCATGGTCACCGCCTCGCTCTGCGTCGGGTTGACCTTGCCCGGCATGATGGACGAGCCCGGTTCGTTCTCCGGGATGCTGATCTCGCCGATGCCGCTGCGCGGGCCGCTGGCCAGCCAGCGCACGTCGTTGGCGATCTTGGTCATGCTGGCGGCGAGCGTCTTCAGCGCGCCGTGGGCGTGCACCAGCGCATCGCACGACGCCATGGCCTCGAACTTGTTGGGCGCGCTGACGAAGGGCTGACCGGTCAGCCGTGCCAGTTCGGCGGCGACCGCTTGCGCATAGCCCTTGGGCGCGTTCAGGCCGGTGCCCACGGCCGTGCCGCCCAACGCCAGTTCGTACAGATGCGGCAGCGCGGCCAGCACGTGGCGCTCGCCGTGGTTCAGCTGCGCGACCCAGCCCGAGATCTCCTGCCCCAGCGTCAGCGGCGTCGCATCCTGCAGGTGGGTGCGGCCGATCTTGACGATGTCGTCATAGGCCTCGGCCTTCTGCTGCAGCGTCGTGCGCAACGCACGCAGCGGCGGCAGCAGGCGCTCCACCAGCGCCTGCACGGCGGCCACATGCATGGCGGTGGGGAAGACATCGTTGCTGCTCTGACTGCGGTTCACGTCGTCGTTGGGGTGCACCAGGCGCCCCTCGCCGCGCTCGCCGCCCAGCAACTCGCTGGCGCGGTTGGCCAGCACCTCGTTGACGTTCATGTTGGTCTGCGTGCCCGAGCCCGTCTGCCAGACGACGAGCGGGAACTCGTCCACGTGCAGCCCGTTGATGACCTCGTCGGCCGCGGCCACGATGGCGTCAGTCTTCTTGGCGTCCTGCAGGCCCAGCGCCTGGTTGACGACGGCAGAGGCCCGCTTGACCTTGGCCAGCGCGCGGATCAGCTCGGGCGCCTGGCGCTCGCCGGAGATGTCGAAGTTCTGCAGCGAGCGCTGCGTCTGCGCGCCCCACAGCCTGTCGGCCGGCACCTCGATGGGGCCGAAGGTGTCGCGCTCGATGCGTGTGTTCATCACTGGGCTCTCGGTTGATCGGGATCGACAGCCAGCATAGGCGTGATGAGAACCCTTCTCATCTGTGAGGCCACCGATAATTCGCGTCGCCCGTCATCCCATCCCGCTTCGCAAAATGACCGCCACGATCCGCCAGCAAGACCTCATCGACAGCGTCGCCGCCGCACTGCAGTACATCTCGTACTACCACCCGGCCGACTACATCACCCATCTGGCTCGCGCCTACGAGAGCGAGGCCTCGCCCGCCGCCAAGGACGCGATCGCCCAGATCCTCACCAACAGCCGCATGTGCGCCGAAGGCAAGCGCCCCATCTGCCAGGACACCGGCATCGTCAACGTGTTCCTGAAGATCGGCATGGACGTGCGCTGGGAAGGCTTCAGCGGCAGCATCGAGGACGCCATCAACGAAGGCGTGCGCCAGGGCTACCTGAACCCCGACAACAAGCTGCGCGCGTCGGTGCTGGACGACCCCATCTTTGCGCGCAAGAACACCAAGGACAACACGCCCGCCGTCGTGCAGATGGAGCTGGTGCCCGGCAACACGGTGGACGTCATCGTTGCGGCCAAGGGCGGCGGCAGCGAGAACAAGAGCAAGGTCTACATGCTCAACCCCGGCGACGACATCGTCGACTGGGTACTCAAGACCGTGCCCACGATGGGCGCCGGCTGGTGCCCGCCCGGCATGCTGGGCATCGGCGTCGGCGGCACGGCCGAGAAGGCCGCGCTGCTGGCCAAGCAGGCGTTGATGGAAGACATCGACATGTACGAGCTGCTGCAGCGCGGCCCGCAGAACAAGCTCGAGGAGATGCGCATCGAGCTGTACGAGAAGGTCAACGCCTTGGGCATCGGTGCGCAGGGCCTGGGCGGCCTGACGACGGTGCTGGACGTGAAGATCAAGACCTTCCCGACACACGCGGCCAGCAAGCCCATCGCGATGATCCCGAACTGCGCGGCCACGCGTCACGCGCACTTCGTGCTGGACGGCAGCGGCCCCACCTATCTGGAGCCGCCCAGCCTCGACCTGTGGCCCGACGTGAAGTGGGCGCCCGACTACAACAAGAGCAAGCGCGTGGACCTCAACACGCTGACGCCCGCCGACGTGGCGAGCTGGAAGCCCGGCGACACGCTGCTGCTGAACGGCAAGATGCTGACTGGCCGCGATGCCGCGCACAAGCGCATCCAGGACATGCTGGCCAAGGGCGAGCCGCTGCCGGTGGACTTCACCAACCGCGTCATCTACTACGTCGGCCCGGTGGACCCGGTGCGCGATGAAGTGGTCGGCCCCGCCGGCCCGACGACGGCCACGCGCATGGACAAGTTCACCGACATGATGCTGGCCAAGACCGGCCTCATCGCCATGGTGGGCAAGGCCGAACGCGGCCCCGTCGCCATCGAATCCATCAAGAACCACAAGAGCGCCTACCTGATGGCCGTGGGCGGCTCCGCCTACCTGGTCAGCAAGGCCATCAAGGGCGCCAAGGTCGTCGGCTTCGAAGACCTGGGCATGGAGGCCATCTACGAGTTCGACGTGGTGGACATGCCGGTGACCGTGGCCGTGGACGCCAGCGGCACCAGCGCGCACATCACCGGCCCGGCGGAGTGGAAGCAGCGCATCGCCAGCGGCAAGGCCGTGGCGATTCCGGTCGCCGCAGGCTGAGCCTCGCCGTTCCTATCGCTTGGGCGCTGAGCCACCGGGAGGTGGCGGCGGCGGCCGGTCGCCCATGTCCTTGGGCCGGCAGGCCAGTGGCCGTCCTTCCGGCGCCCAGCAACTGCCCTTCACGGTGCGGCCTTCGTGCGTGAAGCTGCAGTCCGCGCCGGCCTTGGCCGTCTTGCAGGCGGCCAACGCCTCGGGCGGCGGGCCATGGTGACCGGGCGGCGGGCCGCCCTGAGGCTGGGCGCCCGCACTCAAGGCGACCAGCAGGCTGCAAAGCAGCAGAGGCTTCATGTCGTTCTCCAGGGGGATGACAGGTGGCATCTTGCCGCCAGACTGCGCGCCGACTGTGGAGATCGACTCCACAATGCCGGCGCCCATTCACTCCGCTGCCGACATGATCGAGATCCGCCCTGTCCTGCCGACCGACCGCGCTGCCTGGCAGCCTCTCTGGGACGGCTACAACGCCTTCTACGGCCGCGCGGGTGACACCGCGCTGCCGGCCAACATCACCGACACCACCTGGGCGCGCTTCCTCGACGCCGCCGAGCCCATCCACGCGCTCGTCGCCGTGGACGGCGACGGCAGGCTGCTGGGCCTCGTGCACTACCTCTTCCACCGCAGCAGCAACCGCATCGAGCCGGTCTGCTACCTGCAGGACTTGTTCACCGACGCCGAGGCCCGCGGCCGCGGCGTCGGCCGGGCGCTGATCGAGGCCGTCTACGCCGCCGCGCGAGCCGCCGGCACGCGGCGTGTCTACTGGCACACGCAGAACGGCAACGCCACCGCGCGAGCCCTCTACGACCAAGTTGCGCAGCACCTCGGCTTCATCGTCTACACGCATGACGTCGCCTGACGCCGGAGGAGCCCGCATGCGCTTTTTCCCCGCCATCGTCCTCCTGCTGGTGTTGGGCGCCTTGTCCCCACCCGCCAGGGCCCAGTCGCCGGCGGCCACCTGCACGCTCGCGCCGGTCAGCGGCGAACTGCGCGAGCTGACGTCGGCCGGCCGCACGCGCACCTACCGCCTTTTCGTGCCGCCGGCCATGGTGGGCCGAACCCAGCTGCCGCTGGTCCTTGACCTGCATGGCACGGGCGGCACCGCGGCCGGCCGCGCCAAGGAAAGCGCGTTCGAAACGCTGGCCGCCCGCGAGGGCTTCGCGGTGGCCACGCTGCAGGCCGAGGACTCGCGCTGGAACGTCCCCGTCTTCACGCCGCGCGCGGACGACGTGCAGTACGTGTCCGACGTCATCGATCACGTGGCCGCCCGCGTCTGCATCGACCCGGCGCGCGTCCATGCCACCGGTTTCTCCGGCGGCGGGCGCATGTCGTCGCTGCTGGGCTGTCGGCTGAACCAGCGCATCGCGGCGATCGCGCCGGTCGGCGGGCTGCGTTGGACGGGCCCCTGCCCGGGCCGCGCGGTGCCGGTCCTGTCCGTGCACGGCCTGGCCGACCTGACCAACCCCTACGAGGGTCACGCCGACCGCGGCGGCGAGTGGGTGGAGAGCGTGCCGGAGGCCCTGGCCGGCTGGGCGACGCACAACCGCTGCCAACCCAAGCTGCTGCAGGACAGGCAAGCGGGCGCGCTGCAGACGCTGCGCTACGGCGGCTGCGAGAGCAGCGCCGAGGTCCGGCTGCTGCGCATCGACGGCATGGGCCACATCTGGCCCCGCACGGAGATCGATGCGACCGACGCGATCTGGCAATTCTTCAAGGCCCACCCGCTACAGTAGTTCGAGCTCACGAAAGACGCCCATGCCCGCTATCCGCGCCTATGCCGCCCACACCGCCGGCGGCCCGCTCCAACCCTTCGACTTCGACCCCGGCCCGCTGGGCGACGAGGATGTCGAGATCACCGTCGAGCACTGCGGCGTCTGCCACTCCGACCTGGCGATGATTGACAGCGAGTGGTTCCCGGCCAGCTACCCCGTCGTGCCCGGCCATGAGGTCGTGGGGCGCATCACGGCCCTGGGGCCACGCGCCAAGGGCCGCCAGCTGGGCCAGCGCGTCGGCGTGGGCTGGCACACGGGCAGCTGCAGCCACTGCAACTTCTGCATCGGTGGCGAGCAGCACCTGTGCGGCAAGCGTCAGCAGACGCTGATCGGCCGCCACGGCGGCTTTGCCGACCGGCTGCGTTCGCATTGGAGTTGGGCCATCCCGCTGCCCGACGCGCTGGACCCGGCCGCGGCCGGACCGCTGATGTGCGGCGGCGGCACGGTCTTCCTGCCGTTCGTGCTGCATGCCATCAAGCCCACCGACCGCGTCGGCGTCGTCGGCATCGGCGGCCTGGGCCACATCGCCGTCAAGTTCGCGCGCGCCTGGGGCTGCGAGGTCACCGCGTTCACCTCGTCGCCGTCCAAGCGCGATGAGGCGCTGGCGCTCGGCGCGCACAAGACCGTCTCCAGCGTCGACAAGGCCGAGCTGAAGGCCGCCGCCGGCAGCCTGGACTTCATCCTCATCACCGTCGGCGCCGCGCTGAACTGGGATGCGCTGCTGGCCACGCTGGCGCCCAAGGGCCGCATGCATCTGGTGGGCGTCGTCACCGAGGCGATGAGCATCCGCAGCGGCGGCCTGCTGAGCTGGCAGAAGGGCCTGTCCGCCTCGCCCACGCCGCCGCCCTCGGTGCTGGCGACGATGCTGGAGTTCTCCGCGCGGCACCAGATCCTGCCGCAGGTGGAGCGTTTCCCGATGAGCCGCGTCAACGAGGCGCTGGATCACCTGCGCAGCGGCAAGGCCCGTTATCGGGTGGTGCTGGACGCGGACTTCGCCTAAGCCGCGACCCGCAGCACCAGCTCAGCCACCTCGTCGACCAGGCCGCGGATGGGCGCGCCCGACTCGATGCAGCCCAGTACCAGCTCATGGACGCCGCCGATGACCGCGACGGCCATCGCGTCGGACAGCATGCGGCCCGCACGGGGCTGGGCGTTGATGATCTCGCGCATCAACGCGGCAATCGCGCCATGCGCGCGACGCCGCGCGGCCAGCCCGGGCATGCCAAGGTGGAAGACCTCGATCAGCAGGGTCCGCGTCAGCGGCGGGCTCGCGTCCATCGTCGACAGATAGGCGCTCAACGCGCCGCGGGTCTGCTCCTGCCAGGGGCGTGAGGGGTCAACGGCCGCCGCGAGCACGCGCAGGCATTGCTGGTTGGCAGCTTCGTAGAGCGCCAGGAAGCAGGCGTCCTTGCTGTCGAAATGTTCGTAGAAGGTGCGGCGCGATACCGCCGCCTCGGCCACGATGTGGGCGATGGTCAGCTCGCCGTAGCACTTGGTGGCCAGCGCCTGGGCCAGCCCCTGGATCAGCCGGGTCCGGACGGCTGTTTCCGTGGAAGGTTCAACCTGCATGCGCGAATGGTACTTGACGGTACCAAGCGCCATCGCTATGGTCCGGTACTGGCAAGTACCAACGGAGCAAGCCTTGAGCGATCTCGTGATTCGTCGTCTGCTGATCGACATGGAAATGCCGATCGAACGCCTCTGGTGCGACGGCGACGCATTCCGCACTGCATTCCTGAACGCGCTGTCGATGAGCTTCCCCGTGGGCGAGCAGTTCTTCATCGACGCCGTGCGCGCCGGCTTCAAGGCATTGCCCGAGGCCAGCCAGAGCGAGTTCCGCGCCGAGGTCCAGGGCTTCCTGGGTCAGGAAGCGACGCACCGCCGCCTGCACGGGCTGTACAACGACCATCTGGAACGCCTGGGGCTGGAAAACCGATGGGCGACTCGCGCGCTGGAACGGCAGGCGCTCTTTGTGGACGCCGATCCGCGGCATGCGCTGGCGGTCACGGCAGCCTACGAGCACTTCACCGCGGTGTTTGCCGACTGGATCCTGCGCCGCCCCCATTGGCTGGGACGGCGCGACCCCAGGCTGGCCACACTGTGGCTGTGGCACAGCGCCGAGGAGTCCGAGCACCGCAGCACCGCCTTCAACCTGTACCGCGCGCTGGGCGGTGACGATGTCTGGCGGCTGCGCTGGTTCCGCAAGGTGAGCCTGATCTTCGTCGGCGACGTGCTGCGCCAGACCGCGCACAACCTGAGGCGCGAGGGTCAGCTCTGGCGCTGGCGCACCTGGGCGAGCGCGGCAGCCTTCCTGTTCGGGCGCGGCGGTCTCGTGCGCTGCAGCTTCAAGCCCTGGCGCGACTACTTCCGCCCGCGCTTCCAACCCAGCGACCACGACGCCCAGGCCTCACGGGCCTGGCTGGAAGCCAATCAGGCCCTCTATCAGCCGGTGGGAGTCGCCGCGCCCTGAGCGCCGGCCTGCGGCGCCGACTTCGGCGGATGCTGCACCTGCTGCGGGTAGGGAATATCCACACCCAATTGCTTCAGCGTGCGCCAGATCGCCAGGTTCACGTCCGAGCGCACGCCGCCGCTGCCGTTCTCGGGGTCCATGATCCAGAAGTAGATGGTGAGCTCCAGGCCGCTGTCGGCGAAACGGCTCAGCTGCACCGACGGCCCCGGGTCGCTCAGCACGCGCGGCACCTCGACGAGGGACGTGGCCAGCGACTTCATGACGCTCTCGACATCGCAGTCGTAGTCCACCTGGACGACGGTGGACAGCAGCACCCGCGGGTCGCCCAGCGACGAGTTCTCGACGCGCTGCGTGATCAGGATCTCGTTGGGCACGATGGCTTCCTTGCCACCCAGCGAGCGGATCACCGTGTAGCGCGTCTTGATGTCGGTGACGCGGCCCTCGAAGCCGTCCACCTTGACCATGTCGCCGATGCGCAAGGAGCGCTCGGCCAGGATGACGAAGCCGCTCACATAGTTGGCCGCCAGCTTCTGCAGGCCGAAGCCCAGGCCGACGCCTAAAGCGCCGCCCAGCACGCCCAGCGCCGTCAGGTCGATGCCCGCGGCCGACAACGCGAACAGCAGGCCGACGAAGAGCAGCAGCGCGCGGATGGCGCTGGCGGCGATCTTGCGCATGGACAAATCCATGGACTCGCGCCGCAGCAGCCTGGACTCGATGGCCGCCGACACCCACAGCGCCAGCACCAGCACCAGCGCCGCCGTCAGGCCGCCCTCGATGAGGTTGCGCAGCGTCAGCCTGACGGTGCCGAACTTCCAGCCAATGTCGTCCAGCTCGTCCAGGATCACGGGCAGCAGACCGGTGATCCACAGCACGGCGCCTATCCACACCAGCCAGGAGCCGATGCGCTCCACCAGCTTGATCAGCGCCGAGTCCGGCCAGGCCGCCGCCAGCACGCGGGCGATGACGCGGATGACGGCCAGCGACACCAGCACCGGCAGCGCCAGCTTGAACAGCGCCGGCGCCAGCCCCCACAGCGGCAGCAGGCGGCGCGCGCCGAAGGCAAAGGCCAGCGCCAGCAGCGGGAACAGCGCGCCGTCCAGCACGTTGCGGCCGAACAGCACGCTGTTCTCCCGCCGCGTGATGGCGCGCGACAGCGCCCAGCTCAGCAGTGCCGCCAGCGCCAGGCAGCCCAGCAGCAGCGCCCATTCGGCCAGCGCGTCGGCGCTGAAGACTCGGGCCAGCAAGGCCTGCAGTTCGTTCAGGCTCAGAGGTTGATGCATGGAATTCATAGGGGGCCACGGCCCGGGTGCTTGCCCGGCCGATGGTCAGGGAAAAAGATTACAGATCGGCCAAGGCGCGCAGGTGAACGCCGACGCTGCGAGACAGCGCACGCAAGTCGTAGCCGCCTTCCAGCACCGACACGATGCGGCCCTGCGCATGGCGCTCGGCCACGGCCTTGATCTTCAGCGTCATCCACTCGTAATCGGCCTCGACGAGGCCCAGTTGCCCGAGTTCGTCGTCGCGGTGCGCGTCAAAGCCCGCCGAGATGAAGATCATCTGCGGCTTGAAGCGCTCCAGCGCCGGCAGCCACATGGCTTCGACGATCTCGCGCACCTCGGGCCCGCGCGTGTAGGCCGGCAGCGGCACGTTGACCATGTTGGTTCCCTTGGGCACGGCGCCGCTGTAGGGGTACAGCGGGTGCTGGAACAGGCTGACCATCAGCACGCGCTCGTCGCCGGCAATGATGTCCTCGGTGCCGTTGCCATGGTGGACGTCGAAGTCGACGATGGCCACGCGCTTGAGGCCGCGCACATCCAGCGCGTGGCGGGCGGCGATGGCGATGTTGTTGAAGAAGCAAAAGCCCATGCTCTGGTCGCGCGTGGCATGGTGGCCGGGCGGGCGCACGGCGCAGAAGGCGTTGTCGGCGCGGCCGTCGATGACCAGGTCGGTCGCCTGCACCGCCGCACCCGCGGCATGCAGCGCGGCGGACCAGGTGTGGGCATTGGCCGACGTGTCGGGGTCGACGGCGCAGCGCTCGCCCTTCTCGGCGCAGGCGCGCAGCATGGCGCCGATCTCGGCCACGTAGCCATGCGTGTGCGCCAGCTCGACGTCCTTCAGGTCCACGGGCGCCGTGTCGACGTGCTCGAGCGCCTGGCCGAGCCCGGACGCAATCAACCAGTCGTCAATCGCGGCCAGGCGCGCGGGGCATTCAGGATGGCCTTCGCCCATGTCGTGGCGGCGGCATTCGGGGGGATTGAAATACGCGGTAGGCATCAGCCGTTGTCTCTTGCTATGGTCAGCACCCATGACGACAACTCAGCCATCACGAGCCCTGGCGGCGCAACTGCAGGCGCTGCAAAACCAGATTAGCACGGTCATCAAGGGCAAGCCGGCGCAGATCGCCGAAGCACTGGCCTGCCTGATCGCCGGCGGCCACCTGCTGATTGAAGACCTGCCCGGCGTCGGCAAGACCACGCTGGCGCACGCGCTGGCGATTTCGCTGGGCCTGAAGTTCTCACGCCTGCAGTTCACCGCCGACCTGCTGCCCAGCGACCTGCTGGGTGTCAGCGTCTACGAGCGCGAGAAGAACGGCTTCGCCTTCCACCCCGGCCCGGTGTTCGCCCAGGTGCTGCTGGCCGACGAGATCAACCGCGCCGGCCCCAAGACGCAAAGCGCGTTGCTGGAGGCGATGGAGGAGCACCAGGTCAGCATCGACGGCCAGACCCACCCGCTGCCCGAGCCCTTTTTCGTCATCGCCACGCAGAACCCCAGCGAGCAGCTCGGCACCTTCCCGCTGCCCGAGTCGCAGCTGGACCGCTTCCTGATGTGCATTTCGCTGGGCTACCCCGACGCCGCCGCCGAGCGCGAGTTGCTGATGGGCGAGGACAGCCGCGAACTGCTGCGCGCGCTGAAGCCCGTCATGACACCGGCCGAGCTGATCGAGGCCCAGGCCGCCGTGCGCAAGATCCACGCGGCGCCGGCGCTGCTGGACTACCTTCAGGCGCTCATCGCCGCGACGCGCTCGGGCCAATGGTTCGTCGAGGGCCTGTCGCCGCGCGCCGGCCTGGCCGTGCTGCGCGCCGGCCGCGCGCGGGCGCTGCTGCAGGGGCGCGACTACGTGTCGCCCGACGATATCCAGGCCATCCTGCCGCAGACCATTGCGCATCGGCTGCAGCCGCGGGCGGGGGCTGGCCGTGGGGCGCGGGAGCAGGTGCGAGCGATGATTGAGGCGATTCCGCTGCCTTGAGTCATGCGGGCCACCATCCGAGTCCCAGCACCTAAAGAGTTGCGCCGCCACGGAGCGGCACAAGCCACAGCAACTTATCCAGCCTAGGGCGCTTTGCGCCTTCGTCTTCGGAGCTGACAACATGTACCGTCGCGTTGGCGAAGCCAAGCTGGAAGGAACTTCAAAGCAGGGCGAACTGTCCGCCACGCCAAGACGTTTGGTGCAGGTGTTTGGTCAGCCAACCGATGAAGCTTGGGATTCGGAGAGCTTGGGAGCTTTCTACTTCCTTGGCCCGGACAACAAGGAATTCGCTGTCTACCACCGCGCCTATGACACCCGGCGCACGCAGAAAATGATGACGTCCTTCTGGTCTGAGACGTCAACCGCACCGTTCAGTATCGGAGCGCTCGACACATCAGGCGTTGTGGAGTTCAAGGTTTGGCTGCAGTTGCAGTTGGAATAGCAAACCAATGCAGGCGGACCGCGGAACGCCGTTGAGGCAACGACCCACGGGCACACTACCCCTTCAACCGATTCCCCGCCCACCGATCCTGCGCATTGAGCAAATGCGTGCGCATCGCCGCTTGCGCTGCCAGCGGGTCGTGGGCTTCCAGCGCATGCAGGATGCGCTCGTGCTCGCGCAGCGCGTCCTCCCAGTTCTGGTGGGTATCGGCCAGTGCGCTGAGCTGCAGCGAGATCGGGCTGTAGCGGCCGTTGAAGAGCTCACCGACCATCCGCTCCAGCACCGAGTTGCCCACCAGCGCCGCGATGGCGCGATGGAACCGCCGGTCGGCGTCCAGCGCCGATCTGCCGGCAGCGATGGCAACACGCATCTCATCGACCGCTTCTCGCACGGCTGCCAGCCCCGCCGGCGTGGCACGCGCACAGGCCTGCGGCATCAGCCCGCCCTCCAGCACCACACGGGCCTGCATCAGCTCCAGCGGGCTCTCGCCCAGGCCTGCGGTCGCCTCAGGATCGGGGTCGCCTGTGCCGCGCACATAGATGCCGGCGCCCATGCGCACCTCCACGCAACCGGCGATCTCCAGCGCGATCAGTGCCTCGCGCACCGACGGCCGCGACACACCCAGCTGTTGCGCCAGCTCGCGCTCCGGCGGCAGCCGGCTGCCGATGCTGAAGGCGCCCTGGCGGATCAGCTCCCGCAGTTGGTCGGCGATCTGGTGATAGAGGCGGCGGCTGTCGGCCGGTTTGAGCTGTTCGAGCATGGCGCGATTTTGACCGCATTGGCCTTACCAATCCACAGAAATCAACCCGACCGGGTTTATACGGTAAGGCCAATTTGGCTTTGAACCCTAGACTGGCTGGGTGACAACGCCGACATCCCCCCCGACCGCCAGCCTCGCCGGCAAGACCGTCCTCATCACCGCAGCCGCCCAGGGCATCGGTCGGGCCAGTGCGCTGGCCTGCCTCGCGGCGGGTGCCGAGGTCATCGCCACCGACATCCAGACCGAAGGCCTGGAAACGCTGCTGGCCGAGGCTGGTCCCGGAGCCCGCCTGCGTACCGAGCGGCTGGACGTTTGCGACACGGCCGCCGTCAACGCACTGGCCGCCGAGTTGCCGCCGCTGCACGGCCTGTTCAACTGCGCCGGCTTCGTGCACCACGGCAGCGTGCTGGACTGCGACGAGGCCGCGTGGGACTTCAGCATGGACTTGAACGTGAAGAGCATGCTGCGCACGCTGCGCGCCTTCCTGCCCGGCATGCTGGCTGAAGGCCAGCGCACGGGTGCGGGGGCTGCGGTGCTGAACATGGCGTCGATGGCGTCGTCGATCAAGGGCTTCCCGAATCGCTTTGCCTACTGCACGACCAAGGCGGCCGTCATCGGCCTGAGCAAATCGGTCGCGGCGGACTTCGTCAAGCAAGGGTTGCGCTGCAATGCGCTGTGCCCGGGCACCGTGGACACGCCGTCGCTGCGCGGCCGCATCGCCGCATCTGCCGACCCGGTGCAGGCCGAGAAGGACTTCATCGCCCGCCAGCCCATGGGACGGCTGGCGACGGTGGATGACATCGCGCCACTGGTGGTCTTCCTGCTCAGCGACGCGTCGCGCTTCATCACCGGCCAGGCCGTGTCCGTCGACGGCGGCGTCACCATCTGACCGTGCGCGTCGATTCGCATCAGCACTTCTGGCGGCTGAGCCGGGGCGATTACGACTGGCTGGACGTCGGCAACCCCGCGCTGGCCCCGCTGGCGCGCGACTTCGAGCCCGTCGACCTGGCGCCGCTGCGCGCGGCCCATGGCGTCACGCAGACCATCCTCGTGCAGGCCGCCGACACCGAGGCCGAAACCGGGCACCTGCTGGCGCTGGCCGACGCGCATGAAGAGATCGCCGGCGTCGTCGGCTGGATCGACCTGGCCGCCCCCGCCAGGCTGCCGGTGCTGCAGCGCTGGGCCGCACACCCGAAGTTCAAAGGCGTGCGGCCGATGCTGCAGGACTTGCCGGCCCCGGACTGGCTGGACCACGGTCCGCATCCCGACATGGTCGGCGCGCTCATCGACCTGGGCCTGCGCTTCGACGCCCTCGTCAAGACCGAGCACCTGCCCGCCCTCGCCCGATTCGCCACGCGCTGGCCAGGCCTGCCCATCGTCATCGACCATGCCGCCAAGCCGGGCATCGGCACGGCCTGGCACGCCGGCCTCACGGCGCTGGCGCGCCACCCGCAGGTCTGCTGCAAGTTCTCCGGCCTGCTGACCGAGTTCGCGCCCGGCACGGACGCGACGGAGCAGATGGCGCCCATCTGGCAGGCACTGCTCGACCTGTTCGGCGCCGACCGTCTGATGTGGGGCAGCGACTGGCCGGTGCTGAATCTCGCGGCCGACTACGGCCGCTGGGTCGAGTTGGCGGGCGCATGCGTCGCCACGCTGCCCGCCCCGGGCCAGGCCGCCGTCTGGCGCGGCACGGCGGCGCGCTTCTACGGGTTGGCGGCATGAGCCTGCTCGAAGCCCGCGGACTGTCGAAGGCATTTGGCGGCGTGACCGTGCTGGAGGGCATCGACTTCGACCTGCAGCCCGGCGAGGTGCATGCGCTGATGGGCGAGAACGGCGCGGGCAAGTCCACGCTGATGAAGATCCTGGCTGGCGTGCACAGGGCCGACGCGGGCGAGGTGCTGCTTGACGGGCGGCCGGTGCGCCCCAGCAACCCGCGCGACGCGCAGGACATGGGCATCGCGCTGATCCACCAGGAGCTGCAGCTGATGCCCGATCTCAGCGCCGCCGCCAATGTCTTCATCGGCCGCGAACCGCGCCGCGCGGGCGGGCTGATGCTGGACCACGCCCGCCAACTGGCCGACACGCGCGCCGTTTTCGAGCGCCTGGGCCTGCAGATGGACCCGCGCTCGGCCGTCGGCAACCTGAGCGTCGCCCAGCAGCAGATGGTCGAGATCGCCAAGGCGCTGTCGCTGAACGCCCGCGTCCTCATCATGGACGAGCCCACCGCGGCGCTGAACCCGGCCGAGGTGGAAGAGCTGTTCCGCGTCGTGCGCCAGCTGCGCGCCGACGGCGTGGGCATCGTCTACATCTCACACAAGATGGACGAGTTGTCGCGCATCGCCGACCGCGTCACCGTGCTGCGCGACGGCCGACACATCGCGACGCTGGGCATGCCTGGCGCGGACATGGACGAGCTGATCCACCTGATGGTGGGCCGCGAGCTGCGGCAGGCGTCACACGCCGCACCCGACCTGAGCACCGCACCCATCGTGCTGCAAGCGCGACACCTGAGCCGCGGCCGCGCCGTGCGCGACGCGTCGTTCACGCTGCACCGCGGCGAGATCCTGGGCCTGGCCGGCCTGATGGGCGCCGGCCGCACGGAACTGGCACGCCTCGTCTTCGGTGCCGACCGCCACGACAGCGGCGACGTGCTGGTGCAAGGCAAGCCCGCCGACATCCGCAGCCCGGCCGACGCGGTGCGGCTGGGCATCGCCTACCTGTCCGAGGACCGCAAGGGCCTGGGCCTGGCGACGGGGCTGGACGTGGAAGCCAACCTGCTGCTGCCCAGCCTCGCCCGCTTCGCCGGCGCGCTGGGCCAGATCGACCGCCGTGCCGGCCAGGCCGCAGCGCAGGACTTCGTGCAACGCCTGGGCATCAAGACGCCGTCGCTGGGCCAGACCGTGGCGCGGCTGTCCGGCGGCAACCAGCAGAAGATCGCGCTGGCCAAATGGCTGCTGCGCGACTGCGACATCCTCATCGTCGACGAGCCCACGCGCGGCATCGACGTGGGCGCCAAGGCCGAGATCCACCGCCTGCTGCGCGAGCTGGCCGCCGCCGGCAAGAGCCTCATCGTCATCTCCTCCGAGCTGCCCGAGCTGCTGGGCCTGGCCCACCGCATCCTCGTCATGTGCGAGGGCCGCATCAGCGGTGAACTGCCCGCCGCCAGAGCCACCCAGGAAGCGCTGATGGCGCTCGCCACGACAAGACAAGCCGCATGAACCGCGCCCTGCCCCTCGTTTCCTTCGCCTCCCCCGCCGCGTTGCAACGCCTGCTCGCCTTCGCCGGTCTCGTCGCGCTGATGGTGGTCTTCAGCATCGCCTCCAGCAACTTCCTGCAGACCGACAACCTCGTCAGCATCCTGCAGGCCACGGCCGTCAACGGCGTGCTGGCCATCGCCTGCACGCTGGTCATCGTCAGCGGCGGCATCGACCTGTCGGTGGGTTGCCTGATGACCTTCTGCGCCGTCGTCACCGGCGTCGTGCTGACGAACTGGGGCCTGCCGCTGCCCTTGGGCATCCTCGCGGCCATCGCCTGCGGCGCGGCCTGCGGCGGACTGTCCGGCTGGCTGGTCGCGCAGCTGCGCGTGCCGCCCTTCATCGCCACGCTGGGCATGATGATGCTGCTCAAGGGCCTGGCCCTCGTCATCTCGGGCAGCAAGCCGATCTACTTCCTGGACACGCCGGGTTTCGAATCCATCGCGCAGGACTCGCTGCTGGCCGTCATGCTGCCCGCGCTGCCCATTCCCAATTCCGTGCTGATCCTTTTCGCGGTCGCACTGGGCGCCAGCTGGCTGCTCGGCCAGACGCTGTTCGGTCGCTATGCCTTCGCCCTGGGCAGCAACGAGGAAGCCGCGCGGCTGTCGGGCCTGCAGGTCAAGCGCTGGAAGGTCGCCGTCTACGCGGTGGGCGGCGCCATCTGCGGCATCGCCGGTTTGCTGATCGCCTCGCGGCTGAACTCGGCCCAACCCGCGCTCGGCCAGGGCTACGAGCTGGACGCCATCGCCGCCGTCGTCATCGGCGGCACGTCGCTGGCCGGCGGGCGTGGCTCGGTGCTGGGCACGCTGATCGGCGCCTTCATCATGAGCGTACTGGCCAACGGCCTGCGCATCCTCAACGTGCCGCAGGAATGGCAGACGGCGGTGACGGGCGTGATCATCGTCCTCGCGGTCTACGTCGACATCCTGCGCCGCGGCAAAGACTGACGGAGACAAACCCATGAAACGCCGCCTTCTCTTCCTTGCCACGCTGCTGGCCGCCACCGCGCAGGCGCAGACGCCAACCATCTACATCCCGCTGATCTCCAAGGGCTTCCAGCACCAGTTCTGGCAGGCCGTGAAGGCCGGTGCCGAGCAGGCGGCCAAGGACTACAACGTGCGCGTCACGTTCGAAGGCCCCGAGAGCGAGGCCATGGTCGACAAGCAGATCGACATGCTCGCTGCGGCGCTGGCCAAGAAGCCGCAGGCCATCGGCATTGCCGCGCTGGACAGCAAGGCCGCCATCCCGCTGCTGCGCAAGGCGCAGGCGGCCAAGGTCCCCGTCATCGCCTTCGACTCGGGCGTGGACAGCGACATCCCGCTCACCACCGCGTCGACCGACAACCGCGCCGCCGCCGCGCTGGCCGCCGACAAGCTCGCCGCGCTGATCGGCGACGAGGGCGACGTGGCCGTCGTGGGGCACGACCAGACCAGCCGCACCGGTGTCGAGCGCGTCGAAGGCTTCGTGAACCGGCTCAAGGCCGCCCACCCCAAGGTGCGCGTCGTCACCGTGCAGTACGGCGGCGGCGACCACCTGAAGTCCACCGAGGTTGCCAAGTCCATCCTGCAGGGCAACCCCAAGTTGCGCGCGCTGTTCGGCACCAACGAGGGCTCGGCCATCGGCATCGTCAACGCGGTGCGCGAGACGCGCCGCAGCGGCGTCACGGTCGTCGGCTTCGACTCCGGCAAGCAGCAGAAGGACGCCATCGCCAGCGGGGCCCTGGCCGGCGCCATCACGCAGAACCCCGTGGGCATCGGCTATCGCACCGTCGAGGCGGCCGTGAAGGCGCTCAAGGGCGAGACCCTGCCCAAGACCCTCGATACCGGCTACTACTGGTACGACAAGACCAACCTGCGCGATCCCAAGATCGCCGCCGTTCTTTACGACTGAGAACCCGCCATGAAACTTCTTCGCTACGGCCCTACGGGCCAGGAACGCCCCGGCCTGCTCGACGCTGACGGCCGCGTGCGCGACCTCTCCGCCCTTGTCGACGACATCGCCGGGGACGTGATCACGCCCGCCGGCCTTGAGCGCCTGCGCGGCATCGACACCAGCACGCTGCCGCTGGTCGAAGGCACGCCCCAGCAAGACCTGCGCGTCGGCCCCTGCGTCGGCCGCGTCGGCAAGTTCATCTGCATCGGCCTGAACTACGCCGACCACGCCGCCGAGTCCGGCCTGCCCGTGCCCACCGAGCCGGTCGTGTTCGCCAAGTGGACCAGCGCCATCACCGGCCCGGACGACGACGTGCAGATCCCGCGCGGCTCCGTCAAGACGGACTGGGAGGTGGAGCTGGGCGTCGTCATCGGCCAGGGCGGGCGCTACATCGAGGAAGCCGACGCGCTGAAGCACGTGGCGGGCTACTGCGTTGTCAACGATGTGTCCGAGCGCGAATGGCAGCTGGAGCGCGGCACGCAGTGGGACAAGGGCAAGGGCTGTGACACCTTCGGCCCCATCGGCCCCTGGCTGGTCACGGCCGACGAGGTGGCCGACCCGCAGGAGCTGAACCTGTGGCTGGAGATCGACGGCCGCCGCTTCCAGAACGGCAACACGCGCACCATGGTGTTCAACGTCGCGCAGATCGTCAGCTACCTCAGCAAGTTCATGAGCCTGCAGCCCGGCGACGTCATTTCCACCGGCACGCCGCCCGGCGTGGGCCTGGGCCAGAAGCCGCCCATCTACCTGAAGCCCGGCCAGACGATGCGCCTGGGCATCGAGGGCCTGGGCGTGCAGACGCAGAAGACGGTCGCCGCCTGACCATGGCCCGCATCACCAGCCTGCGCACGGTGGATGTGCGCTTCCCCACGTCCCAGCACCTCGACGGCTCGGATGCGATGAACCCCGACCCGGACTACTCCGCCGCCTACGTCATCCTGGCCACCGACCAACCCGGCCTGGAAGGCCACGGCCTGACCTTCACCATCGGCCGCGGCAACGACATCTGCTGCGCCGCCATCGAGGCCATGCGGCATCTCGTCGTCGGCCTGGAACTGGACTGGATCGCCGCCGACATGGGCCGCTTCTGGCGCCACGTGACGTCGGACAGCCAGTTGCGCTGGATAGGCCCGGACAAGGGCGCCATCCACCTCGCCACCGGCGCCGTCGTCAATGCGGTGTGGGACCTGTGGGCCAAAGCCGAAGGCAAGCCGGTATGGCAGCTGGTGGCCGACATGAGCCCGGCCGAGCTGGTGCGCTGCATCGACTTCCGCTACATCACCGACTGCATCACGCCTGATGAAGCACTGGACCTGCTGACCCGCGCCGCCGAGGGCAAGGCCGACCGCGTGGCAACGCTGCAGCGCGAGGGCTACCCCTGCTACACGACCTCGGCCGGCTGGCTGGGCTACCCGGACGACAAGCTGCGCCGCCTGTGCCAGCAGGCCGTGGACGCCGGCTTCAACCACGTCAAGCTCAAGGTCGGGCGCGACCGCGAGGACGACATCCGCCGACTGCGCATCGCCCGCGAGGTGCTGGGGCCGGACCGCAAGCTGATGATCGACGCCAACCAGGTCTGGGACGTGCCCGTCGCCATCGACTGGCTGAAGGACCTGGCCTTTGCCAAGCCCTGGTTCATCGAGGAGCCGACCAGCCCCGACGATGTGGAAGGCCATCGCGCCATCCGTGAGGCCATCGCGCCCATGCAGGTCGCCACCGGTGAGATGTGCCAGAACCGCATCCTGTTCAAGCAGTTCATGATGCGCGGCGCCATCGACGTGGTGCAGATCGACAGCTGCCGGCTCGGCGGCGTCAACGAGATCCTGGCCGTCATGCTGATGGCCGCCAAGCTCGGCCTGCCCGTGTGCCCGCACGCCGGCGGCGTGGGGCTGTGCGAGTATGTGCAGCACCTGTCCATGATCGACTACCTCTGCATCGCCGGCACCCGCGACGGCCGCGTCATCGAGTACGTGGACCATCTGCACGAGCACTTCGTCGACCCCTGCGTCGTGCGAGGCGCCGCCTATCTGCCACCGGATGCGCCGGGCTTCTCGATCACTATGAAGCCGGCGTCGCTGGCGCAATACCGGTTCAGGGGCTGAAGCGATGGACCTCGGGCTGCAAGGCAAGGTGGTCATCGTCACCGGCGGCGGTGCCGGCATCGGCGCGGCCATCTGCGCGGCGTTGGCGCGTGAAGGCGCGCTGCCCGTCAGTCTCGGTCGCGGCTCAAGCGCCGAGCACGTGACCCGCCACTTTGAGCTGGAGCTGGCCGACGAAGCCGCCGTCCGCGCGGCCGTGGAGGCCACGCTGGCCCAGTTCGGCGCACTGCACGGCCTCGTCAACAACGCCGGCGTCAATGACAGCGTCGGCCTGGACGCCGGCCCGGACGCCTTTCGTGCCTCGCTGGAACGCAACCTCGTGCACGCCTACCTGCTGGCTCACTTGTGCGTGCCGCATCTGCGCACCACGCGCGGCAGCATCGTCAACATCTCCTCCAAGACGGCCGTCACCGGCCAGGGCGGCACCAGCGGCTACACGGCAGCCAAAGGCGCGCTCCTGTCCCTGACCCGCGAATGGGCGGCGGCCCTGCGCCACGACGGCATCCGCGTCAACGCCGTCGTGCCGGCGGAAGTCATGACGCCGCTGTACCAGCAGTGGCTGGACGGGTTCCCCGACCCCGAAGCGCAGCTCGCCGGCATTGCCCGGCGCATTCCGCTGGGGCAACGGCTGACGACGGCCGAGGAGATCGCCGACACGGTGGCCTTCCTGCTGTCGGACCGGGCGACCCACACGACGGGCCAGTGGCTGTTCGTCGACGGGGGCTACACCCACCTGGATCGCGCCTTAGGTTGACGCCTCATCGGGCATGGGCATGAACTCGCGCACATCCTGCGCGCAGCGGCAACTCGCCGCGATCTTGGCGGCCCAGCGGTGCGCGTCCTCCCGCGTGGGCACGTCGACGATGCTGAAACCACCGATGAAGTCCTGGCAGGCCGGGTTGGGTCCCTGCGTGACGGTGCCGTCGGTCGCCACAATGCTGGTCAGCGCAGGCGCCAGCAGCCCGCCGCCGAAGACGAAGACGCCGGCCGCCATGGCCTCCCGCACGACGGCCATCGCGGCCCGTGAGACCTCCGGCAGGTCCTCATCCGGGATGACCATCGTGCCGTCGTTGAACGAGATCAGGTATTGAGTCACTTCATGGCTCCTTGTTTCGGCCAGCCGCCGTTGGCGGGTCCGCCCACACGACGAACGAACGCCGCGGGATTCGACAGGCTGCCTGAAAAATCATCTGCCGCGCAAGGGCTGCCCAATCGCGTTAGCGTGAGGGGCCACTCGGAAAATCACGATGACCGCCAACGACTCGCCCGCTTCTTCCATCGTCGCCGTCCAGCCGCTCGGCATGCCCTGGGAAACCGTCGACCCCTTCCTGTTCTGCGTCCACCACGATGACGCCTACCCGCCCGGCAACGGCCGCTACGGGCCGGACGCCGCGCTGCTGCCGGGTCGCCAGATCGGGGCAGACTTTTCGCGCAAGGATGGCTGGAGCATGTATCACGGCCAGCAGGTACCCGGGTTCCCGGCCCACCCGCACCGGGGCTTCGAGACGGTGACCATCGTCCGCCAGGGCCGCATCGACCACTCGGACTCGCTGGGCGCCGGCGCACGTTTCGGCGGCGGTGACGTGCAGTGGCTGACGGCCGGCAAGGGCATCGTTCACGCGGAGATGTTCCCGCTGCTGCGCACCGACCAGCCCAACCCGCTGGAGCTGTTCCAGATCTGGCTCAACCTGCCGGCCGACGGCAAGATGGTCGACCCGAACTTCACGATGTTCTGGTCGCAGGACATCCCGCGGCACAGCTTCGTCGATGACGCCGGCCGCGCCACCGAGGTGGTCGTCATTGCGGGCGAGCTTGGCAGCGCGGCCAGGCCGCTGGCGCCACCACCGGACTCCTGGGCCTCGCGCGCGCATGCCGACCTGGCCATCTGGACGCTGCGCATGGCGCCCGGCGCGCAATGGGTGCTGCCGGCGGCTGCGGGTGACGGGACGCGCCGCAAGCTGTACTTCTTCGCCGGCGCGCAGATCAGCGTCGACGGCCGGGCCGTGCCCGTCGGCTCTGCCATCGAGGTGCGGGCCGGCGCCGCCGTCGAGCTGGTCAATGGCGACGAACCTGCCGAGCTGTTGATGCTGCAAGGCCGCCCCATCGGCGAGCCGGTGGCTCAGTACGGGCCCTTCGTCATGAGCACGGAGCAGGAGCTGCGCCAGGCCTTCGAGGACTACCGGCGCACCGAGTTTGGCGGCTGGCCCTGGCCCGACGCCGCGCCGGTCCACGGCGACGAGGCGGGCCGCTTCGCCCGGCATGCCGATGGCCGGACGGAACGACACCCGTCGCAGGCCTAGGCGGTCACCGCACCTGGTCGCGGCGGCTGGGCACCGCGTTTGCCAGGTCCGTGTGAACCGCCGACAAGGAGACCACGATGAGCCTTTTTCAACCCTATTCCAGCGACGAACCCGCCCGCGCCGACATCGATGCGATGGCCGGCGCCACGGTGCTGGAGTTCGGCACCGACTGGTGCGGCATCTGCCAAGCCGCTCAGCGCTCCATCGCCGATGCGCTGGCCGCGCATGCCGGCCGCGCATCGCTGCGCCACCTCAAGTTCGAGGACGGCCGCGGGCGGCCGCTCGGCCGCTCATTCGGCATCAAGCTGTGGCCCACGCTCGTGATGCTGCAGGACGGCCGCGAGGTCGCGCGCGTGGTGCGGCCGGGCAGTGCGCGCGAGATCGCGGACGCACTGGCCCGGCTGGGCAACGCGCCGGCCACGCCAGCCGCTTGAGGCCGCAAGCGCCCTCGCCATTCGCGCGCCTGACGCGCCACTGAACCCAGCCGATCCGAAAGGTCTGGCCGCGCGCCTCTGCTGCGACGCCGCCAAGCCCACGTATTCTTGCGCCCATGGCCCTATATGCCCTGCGCAGCCGCTGGCAAGCCTGGTGGCAGGCCCGCCAGCCGCCGGCCGACACGCACCAGACCACCCAGCGCAACGTCTACATCGTGCCCACGCTCGCGGGCCTGGCCTTTTGCGGCACGCTGGGCGTGCTGCTGCTCGCGTCCATCAACGAACAGCTGAGCCTGGGCTACGCGCTGACTTTCGCGCTGACCGGCGCGGGCCTGGCATCCATGCACACGACGCACGCCAACCTGCGCGGCCTGCAGATGGACCTGAAGGCGCCCGAAGGCGTGCACGCCGGCGACGAGTACGCGCTGGAGCTGCGCTTGCACAACAGCGGCAACGCGCGCTTTGGCATCGCCGTCAGCGCCCAGCTTGAGACCGGCCTGACCGAGCCAGCCTGGGTCGACGTGCCGGCGCTGGGCCACGCCGTGCTCAAGCTGCGCCTGCCGGCCGCGAAGCGCGGCCTGCGCGAGCTGCCCCGCCTGACCGTGACGACGCGCTTCCCGCTGGGCTTCTTCCGCGCCTGGAGCTACTGGCGGCCGGCCAGCCGGGTCTGGGTCTACCCACGGGCCGAAGAGGTGCTGGCGCCCTTCCCTGCGCAGGCCGAGGCCGGCGCCGGCGAAGCCGCGCCGACGCGCAAGCCGCAGGGCGGCAGCAACTTCTCCGGCGTGCGCAGCTACCGCCGGGGTGACTCGATGAAGCAGATCCTGTGGCGCAAGTCGGCGCTGGCACTGGACCAGGGCCTGCCGCTGTGGGTGCGCGAAACCGAGGCGCCGCTGTCGCGGGACCTGTGGCTGGACTGGCGCGACACGCAGGGCCGCGACGTCGAGGCCCGCCTGTCGCGCCTGACCGCCTGGGTGCTGGCCGCCGAACGCGTTGGCCAGCCCTACGGCTTGCGCCTGAGCGGCCGTGAGATCGAGCCTTCTCTGGGCGCCGCGCACCGCCAGGCCTGCCTGCAACAGCTGGCGGAGTTCGCGTCGTGAACGGTCTGAAGGCCTGGTGGGAGCGCCTGCCGCGGGACACGCGCGACAGCTTCTTCCTGCTGGGCGTCATCGCCGCCGTCATGCTGCCGCATGCCGACCACCTGCCCTGGTGGAGCACGGCGCTGACCACGCTGGTGCTCGGCTGGCGCGGGCTGCTGGCGGCACGCCAGCGGCCGCTGCCCAGCCGCTGGTGGCTGCTGGCCATCGCGGCGCTGTACGCCGGCCTGACCTGGCTGACCTACCGCACGCTGGTGGGCCGGGAGGCCGGCATCACGCTGCTGGTCATGCTGATGGCGCTGAAAACCATGGAGCTGCGCGCCCGGCGCGACGCCTTCGTCATCTTCTTCCTCGGCTTCTTCCTGGTGCTGACGCAGTTCCTGTACTCGCAGTCGCTGCTGACGGCGCTGGGCTCGCTGTTCGCGCTGTGGGGGCTGCTGGCGGCCGTCGTGCTGGCGCAGATGCCCACCGGCGTGCCCAGCATCGCCATCGCGGCGCGGCGCGCGGCCGGCACCACGGCGCTGGGCCTGCCCGTCATGGTGCTGCTGTTCGTGCTGTTCCCGCGCATCGCGCCGCTGTGGGGCGTGCCGACCGAGGCCATCGGCCGCACGGGGCTGTCCAACCAGCTGGAGTTCGGCGCGATGAACGAGATCGCCAACGACGACAGCATCGCGATGCGGCTGAAGTTCGTCGACGCGCCGCCGCCGCCCGACCAGCGCTACTTCCGCGGCCCGGTGCTGACGCGCTTCGACGGCAAGACCTGGCGCGCACCCGACACCCGCCCCAGCCAGAGCTGGCTGCGCGGCCGCGACGAGCTGGCCAGCAGCGGCCCGGCGCTGCGTTACGAGATGACGCTGGAGCCGCTGCGCATCCCCGTGCTGCCGCTGCTGGAGATGAGCCCCGGCGCGGTCGGCAGCGAGCTGCCCCTGCCCGACCTGACGCTGATCCGCGGCGGCGAGCTGCAATGGCTGTCGCCGCGCCCCATCACCGAGCGGCTGCGGCTGGACACCAGCGCGCAACTGAACTGGCAGGCGGGCCTGAAGCGCAACCGCTTCCAGCAGGCCGTCGACATGGAGCTGCCGGCCGGCAGCAACCCGCGCAGCCTCGCCTGGGCCAAGGCGCTGGCCGAGCAGCCGCGCTTCGCCAACCTCGCTGCCGGCCCCCGCACCGAGGCGCTGGCCGCCGCGCTGCTGGACCATGTGCGCGCCAACGACTTCCTCTACACGCTGTCGCCCGGCCGCTACGGCGAGGCGTCGCCGCACGTCATCGACGAGTTCTGGCTGGACCGGCGCCTGGGCTTTTGCGAGCATTTCGCGTCCGCCTTCGTCGTGTTGATGCGGGCCATGGGCGTGCCGGCGCGCATCGTCACCGGCTTCCAGGGCTGGGACGCGGAGCCGCAGGACGGCTACCTCATCGTGCGCAACGCCAACGCCCACGCCTGGGCCGAGTTCTGGGTCGACGGCAAGGGCTGGGTACGCAGCGACCCGACGGCCGCCGTGGCCCCCAACCGTGTCATCCAGGGCCTGGCGCTGCGCCCGCAGCCGGGCGTCATCGGCCAGATCAACCCGACGCTGTGGCGCGCGCTGCGCGGCGGCTGGGAGACCGTCAACAACCGCTGGCAGCAACTGGTGCTGAACTACTCGCGCCAGAACCAGTTCGACCTGCTGAAGAAGATGGGCTTCGAGCGCCCCGACTGGACCGGCCTGGGCCAGGCGCTGGCCGCCGTCATCCTGGTGCTGGCCACGGCCTCGGCCGCCTGGATACGCTGGAGCAGCCGGCCGCACGACGCCTGGAGCCGCCAGCGCGCGCGCATCCTGGCACTGCTGGCCCACGCCGGCGTCACCGCACCCGTGCACGAAAGCCCGGCCGCCTGGGCACGCGCGCTGCGCCAGCAGCTGGGTCAGAAAGCCGAGCCGGCCGCGCAATGGCTGGAGAAGCTGGAGCGCTCGCGCTACGCAGCCGATGCCCCGGCGCCGGACTGGGGCGAGTTCCGCACGGCGGCCCGTATGCTGCGCGCGTGAAGTCGCGATTCCCACTCCTGCTGGCCGGCCTGTCGCTGGCGCTCTGCACCCCGTTCGCCGCCCAGGCCAAACCCCGCCACGCCAAGCCCGCGGCGGTGGCGCCACCCCAGCCTCTGGGCTCCCGCCCCGCCCTCGTCGCCTTTGCCGACGACCTCGCCGCCACCCAGGGCTGGGACGCCACCGCGCTGCGCGAGCAGCTCAGCGAGGCGCTGGATCTGCCGCGCGTGCGCCAGCTCATCCTGCCCGCCGCCGTCGGCACGGCCAAGAACTGGGCGGCCTACCGCGACCGCTTCATCGAGCCCAAGCGGCTGGACGCCGGCGTGGCCTTCTGGGCCGAGCATGACGCGGCGCTGGCGCGCGCCGAGAGCCAATACGGCGTGCCGGCGGAGATCGTCATCGGCATCCTCGGCGTGGAGACCTTCTATGGCCGCATCACCGGTGGCTTCAAGGTGCTGGACGCGCTGGCCACGCTGGCCTTCGACTTCCCCACCGAGCACCCGCGCGCCGCCGACCGCCAGGCGTTCTTTCGCGGCGAGCTGGCCGAGTTCCTGAAGCTGTGCCGCGAGAACGGCCTGGACGCGGCCGACGTGCGCGGCAGCTATGCCGGCGCCCTGGGTTGGCCGCAGTTCATGCCCGGCAGCTGGCGCCAGCACGCGGTGGACTTCGACGGCAATGGCCGGGTCGACCTGATCACCAGCCCGGTGGACGCCATCGGCAGCGTGGCCCACTACCTGGCCGAGTACGGCTGGAAACCCGGCGAAGCCACGCACTACAGCGTCAGGCTGCCGGCCGACAAGGGCGAACGCGCACGGCTGCTGGCGCCGGACATCAAGCCCAGCTTCACCGCGGCCGAGCTGCTGGCGGCCGGCGCCCTGCCCTCGGAGGCGGCACGCGACCATGCCGGACCGATGGCCGTCATCGAGCTGCAGAACGGCCCCAAGAAGCCCACCACCGTGCTGTTAGGCACGCAGAACTTCTGGGTCGTCACGCGCTACAACTGGTCGGCCTATTACGCGCTGGCCGTCATCGAGCTGGGTCAGGCCGTGAAGGCGCGCCGGCTGCAGCAACGATGAGCACCTTGCGGCCGCGCAAGCGGCCGACGCAGCCGCGCGCCGTCGAGACGGTGGCCTGCATCCTCGAGGCCGCGGCGCAGATCCTCGAAGCCCAGGGCTTCGAGGCCTTCAACACCAATGCGGTGGCCGAGCGGGCAGGTGTCAGCATCGGCTCGGTCTACCAGTACTTCCCGGGCAAGGACGCGCTGCTGATCGCGTTGATGCAGCGCGAGAAGGAGCGCTTTCACGATGACGCGAACGCCGCGCTGGCCGAGCCCACGGGTCGCGCGGCGCTGCAGCACCTGATCGCCGCCGCCGTGCGCCAGCAACTCGGGCGCGCCGAACTGGCCCGCCTTCTGGACCTGGAGGAAGAGAAACCCGCCACCCGTCAGGTGCTGGAGGGCAAGAGCGGCTTCGTCGAGCTGATCCGGCGCATCCTGGACAGACCCGATCTGCCGCCTCAGCCGGCGATCGCGGCCGACGACCTCGGGCAGCTCATCCGCGCGCTGACCGACACGGCCGGCCTGCGCGGCGACAGCGACGCCGCGGCGCTGCAAACGCGCATTGCCGCGGCCGTGTTTGGCTACCTCGGCGCCGCGCAAATGTGAGCAAGCGCGCCGGGCGGAGGGCGCCACCCGAGAGGCCGCCCATGCGAGTAGCCCAGATGCGCTCCAAAATCGACGATGACGGCTCTACAAATCCTCTGGGGCCCCCATGACCACAACATTCGCACCGATGAAGCTCAACCACCTGAGCTTCCCTTCCGTCGACCCCGCTCAGACCTCGGCCTTCTTCGCGAAATACTTGGGCTTTCGCATCGCCTCCAACGGCCCGTTCTGGAATCTGAAGCGGCCGGGCTTCGACGTCGTCATCGAGAACTCGCGCAAGCAGGCGCCCGACTGGCCGCAAACCTTTCACGTCGGCTTCGAGCTGCCCACGCTCGCCGACGTCCAAGCGCTTTACGAAGCGATGGCCGCCGACGGCGTGGTCATGGAGAGCGAGGTGATCAGCCACGAACGCGGCTCGCGCTTCTTCTGCCGGGCACCGGGCGGCGTGATGTTCGAGCTGAACACGCGCGCCGATGCGTCGGCGGCCTATCGCGACACGTTTGATTGAGGCAGTGCCTCGGCGGGCCGTGCGCCGGGTCGCTCCCAAGCCGGCCCGCGTTGGGCGATGGTCCCTCGGGGGACCGGTCAAGGTGCGCCTTGGGCGAGGGGCTTCAGTAGGGGGCGGGCATGAGCACGCCGGCCTCCACAGAGATGAAGTACGGCGACACGGTCGGCCAGGTCGCGAGGTTGTATTGCCCGCCGGCCACGCGCTTCTCGACCTGCAGGCTGCGGAAGGTCAGCGGCTTCTTGGCCTGCACCGTCGTCGGCGCGATCGTCGGCCTCAGGAAATAGGCCCGGCCGGTGCGGCCGCCCTGGCCGTCGTCATTGCCCATGACGGTGCCGATGTCGCCGTCGACGACGACGGCCGTCTGTTCGTCCACGCCGATGCCGCGCAGCGAGGCCCAGCCGGCCCAGCCATCGGCCGACAGGCGGGCCAGGAATGTGACGAGGCGGCCCATGCGGTCGCGAGCGACCAGGTGGGCGTCCGTGATGACGCTGCTCATCAGCGGCAGCGCGTTCAGGAAGCTGCGGTCCAGCGTCACGTTGCGACCGTAGGGGTTGGCCATGGCCTCGGCGGACGAGATGGACTGGTTGGCGCCCGAATAGTCGAACTGGCCCAGCACGGCCAGGCCGGCGCTGGTGCCGCCGAACGGCACGCGGCGGGCGACGGCATCCTTCATCGCCGCCTCCAGCGGCGTGCCGGCCCATTGGGCGATGTAGGTGGACTGGTCGCCGCCGGCGAGGAACAGCACGTCGGCGCGGGCCACCAGGTCCAGCACCTCCGGCGCGCTGGCGCCGGCGCGCGTCTTCAGCACGATGGACTCGACCGAGTCGACGCCGTCCATGGCCATCAGGTAGGCGTTGTAGCCGTCGGCGCCCGAGGTGCGCAGGATGACGACATCGACCTTGGCCGCCGTGCCACCTCGGGCCTTGGCGATCATGGCGCGGAAGGCGTCGTCGACGTCGATGCCGCCGCCCATCAGCACCAGCATGTTGCTGGCCGGCTGCGGCGGCAGCGCGTCGGCGGCGCTGCCACTGCGGTAGAGCTCGTAGTCCTTGCTGGCGGCCGTGGCCTTGGCGCCGCTGCCGGCGCTGCCGCCCCCGGCGTGGGCAGCCAGGCTGGCGCACAGCAGGCCCAGCAGGACCGCACGGCGGCCCCAGGATGTCGGGCGGGTGTCAAGGCTCTTCATGGGATCTCCTGCGGCAGCATGGCTGCGGGCCAGTGTGGCAGGCCGGGCCTCAGAACACCAGTTCGATGTCGGCGGGCGCCGATTCGTCCGCTGGCGGGCCGGGCGGCTCCGCAGGGAGCGGGCTGCGGTCCTGCCAGTAGCGCGGTCGGCGGTCGCGCTCGCAGGCGCCGCGCGCGGGCGACGGGTCGCTCTGCCAGCGCCAGGCCCCGCAGGCCGGGCTGGCGACGACGGCGATGCCCGCGGCCTGATAGCGCGCCAGCACGGGCGGCGCGGGATGGCCGAAGCGGCTGCGGTAGCCCGCCTGCACCACGGCCGTCGTGGGCCGCACGGCGGCGAGCAGTTCGGCGCTCGACGAAGTCTTGCTGCCGTGGTGCGGCACCAGCAGCACATCGGCACGCAGGTCGGGCTCGCGCTGCGCGAGGCGGCGCTCCTGTTCCGCCTCCAGGTCGCCGGCCAGCAGCGCCCGCCGGCCCGAGGCGGACGTGATGCGCAGCACGCAGGACAAGTCGTTGGACTTGAGCCCGGCGTCGTAGTGCGCGGGCTGCGGGTGCAGCACGTCGAAGCGCACACCGTCCCAGACCCAGCCCTGGCCGGCTTCGCAGCGCTGCGCCGTCGGCCCGGCGCGCAGCAGCGTGTGGCCGGGCTCCAGCGAGCTGCGCAGCTCGCCCACCTGCAGCGCCAGCATGAGCGTCGCCGCGCCGCCCACATGGTCGCTGTCGCGGTGGCTCAGCATCAGCACGTCCAGCCGCTGCACGCCCAGCGATCGCAGCAGCGGCAGCAGCACGCGCTCGCCGGCGTCCGCGCCCGGCGCATAGACCGGGCCGGTGTCGAACAGCAGCGCATGGCCCCGGGTGCGGACCAGCACGGCATTGCCCTGGCCGATGTCGGGCGCCAGCAGCTCGAACTCGCCCTGAGTCGGACGCGGCACGGCCGGCCACAGCAGCGGCAGCGTCATCGCCAGGCCCGCCAAGCGCAGCCGCCACGGCAGGCGCATGACGATGAGGGCGGCGCCCAGCAGCGCAAGCCCCTGCGACCACAGCGGCGCGGCCGGCAGCCACCAGACGGCGCCGGGCAGCGCCGTCAGCAGCTTCAGCCAGGCCATCAGGCCGTGCATCAGCCAGGCGGCGACAGCCCACAGCGGCGGCATCGCACCGCCCAGCAGCGCCAGCGGCGTGATGACGAAGCTGATCAGCGGGATGGCCAGCAGGTTGGCCAGCAGGCCCACGACGGACAGCTGCGCAAAGCAGATCAGGCTCAGCGGCGCCAGGCCCACGGTAGCGACGGCCTGGGTGCGGAACGCGGCCTTGAGCCGGGCCCAGGCGCCTTGCGACGGCTCGCCACCGGCTGCCATCAGCAGGCCCACCGCACCGAAGGACAGCCAGAAGCCGGGCTGCATCAAGGCCCAGGGGTCCACCGCGGTGACCACGACGGCCGCGCCCAGCAGCACCAGGGGCCATGGCCAGCGCAGGCCCAGCGTCTGCAGGCCCGCCACCGCCGCCAGCATGACGACGGTGCGTTGGGCCGGCACGCCCCAGCCCGAGAACAGCGCATAGGCCAGCGCCGCCAGCACGCCCACCCAGCGCGCGGCCGTCGGCGCAGGCAGGCGCAGGCACAGCCAGCGGCTGCGGCGCCACAGCGGCGCGACCAGCGCCGCGGCCAGCCAGGCGAACAGCGTCACGTGCAGGCCCGAGACGCTCAACAGATGCGCGACCGCCGTGTCCCGGAACAGCGCCCAGTCGGCATGAGTGGTTTGAAAGAAAACTCTCTTGAGCTCTCAGAAACTGTCTTGAGCTAGGCAGGTGTCTTGAGCTGGCGGCCCCCTGAGCAGCCCCTTCTGCGATGAGACCCCGAAAGAGTCTTGAGCTATGCCCTCGAAACCCGCGTCAACGCTAGCGGCCGCCACGCGATGTCGGCAAGTCCTAACGAGCCTCAAACAGGGTCGAGGGGGCATGAATTCTGAGTTTCCCTCCGCATACCGACATCCCGAGTGGGCCGCTAGTTTCTCTGCCGATGCCCAGAGATGAAAGCTGACTCGCCCAGCTCCGTCTAGCGACCAGGAATGACAAAGGCGCCCGAATCGGGCGCCTCTGAAGAAATCGCGATGGGCGAATGCTGAGGAGTCAGACCTCCTCGAGCGGGAAGCGCCCATCGGCGGCACGGGCCAAGCCCTCCACAGTCGACAAGTCATCTAGCCACTGCACAAAGTCGTCGCGGCCTGGAATCTCCAGAGAAGAAATCCTTCCCGTCTCGACCCATGCCGCAATCGTGGTGCGCATCTCATAGAACCTGTCCAGCAGCAGTGGCGCTGCAGCCAGCAGACGCGCCGTGTTCATGTCCGGAACGTCACGAGCAATGAAGCGGCCTGACTCGTCGACGACGTCAAAGCAACGGGCGTCGGTCGATGAGACTCGAACGAAAAGCTCTAGAGGGATGCGATTGCCGTCAACGTAGTTCGGCTGGGGGGAAGGTAGGCATTTCTACGTGCACTAGAGTGGGAGAAGCTACGTGTAGGGCCTAGTCCTTAGCCTTGTGTACGGTCTCGCACGCAACCCTCTTAGGCCCATTCGCAGCTTCGGTAGCTCCGACAAACGGTGACCTCCCCTCGGCTGCAGCCTGAAGCTGCTCGTCGCTCCATTGGCGGTACGGTCGGTAGTTCGGACCGGAGGACCCGCAGGCTCCTTGAATTCCTACGATGAAGGCTTCCTGAACCGCCCCGGGTTTCGAGGAGGCTCCAACTCAAGAGAATGGAGCTATGAGGAAGTCCACGAAGTTTTCGCCTGAGGTCCGTGAGCGCGCCGTGCGCATGGTGCTGGAGCACCGCGCTGAGCACCCGTCGCAGTGGGCCGCCATCGAGTCCATCGCCGGCAAGATCGGCTGCGTACCGCAGACGCTGCACACCTGGGTTCGCCAGCACGAGGTCGACGCCGGCCAGCTCGAAGGCGCCTCGACCGC
>NZ_JBFUAK010000015.1:0-155220 GCF_056406315.1 Roseateles sp. P1_C6
CGCCGATGCGCGCACGCTGCTGGCCGGCACGGTGCCGGGCCTGAGCACCGATGCCGGGCCGCTGGACACGGGCAACGACCCGATCTCGCTGCTGCACTTCGCGCTGACGCTGCCGCCCGGCGCGCGCATCACGCTGACGCTGGCGACCGCCGCCGCGCCGGAGTCGCAGACGCTGACCCACCTGCTCGACAAGCTGGCCCAGCCGGCGCTGTGCGAACGCACGCTGACGCTGGCGCACACGATGGCCGGCGTGCGCACGCAGGGTGCTGGCCTGGCCCCGGGCGCCTGGCGTGCGGGCCTGGCGCTGCAGACGCTGCTGACCTCGCAGGCCGCGCGCGACGGCGTGCCGGCGCTGGAGGGCAGCTTCCAGCGTGACGCGCTGTGGCGCCACGGCGTGTCGGGCGACGCGCCCATCATCCTGATCCGCGTGGCCGACGCCACCGGCGTGCTGATGGTGCGCGAGCTGTGCGCGCTGCTGCAGGCCCAGGGCAGCCCGCTGCCGGTGGACATCGTCGTGCTGGATGCGGAGCCGGCCTCCTACCTGGCGCCGGTGTCGCGCGCGCTGCGCTCGCTGGCCGAGCAGGTGCGCGGCCGCGCCAAGCTGCACGTGCTGTCCGACGGCGCCGTGCAGGACGACACGCGCTTCGCGCTGAACCTGCTGGCCCGCGTGCGCTGGTTTGCCGACGGCCGGCCGCTGGCCCAGCAGCTGGAGCGCCTGGGCGCCGCACACGAGCAGGCCGCCCGCGCGCGCCGCGGCGCCGGCGCCAGCCATGTGCTGTGGCGGGCCGCCGACCCGGTCGGCCCCGGCACGGCGCCGCCGGCCAGCGATTTCGATGCCGACAGCGGCGCGTGCCGCTTCGAGCTGGCACCCGGCGTGCAGCCGCCGCGGCCCTGGGTCAACGTCATCGCCAACGCGGACTTCGGCTGCCAGGTGTCGGAGCGCGGCGCCGGCATGGCCTGGGCCGGCAACAGCCGGCTGCACCAGATCACGCCCTGGTCCAACGACGCGCTGCTGGACTCGCCCGGCGAATGGCTGATCCTGCACTGCCTGGACAGCGGCCAGGCCTGGCTGCTGGGCCGCGCCAGCGCGCACCAGACCGTGGCCCACGCGCCCGGCGCGACGGCGCTGGCATTCACGCTGCCGGGCCTGGTCGTGCGGCTGCGCTGGACAGTGGACGCCGTGAGCGCCGTGCGGCAATGCCAGGTGGAGCTGCACGCGCTGCCCGGCACGGCCCCGCGCCAGCTGCGCCTGCTGGCCGCCGCGCAGTGGCAGCTGGGTGCCGACAGCGGCGCGCGCCGCAGCGTCGTCACGCGGCTGGAGGCGCCGTTGCCGTCGGAAGGCGCCGCGCCGCTGCTGGCCCTGGCCACGCAGGCCGACGGCCTGAACGGCTTTGGCGGCCAGACGGCCTGGATGGCGCTGCGCCCGGTGCGCAGCGGCGACGTGCGCGCCGAGCAAGTCCCCGAGCTGGCGGAAGACCAGGCGCTGTGGCCCTGGCCCGAGGAGGCCACCTTCACGCCCGACCTGAACCCGCCCAAGCCCTGGGACGCGGCCGTGGAGGCCAGCGGTGACCGCCGGCTGCTGTTCGATGACGAGGGCCGGCTGGTCATGCCGCACGCGCTGGACGGCCAGGCCGGCCCGGGCACCGACCCCGCCGCACTGCTGGCCGTGCCGCTGCGGCTGGAGGCCGGCCATGCCTGGCATGCCACCGTGTTGCTGGGCCATGCGCCCAACCTGGCGGCCGCGCGCGAACAGGCCCGCAGCGCCTGGCCGGTGGACCCGCTGCACCGCCTGGCCGCGCAGCGCCAGGTATGGCGGGCCTTGAGCGCGCCGGTGCAGGTGGCCACGCCCGATGCCGCCTTCGACGCGCTGGTCAACCACTGGCTGCCGACGCAGGTGCTGGGCTGCCGCGTCTGGGCGCGCGCGGGCTTCTACCAGGCCGGTGGCGCGTTCGGCTTCCGTGACCAGCTGCAGGACGCGATGGCGCTGGTGCAGCACGCGCCGGAGCGGCTGGCCGCGCAGATCCGCCTGCACGCCACGCGCCAGTTCGCCGCCGGCGACGTGCAGCACTGGTGGCACGAGCCGGCGGGCGCCGGCGTGCGCACGCATTTCGCCGACGACCGGCTGTGGCTGGCGCTGGCGCTGGCGCTGTACACCGAGCGCACCGGCGACACGGCGCTGGCCGACGAACAGGCCCCCTTCCTGGAAGGCCGAACCGTGCCCGAAGGTGCCGAGGACATCTACGAAACGCCGGGCATCAGCAGCGAGACGGCCACGCTGTTCGAGCACGCGGCCCGCGCCATCGAGGTGAGCCTGCCCGTGGGTGCGCACGGCCTGCCGCTGTTCGGCACCGGTGACTGGAACGACGGCATGAACCGCGTCGGTGCCGAGGGCCGCGGCGAATCGGTGTGGATGGGCTTCTTCCTGTGCGCCGTCATCGACGCGCTGCACCCCATCGCCGTCGCCCGCGGCGAGCAGGCGCGCGCCGAACGCTGGCGCCAGGCCCGCAAGGCCTTGTCCGCCGCGCTGGACGCCAACGCCTGGGACGGCGACTGGTACCGCCGCGGCTGGTTCGACGACGGCAGCGTGCTGGGCACGCACAGCGCCAAGGAATGCCGCATCGACCTGATCGTGCAGGCCTGGGCCGTGCTGACCGGCGCCGCGCAGCCCGAGCGCGCCAGGCAGGCGCTGGACAGCGCCTGGCACGAGCTGCACGACCGTGACGCCCACCTGCTGCGCCTGCTGTGGCCACCGCTGAAGGACCATCAGCCGCCGGCCGGCTACATCCAGGCCTACCCGGGTGGCGTGCGCGAGAACGGCGGCCAGTACAACCACGCCGCCGTGTGGGCGCTGATGGCCAGTGCCAAGCTGGGCCAGGCCGAGCGCGCCTGGGCGGCGTTCACGGCCATCAGCCCGGCACACCGCGGCGCGCATGGCGCCACCTATGGGCTGGAGCCGTTCGCGGTGGCCGGCGACATCGAGACCGCATCTCCCCATGCCGGCCGCGGCGGCTGGAGCTGGTACACCGGCGCGGCCGGCTGGCTGCTGCGCGCGGCCGTCGAATCGCTGTGCGGCGTGCGGCTGAGCGGCGGCCTCGTCAGCGTGCAGCCCTGCCTGCCGCCGCACTGGCCCCAGGCCCAGGTGCGGCTGCGCGTGGACGGGCGCAGCGTGGAGGTGCTGGTGCAGCGGGCCGCGCCGTCCGCCAGCCCGCCACCGGGTTACCGGCGCCTGGAGCCCGGCACGACGCTGCCGCTGGCGGCGCTGTCCGGCGAAATCCGGTTGTGGGTGCCCGCCGCCGAGCGCGCCACCAGCGCGCGGGCCGAGCCGGCGCTGCTGGTTTGAGGCCGGACAGGCACAAAAAAGCGGCCCCGAGGGGCCGCTCTGTTACAAGCTGGCGGGTCGGCCGTCAGGCCGTGAACGACAGGAAGAGCGCCATGACGACGCTGCCTAGCACGACGGTGGTGAACAGACGCTGGCCCACGGCCGCGTCCAGAAACTCCAGTGAGAACAGGGCGCGCTGGCTGCGGTCAGACAGCGTGCGGCATTGACGCAGATGCGTACCCAGGCTGTCCAGATGCTGACGCAACAAGTGATCGGTGGCTCGGGACATTGGGTGGGCTCCTTCGGGGTTGACCTCAACTTTAGACCTGGACACGCGAAGTTGCATTCAGAGACGGTCTCCGACGGTCGTAGGCAGCCTCCTACGCGCACTGAGGCACCATCGCGGCCATGAACGTCAGGTTGCTCCGTTTCGCCGTCGCGGCCGTCGCGCTGCTGCTGGGCGTCGCCCAGGCCGCGCCGCTGAAGGTGGGGTCCAAGCGCTTCACCGAAAGCTATCTGCTGGGCGAAATCGT
The DNA here is from genome assembly GCF_056406315.1 of Roseateles sp. P1_C6. Taxonomy (NCBI): domain Bacteria; kingdom Pseudomonadati; phylum Pseudomonadota; class Betaproteobacteria; order Burkholderiales; family Sphaerotilaceae; genus Roseateles; species Roseateles sp. P1_C6. Next base: position 3,853 of record NZ_JBFUAK010000015.1, read on the forward strand.
CACGCAGACGCTGGCGGCAAAGGGCGTGCCCGCCGAGCACCGCCAGGGCCTGGGCAACACGGCCATCCTGGCCGCGGCGCTGCAGCAGGGGCAGATCGATGTCTACCCCGAGTACACCGGCACCATCGTGCGCGAGCTGCTCAAGCGCGAGTCGCCGGCCGACGCGCAGGCGCCGCTGGCACAGATCAATGCCTGGCTGGCACCGCTGGGCCTGAAAGCCGCCGTGCCGCTGGGCTTCAACAACAGCTATGCGCTGGCCATGCGCGAGGCCGACGCGGCGCGGCTGGGCATCGCGACGATCTCCGAGCTGGCGGCCAAGGCGACGACGCTGAAGCTGGGCCTGTCGCACGAGTTCGTCGCGCGCGCCGATGGCTGGCCGGCGCTGCAGCAGGCCTATGGCCTGAAGCTGCAGCCCGGCGCCGGGCTGGACCATGGCCTGGCCTACCAGGCGCTGGCTCGGGGCCAGGTCGACCTGATCGACGTCTACACGACCGACGCCCAGCTGGCCCGCCAGCCGGTGCGCGTGCTGCGCGACGACCGCGCCTTCTTCCCGCGCTACGACGCCGTGCTGCTGATGCGCGCGGCGGTCGACGACCAGCCGCTGCAACCGCTTGCCGGCCGGCTGCCGGAGGCGACCATGATCCGCCTCAACGCGGCCGCGGAGCTGCAGGGCCAGCCGTTTGCCGACGTGGCGCGCGGCTTCCTGGCCGGCACGGCGGCCGCAGCGCAGCCGCAGCCACCGCAAGGCTTCATGGCGCGGCTGCTGGCGCCCGACCTGGCCGCGCTGTTGGCCCAGCACCTGGCGCTGGTGCTGGCCTCGCTGGCGCTGGCCGTCGTGGTGGCGGTGCCGCTGGGCATCGCGGCGCACCGGCTGCCGCGGCTGGCGGCGCCGGTGATGGCCGTCGTGGGCCTGCTGCAGACGCTGCCGTCGCTGGCGCTGCTGGCCTTCCTGATCGCGCTGGTCGGGCGCATCGGCTTCCTGCCGGCGCTGCTGGCGCTGTTCGTCTACGCGCTGCTGCCCATCGTGCGCAACACGCATGCCGGCCTGCAGGCGGTGTCGGCGGGCCTGCCCCAGGCCGCACTGGCGCTGGGCCTGACGCCGGGCCAGACGCTGCGCGCCATCGAGCTGCCGCTGGCGCTGCCCACGCTGATGGCCGGCGTGAAGACGGCGGCCGTGACCAACGTGGGCACGGCGACGGTGGCGGCGTTTGTCGGCGCCGGCGGCCTGGGCGAGCGCATCGTCGCGGGGCTGGCCGTCAACGACAGCGCGCTGATGCTGGCCGGCGCCCTGCCCGCCGCGGCGCTGGCCATCGTCGTGCAACTGGCCTTCGACCTGCTGGAACGCCGCGCCGCGCCGGGGCCGCACAATGCGGTCGAGGCATCTCGGGACCGAGGGGCATGAACGCAAAGGCACGATGGGCTGGGTGGATGGCGAGCCTGCTGGCGGCGGGCTCCGCCGAGGCGGGCTGCAGCCGTGCCATCGAGGTGCCGATGGCGCCCGTGGGCCTGAGCGTCAGCTTCGACGGCGAGCGCGCCACCGGCATCTACCCGACGCTGCTGCGCGAGCTGGGCGCTGCCGCCGGCTGCGAGTTCCTGTTCCAGCGCGTGCCACGCGCGCGGCTGCAGAAGATGTTCGAGTCCGGCCAGGCCGATCTGCTGATCCCCGCGTCGGCCTCGCCCACGCGCGAGCGCGACGGCGAGTTCGTGCCGCTCATCCAGGTGCGCGCCAGCCTGCTGACGCTGACGACCGCACCCCGGCAGGCCGCGGCGCCGCGCTCGCTCGCCGAGCTGATCGCCCGGCCCGACTACAAGCTGGCGGTCGTGCGCGGCTTCACCTTCGGAGCGGTGTATGACCGGGCCATCGCGGCACTGCGCGCGCAGCGCCGCCTCATCGAGGAACCGGACGCCGCCGGCGTGGCCCGCGCGCTGCGAGCCGGCCTGGCCCACGGCAGCGTCATGGCGGCCACCATCTTCATCGGCACGCTGGTCGGTGATGCCGACCTGGCCCCGCTGCTCAAGCAGGTGCGGGTGGAGTCGCTGGAGGACATGGGCTGGGCCGAGAGCGGGGTCTACCTCTCCCGCCACGCACTGACCGAGGCCGACCGCCGCACGCTGTCTCAGGCCTTTGCGCAGGCCGCCCGCGCGGGGCGGCTCTGGCAGCTGTTCAACGAGCACCACCCGCCGGGCAGCCTCGGCGCCAGCATCCGCTCGCTCTGACCCCGCCCCGGCGGGCTCAGCGCACCTGGCCGCTGTAGTCCAGCGGCACCCAGCGCCAGCCGGTGCCGGCCTGGCGCAGCCGCCCCACGCCGGGGAAGCTGAAGTGCGACACGGCCACCAGGCTGCCGTCCCTGGCCAGCTCGGCGAACACGCGGGCGCGGGTCGCCGCGGCCTCGGGCTCGTCGGTGTCGAAGGCGATGGTCACCTCCGGTGACGCCAGCTGCACGGACGCGACGTGGATCAGGTCGCCGATCAGCACGAGGCGCTGGCCCTGGCTCTCCACGGCGTAGACCGCGTGGCCGGCCGTGTGGCCATGGGCCGACATCGCGCGGATGCCGGGCACCACCTCGCCGTCACGCTCGAAGGGCTTGAAGCGGCCCGCCTTCACATAAGGCGTCAGCGAGGCCACCGCGCCCTGGAAGAAGCCCTTGGCGTCGGCAGGCGCCGCATCGGCACGGGCTTGCGACAGCCAGAAGTCCGCATCCGCCTTGTCGGCGTGCACGGTGGCGTTGGCGAACAGGCGCTTGCCATCGGCCGCGAGACCGCCGACGTGGTCGGGGTGCATGTGGGTGATCAACACGTCGTCGACCTGCTCGGGCTGGTAGCCGGCCGCGCGGATCTGCGCCGCCAGCTTGCCCAGCGTCGGCCCGAACAGCGTGCCGGCGCCGGCGTCCACCAGCACCAGGCGGCTGCCGGTGTTGATCAGCCAGGCGTTGACCGAGGTCTCCAGCGGCGTCTGCTGGAAGTTCTGCTTCAGACCCTCGGCCACGCGGCCGGCCGGGGCGTGCAGGATCTGGTCGACGGGCAGGCCCACGGTGCCGTCGCTCAGCGACGTGACCTCGACGCTGCCCACCATCAGGCGATACCAGCCCGGGGCCTGGGTCTTGAGCTGGGGCGCCGCGGCCTGCGCCGGCGCGGGCAGGCTGATGCCGGCGATGCCGGCGATGGCCAGCGCGGCGGTCAGCAGCGCGAGACGGCCAAGCGCCGTCTGGCGGCGGCGCGACGGCGTGGGGAAGAGAGAGGATGAGGTCATCTGGGGCTTTCGGCTGGCGGCCCGCAGGCCGCGTCGGTGAGGGAAGTTCGGAACGGAGCGCATTGTTTTTCTTTGCGTTTCCCGGAACAATCACGCCAAACGCAAACATCGCTTGCGATCAACGCAAAGAACCATGATCGAAGCCTTCGAGACCTTTCTCGCCGTCGCGGCCGCCGGCAGCTTCTCCGAAGTCGCGCGGCGCCAGGACGTGGCCGTGTCCTCGGTCACGCGCAAGATCGACGCGCTGGAGGCGGAACTGGGCTCCAAGCTCTTCCACCGCAGCCCGCGCCGCCTGGCGCTGACCGACGCGGGCGAGCAGTTCCTGCCGCGGGTGCGCAACATCCTGGGCGAGCTGGCCGGCGCCAAGGAGGCCATCCATGCCAGCGACGCCGAGCCGCGCGGCCTGCTGACCGTGACGGCACCCACGGTGTTCGGTCGCAAGCATGTGGTGGGCGCGCTGGCCAGCTTCCTGCGCCGTTATCCGGACATCGAGGTCGACCTGCACCTGTTCGACCAGATCGTGGACCTGTCCGAGCAGCGCATGGACGTCGCCATCCGCATCGGCCTGCTGCCCGACAGCGACCTGCGCGCGACGACGCTGGCGCCCGTGCGCCTGGTCACCTGCGCCAGCCCCGCCTACCTGGCCCGCGCCGGCCGCCCCGCCAGTCCGCTGGACCTGCTGGACCATGCCTGCATCACGGTCGCGACGCCGCCGGCACCCAGCTTCGTCTGGCGCTATGCCGGCATCAACCGCAACCAGCCGCTGCCGGTGCGCGGGCCATTCCGCACCGATGACAAGGACGGCATGCTGCAGGCCGCGCTGCAGGGGCTGGGCATCATGCACATCGCCACCTGGGTCGTCTGCGACCAGCTGCGCTCGGGCGAACTGGTCGCCCTCTTTCCCGAGGAGGCCAGCGCGCCCGCCTCACCCGGCATGCCGGGCATCCACGCCGTGCGCCTGCCGGGGCGCAGCCACGCGGCCAAGGCCCGGCTGTTCATCGACCATCTGCGCGCGGAGATCGGCGACACGCCGTGGTGGGACCGCCTGCTGCGGCAAGACCCGGCGACAGCACTGCCCGCCTGATCGCCAGGACCGGTGGCGCACCGGCCTCCGGGCTTTTGCCTAGCCCGCGCGGCCGCTGCGCCTAGGCAATTTGCCCCATGAGCCCTGCCATGCCTTAGACCTACGCTGAACGCATCGATCACTGGAAAGGAAGCGATGCCAAAGCTGACCGCCACTGCCGCGGCGAACACGCGGCGAACCGTGCAGTCCTACGAAGCGTATGCGCGCCAGTACGACACGCTGGTCCACGCGCAGCGCCCGCCGCATATCCAGGCCGCGCTGCGGCGCCTGGTGCAGCGCCTGCCGCACGGCGGGTCGGTGCTGGAGATCGGCTCCGGCACGGGGCGCGACGCGGACTTCGTCGAGTCGCTCGGCGCGGTCGTGCGGCGCACCGACGCCACACAAGCCTTCCTGGACCTGATGGCGGAGCGCGGCAAGACGGCCGAGCTGCTGAATGTGATGACCGACGAACTCGGCGGCCCCTACGACGGCGTGCTCGCCATGGGCGTGCTGATCCATGTCGACCGCGAGCAGATCGATGCCGTGCTGCACAAGATCCACGCGGCGCTGAAGCCCGGCGGGGCCTTCCTGGTGGCGATGCGCCAGGGCGAAGGCGAGACGGACGACGACTGCCTCACCGTGTGCTGGCACGGCGAGCGCTTCGCCGAACGGCTCGCCGCGGCGGCCCTGTCGGTCGCGTGGCAGGCCGAGAGCGTGGGCGGCGATGGCAACGACTGGGTCAGCTTTCTGGCCAGGCGGGCGTCATGAGCCGGCGCGGCCTGACCCTGTTCATCCTGCTCAGCGTGCTCTGGGGCATCCCCTATCTGCTGATCAAGGTGGCCGTCGCGGAAGTGTCGGTGCCCTTCATCGTCTTTGCCCGCGCTGCGCTGGGCGCCGCGGTGCTGCTGCCGTTCGCGCTGCGCGGCGACGGCTTTGCCGCGGTACGGGCGCACTGGCGGCCCATCCTCGCCTTCGCGGTCGTCGAGATGATCGTGCCCCAGGGCTTGATCGTGCACGGCGAGCTGCGCATCAGCAGTTCCATGGCCGGGCTGCTGGTGGCCGCCACGCCCATCATCACCGTGGCACTGAATCGGCTGCGCCGCGACCACGACAGCCTCGGCGCCAGCCGCTTCGCCGGCCTGCTGTGCGGTCTCGCGGGCGTCGCGACGCTGGCGCTGCCGGCACTCGACGGCGACCTGGTGTCCGTGCTGGAGGTGCTGCTGGCGGCCGCCTGCTATGCGGGCGGGTCGATGATCGCCGCGCGCTGGCTCAGCGATGTCCCGGCGATACCGATGACGACGGCATGCCTGGCCGCCACGGCGCTGACCTATCTGGCACCGGCCCTGGGCAGCTGGCCCGCGGCATGGCCCAGCACGCAGTCCAGCGGCGCGATCGTCGCGCTGGGCATCGCCTGCACCGCGGTCGCCTTCGCGGCCTTCTTCCTGCTGATACGCGAGATCGGCTCGGAGCGGGCCGTCGTCATCACCTACGCGTCGCCGGCCGTGGCCGTCGCCGCGGGCGTGGTGCTGCTCGGCGAGCCGCTCGAGGGTCGCATCCTCGTCGCCTTCGCCCTCATCCTGTGCGGCTCCTGGCTGGCCACGTCGCGGGGGCCACGAAGCATGGAGACCGCGTCGCCCGCACAAGGCTAGACCGCAGCCCAAACGATCCATCACATCCATTCAACCCAGGAGTTCAATCCATGCAGAACCATGACATCTTGTTCATTCAGGGCGCTGGCGAGGGCGCACACGCCGAGGACCAGGCCTTGGCCACCTATCTGGAGAACGCCATCGCGCCGGACCACGCGCTCAGGTATCCCAAGTTCACCGGCCTGGAGAACATCGCCTACGGCACATGGAAGGACGAGATGGCGGCCGAGCTGAAAACGTTCGGTGAGCCGCGCATCGTCGTGGCCCATTCGCTGGGCGGCGCGGCGGTGCTGAAGTACCTGGCAGAAGAGCGCCGCGACTTGTCGCTGGCCGGCCTGTTCCTGGTCGGCGCGCCGTACAAATGCGCTGATGGCGACTGGGGCGGCGACGACTTCGAGCTGGCCGTCGACTTCGCCGCGGCCTTGCCCAGCATGGGGGCGATCGTGATGTATCACAGCAAGGACGACGAGTGGGTGCCCTTCTCGCACCTGGCCCGGTGGGCGGACAAGCTCCCGGGCGCGACGTCACGCGCCTTCACCGATCGCGGCCATTCCTTCTCTGCCAAGGCCTTCCCTGAACTGATCGCCGACATCCGGTCGCTGCAGCGCGACGTCGCCTAGTAGCCGACTCGTGCGTCAAGCAACGCCGGCCAGGCCCAGCCGATGCGCCGCCGCCGCGGCGGCGCCGCGCGACGGCACCTCCAGCTTGGCCAGGATGTTCGACACGTGCACGCTGGCGGTCTTCACGGTGATGAACAGCGCCGCGGCGATCTCGCGGTTCGAGCGCCCCTGGACGACCAGCTTCAACACCTCGACCTCACGCACCGTCAGGCCCTGGAGCGAGGCCGAGGGCACGCCCTCATCCGGCCAGAGTTCGACCCGGCCCCGGCTGGCCACGGTGGCGAGCTGCCCGCTCAGCGGCTCGGCGCCCAGTTGCCGCGCGATCTGTGCCGCGCGGCGCAAGGTCACGGTCGCTTCGCCACGGTCACCGGCCGCGAGCAGGGCCGAGCCCTGTCGCATCAGCGCATAGGCCAACCACGGCAGGTTGCCGACCTGCTGCCAGGCCGCGACCGCGGCGCCCCAGGCGCCCACGTCCGGGCGACCACCCAGGCGGGCCTGCTCGGCCTGGGCCGTCAGCGCGCAGGCAAGCTCCACCGAACCGGGCTGCACCAGATGCTCGGACGACTCCCGCAGCAGATCGCGCAGCGCGTCGGCCCGGCCTGACTCGGCACAGGCGCGCCAGGCATGGGCGATCAGCGGCCAGAGCAGCCGTGGCGGCAGCCATCCCCTGAGCGAACCGATGCGATGGCCGGCCTCGACGGCTGCGGCCGTTTCGCCTTGAAGCAGCGCAATCGCCATCGACAACTGGGCTTGGGCGGCAGCGCGGCGCGGCGCGTCCTGTCGAACCCCTTCGGCAGCCTCCAGGGTCTTCAGCGCATGCGCCGCCGTGGCCAGATTGCCGCGACCGACCGCGATCAGGCCACCCACCTGCGACAACTGCAGGCCACCAAGCGGCGAGGGATCCAGCTCGAGCGCTTCGGCAATCAGGTCGAGCGCGTCATCCCAGCGCCCGACGGCCATCAGCGCGCGGGCAAGCAGCTGCGCGACGGATGCGCCCATGTAGCGCGCCTGCCCAAGCTGGCGTGCCCGCTGCCAAGCCACGCCGGCGGCCTCGACGGCGGCTGCGTGCTCGCCGCGCGCATCGAGCAGATCGGCCAGCGCGACGCGGGCAATCATCTCCATGCGCCCCGAGGCACCCGTCTGCGCGTCGCTCAAGCCTCGTTGCAGCAGCACCACCGCGACCTCGTCGCAGGCGGGCCGGGTCAGCGCGCTGGACACCAAGGACTCAACCCGCCACTCGGCCTCGCCGAGTTGCGCCGCCAGCGAGTCCAGCTCATCCGCGGGCGCCCGTAGTTCGTCGACGCGACCGTGCACGGCCAGCGCGCGGCAGAGCTGGCCGAGCGCCGCCGCCCGCGTGCGCGTGGGCGCCGCGGCCAGACGCAGCGCCTCACGAAGGTCGTCCACCTCGCCCGCATGCATGCCTTGCTGGCGCATCATGGCGCGCTCCAGCAGCAGCGCGGCCATGCGCTCGCCTTCGGTCGCCGCATCGAGCTCCGCGAGACCGGCTTCGACGAGTCGCTGCCCCCGTTCGGGCTCGACGGCCCAGCAGGCGGCGTCGGCCGCGGCCTCGAGCATCCGCGCGCGGTCGACGCCCCGCGGGCGCTGCGCCGGCGCGACGCGTGGCCACAGTTCCAGCGCATGTTCGAGCATCGTCAGCTGCTCGGCATAGGCCAAACGGACCGTGGCTTGCTGCGCGGCCCGCCAAGCCGCGTCGAGCGCTCGGGCGGGGTCATCCGCCGCGCGCCAGTGCAAGGCGATGCTGGCCGCCACCCAGGCGTCCGCGGCCAGCGACGCATCGGCCTCCAACGCCTCGGCGAAGGCGCGGTGCAGCCGCTGCCGTTCGCCGGGCAGCAGGTCGTCGCGAATCGCCTCCCGGATCAACGCATGGCGGAAGGCGTAGCCGCCGTCATCGGTCGTGACCACCACGTTGGACGCGACCGCCGCCCTCAGCGCGGCATCCAGTCCATCGGTGCCCACGACGGCGGCCAGCAGGCCATGCCCGACGCGAAACCCACCCACCGCCATCGCGTGCAGGATCTCGCGGGCCTGCTCGGGCAACTCGTTCACCGCACCCAGCAGCAGATCGCGCAGCGAACCCGTCAGCCGCGTCCGCACGGCACCCGTCTGGGTGACCAGTGCCTCGGTGAACAGCGGCACGCCACCGCCCCGGGCATGGACGGCGTTTACGACGTCGGGCGCCGCCTCCTGGCCCAGCATGGCGCTCAGGTGCAGCGCCACATCGGCGCGCGACAGGCGCGGCAGCGCGAGCGTCGTCACGCCGTCTATCCTGACCAGCTCCGCCAGCTCGCTGCGCAGCGGGTGCGCTCCCGCCAGGGCCTCGGTCCGGTACGACACGAGCAGCAGCAGGCGAGCGCCGTGCAGGTTGCGGGACAGGTAGACGAGGAGGTCGCGTGTCGCGCGATCGGCCCAATGCAGGTCTTCCAGCACCAGCACCACCGGCGCCTGGGCGGCCAGGCTTTCAAGCAGCAGGCGCATGGACTCGAACAGCCGCGAACGCGCCATGCCCGGGTCGCCCTCCGATGGCGCCGGGCCCAGCTCCGGCAGCAGCCGCGCCAGCTCACGCACGCCGGCGTGCCCGATGAGCGTGACGAGGTCGGCGACCCCTCGCTGCTGCACCAGGCGCCGCACCGCCGAGACAAACGGCGCGAACGGCAGTCCCGGCTCGCCTTGCTCGACGCACCAGCCGGTCAGCACCAGCGCCTGGCCGTCGAGACGTTCCGTCGCTTCCCGGATCAGCCGGCTCTTGCCGCCGCCGCCTTCCGCGCTGATCACGATGGTGCGCATCGCTCCCACGCAGGCCTCGGCGAACGCGTCCGCCAGCACGCCAAGCTCGCTGGCCCGGCCCACCATCAGGGGACTCAGGAGGCGCTTCACGGCGTGGCGGGGGCGGCTTTCGCCGGTCGTGGCTTGGGTGCTGCAGGCATGTCTCGGCCCATTATCCCGGGGGCTTGTCCGAAGACGCGGCGGCCTCTTGGGGGTGTCCAGGCTTGCCCGCACAGGCAACAAAAAACCCCTTACGCGTTGCTTCGTAAGGGGTTTTTGCGCTACCGGACGTTGCCGGAAGCTGATTTGGTGGGCCCTGAGTGACTCGAACACTCGACCTACGGATTAAGAGTCCGCTGCTCTACCAACTGAGCTAAGAGCCCTGATTCAGTTCGGCTTGCGCCTTGCTGAGCCAGTGATTGTAGCGTGGATTCTGCTGAATCACCGCCATAAAACCTGGTGGGATGTGCAGGATTCGAACCTGCGACCAACGGATTAAAAGTCCGCTGCTCTACCGACTGAGCTAACATCCCGCGTCAAGCAGAGCCTGCCATTATAGGCAGCTTTTTACAGCTCCAGCAAGTTTTTCAGATTGTTTTTCTCAGCCGCCAGATGCAATCGCTGCAGCTCGGCGGCGGCGCACAGGCCGAAGGTCGCCGTGACGGTGACGCTGGAGCCGTAGCCGTGGCAGTTCAGGCTGCCATCCACCTCGCATTCGGCACCCTCACCTGGCTCGGGCATGTGCACCGGCTCGCGCGAGTAGACGCAGGCCACGTCCATCTTGCCCGCGCGCGGCGCGGCGTGGTGCTTGCGCAGGCGCTGGCGCAGCGACGCGAGCAGCGGGTCGTGCGTGGTCGCGCTGAGGTCGTCGATCTGCACGCGATGCGGCTCGCGCTTGCCACCAGCGGCGCCGACGGTGACGAACGGCAGGCCGCGCGCGGTGGCCCAGGCGGCCAGCGTGGCCTTGGCGCGGACCTGGTCGCAGCAGTCGATGAGGCCGTCGAACTCGGCAGTGCCGATCAGCGCGGGCCAGTTGTCGGGCTCGACGAACTCCTCGACGACGCGCACCGCGCAGCCGGGGTGGATGTCGGCGATGCGCAGCCGCAGCGCCTCGGCCTTGGCCATGCCCACGGTCGAACCCAAAGCCTGGATCTGGCGGTTGATGTTGGATTCGGAGACCTGGTCCAGGTCGATCAGCGTCAGCTCGGCCGCACCGCTGCGGGCCAGCGCCTCGACGGCCCAGGAGCCGACGCCGCCCAGGCCGACGACCGCAAAACGTGCGGTGCGCAGGCGCTGGTAGGCGGCGTCCCCGTGCAGGCGGCGCAGGCCGCCAAAGCGACGCTCCAGATCAGCGTCGAGCTGACCTGTCGTCATCACTTCAGTGCGGCCAGGCGCTCTTTGCCCGCTTGGGCCGCTTCGGTGCCGGGATAGGCCTTGATGAGGTCTTCCAGGCTGCGGCGCGCGGCCTTGTTGTCCTTCAGCTCGATCTGGCAGTTGGCCAGCGCGAGCAGGGCTTCACCGGCGCGCGGATGGTCCGGGTTGCCGGCGATGAAGGCCTTGAACGTGGCGATCGCGTCCTTGTAGTCGCGCTTGCCGTACTGCGCATTGCCGAGCCAGAAGCGCACCGAGTCGATGTAGCCGCTGGCGGGATAACGCTTCAGGAAGGCATTCAACGCGCCGACGGCCTCGGTGAAGTCACCACGGCGCACCAGGCCGATGGCGGCTTCGTACTGGCTGCGCTCGTCCGGGTTGACCTGGAACTCGCGGCCATCCAGGCTGACCTTCTGCGGCTCCAGCGGCTTCAGCCGCGCTTCGACGGACTGCGACTGGTCGGTCAGCTTGCGCTGCGTGTCGGCCAGGTCGCGGGCCAGCTGCTCGTTGGCGCCGCGCAGCTTGGCGATCTCGGCGCGCAACGCGTCGATCTGGCCGTTCAGGTCCAGCATGCTGCGGCGCAGCGGCTGGAGCTGATCCTGCACGAGCGCGTTGAGCTGCTCGAAGTTCCGCTTGGCCGCGTCCTCGTTGGCCTGGACCTTGGCGCGCAGTTCGAGGATGGCCTTGCGGGCTTCGTCATCCTCGAACAGGCCCGCGCGGGCCGGCTGCATGAAGGCAAGGCCCGCAGCCAGAGCGACAAACGACAGACGCAGACCGCGCATCACTTGTCCTTGAGCTCGACGCGGCGGTTCTTGGCCCAGGCTTCTTCACTGCTGCCTTGCGCGGCCGGGCGCTCCTTGCCGAAGCTGACGGCTTCGACCTGGGAGCCACCAACGCCCAGCAGCGTCAGCGACTTGGCAACGGCCTCGGCACGGCGCTGGCCCAGGGCCAGGTTGTATTCGCGGCCGCCGCGCTCGTCGGTGTGGCCTTCGAGGTTCAGCGCCAGGCGCTTGTTGTTGTTCAGACGCTTGGCGTGGATGTCGACGAGGCCGCGGTATTCCTCTTTGACGATGTCACTGTCGAAGTCGAAATAGACGACGCGCTTGTCCTTGACCTGCTCGGTGTACTGGGCGTTCAGGTCGACGGTGGCGACGCGCGACTCGGCGGCCGGTGCGGTCGTGCCTTGCGACGCGGTCGACGGGGGGGCCGTCGGCGTGCGCGTCTCGACCGGCGCGGGCTCGTCCAGCTTGACGGCGGAGCTGCAGCCAGCCAGGGCGGCTGCGGCGATCAGGGGGAGCGCAAAGCGGGTCAGTTTCATTCGAGTAGTCTCCACAACAGACAGGGGGCGGGGGGATGGGGGCGCGGCCAGCAGTGGCACGGGCGTGGCATTGTCCAACATGGTGCGAACTGTCAAGTTACTGGCGCGTAAATGGGCCCCATGTGGGCTCACGAACCTCAGCCAATGTGACAAGCAGCGGTGTCTTGAACTTGCCGTCCAGCGTGGTCGTCATCAGCACTTCCTTGCCGCCGGCGCGGCTGGCGTAGACGATGAGCTTGCCGTTGGGTGAGAACGCTGGGCTCTCGTCGTCGTTGGCGTCGCTGATCTGCTGGACCTGGCCGGTGCCGAGGTCCATCACGCACAGGCGGAACGCGCCGCTGGTGCGGGTGATGAAGGCCAGCGTGCGGCCATCCGGGCTGACGGCCGGGCTGATGTTGTAGCTGCCGTTGAAGGTGACGCGCTCGGCCGTGCCGCCGCTGGCGGGCATGCGGTAGACCTGTGGGCCGCCGCCGCGGTCGCTGACGAAATAGATCTTGCTGCCGTCGGGCGCGTAGCAGGCCTCGGTGTCGATGGCGCCGCTCTGCGTCAGGCGCCTGAGGCCCGAGCCGTCGCGGTTGATGACGAAGAGCTGCGTGCCACCGTCGCGCGACAGGCTGAGCACGAGCTGCTGGCCGTCTGGCGACCAAGCCGGTGCGCTGTTGGTGCCCTTGAAGTCGGCCAGCACGCGGCGGCCGCCGGTCTGCACGTCCTGGATGCGCACGGTGGCCTTGCGGCTCTCGAACGACACGTAGGCCAGCTCGCGGCCGTTGGGCGCCCAGGCCGGCGAGATGATGGGGTCGGGGCTGGCCAGCGCGACCTTGGCGCCCTCGCCGTCCGCATCGGCGATGACCAGGCTGTAGCGCGGGCCGGCCTTGGTGACGTAGGCCATGCGCGTGGCGAACACGCCGCGCTCGCCGGTCAGCTTCTGGTAGATGGTGTCGGCGATGCGGTGGGCCGCCAGTCGCGCGTCCTCGGGCAGCACGGCATGGGCCTCGCCGACCAGTTCCGCACCCTTGACGACGTCCCAGAGCTTGAAGCGGATGTCCAGCCGGCCGTCGGCCAGGCGGTTGACCGAGCCGGCGGCCAGCGCGTCGGCCTGGCGGGCGCGCCAGTCGGGCCAGACCGGGCTGCTGGTCTCGGCCAGGCCGCCAGGCGCGTCGACGCTGCGGAACAGGCCGCTGCGTTCCAGGTCGGCGCGCACGATGGCAGCGATGGGCTGGGGCGACTTGGACTCGTCGCGGAAATCGACGATGGCCACCGGCACCCGGGTGCCGCCGACGCCGGCGATGTCGATGCGCAGTTGCGCGAGTGCCGGGCCGGCACCGAAGGCGGCCAGGGCCGCAAGGCTGCGGCGGCGGGAGACGTACGCGAGAGGTTCGAGCATGGCGCGCGATTTTGCCGCAGCCGCGCAAGTTGTAACGTCAGACAAGGCCGCATCGCCGCGGCCGGGCGTTCAGAGCAGGACGATGTCGTAATGCTCGGTCTGGTTGGTCGGCTCCGCGGTCAGCGAAATGGGCTTGCCGATGAAGTCCGACAGGCCCGCCAGATGGGCGCTTTCCTCGTCCAGCATCATCTCGACGACGTTGGCCGCCGCGACGACGCGGAACTCGCGCGGCGAGAACTGCCGCGCCTCGCGCAGGATCTCGCGCAGGATGTCGTAGCAGACCGAGCGCGCCGTCTTCACCTGGCCGCGGCCCTCGCAGGTCGGGCAGGGCTCGCACAGCATGCGCGCCAGCGACTCGCGCGTGCGCTTGCGCGTCATCTCCACCAGGCCCAGCTGCGTGAAGCCGCCGACCGTGACCTTGGTGCGGTCGCGACCCAGCTGCTTGCGGAACTCGGCCAGCACCGCGGTCTTGTGCTCCTCGCGGGTCATGTCAATGAAGTCGACGATGATGATGCCGCCCAGGTTGCGCAGGCGCAGCTGGCGGGCGATGGAGCCTGCCGCTTCAAGATTGGTCTTGAAGATGGTGTCGTCGAAGTTCTTGGCACCAACGAAGCCACCGGTGTTGACGTCAATGGTGGTCATCGCCTCGGTCTGGTCGAACACCAGCGAGCCGCCGGACTTCAGCTCCACCTTGCGCGCCAGTGCCCGCGCGATCTCGGCGTCGACGTTGCACAGGTCGAAGATGGGCCGCTCGCCGCGGTAATGCTCCAGCTTGGCCGTCGCGGCCGGCATGAAGGTCTCGCCAAAGGCGCGCAGCACGTCGTACTGCATCTTGGAGTCGATGCGGATGTGGCCCGTACGCTCGTTGGTCAGGTCGCGCAGCACGCGCTCGACCAGGCTCAGATCCTGGTGCAGCAGGCTGGCCGGTGGTGTCGTCAGCGCGCCGGTGCGGATCCGCTGCCAGGTCTTGCGCAGGTAGGCGATGTCGGCGGCCAGCTCCTCGTCCGACGCATCTTCCGCGTTGGTGCGCAGGATGAAGCCGCCACCGCCGCCCTCCTCCTTGCTGCCTACCAGCACCTGCATGCGCGCGCGCAACGCCTCGCGCGCCTCGGGCGAGCCGATCTTCTGGCTGATGCCGATGTGCTCGTCCTGCGGCAGGTAGACCAGCATGCGGCCGGCGATGCTGATCTGACTGGACAGCCGCGCGCCCTTGGTGCCGATGGGGTCCTTGATGACTTGCACGGTCAGCGGCTGGCCTTCGAAGACCAGGCGCTCGATGGGCGTGGGCGGCGTGTCCGGGCTCTGCGCATGGCGGCCATGGCCAAACTGCGAGGCGCTGTGCAGGTCCGCCACGTGAAGGAAGGCCGCGCGCTCCAGGCCGATGTCGATGAAGGCCGACTGCATGCCAGGCAGCACGCGCACGACCTTGCCGAGGTAGACGTTGCCGACCAGTCCCCGTTCCAACGTGCGCTCGACGTGCAGTTCCTGCACGGCGCCGTTCTCGACCACGGCCACCCGCGTCTCCTGCGGGGACCAATTGATCAGGATGTCTTCCATCGCGAACCTTTGAATGCTGATGCGTGCCGCCGTGCAGAGGCGGCACGCATCAAAACTCAAAGTCGAATTGTTCTAGCAGCTGCGCCGTCTCAAAGAGGGGCAACCCCATGATGCCCGAGTAGCTTCCGGCAATCTTCACGATCCAGGCCGCTGCCTGGCTCTGGATGGCATAGGCGCCGGCCTTGCCGAAGGGTTCGCGGCTGGCGACATAGCGGTCGATCTGCGCGGCATCCAGCGGCGCGAACTCCACATGCGACACGTTCAAGGCCGCCGCACGGCGGCCGCCATCGGCCACTGCCACGGCGGTGATGACCCGGTGCTCGCGACCGCCCAGCAGACCCAGCATGCGGCGCGCATCGGCGTCGTCGGCAGGCTTGCCGAGGATGAGGTCATCGACAGCCACCGTCGTGTCGGCGCACAGGATGGGCGCAGGCGGCAGACCGCGCGTGGCCAGTCGCACGAGCGCCGCGTCCAGCTTGGCCGAAGTGACCCGCGCGCAATAGGCCTCGGGCTTCTCGCCGGCCTGCACGGCCTCCAGCGCTTCGGCGTCTTCATCGGCGCCGGGCAGCAGCAGCTCATGGGCCACGCCCAGCTGTGCCAGCAACTGGCTGCGGCGCGGGCTCTGCGAGGCGAGGTAGATGAAGGGCTTCATTCGCGGTGATACGGATGGCCGGTCGTCACGGTCCAGGCGCGGTACAGGCCTTCGGCCAGCAGCACGCGGGCGAAGGCGTGCGGCAGCGTCAGGTCCGACAGGCGCAGCGTCTCGTCGGCGGTGGCCTTCAGGTCGGGGTGCAGGCCGTCCGGCCCGCCGATGATGAGGGCCGCGTCGCGGCCCTCGCCCATCCACAGCTTCAGGCGCTCGGCCAGTTGCATCGACGTGCGGCGTTCGCCGCGCTCGTCCAGGATGATGCGGCGCACTCCCTTGGGCAGGGCCGCCTCGATGCGTGCCGCTTCGGCGGCCATCAGCTGCTCGGCCGTCTTGCTGCCGCGCGTCTCGGCCTTGACCGCCTTCAGCTCCAGCTTCAGTTCGGGCGGGAAGCGCTTGGCGAAGTCCTCGTAGGCCGTGTCGGCCCAGGCCGGCTGGCGCTGGCCTACCGCGACGAGCAGCAGCCGCATCAGCCCTTCTTGGGCGACGCGCGGCCGGCGGGTTTGGCGGGCGCGCGGGGCGCTGCCTTGGCGGCCGGTTTGGCGGCAGGCTTGGCCCGTTTGGCCGCCGCCGCCTTGCCAACGCCCTGGCCTGCGCCGACCTTCAGGGTCTTGACCGGAGCGGCCGTCTTCACGCCCACGCTGCGGGTCACGCCCTTCTTGGGCGCCTGGGTGCCCACCGCAGCCTTCTTGGCCACCGCCTTCTTGGCGGCGGCCGAAGGCACGGCCTTGTTGCTGACCTTGGCCGCCGGTTTGGGGGCGGGTTTGGCGGTGATCGGCTTGGAGGCCGTGCCCTTGCGCGCCGTCTTGACCGGCGCTGCGGCGGGTTCCTCGGAGGCCTTCACCAGCTTGGTCTCGCTGCTGCCGAGCTTGAGCTTGACGGGCTTGTCGCCCCAGATCTCTTCGAGGTGGTAGTAGTCGCGGATGGCCGGCTGCATCACGTGGACGACGGC
This sequence comes from Roseateles sp. P1_C6, assembly GCF_056406315.1. NCBI lineage: Bacteria > Pseudomonadati > Pseudomonadota > Betaproteobacteria > Burkholderiales > Sphaerotilaceae > Roseateles > Roseateles sp. P1_C6. The sequence continues at coordinate 20,447 of NZ_JBFUAK010000015.1, forward strand.
AGCGCCGCAGTCGACGATGATCCATTCGCCGTTGTCCTCGCCCTCCGTGCGCATGACCTGCATGCCGCGGCCCTTGACCGTTTCACGCACGCTGGACGCGAGCGCCTTGGTCTGCCGGTTGCTGGTGCCCGAGGCGACGATGACGCGCTCGAACAGCGGCGACAGGTGTTCGGTGTTGAACACGACGATGTTCTGGGCCTTCACGTCCTCGAGACCATCGACGATGGCGCGTTGCAGCTTGCGGATGTCCATTCAGTACTTCTTCTCGTAGAGGCGGTGCGAGGCAATATAGCTCGCCACCTCGGCGCCCACCATGGGGCTGATGTCCTCGCCGTGCGCGATGGCATCGCGTACGGCGGTGGACGAAAGGGGAGTTTCGGGCAAAGCCAGCACCTGCAGCCGGTGCGCGGGCAGGCCCGGCGGCGTGACGACGGCCTCGCCCGCGCGCGGTACGACGACCAGCGTGGCCAGCGCGGTGACGGTCTCGACCTGGTACCAGGTCGGCAGCCGGGCGTACTGGTCCTGGCCGATCAGGAACATCAGCTCTGTGCCCGGGTACTGGGCGGCGAACTCGCGCAGCGTGTCGGCCGTGAAGCTGGGGCCGCGGCGGTGCAGTTCACGCTCGTCGATGACGAAACGGGGCTCGCCGGCGGTCAGGCGCTTGAGCATGCCGGCCCGGTGCACGGCCGCGGCCATGATCTGGTCGGGCTTCTGCCATTGCCGGCCGGCGGGCAGCCAGACCAGGCGGTCGGGCGCCAGCGCGTCCAGCGCGAAGCGGGCGAAGGCCAGGTGGCCGAGGTGGGGCGGGTCGAAACTGCCGCCGAAGAGTGCTAGCTTCACAACCAAAGTGCAGTCGGGGTTTCATCGGCCCAGTCGCGCGGGCGCAGGAAGTCGGTATACAGCCGCGCCTCGGGCGTGCCCGGCTCGGGCGCCCAGTCGTAGCGCCATTTCACCTGCGGCGGCATGGACATCAGGATGGATTCGGTGCGGCCGCCGGATTGCAGGCCAAACAGCGTGCCGCGGTCCCAGACGAGATTGAACTCGACATACCTGCCGCGGCGATAGGCCTGGAAGTCGCGCTCGCGCTCGCCGTAGGCATAGCCCTGCCGGCGTTCGACGATGGGCTGGTAGGCGGCCAGGAAGGCGTCGCCGACCGCCCGTATCAGCGCGAAGCCGGCATCGAAGCCACCGTCGGCAAAGTCGTCGAAGAAGATGCCACCGACGCCGCGCGGCTCCTGGCGGTGCTTCAGGAAGAAGTAGTCGTCGCACCAGGTCTTGAACTTCGGATGCAGTTCGGCGCCGTGGGCGCTGAGCGCATCGCGGCAGACACGGTGGAAGTGCTGCGCGTCGCGCTCGTAGCCGTAGTAGGGCGTCAGGTCCATGCCGCCGCCAAACCAGGTCACCGCCGGGGCATCCGGCGGCAGCGCCGCGAACATGCGCACGTTCATGTGCACGGTCGGCACGAAGGGGTTGTGCGGGTGCATGACCAGCGACACGCCCATCGCCTCGAACGGCGCGCCGGCCAGCTCAGGGCGGTGCTGCGTGGCCGACGGCGGCAGCACGCGGCCCTTCACGTGCGAGAAGTTCACACCGCCGCGCTCGAAGACGGCGCCGCCCTCGATGAGGCGCGACAAGCCGTCGCCCTCCAGCCGGCCACCGGGCTCGCGGGTCCAGCCGTCGCTCAGGAAGGCGTTGCCGTCGACCGCCTCCAGCGCGGTGACGATGCGTTGCTGCAGTCCCAGCAGATAGTCGCGAACGGCTTGTGTGTTCATGCGCGCGGCACCTTGGGCTGAATGGGGCTGGCCAGCTCGGGGCGTTTGCCCACGCGTGAACCGAGGTAGTCCGCAAAACAGGCGAAATCAGCGGGCACGTTGCCGGTCAGCTGCACAAAGCGGGTCAACGACACGAGGCGGCGCTGGAAGTCGAAATAGCACAAGCCCACCGGCACGCCGGCCTGCACGGCCACCTGGTAGGCGCCGGTGCGCCAGCCGGTCGCCAGCGAGCGCGTGCCCTCGGGCGCGGCCGCCAGCCAGAAGCGCTCGCCGCGCGCCGCGGCGGCCTGCATCTGCCGCACCGTGTCGGCCACGATGCCGTGCGAGCTGCTGCGATCCACGCCCACGCCGCCGATCCAGCGCATCCAGTGGCCGATCAACGGCGCCTTGAAGAGGCCGTCCTTGCCCCAGAAGCGCAGCTCGATGCCGATCGCCCACTTGGCCAGCAGGCCGATGACGAAGTCCCAGTTGGACGTGTGCGGATAGACCAGGATGACGCCCTGCTCCGCCGGCACGCCGGGTGCGTCCACCGTCCAGCCGAACAGGCCGAGCACCCAGCGTGCCAGCCGGCTCTCTCGGCCGTGCGGGCGCAGCGACCCGGTCAGGACGGCGGGCGCAGTGATCAACGCTTGATGGCCCGGTGGCCGATGTCCGAACGGAACTGCCGGCCGGCGAACTGGATGCCGGCGGCCAGCTCGTACGCCCGCTGCGCGGCGGTGCGGGCGGACTCGCCCAGCGCCGTCACGCACAGCACGCGGCCGCCGCTGGTCAGCAACTGGCCGTCGACCGCCGCCGTGCCGGCGTGGAAGACCATGGCCTCGTCCTCGTCGTCGGGCAGCCCGGTGATGGCGTCGCCCTTGCGCGGGTTCAGCGGATAGCCCTCGGCGGCGAGCACGACGCCCAGCGCGACGCGGCGGTCCCACTGCAGTTCGACCTGGTCCAGCGTGCCGTCCGTCGCGTGCATCAACAGCTCGAACAGGTCGCTCTTGAGCCGCATCATGATGGGCTGCGTCTCGGGGTCGCCCATGCGGGTGTTGAACTCGACGGTGCGCGGCTGGCCCTGGTCGTCGATCATCAGCCCGGCGTACAGGAATCCGGTGAACGGGTGGCCGTCTCGCGCCATGCCGGCGATGGTCGGCTGGATGATCTCGTGCATGACCTTGGCATGCACGTTCGGCGTGACGACCGGCGCGGGCGAGTAGGCGCCCATGCCACCGGTGTTGGGGCCGGCGTCGCCGTCCAGCAGGCGCTTGTGGTCCTGGCTGGTGGCGAGCGACACGACCTGCCGGCCGTCGCAGACGACGATGAAGCTGGCCTCCTCGCCGGCGAGGAAGTCCTCGATGACGACGCGCGCGCCACCGGCGTTGTGCGTCACGCCCAGCTTGTTGTCTTCCAGGATCCACGAGATCGCCTCGTGGGCCTCGTCCAGCGTCATCGCGACGACGACGCCCTTGCCCGCCGCCAGGCCATCGGCCTTGATGACGATGGGGGCGCCGCGGCCGTCCACGTAGGCGTGGGCGGCGGCCGGGTCGGTGAAGGTCTCGTAGGCCGCCGTCGGGATGCCGTGACGCTTCATGAAGTCCTTGGCGAAGGCCTTGGAGCTTTCCAGCTGGGCCGCGGCCTTGGTCGGGCCGAAGATGCGCAGCCCGCGCGAGCGGAACTCGTCGACGACGCCGGCAGCCAGCGCCGCCTCGGGGCCGACGACGGTCAGCGTGATCTTCTGTTCGACGGCGAAGTCGGCCAGCGCCTTCACGTCGGTGATGGGCACGTTCTCCAGGCGCTCGTCGCGCGCGGTGCCGCCGTTGCCGGGCGCCACATAGACCTGGCTGACCCGCTCTCCCTGGGCCAGCTTCCAGGCCAGCGCGTGTTCGCGGCCACCATTGCCAATGACTAAAACTCGCATCAGTTCAGCTCGGCGTTGTGATAGACGGCTTGCACATCGTCCAGGTCTTCGATGACATCCAGCAGCTTTTGCATGCGCTCGGCGTCCTCGCCGGTCAGCTCGATGGCGTTCTCGGGGCGCATGGTCACTTCCGACAGCTCCGGCACGAGGCCGGCGGCTTCCAATGCGGCCTTGACAGCCTCGTAGTCGGCGGGCGAGGTCAAGACCTCGATGGCGCCGTCGTCACCGGTGATGACGTCCTCGGCGCCGGCGTCCAGCGCCACTTCCATGACCTTGTCTTCCGACGTGCCGGGCGCGAACAGCAGCTGGCCGCAATGCTTGAACTGGAAGGCCACCGAGCCGTCCGTGCCCATGTTGCCGCCGTATTTGCTGAAGGCGTGGCGCACCTCGGCCACGGTGCGGACCTTGTTGTCCGTCATCGTGTCGATCATGATGGCCGCGCCGGCGATGCCATAGCCCTCGTAGCGGATTTCCTCGTAGGTCAAGCCATCGATGTTGCCGCTGGCCTTGTCGATGTTGTACTTGATGCGATCGGCCGGCATGTTGGCGGCCTTGGCCTTGTCGACGGCCAGACGCAGGCGCGGGTTGTCCTTGATGTCGGGGCCGCCCTGGCGCGCGGCCACGGTGATCTCACGGATGATGCGGGTCCAGATCTTGCCGCGCTTCTCGTCCTGGCGGCCTTTGCGATGCTGGATGTTGGCCCATTTGGAATGTCCGGCCATGTGGCTCTAGCTCCTTTGGCACATGGCGCTGGTGCCATGCAACCCTCGATTCTACGAGGCCGCCTCCCACGCCCCGGCCTCGGACACCCCCCCGAACGAAGCTGGACCAGCCTGCCGCGGGCACCGATGCATGCGCGGCCGCGCATTTCAACGTGCGCATGACCCTTTTGCGACGCGCCTCACGCATCGATAGCGCCTCGCGACCCTAACCACGGGGATTTGCGGTACACGGGCCTCGAAAGCCCCCTAGAACCAGCCCCCTAACAGCGTCCCCCTAGGAGCGCCAGTCATCCTTCCGATGAATGGCGCACGGGGGATGAAGCGGGAAAAGCCGCCGCCTAGGTTTGAGGCGTCCCTGCCCGCAGGGCTGTGTTCAAAGGAGTTTTCATGATTCGCCTACCCACCCGCTTCAAACTCGCCGGCTGCTTCGGCGCGGTGCTGATCGCCACGTCCGCCCAGGCCGCCCCGACCTGCTATCACAACTACGGCGCCATCGACGCGATGAAGCCGAACAAGCTCTTCCTCTACTACCCGACGGCCAACGACGCCACCTTCCCGAACTACGCGACGAACGTCTCGCCGGCGCGGACCTTCGCCATCGGCTCGCTGCCCGGCGCACCCGCCGGCACGACAGCCCAGCTGCGTGACCGCATCTTCGACGTGGTGGCCACCGACTACTGCGAGTTCAACGTCCAGGTGCTGCCACCCACGACGACCAACCCGGACTCGCTGGGGGCGCCGCCGGCGCGGCGCAATATCGTCGCGATCGGTGCGGACACCGATCCCTCGCTGTTCGGCATCGCCGAGGCGGTGGACACCGGCGACGCTGACGTCATCGACCACGCCCGTGTCTTCGGCGGCTCCTACGGCGTGTTCTGCAGCGCCGAGCTCTCCGGCGGCGGCAACACGCTGGACCGCTGGGCGCTGGGCATCGGCGGCACGGCCGCACACGAGGCCGGGCACAACTACGGCCTCTCGCACAGCGCGGTGGTGCACACCGGCGAGGACGCTTTCGTCCACCACATCATGCCGGCGGGGCCCTCCATGCCCTGCACCAACCGCGTCGGCGAACGCCGCCATTTCAGCGACCAGGACTTCGGCATCCTGGCCAACAACGTCGGCCTGACGCTGCAGTCGCTGGCCAACTGGGACTTCGTCAACCCGAACTCGGCAACGGCCTCGCGGCTGCGCATGGAGGTGCTCAGCCACAGCGCTACGCTCACGCCGGTGTCCACCTACACCGGCTCGCTGAGCCCCTGGAACCCGCCCAGCGTGGTGGCGTCCGGCACGCGGACCTACAAGGGCGCCAGCTTCAACCGCTTCTTCGTCACCTGGCAGTCCGCCAAGGGTTGGGCCAGCCCGAACCAGCCCGGCAGCATTGCCGGCCAGGTGCGCGGCGCCGAGCAGTTCCACATCGGCACGCATTTCGCGCAGGCCGACATCCTGAACACCTCGGACCAGGTCGTCATCGTCGACGCGACGCTGCTGGATGCCGGTGGCTCGGCGCTGCCGCTGCATCCGCGCGTGCCGACCTTCGACACCGGCACGCTGTCGGCGGACGGCACCTTCACGCTGGGCCTGGCCAACCTCGCCGCGGCCAACCTGGTGCTGCGCAACTGGCGGGGCTTCGTGCTGCCACGGCCTGCGCACATCGACAGCATGTTGTTCGACGCCACCGGTGGGGTGAAGCTGTTCGACAACCAGCAGGAGCCCATCACGCCCTGGCGGCAGCTGCAGTTGCCGACGGCCACGGAGCTCCCGGCCGGCTCGCCCGAGAAGCCCGGCGAGGCCCGCTTCGTGCTGGGCAACCTGCTCAAGGACGGGCACAACGTGCGCATCAAGTTCCGCGGCCCGAACGCCGGGGACGCCACGGCCGGTGCGCAGGAAGTCAATGCCGATGTGCGTGGCGCGCTGGCGACGGACCCCTTCCCCGGCGCGTCGGTCTTCCTCGAGGGCGACCTGGTCGAACCCAACGCGCTGCAGTGGGACGCCGAGAAGAAGGCCTTCATCAACCAGGACCTCGTCACCCACGTCTTCCTGCAGGTGGCCGGCAAACGCGCCAAGCCCGTGGACGGTGCGCTGATCGGCCTGCTGCGCGGCAAGGTGGTGTGCTCCAACCTGAACACGCGGCAGTCGGTGAGCGTCAACGCCAACACCGATGGCAGCTTCGACTGCGAGAAGGCCGGCCTGGTCTCCGTGCACGGGGACAGGGTGCAGGTCTCGCAGGTGGCGCTGGTCAACACACCGCAGCCGGCCGTGCAGATCGGCGGCCTGGACATCGCCAAGGTCACCTGCACCAACCTGCGCTCGCGCCAGTCGGTGTCGTTCAAGCCCGGCGTCAGCACCAACCCGCTGGATTGCGTGAAGGCCGGCCTGGAAGTCGGCGAGCAAAGCACGCTGCAGGTCACCCAGGTCGGCACCGTGCGCTGAAGGCGCCGCCCTTCCCTACCTTGTTTTCATGGAGACCCTGATGAAGCAATTCAAATTCACCCTCGCGGCGCTGAGCCTGAGCTTCGTGGCATCGACGGCGCTGGCCGCGGGCGTCGCCAACGGCGGCTTCGGCAGCGGCGACCTGACCGGTTGGACCAAGGCCGGCAACGTCGCCGTGGACACGACGGCCCAGTTCGGCGCGCCCCCCGTCGGGTTTACCGCCCATGCCGTGCTCGGCACGGCCGACACGTCCGGCTTCCTGTTCGGCGGCAGCGCCGTGGCGGCGGCCACGCTGGAAACCTTCGCCGGGCTGGGCGCCGGAACGCTGACCGGGCTGAACGCCACCGTGGGCTCCGGCCTGCGCACGGATTTCACGGCCGTGGCCGGCGATCGGCTGGTCTTCCAGTGGAAGTTCATGAGCAACGACCCGCAGGGCAGCCCAGCCGATGACACGGCCTACGTGGTGCTGGACAACACCACCTTCATCAAGCTGACCAGCGTCAACAGTGCGACCCTGCTGGGCAGCTCGACCTCGCCGCTGTTCGACGAGACGGCCTACCTGACCTTCACCAGCGCGCCGCTGAGCGCAGGGGCCCACAGCGTGAGCCTGGGCGTGTTCGACAGCGTGGACACGCTCGGCGCGTCGGCGCTGGCCGTCACCGACGTGCACCTGGCGCCGGTGCCGGAACCCGCGTCCGGCCTGCTGTTGCTGGGCGGCCTGGGGCTGTTGGGCCTGCGCAGGCGCCGCGCGACCTGAGCGGCCGCCGGTCGGCGTGGCGACGCCCGGCGCGGAGGTGCCATTGGCGAGGCGAAGCGGGCCCGGCGGACCGCTAGACTCGCCGCGCCGACCTGCCCTTGCTCCGGAGACCGCCCATGCCCGCCGATCCCATCCTGCTCGCCCGACACGCCGAGATCGAGTGCCTGCTGCTGCCCGCGCTGGCCAATCGCCACGGCCTGATCACCGGCGCCACGGGCACCGGCAAGACCATCAGCCTGCAAAAGCTCGCCGAGAGTTTCAGCAAGCTGGGCGTGCCCGTCTTCATGGCCGACGTGAAGGGCGACCTGACCGGCATCAGCCAGGCCGGCAACCCCAGCGAGAAGCTGCTGGCCACGCTGAAGGACCGCGGCATCGACGCACCCGAGAAGCTGGCCTGCCCCACCACGCTGTGGGATGTGTTCGGCGAGCAAGGCCACCCGGTGCGCGCCACCGTGTCCGACATGGGCCCGCTGCTGCTGGCCCGCATGCTGGCGCTCAACGAGACGCAGGCCGGCGTGCTGCAGATGGTGTTCAAGATCGCCGACGACAACGGCCTCCTGCTGCTGGACCTGAAGGACCTGCGCGCGATGCTGCAGCACGTGGGCGACAACGCGAGTCAGTTCACGACGCAGTACGGCAACGTGTCAGCCGCCAGCGTGGGCGCCATCCAGCGCGGCCTGCTGCAGATCGAGGCCCAGGGCGGCGACAAGTTCTTCGGCGAGCCCATGCTCAACATCGCCGACTTCATGCAGACCGAAGGCGGCCTGGGCGTCATCAACGTGCTGGCCGCCGACAAGCTGATGAACGCGCCGCGGCTGTACGCGACCTTCCTGCTGTGGATGCTGTCCGAGCTGTTCGAGACGCTGCCCGAGGTGGGCGACCTGGAGCGACCGAAGCTGGTGTTCTTCTTCGACGAGGCCCACCTGTTGTTCAAGGACGCGCCGGACGCGCTGGTCGAGCGCATCGAGCTGGTTGTGCGCCTGGTGCGCTCCAAGGGCGTCGGCGTGTACTTCGTGACGCAGAACCCGCTCGACATCCCCGACGCGGTGCTGGGCCAGCTGGGCAACCGCGTGCAGCATGCGCTGCGCGCCTTCACGCCGCGCGACCAGAAAGCCGTCAAGAGCGCCGCCGACACGATGCGCGCCAAGCCGGGGCTGGACATCGCCACCGCCATCACCGAGCTGGCCGTTGGCGAGGCGCTGGTCAGCCTGCTCGACGAGAAGGGCCGGCCCAGCATCACCGAACGCGTCTTCGTGCTGCCGCCAGGCAGCCAGATCGGCCCGATCACGCCGGCGCAGCGCCAGGCGCTGGTGGCCAACTCGCTGGTCGCCGGCGTCTATGAAAAGCATCTGGACCGCGAATCCGCCTACGAGAAGCTGGCGGGCAAGCCCGCGGCGCCCGCAGGCGGCGGCATGGCGGCCGAAGCGGGCAGCGTCTTCAAGGGCGGCACGGCTCAGCCGGCGCCGGCCGAAGAAGGCGGCGGCATGCTGGGCGGCCTCAAGGACGTGCTGTTCGGCACCACCGGTCCACGCGGTGGCCGCCACCCGGGGCTGGCCGAAGCAGCCGCCAAATCGGCCGTGCGCAGCATCGGCTCGGCGGTGGGCCGCGAGATCATTCGTGGCGTATTGGGCAGCATCCTCGGTGGAAGTGGCTCACGCCGGCGCTGATCCGGTCGACGGCACGGAGCCGTTCATGCAGACTCCCAGCGCCCGAGGAGACAACCTCGTCAAAGGGGAGTGGCATGAATGCTCTGAAGCAATTGCGCATCGGTAGCCGGCTCGGTATCGCGTTTGCGGTCGTGCTGGTGCTGATGCTGGTGGTGTCTGCCGTCAGTGTGCGGGGCATCTACCGCGTCGCGGCGGGGCTGGAGACGGTCTACAAGGACCGCACCATCCCGCTGGCCCAGCTCGGCGAGTTGAACAACCTCTCCACCCGCAATCGCCTGGTCATCGTCGAGATGCTGCGCGCGCCGGGTTTTGACGAGATCAAGCGGCGCAGCGAGGAGCTGAGCACCAACCTCAAGCGCGGCCAGCAGCTGCTGGACGGCTATCTGGCCACGCACCTCACCGAGCAGGAGAAGGAGCTGGCCCAGCGCTTCACCGTCACGCGCAAGGCCTACATCGACGAAGGCCTGCTGCCGGTCGCCAACGCGCTGTCCACCGGCGGCATGAGCACCGCGCTGCAGATCTACGAAGAGAAGACGCTGCCGCTGGCCGCCAAGGCCCGCGAGTTGTCGGACCAGCTCGTCAAGCTGCAGGTCGACGAGGCCGCCGCCGAGTACCAGCGCGGCCAGGACACCCGCGCCGCGGCCGTGGCCACCACCGCCGTGCTGACCGCCGTCGCGCTGCTGCTGGGCGGCACGCTGGCCTGGCTGATCACGCGCTCCATCACCGAACCGGTGCGACGCGCGGTCGGCTTCGCGCAGGCCGTGGCGGGTGGCGACCTGACGACGGCCATCACCGCCGACGGCCGCGACGAGATCGCCACGCTGCTCGCGGCCCTGGGCCAGATGAATGACGGCCTGGTCAACATCGTGCGCCAGGTGCGCAGCGGCGCCGACTCCATCCTGACCGGCGCCGGTGAGATCGCGTCCGGCAACGCCGACCTGTCGCAGCGCACCGAAGAGCAGGCCGCCAACCTGGAGGAAACGGCCGCGTCCATGGAGCAGATGAACGCCACCGTGCGCCAGAACGCGGACACCGCGCAGACGGCGACCCAACTGGCCGAATCGGCCAGCGGCGTGGCCGCGCGTGGCGGCGCCGTCGTGCAGCAGGTCATTGCAACCATGGGCGACATCAGCAGCAGCTCGCGCAAGATCGCCGACATCATCGGCACCATCGACGGCATCGCCTTCCAGACCAACATCCTCGCGCTGAACGCCGCCGTCGAGGCGGCGCGCGCCGGCGAGCAGGGCCGCGGCTTCGCGGTCGTCGCCGGCGAGGTGCGGGCGCTGGCCCAGCGCAGCGCGCAGGCGGCGCGCGAGATCAAGGGCCTGATCGGCCAGAGCGTGGACAACGTCGACACCGGCTCGCGCCTGGTCGGCGAGGCCGGCAGCACGATGACCGAGATCGTCTCGCAGGTGCGGCGCGTGGCCGACCTGATCGCCGAGATCGGCTCCGCGACGCAGGAACAGACGACCGGCATCGGCCAGGTCAGCGAGGCCGTGCAGCAGCTGGACCGCGTCACGCAGCAGAACGCCGCCCTCGTCGAAGAAGCCGCCGCGGCGGCCGACAGCCTGCGCAGCCAGGCCCAGCGCATGAACGAGGTGGTGGGCGTGTTCAAGCTCGGCGGCGGCCACTGAGCCCCACTCGCGCCGCGCCGTCCCCGCTCGTCGCAAGCGGCTGGCGCGGCTGCCCGCGCGGCATGATGCTGGCCCCATGACGCCTTCCGAACGCCACCACGGCTGGCCGACGCATGTCGGCGGCACCGTCCTCATCTGCGTCTTCGTCGGCCTGCTGAACTACCTGATGCAGGGCGGCAGCTTCGGCGTGGCCATGTTGTATTCGTTCACCGTCGGCGCGCAGATCTCGCTTTACATCTGGCTGCTGATGACCGGCCTGGCCCACCTGCTGCGGCGTTGGCGCGGCGACCTGCCGGCGCTGCGCCACGGCTGGGTGGGCTGGGGCTGGGTGGCGCCCTGCGTCGTGGTGGGCGCGCTGGCCGGCTATGCCGGCGGCCTGTGGCTGGGCGACCTGATCAGCGGCCGGCACGCCACGCGGCCCTGGCAACTGGCCGACAGCCGCGCCTGGCTGTCCATTGGCTTCGTGTTGCTGATGGCGGTGCTGGGCACGTCGTTCTTCTTCTCGCTGTTCCGGCTGAACGCCATGCGGCTGGAGCAGGCCCAGGCACAGCGCCAGGCGGCCGAGGCGCGGCTGACGCTGCTGCAAAGCCAGCTGGAGCCGCACATGCTGTTCAACACGCTGGCCCACTTGCGCGTGCTGATCAAGCTGCGGCCGGACGAGGCCCAGCGCATGCTGGACCGCCTGATCGATTACCTGCGCGCCACGCTGCAGGCCAGCCGCGCGACCGAGCATCCGCTGGCCGACGAGTTCCAGCGCCTGTCCGACTACCTCGCGCTGATGCAGCTGCGCATGGGCGAGCGGCTGCGCGTCACGCTGGACCTGCCCGCCGGGCTGAGCGGCATCGCCATCCCGCCGCTGCTGCTGCAGCCGCTGGTGGAGAACGCCATCAAGCATGGGCTGGAGCCGCACGTGGACGGCGGCGAGCTGCGCGTGACGGCCAGGCGAGAAGCCGCCCGGCTGGTGCTGGAGGTGGCCGACAGCGGCATCGGCGTCGCGTCGGCCAGCGAGCTCGCCGGCGTCGGCACCGGTTTCGGCTTGGCCCAGGTGCGCGAGCGCCTGGCACAGCGCTACGGCGACGCGGCCGCCTTCAACCTGCAATCCCAGCCTGGCGGCGGCAGCGTCGCCCGCATCGAGATCCCGTCATGACCACCGCCCTGATCGCCGAAGACGAACCCCTGCTGGCCGAGAACCTGCGCGCCGAACTGGCCGCCGCCTGGCCCGGGCTGCGCATCGCCGCCATGGCCGGCAGCGGCACGGCCGCCGTCGAACTGGCGCTGCAGCACCGGCCGCAGGTCTGCTTCCTGGACATCCGCATGCCGGGCATGACGGGGCTGGAGGCCGCCCAGGCCATCAGCGAGGACTGGCCGGACGACGCGGGCGCCCTGCCCCTGTTCGTCTTCGTGACGGCCTACGACCAGTACGCGCTGCAGGCCTTCGAGGCCGCGGCGGCCGACTACCTGCTCAAGCCCGTCACGCCCGAGCGGCTGGCGCAGTGCGTCGCGCGGCTGCAGGCCCGCCTGACGCAGCCTGCGGCCGCCGACACGACGCTGGACTCGTTGCGCCAGCTGCTCAGCCAGGCCGTCACCCCGACGCCGCGGCTGCGCCACCTGCAGGCCGCCGTGGGCGACGCCATCGAGCTGGTGCCCATGGACGACATCGTCTACCTGGAGGCCGCCGACAAATACGTGCGCGCCGTCACGGCGGCGCGCGACTACTGGGTGCGCGTGTCGCTGCGCGAGCTGCTGCCACAGCTGGACGCCGACCGCTTCTGGCAGGTGCACCGCTCCACCGTCGTGCACATCGATGCCGTGGCCCGCGCGCTGCGTCAGGAGAACGGCACCGTGCTGCTGGAGCTGCGCCAGCGGCCCGAGAAGCTGACCGTCAGCCGCGTGCACGCAAATCGTTTCAAAGCCCTGTAGGCGCGAGGTAGCGGGTGGACGATGAAAACCGTATAAACGGTTTCCATCGTTTCTGACCGATATGCCCCACGCCCGCAAACCCGACCCCGAAGAGCGCCTCAAGCTCGTGCGCGATGGCTTCACGATGCCCGCGGCCGACTACGCACTGATCGCTGAGCTCAAGCACCGGCTGCACGACGTCAAGCGCGAGGCCAAGAAGAGCGAGCTGCTGCGCGCCGGCCTGCAGGCACTGGCCAAGCTGGACGCGCCGGCGCTGGCCGCGGCGCTGGACGGGCTGGCACCGGTCAAGACCGGCCGGCCGCGCAAGGCGGCTTGAGGAGGATTGCCATGGCCGACGCCAACACGCTGTCCTGGTGGCATCTGCTCTGTGCCATCGCCGGGCTCAACCTGATCGCCTGGACGGCCTCGACCGCCTGGCTGCACCGCAACCGGCCCGACGGCACGACCTGGCCCCACCAGCGGCTGCAGCTGCTGCTGTCGGCGCTGTATGTGCTGGGCTGCGGCTACCGCTGCCTGCTGCCGGTGTTCGATGTGCCGCGCGTCGTCATGGTGGACTCCTGGGCCTCCAGCGTGCTGGTCGGCCGCACCGTCGCCACGCTGGCCGAGCTGAGCTTTGCCGCCCAATGGGCGCTGCTGCTGCGCGGCGCGGCGCTGTCCACGGGGCATCGCGCCAGCCTGTGGGTGGCCCACGCCGTGCTGCCGCTGATCGCGGTGGCCGAGGTGCACTCCTGGTACGCGGTGCTGACGACACGCAACATCGGCCACGTCGTCGAGGAGAGCCTGTGGGGCCTGGCCGCGCTGCTCAGTGTGCTGGCGATGCTGGCGATGTGGCCTCAGGCCAGCGCACGCGGCCGGCGCTGGCTGGGCCTGGCCAGCGCGGCCGGCCTGCTCTACGCGGCCTACATGTTCACGGTGGACGTGCCCATGTACTGGGCGCGCTGGCTGGCCGATGAAGCGGCCGGCCGGGCCTATCCGACGCTGGCCGCCGGTGTGGCGGACGCCGCCAGCCGCTGGCATGTGTCGCACGACTGGGCACACTGGCGCAGCGAGGTCGTCTGGATGACGCTGTATTTCAGCGTCGCAGTCTGGATCAGCATCTCCCTCGCGCATGTGCGGCTGCCGCTGCGGGTGGAGCGGCGGTAGCGTCCTTAGAATCGGCGCCATCACGGGCCTGGAACACGGCCCGATTCCATTTCCAGAGCCGACGATGAGCCAAAACGCTTCTGCTGCCGCCCCCGCCGCAACCCCCGCGACGAATTTCCTGCGCCAGCGCATCGAAAACGATCTCGAGACCGGCGCCTTCGCCGGCCGCCACTTCGCCGGCACGCCCGGCGACGCCGCTCACCACGCGGCCGGCCCGCTGGACGAGGCGCGCATCCGCACGCGCTTCCCGCCCGAGCCCAATGGCTACCTGCACATCGGCCACGCCAAGGCCATCTGCCTGAATTTCGGCCTGGCACGCGACTACGGCGGCGCCTGCCACCTGCGCTTCGACGACACCAACCCCGAGAAAGAGGAGCTGGAGTACGTCAACGCCATCAAGGAGATGGTGCAGTGGCTGGGCTGGTCGTGGGGTGACAACCTCTTCGAAGCCAGCAGCTACTTCGACTTCATGTACGCCGCCGCCGAGGCGCTGATCAACGCCGGCCATGCCTATGTCGACGAGCAGAGCGCCGAGGACATGCGCGCCAACCGCGGCGACTTCGGCCGTCCCGGCGTCGACAGCCCCTTCCGCAGCCGCACGCCCGCCGAGAACCTGGCGCGCTTTCGCGAGATGCGCGACGGCCAGCATGCCGACGGCGCCATGGTGCTGCGCGCCAAGATCGACATGGCGTCGCCCAACATCAACCTGCGCGACCCGACGCTGTACCGCATCAAGCATGCGGAACACCACGCGACCGGCGACAAGTGGTGCATTTACCCGATGTACACCTACGCCCACCCCATCGAGGACGCGCTGGAGCGCATCACGCACAGCATCTGCACGCTGGAGTTCGAGGACCAGCGCCCCTTCTACGACTGGCTGTTGAACCACCTCGCCGACCTCGGCATGCTCGCCCGCCCGCTGCCGCAGCAGATCGAGTTCGGCCGCCTGAACCTGAACTACGTCGTCACCAGCAAGCGCAAGTTGCGCCAGTTGGTGGAAGAGAAGCATGTCAGCGGCTGGGACGACCCGCGCATGCCGACGCTGGTGGGCCTGCGCCGCCGCGGCTTCACGCCGGCCAGCCTGCGCGCGATGGTCGAGGCCACCGGCGCCAGCAAGCAGAACGCCTGGATCGACGACACCGTGCTTGACCAGGCGCTGCGCGCCGACCTGGAGCCGCAGGCGCCACGCGCGTTTGCCGTGCTGCAGCCGCTGAAGCTCAAGCTGACCAACTACGCCGACGTGTTCGGCAGCGCCGACCACCGCGAGCCCTGCGAGACGGCGGCGCATCCGCACAAGCCCGAGCTGGGCCAACGCAAGTTCTCGCTCGGCCCCGAGCTGTGGATCGAGGCCGAGGACTTTGTCGAAGTGCCACCCAAGGGCTACTTCCGCCTGTTCCCCGGCAACAAGGTCCGCCTGAAGGCCGGCTACATCATCGAGTGCACGGGCGCCGAGAAGGACGCCGCCGGCCAGGTCACGGCCGTGCTGGCGACCGTCATCCCCGACACCAAGAGCGGCACGCCCGGCGCGGATGCCGTCAAGGTCAAGGGCACCATCGGCTGGGTGGGCGCGCACGAAGCCGTGCAGGCGGAAGTGCGCCTGTACGAGCGCCTGTTCGCCGAGGCCCAGCCCGATGCCGGCGGCCGCGACTTCCTCGAGTTCGTCAATCCGAACTCGCTGCGCATCGTGCAGGCCTTTGTCGAGCCGTCACTGGCCGGCGCGGCGGCCGACCAGCGCTGGCAGTTCGAGCGTCACGGCTACTTCGTGACCGACCGCGTGGACCACCGCGCCGACAAACCTGTTTTCAACAAGATCACGGGCTTGAAGGACAGCTTCGCGAAGTGAGGCGGCTCGCCGTGTGATGACCGCATTGCATCGATCTCGGCCGGTCAATGCCGTGCGTTGTCCGACCGGTACTCACCTCGTTCCGGTCATTCAGGCGCCGGCCGGGTGAAGCTTTGACTGACCTGTCTGGTGGCTAGACCCGCCACTACCTGAACTCAAGCGGGCTTAGCCGACTCTGGCATCGGACTGATTTCCGCTTCCAGCGCCCCAGAACTCACGCAAGCGACCCGTTGCAATCCTTGGACGCTCCGTGTCCGGCTTGGCGCATTGCAGTCCTGCCGTTCAGGCACACCAGGTCAAACGAGATTCAGTGACCTCGGCCGTCAAGACCGTCATGCGCGACATGCGCCGTCTCTCTCAATGCCGGTCGTGGGCGCGGTCGACGTGACCAGCAACGCGCATCGGAACGGGACAACGGCAACCGGGTCACCTTGCGCATCGACCCGCCCTTGAGACTGATGCGGTGTTCCTACCTGGCTTTCACCGGAGCAATATCCGCCTTAGGGGTCAGCTCACACATCGGCCGATAGACAGCAGGCGGAGTGGAGCTGATGTGGAAATCCATTTCACCCTCTGCCCGCGCGCGGACCAACTCAGCGATCACGGTCTCGCGTGTGAGAGGGGCGCCCGAACGAATCTCCGCACTGATGTTGCGACAGTTTTTCTGCGTGGGCGGTGCGGCGACAGGCTTCTCAACTTTCTTCTGGCTCTCCTGCGTAGGCTGCTGGGCGACGCACAGCGGCGCTGCCAGGGCAAGAAGGACACCGACAGAGTAGATAGTCTTAGGGAACATTGATGCCTCACATATATCTTGTTGACGTGGACGCCAACAGGGTTGGCCCCGCTTGGGGCGTTGCTCGGCAATGACTTGCCGAAGGGAATAACACCGGTCTGGTCTCAGCCCAGGCCCAGCTGCTTGCGCAGGCTCTTGTCGACAGGACCGGCAGGCATGAAGCGGCGCAGCTTGGTCAGCAGCGAGGCCTGGCCCGGGGGCGTGCGGCGCATCCGCCAGGCGCCGAAAGCCGCATCGACGATGGTGTTGGCGACGGTCGCCGGGTCATCGCCGCCATTGACATTGGTGGAGAACGACCGCGTGACCCGCTGGCGTTCTGTGTCGTAGGCCTTGATCAACGTGGCCACGGGGGGCGTGTTGGCCTCGAGGCTGGTCTTCGTGTAGGAAGGCTGGACCAGCGTCAAGCGGATGCCGAACTGGCGCACCTCGTGATCTAAGGATTCCGACAGCCCTTCGAGGGCGTGCTTGGATGCGGTGTAGAGGCCCATATAGGGTCCCGGCAGGAAACCCAGCACGGAGCTGACGTTGATGATCCTGCCCTGCCGCTGCTCCCGCATGTGCGGCAGGACCGCCTGCGAGACTCTGAGAACGCCCAGCACATTGGTGTCGAACAGGGAGTCCGCCTCGGCAGGCATGGTCTCCTCCACCGCGCCGATCATGTTGACGCCGGCGTTGTTGATGAGGACATCGACCTGCCCGGCGCGGCTGATCACCGTCAGCACGCCGGCGCGCACCGAGGCGTCGCTGCGAACGTCCATCTCGACCAGCTCGACACCAGCGATCGGGGTGGCCTTCTGGAGGTTGCGAACCGTGCCGAAGACGCGGCTGCCGCGCGCGACGAACTTCTTGGCTGCCGCGAGCCCGATGCCGGAGGAACCGCCTGTGATCAGGACTACAGCTTGGTTGGTCATGAAGATCTCTGGTTGATTCAGATGAATGAGGGCGAAGCGCGGCCCCACGCGTGCCAATGCACGCGCGACTTTTCGACATGTGGATGCCGCTGCTGACGCGGATCGCGCCCTAGCGGGGTTCGCCCTTCTGGCGGTAGCCCGCGGGCACCGCAGAAGGGATCAACGTACTCAGGTCAGCATCGACTGTTGGGCGAAGATGCCTGCCATCGCGCCCTGCCACGTCGCCTGGGTGACCGAGGGCAGGAAGGGCGTGGCGAGATCGCCGGCGGCGTAGATGCCGGACATGCTGGTTTGGCGGCGCTCGTCGACCTTGAGGGCGATGCCCACGGGCGTATCGACCGTGGCGAGGCCCAGGGACTCATGCAGCCTAGCGGACGGCTTGTTGCGCGGATGGGCGAACAGGACGTCGACCGCGACATTAAGGCCTGACTCGACATTGACGGTGGCGATATGGCCCTGGTAATGGGCGATCCCGATGATGCGGCCATCGACGACAGGAATCTTGCGGCGCGCCAGGTCGGCCTGGATATCGGGCGCAATGTCGTGCCCATCGGCGAAGACCGTCAACTTGTCGGTCCAATCGAGGAACAGCCTGGCGGACTGGTGCGACTGCGGGCTGGACCAGACGAGGCCCCAATGCCGGCCGGCGACCTCAAATCCGTCGCAGTACGGGCAGGGCACGATGGACGTACCCCAACTTTCGGCAAAGCCCGGCACATCGGGCATCTGGTCGGTGACGCCATAGCTCAGGATCACGCGGCGCGCGCCCAGGGTTTGACCATCGCCGGTGAGGACGGAGAAATCGTCGATGGCGCCGGCGACGCTGTCGGCCCGCGCATTGACCAGCTTGATCGCGGGATAGCGCGCCAGTTGCCGCCGCGCCTCGGCCAGGATGTCCAGCGGCGGCTTGTGATCGTGTCCGAGCAGGCCATGCGAGTGGCCGGCGAAGCGATTGCGCGGCAGGCCGGTATCGAGGACGGTGACCTTGCGGCCGGCACGGCCGAGCTGCAGGGCGGCGGCGAGGCCGGCAAAGCTGCCGCCGATGATGATGACGTCATTCATGGTGATGGGCTACGTGAAGGGGATGTGTGGGGGCGGCTGGGAAAGGTCGCGACTTCGGGGTGCTCAGGCTTGAGCCCCTCCGTCAGCAAGTCGTGCGGCGAGCGCTGGCGCCGCTTCTGCAGGCGCGTGTGCGGGGCTGTCGCGCCGGATGCGGAACCAGGCCGCATACAGCGCCGGCACGAAGACGAGGGTCAGGGCCGTGGCCACCACCAGGCCGCCCATGATCGCGATGGCCATCGGTCCCCAGAAGACGCTGTGCGTGAGCGGGATCATCGCCAGCACGGCGGCGGCCGCCGTCAGCACCACCGGACGAGAGCGCCGCACCGTGGCCTCGACGATGGCATTCCACGGCGCCACGCCGCGCGCGACGTCCTGGTCGATCTGGTCGACCAGGATGATGGAGTTGCGCATGATCATGCCGCTCAGGGCGATCACACCGAGCAGCGCGACGAAGCCGAACGGGGCATTGAACAGCAGCAGCGCCGGCACCACACCCACCAGCGCCAGCGGCGCCGTCATGAACACCATGAACAGGCGCGAGAAGCTCTGCAGCTGGATCATCAGCAGCGTCAGCATCACCGCGAACATCGCCGGGAACACCGCGAACAGTGCCTTGTTTGCCTTGTCGCTCTCCTCGATGGCGCCGCCTTCCTCGATGCGGTAGCCCGCGGGCAGGCTGTCGATGATCGGCTTGAGCGAGGGCCGGATGTGCGCCGTGGCGTCGGGGCCCTGCACGCCATCGACGACGTCGCTGCGCACGGTCAGCGCCATGTCGCGGTTGCGCCGCCACAGCACCGGCTCTTCAAAGCTCGGCTCGACGCGGGCCACCTGCGACAACGGCACGGTGGCGCCGCTGCGCGTGAACAATTGCAGATCCCCCAGCTGGCCTATGCGCTTGCGCTCGTCGGGCGTCGCCCGCACGACCACATCGATGAGTTCCTCGCCGCGACGGATCTGCGTCACCGGCGCACCGTCTAGCGCGGTCTGCACCAGGCCCTGGATGTCCGCGGTGGACAGGCCCAGCAGCCGCGCCTTGTCCTGGTCGACATGAACTTTCATGGTGCGGACCTGTTCGTTCCAGTCCAGCTGCGTGTCGCGCACCAACGGGCTCTGGCGCACCGTGTCCCGCACGCGGTAGGCGATCTCGCGCACCTGCGCCTCGTCCGGACCGATCACGCGGAACTGCACCGGGAAGCCCACCGGTGGGCCGAACTCCAGGCGGGTGACGCGTGCGTTGACGTCCGGGAGTGCCTCGTCCTTGGCGAACAGCTCCATCAGGCGGGCGCGCACGCGCTCGCGCTGCTCGGTTCCCGCCGTCTTGATCACGAACTGGGCGAAGCCGGGGTTCGGCAACTCCGGCTGGATCGACAGGTAGAAGCGCGGCGTGCCGCCGCCGGTGTAGGCGGTGAAGAACTCGATGTCCGGGTCCTTCGCCAGCCGGGCCTCAAGCAGCTTCACCTGGGCGGACGTGGCGGCGAACGACGCGCCTTCGCGCAGGCGCAGGTCCACGAGCAGCTCCGGCCGCGAAGCGGTGGGGAAGAACTGCTGCTGCACCGCCAGCATGCCGGCTCCGGACATGGCGAACACCAGCACCGTGATTGCGAGCACCCAGGCCCGGCGATGCACCGCCCAGTCGACGATGCCGCGCAACCGGCGGTAGACGGGCCGGTCGTAGGGGTCGCGGTGTTTGCCGTGTTCGTGTTGGCTCGCCAGGTTCTTCGGCAGCAGCAACACGCCCAGGTAAGGCGTGAAGACCACCGCCACCAGCCACGACAGGATCAGCGCCGTTCCCACCACCCAGAAGATGCCGCCCGCGTACTGGCCGGCGATCGACTTGGCGAAGCCCACTGGCATGAAGCCCGCGGCCGTGACCAGCGTGCCGGTCAACATCGGAAACGCGGTGGACGTGTAGGCGTAGGTGGCCGCGCGCAGGCGGTCCCAGCCTTCTTCCAGCTTCACCACCATCATCTCGACGGCGATGATGGCGTCGTCCACCAGCAGGCCCAGCGCGATGATCAGCGCCCCGAGCGAAATGCGATCGAGGTTCCAACCGGCGGCATACATGACCCCCGCGACCAGCGCGAGCACCAGCGGCACCGACGCCGCCACCACGATGCCGGTGCGCCAGCCGAGGAACAGGAAGGACACGGCCAGCACGATCGCCAACGCCTCCAGGAACGAGCGCTCGAACTCCCAGACCGACTCGGCCACCACGCGCGGCTGGTCGGCGTATTGCTGGATCTCGACCCCCGCCGGGATCTCTTGCTTGATCTGGGCCAGCCGCTGCTCCAGCGCCTTGCCGAAGTCCAGCACATTGCCGTTTTGCTGCATGGTCACGCCGATGGCCAGGACCGGCACGCCGTTGTGACGGATGCTGAAGCTGGGCGGGTCCTCATAGCCGCTGCGCACGGTGGCGATGTCGGCCAGCCGCAGCAATTGACCACCGACCTCCAGCGTCACGTTGGCAACGTCCGCCGCGCTCTTGAGCCCGCCGTCCACGCGCACCTGCACACGGTCGTGCGTGGCGTCGGCCGAACCGGCGGGCGTCACCAGGTTCTGGCGCGCCAGCGCATCGAACACCGCCGTCGGCGCGATGCCGAGCGACGCCAGGCGCCGGGTCGACACCTCCACATACACCCGCTCGGCCTGCTTGCTCAGCACGTCCACCTTGGCGGCACCGGGCACGCTCTGCAGGCGCCGCTTCACGTCCTCGGTGAGCGTCAGCAGTTCGGCCATCGACAGTTCGGGTGCGCTCAACGCATACAGCACGCTGTAGCGGTCGTTGTACTCGTCGTTGAAGAACGGCCCGCGCACGCCCTCGGGAAACTCCTGGCGCATGTCGCCGATCTTCTTGCGCGCCTGGTACCAGGCGTTCACCAGCTCCTCCTTGCTGCTGCCGCCTTTCATCCACAGCGTGATACCACCGTAGCCCTGGCGCGAGAAGCTGCGCACGTAGTCGAAGTGATCAAGCTCCTGGAGCCGGCGCTCGATGCGGTTGAGCACCTGGTCCTGCACGTCCTGCGCAGTGGCGCCGGGCCAAACGACGATGGCCGTCATCTGCGGCACGTCGAAGTTCGGGTCTTCCAGCCGGCCCAGCCTGCTGAAAGAAATGCCGCCGACGATGAGCGTCACGATGATCAGGAACAGCACCATCGGCCGGTGCGTGACGGCCCACTCGGAGAGATTGAAGCGCTTCATGAGCTGCTCTTCGCGACAGAGGCCATTGCGGCGTCGGGGGCACGCTCGATGGCGCGCACGGCAGTGCCCGCGTCGAGCTTCTGAGCGCCCACGCTGACGACCTTGCTGCCCGAGGTCACGCCCGTGACCCGAACGGTGGCGTCGTCGATGGCCACCACCTGGACCGGTGTGAATACGAGGCCCGACCCCTTGGCGTTCACCGTCCACACGCCGGCGGGGCCGCTGCCCTTGACCAAGGCACTCACGGGCAACACTGCGGTCGCGAGGCCGGCCTGCGGCCCTGACAGCGTCAACTGCATCGTGCTGCCCAACGGCAGCGCATCCATGGGCGCACGCGAGTCAGACGCGGCTGAATAGCGCGCGCGGTAGGTCCGGCCTTGAACGCTGGCCTGCGGCGAGAGCTCGCGCAGCACGAGGCGGACCTGCGATTTCGCATCGTTCCAGGGGGCCGCCGTGGCGGCCAGGCTGCGCGCCCGGCCGAGCCAATCCTCGGGCAGCTCGGCGACGATCTCGCGTTCGCCGTCACGGGCCAGCGACAGCACGGGCTGGCCTTCCGCGACCACTTGGCCGCGCTCGAAGCGCAGCGTCGTGACGACGCCTGCGTAGGGAGCCACCAGCGTGGCGTAGGCCTCGCGATTGCGCGCAAGTTCGAGCTGGCGATTCGCTTGGTCCAGGCGCGCTGCGGCGGCGTCGGCCCGCGCCTTCTGCCGCTCGTGGTCGGCGGCGCCGACCGATCCGTCCGCCAGCAGCCGGCGAAAGCGCGCCTCGTCGGAAGCGGCCTGCCGAGCATCCACGGACGCGGCCTGCACCTGGTCCGCGGCCGCCTTCACGGCCAGCTGGTAATCGGCGGGGTCAAGGCGGGCCAGGACCTGGCCTGCCTTGACGCTGTCACCGACTTCCACGAGTCGCTCGACCACCTTGCCTCCTGTGCGGAAACCCAGCTCCGTCTCCACGCGGGCACGGACCACCGACGTGAAGCTGCGGGTCTGCGCGGCGTTGGCCGGTGTCACGGTCGTCACGAAGACCGGCTTCACGATGGCGGCCGGCGCGGGCGGTTCGCTGCAGGCCGTCAGCAGCAGGCTGGCGGCCGCGATGCTCGAGAGCGAGAGGGCGGGGAAGATGTTGATCAACGGGGCGTTCATCGCGACGTCCTTGCGGTAATTGAAGTCATATCGGTGCCGGGCTGCGTGATGGAGAACCCACCGCCCAGGGCTTTGTAGAGCTGCACGTCGGCCAGCACCTGCTGCAGGCGGCCCTCCGACAAGGCCAGTTCACTGGCCAGCACGGAGCGCTGCACGTCCAGCAGGGTCAGCAGGTCGATCTGTCCTTCGCGCTGCAGCGACTCGGCGCGCTGCAGCGAACGGCGGCGGTGTTCGACGGTGAGCGCGAGGGCCGCGTTGCGCTCGGCCTCCTGCGTGCGCACGAGCAGGCTGTCCTCGACCTCCTGGACCGCCACCAGCACCGCCTTCTGCCAGACGAGCAAGGCCTCGTCGGCGCGCGCGGACTGCACGCGAACGCCGGCGTCGATCCGGCCGGCGTTGAAGACCGGCATCGCGAAGGCCAGCGCGACGTTGGAGAAGTGAACGGGCGCGAGATCGAGCGCGTTGAGCCGCAAGTCCTGGCGGCCCACCAAGGCGCTCAGGAACAGCTTGGGCCACCACTGGGCGCGGGCCTCGGCCGTGCGCAGCGCCTCGGCACCGACGCGCGCCTCGGCGGCGACCAGGTCGGGGCGGCGCCGCAGCAGCTCGCTGGGCTGGCCCGCCGCGATGGCGCGCGCCGCCGGCCACGCGAAGCCGTTGTCGACGTCGACAACGCGCGCCGACGGGTTGCGGCCGCGCAGCACGGCCAGCTGGGTCTGCGTGGTGCCGACCAGCATCCGCAGCGCCGGCACCTGGGCCTCCAGCGCGTCGGCTTCGGCGCGCGCGCGGTCGTGGTCGAACGCACTGGCCTGGCCTTCGCGCAGCCGGCTTTCCACGCGGCTGGCGGTGTCCTGTTGCGCCTTCGCCAGGGCCTGCACGATGCGCAGCCTCTCATGGGCGCTGCGCAGCACGAAGTATTGGCGCGCCACCTCGCTGGCGACCAGCAGCCGGGCGCCTTGCACGCCTGCAGCCGCCGCCGTGGTGTCGGCCTGCGCCGCATCGCGCGCGGCCCGCACGCCGCCTGCCAGGTCGATTTCCCAGGCCACGTCGATGCCGGCGCGCAGTGCGCGGGTGTCGGGTTGGCCTTGCTTGACCGCTGCCGGCAGGCCGCTCTCGCTGCGCGAGGCCGATGCCTGCACGCCCACCGCCGGCCACAGGCGGGAGGCCTGGGCATCCGCGCCCGCGCGGGTCTGGGCGACGCGCTGGAGCGCGATGGCGATGTCCTGGTTGGCGCCCAGCGCCTCCTCAACCAGCGCGGTGAGAGCGGGATCTCCCCAGGTGGCCCACCACGCAGCGCCCGCGGCTGCACCTTCCGCCTGTGCCGTAGGGCTGTTGGCAAACGCGGCCGCGAGGGGCACCGAGGGCGCCGGAGCCTGCACGGCGGGTGTCGAGCACGCCGACAGCGCGACCAATGCCGCGAGCGACAGGAGGCGGGTTGTCGCGGGGACCGATCTGCGGTCGCGCCGGGAGGAGGAAGTCATGGGTCTGTTTATTACTGGACAAGTTAGTACAGTAATGTGGTGCATATATAGTGAACTGTCAAGTCCACTAAATTACCCATGGCCCACGCTCCCGTTCCCGCTCCCAAGCCCCAGCGCGGGCGGCCACGCGATCCCGAGCGCTGCAGGCGCATCCTGGAAGCGGCGCGAACGCACTTCAACGAGCATGGCCTGGAGCGCGCCAGCGTGGATGCCATCGCCGCGGACGCCGGTGTCTCCAAGATGACCGTCTACAGCAACTTCGGCTCCAAGGAGGGGCTGTTCCAGGCCGTCGTGCGCGACAGGACGGCGGCGGTGGTGGCGGAGGCCCCGGGCGCCGGGGCGCTGGACCCGGACCACCCTGAGCAGGCACTGCTGGCGGTGGGCACCCGATTTCTTGCGCTGGCGCGCGGGGACGCCCTGGGCGCGATGCGCGCTGTCTACGGCGTCGCGGGCGCGCAGCCGGAAACCTGCCTTGCGTTCTACAAGGAAGGTCCGGAGCGCGTGAACGGCGAGCTGGCTGCCTACCTGCGCCTTGCCCACTCGGCGGGCACGCTGAAGGTACGTAACCCGCTTCAGGCAGCGGACCTGTTCCTGTCGATGTTCCTGGGCTCAGGGCACATCCGTGGACTGCTGAAGCTCGAGATGCCGGATTCCAAGGAAGACAGGGCGCTTCTGCGCGAGGCCGTACGAGTGTTCATGGCAGCCTACGGCGCGTAGGTTCCACGCCAAGCACCGGTGCTGTGGAAGGTGTTGTGGCGATAGCGGTCATTGGCGTGCCGAATCTGACCGACTGCAATCAGCCTGAGGCCGACGTCGGCTCCGCAGCGAAAGCGGGCGCAACAGTCCGGCCAGCACGCCTCGAATACGATGGGTCGGTCCTCCATCGGCAAAGGCCCAGCCCATGCGATGCCTCGGCATCACGATCATGCTCACCCTTGCGGCCACGACCCATGCGGGCGCTCAGGCGTGCGAGCGACTCTGCAACCGGCAGGCCCAGATATTGGCCGCTCAGGACGGCAATCCATGACCCCGATTAAGCAATGGCATGCCACCCGCAGCCTGCGCCTGCTGCTGCAGACGCTGCGCGACATGATGGTCTCGATGGGCCCGCTGCTGCTGCTGGGCGGAGGCCTGCTGGTAGCGGCCTACTGGTGGCTGGACCCGCAGCCGCCGCGCCAGGTGAGACTGGCCACCGGCCCGGCCGGAAGTGCCTACGCCGGCTTCGGTGAGGGCTATGCGAAGGCGCTGGCGCGCGAGCGCATCCAGGTGGAGCTGATTGCCAGCGAAGGCGCGCAGGACGATCTGGCCCATCTGCGCGCGGGCACGGCCGATGTGGGCTTCGTGCGCGGCGGCATGACCGATCCGGCGGCCGATACCGAGGCCGGCATCGTCTCGCTGGGCAGCCTGTTCTACGAGCCGATCTGGATCTTCTACCGCCGCGATCTTGGCATCGCGCGCCGCCAGCCCGGCGGCGAACTGCAGCGCCTGGATCAGTTGCGCGGCCTGCGAGTCAATGTGGATCAGGACGGCAGCGGTGTACCGCAGATCGTTGAGAAGCTGCTGGCGCTGAACCAGCTGAAGTCGACCGATCTGCGGCTGTCCAATCTGGCACCCGAAGCCGCCGGCGCGGCCCTGCGCCAGGGCCGGCTGGACGCCACGGTGCTGATCTCGGCGCCGCAGGCGGGCCTGATCCGTGCGCTGCTGCGCGACCCGGCCATTGCGCTGATGGCCTTCGAGCAGAACGAGGCCTATTCGCGCCACCTGCCCTTCCTGTCCACCGTGAGTTTGCCGCGCGGTGTGGTGGACCTGGCCGCCGATTTACCACCTCACGATGTGCCGCTGCTGGCCACCACCACCGCACTGCTGGCGCGCGAGCAGACGCACCCTGCGCTGCGCCAGCTGTTCGCACAGGCGGCCCTGGGCCAGCACAGCGAGGCCGGCTGGTTCAATGGCGCGCGCGACTTCCCCAACACCCGCACCAGCGAGCTGCCGGTCAGCGCCGAGGGCGACCGTGCGATCAACGGCACGCCGCCGGCCTGGGCGCGCTTCCTGCCCTTCTGGGCCGGCAATCTGCTGGAACGCATGTGGCTGGTGATCGGCGGCCTGCTGGTGCTGATGCTGCCGCTGTCGCGCGTGGTGCCGCCGCTCTACACCTTCCGCGTGCGCTCGCGCGTGTTCCGCTGGTATGCGCGGCTGCGCGAGGTGGAAGCCAAGCTGGAAACCGGCACAGGCAAGCGGGAGGCTTTGCTCGACGAGCTGGACGAGTTGGACCGTGTCACACACCGCATTGCGGTGCCGCTGTCCTATGCCGAAGAGCTCTACGCGCTGCGCAACAACATCCATGCGGTGCGCAAGCGCCTGCTGGCGCAGCGGTCCCGGCCAGCAGACGGACCGACCGACTGAGCAGCCAGCGGCGCGGCGGCGTGCTGCCTGCCCATGTCGCCATCCAGGCCGATCCCGGGAGTGCGCCCAGGTATTTCAGGTGGGAAACGCGTCTGCTGCGGGCAGGCTGTGAGAAAGGTCCTGTTGGAAGGTGGACGATGCCATCAACGCCTCCAGGTGCCGATGTGCCTCACCTTCCCAGACGACGGGCAACTGGTTCCTCGCCTGAAGGTAGTGATGCGTGAAGACGCCGAGGTAGGCTTGAAGCGTCGCTCCCGCGACCTCGTCGCCCGCGAGCCTCAGACACTGCGCGGCGACCTCGCTGGTGCAGAAATGGTCGCCGCAATGTGAGCGACGCAGCCTGTACTCGGAAGCCACGGCAGGCGCCAGGCTGAGCACGGGCATGTGGTTGAGGTAGGGGCTTCGGCTGAACATCTTTCGCGCCTCGGACCAGGTGCCGTCCAGCAGGATGAACAGCGGGCGCTTGACGTTGCCGTCCAGACCTGCAGCGTGCGGCTGAACGGCGTGAACCACGCGTTCCGGCGCGGCGTACTGGCCTGGGAACACGACGTAGCAATCCCAGGTCGGATCGCTCAACAGGGCGATGAGCGCGGGGTCAGCTTCGGTTCGCGACCAGCCAAAAGCGAAGGTGTCTGCGACCGTGTCGGCGATCAGCCAACCAGTGTTGGTGGGCTTCAGTGGCTCGATGTCGGCCATCAGCAAGCACACCGCGGCGCGCGTGTTCACCGCAGGGCGCAAGGCGCACATGCAGTGCGTTGGGACCAGCCGGCAGCCGCCGCAGCGCTCGCGTTTGAAGCCACCGCGAGCCAGGAAGGGCTTGGTGGCGCTTGCCAGACGGGCGGCGCGCAGACGAGACACAGCATGAGACATGCGCCGATTGTCGGAGCTGCCGGGCGGCTGCTGTCAGCGGCGGACGGCAGCCGCCGCGCGGATCGTCCAGGTGACAGGCGGCGCGTGAACCGTCAGTCCCGCGCACCACCACAGCGCAACACGATCGGCGTCGCGTACTCCCGGCCCACCACCGCGCGGGCAAACAGATAGTTCTGCCGCGCCCGGTCGCTCAGCGCGTCCAGTGATACGCCGCCGTGCGGATCGCACGGAAACGCGAGCGCGCGGCCGGCCTGGAACAGGGATTCGAACCGCAGTTCGTAGGCGTCGCTCATCAAGGGCATGGGGCGTGAGTTCATGGGGCACCTCGTCTTGCAACCAGACTAGGCGCCGCATCCCCGCGTTGCGCGTGAATAGGTCGCATACCGCGCTTCAGACCCCGCGGATGACGGGCCGCGCGCCAAGATGTCACGCCGCAAGGGTCACCGGCGGGGCGGGGCCCGCAGCAGGTCGATCTGGAAAGGCTTGTCGTTCATCTCGACGATGGCCGCCTGGGGCGTCTTGAGCGTGATCAAACGGCGCCGCGGCAGCTGCAACAGGCCCAGGTCCGGCTGCAGATAGCCGCGCAGCAAGGTCTGCAGCGATCCGTCGGCAAAGGCTGCCCGCAGCCCGCGGCCCACGCGCTCGATGGCCTGGTGGTTGCCAGGGTGCGTGTAGAGGTACTGCGGCAAGTCGTAGGTCAGCAGCAGGCTGTCGTCCAGCGCCAGGCCCTGGACGCTGGCATGCGACCTGACCTCATGGCCCACCTCCAGCACGTTGCGGCAGAACAGGTCGGCGCGGCCCAGGGCCACCAGCTCGAACATCGAGTCGTAGGTGTTGACCTCGGTGACGGAGAAGCCGTTGGCGCGCAGCACGGCCACGTCGGGCCAGTCCCGCCCCTGCACATGGCGCAGCCGCGCGACGGCGCGCAGGTCGGCGGCCTCGCGCACGGCCGCCTGGCGCGGCGCGTGAACGAAGCAAACGCGGTAGCGGTTCACCCCGAGGTGGATGGGAAAGAGCACCGGCGTCAGGCCGGCGGCCCGGCCCACGTCGGGCCCGGTGACGACGAGAAAGTTCGGCACCGCGCGTTTGCCGGCTTCCAGCAGCGCGCGCTGCTTGTTCATCGGCAGCGACCGCTGCAGCCGGTAGGGGCCGTCGCTGGCGCGGGTCTTGTCCAGCGCCAGCTTGACGGCGTCGCGGACGAAGGCGTTGCGCAGATCGCTGTCGCTGTCGGGCGCGCGCAGCGTGATGATCAGTTCCTGCGCCCAGGCCCGGCCGGCCACCAGCAACGCCGGCATGCCCATCAGCAGACGACGTCTGCGGATCAGGTGGTGAGGCGAGGCGGACACGCGGCCAATGTAGCCCCGCCAGAGGCGTCAGAACATATTGCAGCGCACCAAATGGCGCGTTAGGCAGGGCTCAGTCGCCCAGGTCGGCCAGCCGCCTGACCTTGACCTTGCGCCCCTTGAGCTTGCCCACGGACAACCGGCGCACGGCCTCGGCGGCGATGTCGCGCTGCACTGCAACATAACTGTGGAAGTCGGTGACATTGATCTTGCCGATCT
Organism: Roseateles sp. P1_C6; assembly: GCF_056406315.1. Lineage (NCBI taxonomy): Bacteria > Pseudomonadati > Pseudomonadota > Betaproteobacteria > Burkholderiales > Sphaerotilaceae > Roseateles > Roseateles sp. P1_C6. Next base: position 49,660 of record NZ_JBFUAK010000015.1, read on the forward strand.
GCGTGCCGGCAAAGCCCGCCTCGCCGGTCAACGCGCCGAGGATGTCGCCGGGGCGGATCTTCTCCTTGCGCCCGCCCAGGATCTGCAGCGTGTCCATGGCCGGCAGCAGCGGGCCGCCAGGCGCGTCGCTCAGGTCGCCCAGCGGCTGCCAGACGAACTCCTCATCCTGCAGCTGCTCGATGCGGCCGATGCGGCCCATCTCGTCCAGGCTCGCCAGGCTCAGCGCCAGACCTTGCGCGCCCGCGCGGCCGGTGCGGCCGATGCGGTGCACGTGCTGCTCAACGTCGGCGCTGATGTCCACGTTGATGACGCAGGCCAGGTTGGCGATGTCCAGCCCGCGCGCGGCCACGTCGGTGGCCACCAGCACCGAGGCGCTGCGGTTGGCGAACTGGATCAGCACCTGGTCGCGGTCGCGCTGCTCCAGGTCGCCGTGCAGCGCCAGCGCGATGAAGCCCTGGCCCGCCAGCACGGCCTCCAGGTCGCGACACTGCTGCTTGGTGTTGCAGAAGGCGATCGTCGACTCGGGCCGGAAGGCGCGCAGCAGGCGCGGCACGGCATCCAGCCGCTGGTCCTCGGTCACCTCGAAGGCGATCTGGCGGATGGTGGATGCCGCGGCGCTGGCGGAGCCGGCCATCTTCACCGTCTGCGGCTCGCGCATGAACTTCTGCGCGATCTCGGTCACGCCTTCCGGGAAGGTGGCCGAGAACAGCAGCGTCTGCCGCCTGGCCGGCGCGCGCTTGGCAATCGCCTTGATGTCGTCCAGGAAGCCCATGTCCAGCATGCGGTCGGCTTCGTCCAGCACCAGCGTGTTCAGCGCCGAGAGGTTGAGCGTGTCGCGCTCCAGGTGGTCGATCAGCCGGCCCGGCGTGCCCACGGCGATGTGGGCGCCGAAGGACAGGCTCTCGATCTGCGGCTTCATCGGCGAGCCGCCGCACAGGCTCAGCACCTTGATGTTGTCGGCCGCGCGGGCGAGGCGGCGGATCTCCTGTGTGACCTGGTCGGCCAGCTCGCGCGTAGGGCACAGCACCAGGGCCTGCACCCGCGTTTCGGCGGCATCCAGCCGGTGCAGCAGCGCGATGGCGAAGGCGGCCGTCTTGCCGCTGCCGGTGCGGGCCTCGCCGATGACATCCTTGCCGGCGAGGGCCAGCGGCAGGCTGGCGGCCTGGATGGGCGTCATCTGCGCGTAGCCGAGCTGGTCGAGGTTGGCCAGCATGGCGGGGCTCAGCGGCAGTTGGGAAAAGGCGGTATCGGTCATGCCGCGATTGTCGTTGGCGGGGTGCGCGCGCCGGATCGTGAATTGCTGCACACCCGCGGATCAACAGGGTCGCAGACTTTCAATTCGTCACGATGCCCGCCGACCTGCCCTACTAGCATGCTCGGCGAAGTCCGTACGCCCCCTGCCGCATGCCCACCGCCCCTCCCTCGCCCACCCCGCCCCAGCCCGGCAAGGCCCGGTTGCTGAGCGGCGCCGGCACGCGCGCCAGCGACCGCACGCGCACGTCGGCCGCCACGGCCACGGCGGGCACCACCTTCACGGCGACGGTGCCGTTTGCACGGCCGCCCGCCCCCGGCACGACCGCCGCTGCCCGACCCAACGTGACGGCGGCGCCCAGCTCGGCACTGCCGCGCTGGGCCAAGGGTTTTGTCATCGGCGGTGTGCTGCTGGCCGTCGGCATGCCGGCCTGCGTGCTGCTGTCGCGTTCCATGCTCGTGCAGGAAGTGCTGACCGCGGAAAGCGGCTCCAAGGCGGCCATGATCTGCACCGGCGGCGAGGCCCGCGCGGTGGACGATTCCAGCGTCATGGGCTGGCTGTTCGGCGGCTCGTTCTTCAGCTGCGGCGACTGGGAGACGCGCGAGGCGCGCCAGCAGCGCGAGCGCGACGTGGCCCACAACAACTACATGGCGCGCGAGAAGGCGCGCCAGATGGCTCAGTAGTCCGCCGCCGTCGCGATCTCGGGCGCACCCAGGACAGCGGCATGGAACGACAGGCACCTCAGGACGACGAGGTTCTTCACGAAGACGCCGGAACAGATCGGGAGCCGCGTCGTGCGGGCACCGGCATTGCTGGCGGCTTGCCGCGGCATTCAGCCGCCCGTGCGCTTGACAGTCCAGCCCTCGGGCCGCGCCTTCAGCCAGGCCAGCAGCTTGTCCAGGTGGTCGCCCTGGATCTCGACGACGCCGTCCTTGACCGTGCCACCGCTGCCGCAGAGGGCTTTCAGCTGCTTGCCCAGCGCGGTCAGTGCCGCGTCGTCCAGCGGCAGACCCTTGACGACGGTGACGCCCTTGCCCTTGCGGCCGGCCGTCTCGCGGCTGACGCGCACGATGCCGTCGCCCGCCGGCCGCACCTTGGCCTTGCACACGCATTGCGCGGCCGGCTGGCCGCAGCCCGGGCAGACGCGGCCGACGTCGGTGGAATAGACCAGCGTCATGGGCCCGGCCTCAGATGCCGCTCGAAGAACGCGTCCATCGTGCGGTACAGGTGCAGCCGCGCCGCGCGGCCGGCGATGCCGTGCGCCTTGCCCGGGTAGATCTGCAGGTCGAAGGTCTTGCCGGCGGTCTGCAAGGCCTCAACCAGCCGCAGCGTGTGCTCAAACAGCACGTTGTCGTCGGCCGTGCCGTGCACCAGCAGCAGCGGCTTGGCCAGCAGCGATGCGCGCGCCGGCAGGCTGGCGCTGGCGTACGTGGCCGCCTTGCCGCCGTCCGGCATGCCGAGGTAGCGCTCCGTGTAGGCGGTGTCATAGAGCGTCCAGTCGGTCACTGGCGCCACGGCCACGGCGGCGGCAAACGGCGTGTCGGCGTCCAGCATCGCCCGCGCGCCGAGGAAGCCGCCATAGCTCCAACCGAAGAAGCCGATGCGCGCCGCGTCCACGCCCGGCACGCGGCCGGGCAGCTGGCGCACGGCGGCGAACAGGTCGGCGACCTCGTTCTTGCCAAAGCTGCCGTGATGGGCGCGCGTGAAGTCGCGGTCGCGGTGCTGCATGCCGCGCGTGTCCAGCGTCATCACGCCGTAGCCGCGCTGCTGCCAGTAGGCGATCAAGGGCATGTCGCGGCCCCAGCCCCAGTTGACGGTGGTCGAGCCCGGGCCGCCGTAGGCCAGCACGAGGACCGGATGCTTGCCCTCGCGGCGGTCCTGCGGCGGGAAGTAGAAGGCGTTCAGCCCCGTGCGGCCGTCGGCGGCCGTCAGGTCCAGCGCCAGCGGCGTGTTCGTGTACTGCCGCAGCGCGGCGTCGGGTGCGTCGCCGGCCAGCGCGATGGCCGTGCCGTCAGCAAGGCCACGCAGTTCCAGCCGCGGCGGCTGCCCCCAGGCGGAGCGCGTGACCAGCAGGCGACTGCAATCGCTGTCAGCCTTGGCGTCGCGCCACTGGCGGTTGGCGGCGCCCGGCAGCATCAGCGCCCGGCCGCCGGCCAGGGGCAGGCTGTACAGCTCCTGGCTCTTGCCGCGGTCGCCCGCAGCGGCGAACACGACGCTCTGCGCGTTGGCGCAGATGGCGTGGGCCACCGCCTCGGGCATCTGCGTCAGCGGCGTGCGGGCGCCACTGGCGCGGTCGACCAGCAGCAGTTGGCGCCGGCCCGAGGCCTCGCTGGACCACAGCAGGCCGCGCGGCGTCTCGATGAGGTCGTCGTGCCCCTCGACCCAGGCGGGGTCGGTCTCGACGGTGATGTCGCGCGGCGCGGCTCCCTTGAACTCGGTCAGCGTCAGCCGCGTCTGGTCGCGTGTGAACCACTGCAGCCAGGGCGTGCCGTCGGCAAACCAGCCGGCGCGCGAGATGTACTCGGCCGCCTGCGGCAGCGGCAGTTCGCGGCGCTGGCCGCTGGTCGCATCGATGACGGCGGCCGTGACCTTGGCATTGGCTTCGCCGGCCGCCGGGTAGCGCTGCTCGGTCATGGCCGTGCGGTCGGCAAAGATCTGCGCGCGCGTCTTCACCGCCACGCCGGACTCGTCCACGCGCAGCGCCAGCAGCGACTTGCCGTCCTTGCTCCACCAATAGCCACGCTGGCGCCCCAACTCCTCGGCGGCGATGAACTCGGCCAGCCCCCAGGACAGCGTGCCGCCGCCGTCCGTCGTCAGCTGGCGCGGCCTGGCATCGGCAGTCAGCGGCAAGACGAACAGGTTGCCGCCCTGCACATAGGCCAGGCTCTTGCCGTCCGGCGCACAGCGCGGCTCCAGCTTGGGCGCGCCCGAGGCCAACGCGAGCTTTTGCGCCTGCGGGCCGGCGGCCGTCAGCCGCACCAGGTAGAGGTCACCCGACAACGGGAACAGCAGCGCGCCGTCGTCGCTGCCGCACCACTGGTAGCCGGTGATGCCGCGCTGGTTGATGCGCTGGCGCTCCAGTGCCATCTTCTCGGCCTCGCTGAGCTTCTGTTCGGCGCCGCCGAGCAGGTCGGCCGCGCTGACGAGCTTGCGGGGCTCGCCACCGCCGGCAGGCTGGGCCCAGAGCTCCAGCACTTCGCTGTCCGTCGCGGACGGCCGCAGCAGGCTGACCCATTGCCCGCCGGGCGAGACCTCCGCCTGACGGGGCAGGCGGCCGGCCAGCGGCGGGTCGGCGGTGATGCGTTCAAGACTGAGGGAGGGGGTTTGCGCAGCGGCGGCGCTGATGGCGCAGACGCTGGCAAGCAAGGTCATGAGGATCTTCATCGCGACATGCTAGCCGCGCCACGGCCCGTCAACGCCGGCGGCCGCCTTGCGCGTCCAGTGCCCGCAGTGGCGCGCTGAAGTAGGGGCTGACGCCGGGTTGCGCCTGCAATGCCGCGCGCGCCAGGCCCTCCCAGCGCGCGGCCAGTGCCGGCGCACCGGCGCGGCGCGCGCACAGCGCCGCGACACCGTGCAGGCGCGCGATCTGCGGCGCCGCCGGGTGGTGCGGCATGTCCAACCCGGCCAGCAACGCGCGCATGCGGCGCAGCCCGGCGCGGGCGTCGGGCTGCAGGCACTCGGCTTCGGCCCGCAGCAGCTCGGCACCGGTGGCGAAGCCGGCGGTCAGCATGGCGTCCGGCGGCCTGACCTCGGTGCGCGTGGCCAGCGCCAGCGCCTCGCGCGCCCGGGCCGCATCGCCGGTGTCGACAAGCACGCGGGCGTGGGCCTCGCGCAGGATGCGCGAGTAGGTGGTCGGATCGTGGCCGGCGGCCTTCAAGGCCTCGGGCGACGGCGCCTCGTCCAGCAGGCGCAGCGCGCCGGCCGTGTCGCCGGCCATGCTGGCGTTCAGCGCCTGCATGCGCACGTCGCCGGCCACCATGGGGTGGGCGCCCTTGCCGGCCGCGATGCGGGCCTGGCGGCGCAGCGCCAGCCGCTGGGCGGCCACGTCGTGGCGGCCCTGGTCCTGGGCGGCGCTGCCGGCCCGGCCGTGGGCGATGGTCAGCTCCACGGGCCGGTGCAGCACGACCTGGCGCTGCGCGTAGTCGGCCTCGATCAGCGGCACGGCATGCTCCACGTCGCCCCAGTGCAGCAGCAGCCCGCCCAGGTGGCCTTGCGCCTCGCCCATCAGCAGCGGCGGCACGCCGTCCCCCAGCGCCTGCAAGCGCTGGATGCCGGCCTCCAGCTCGGCACGCACGCGTTCGAACGGCATGGAGCGCGTCGTGCCGAACATCGCGTTCCAGACATTGATGGCCCCGACCTCGGCGCGCACCGCGTACAGCCCGCCGCTGCCGCGCAAGGTGGCCAGCGCCGGCTGCAGCAGCGCCAGGGCCTCGTCGTGGCGACCCTGCTGGGCGGCCCAGCGCGCGCCGCGCAGCCCGGCCTCTGCGGCGTCCAGCGGGTCGCCGGCCTCGGTGGTGGCGGCCTGGAACTCGGCAATGGCCTCGGCCTCCTGGCCGCGCCGGTTCAGCAGTTCGCCGCGCAGCAGCCGGCGCCAGGCGCGGTCGGCGCTGCCGGTCAGCGTCGCGGGCAGCGCCGCGAGCAGGCGCTCGGCCTCGTCCATGCGGCCCAGGTCGACCAGCGCGCGGGCCTGCAGCAGCCGCTCGGTAGGCGACGGCGTGGCCAGGCCTTGCAGCGCCGGCAAGGCCTCGTCCGGGCGGCCGGCGTCCAGCTCGGCGCGGGCCAGCTGCAGATGGGCCTCGTGCTGCGCGGCCTCGGTGCCGGCCTGCTGGCGCAGCGAGGCCAGCTCGCGCTCGCGCAGGTTCACGGCCAGCGGGGCGGCGCCCATCGCGGCATAGGCGTCGCCCAGCACGCGGTAGAGCCGGGCCTGCTGGGCCGGGTCGCCGGCAAAGCGCTCTTCGATGAGGCGGGCGCCCTGCTCCAGCAGCGGCACCTGGCCTTCGCCACGCGGCTGGCGGGCCTGCGGCTGGGTGCCGAAGCGGAACATCTCCGTGACGAAGCTGGTGGCGATGCGCTCGCGCTCGGCCGCGCGCGCGGCGCGCTCGTGCTGGCCGGCCAGCTGCAACGCCAGCGCGCCGACAACGCCCACGATCAGCGCCCCCAGCGCCCAGGCCCGGCCGTGGCGGCGCAACGCCAGCCGCACCCGCCGCAGCGGCCCCGCTGGGCGGGCTTGCACCGGCTCGTGGCGCAGCCAGCGCTCGATCTCGTCGGCCAGCGCGTCGGCGCTGGCGTAGCGCTGCGCAGGGTCATCGGCGCGGGCGCGAGCAGCGATGGCGGCCAGGTCGGCGTCGGGCTCGCTCAGCAGCTCCGTCAGCATGATGCCCAGCGCGTAGACGTCGACCTGCACGCTGAGTTCACCGCCCGTGCGCAGCTCGGGCGCCGCATAGCGCGGCGTGCAGGCCAGCGGCGTGTCGCTGGTGGCAGCGCCCAGCACGGCCGCGATGCCGAAGTCCAGCAGGTGCGGCCGGTGCTCCGCGTCGACCAGCACATTGGCCGGCTTGAGGTCGCGGTGCAGCACCAGCCGGCTGTGCGCGTAGGCCACCGTGCGCACGACGGCCACGAACAGGCGCAGCCGCTGCGGCAGCGGCAGCGCGGCGGCGGCCTCGTCCAGCGGCCGGCCTTCGACGAAGGCCATGRCCAGGTAGGGGCGCAGGCTGCCGTCGGCGTCGGCATGCAGGCCGGCGTCGTAGAGCCGGGCGATGCGCGGGTGCTCCAGCCGCGCGACCATGCCGGTCTCGCGGCGGAACTGCTCGTGCGCCGAGGCCTCGCTGCTCCAGCGCCGGCGCGGCAGCTTGAGCGCCACCTGGCGCTCGAACAGGCCGTCGGCCCGCTCGGCCAGCCAGACCTCGCCCATGCCACCCCGCCCCAGCGAGCCCAGCAGCCGGTAGGGGCCCACGCGGTCGCCGGCCTGGCCGGTCAGTGGCTCCGCCACCAGCCTGTGCAGCGCCGGCAGGCGCTCGAGAAAGCCGCCCTCCTGGCGCTGCAGCTCGTCGTGACTGGTCAGCAGAAACGCCAGCTGCTCACGCAGTGCCGTGGGCGGCAGCGCCGCCAGCCAGCTCTCGCGCTCAGGCGGCGTCAGCGCCAGCGCTTCGTCGAGCAGACGGCTCAGCTGGGGCAGTTCATCGGCAGACACGGCGCTCATGGCCGCTAGTGTCCTTCGCCCGCGCGGGGCGCCGCATTCAGGCCTCGGCAAGCCCGGGTTCGGCCGTGCTTGCCGCCCCGCTGTCAGGCGGCTTGCGCGGCCACTGTCGCCAGCTCGAAGCCCTCGTCCAGCCAGCCGGTGATGCCGCCGGCCATGATCTTCACCGGCCGGCCCAGCCGCGCGAGCCGCAGCGCGCCGCGGGCCGCGCCGTTGCAGTGCGGGCCGGCGCAGTAGGTGACGAACAGCGTGTCCATCGGCCAGGCGGCGAGCTTGCTCTCGACCAGCTTGCCGTGCGGGAAGTGGATGGCGCCGGGCACATGGCCGCGCGCGAACAGCTCGGCCGAGCGCACGTCCAGCAGCACGAAGTCGGGCGTGCCGGCGGCGAGGCCGTCATGCACGTCCCAGCAGTCGGTCTCGAAGGCGAACTCGGCGGCGAAGTGGGCCTCGGCGGCAGCGGCCGGGGCGGCGGGAACAGCGGTCACGTGAGAGGGCATGGTGGGCTCCGTTGAAAGGTGGAGCCATGGTCGCCAAGCCGCGTTGCCGCCACAATTGGCGCCAATGACCAACATCGACAAGATCACGCCAAACGCCACCAAGCCAACCACCGGGCCGCTGGCGGTCGCGCCGATCTACGACGGCCTGTGCACCTTCGAGTTCGCCATCGCCGCCGAGGTCTTCGGCCTGGCGCGGCCGGAGATGGGGCCGGGCTGGTACCGCTTCGCCAGCGCCGCCATCGAGCCCGGCCCGCTGCGCGCGCACGGCGGGCTGACGGTGACCAGCGACGGCGGCCTGGAGCTGCTGGACCAGGCCGACCTCATCGTCATGGCCGGCTGGAAGGGCGCGGACGTGCCGGTGCCCGACGCGTTGGCCAAGCGGTTGCGCAAGGCCTGGCAGCGCGGCGCGCGCCTGGCGTCCATCTGCTCAGGCGCCTTTGTGCTGGCCGCCACCGGGCTGCTGGACGGCCGCCGCGCGGCGACGCACTGGCGCTACGCCGACAAGCTGCGCGCGCGTCACCCGGCCATCGCCGTGGACGCCAGCGTGCTCTACGTCGAGGGCGATCGCGTGTTCACGTCGGCCGGCAGCGCCGCAGGCATCGACCTGATGCTGCACCTGGTGCGCAGCGACTTCGGCGTGGACGCCGCCAACAGCGTCGCGCGCCGCCTCGTCATGCCGGCGCACCGCGGCGGCGGCCAGGCGCAGTTCATCGAGCGGCCCGTGCCCAGGGACCGCACGAACCGGCTGGCCGGCGTGATGGACCAGGTGCGCGCCGACCTGCGTGCGCCGTGGACGCTGGAGCGCATGGCCGAAGCCGGCGCGATGAGCCCGCGCACGCTTCTGCGCCGCTTCACCGAGGCCACCGGCCAGTCGCCCGGCGACTGGCTGATCGCCGAGCGCGTGGCCGAGGCGCAGCGGCTGCTGGAAGGCAGCGCCCTGCCCGTCGAGAGCGTCGCCGCGCAGGCCGGCTTCGGCAGCGTGCAGACGCTGCGCCATCATTTCCAGGCCCGGCTGGGGTTGGCGCCGCGCGCCTACCGGGCGGCGTTCGGGCATCGATAGACGCTGCGCGAACAAGCTCATGCGCAACAGGTACTTGCTTCCTTCCTATCATTCACGCCCCGCCCCTTCGTTGGAGAACTTCCATGTCCCTGCGCATCAACGACATCGCCCCCGACTTCACCGCCCAGACCACGCAAGGCGAGATCAAGTTCCACGACTGGATCGGCGACAAGTGGGCCGTGCTTTTCTCCCACCCCAAGGACTTCACGCCGGTGTGCACGACCGAGCTGGGCTACATGGCCAAGATCGAGCCCGAGTTCACCAAGCGCAACGCCAAGCTGATCGGCCTGTCGGTGGACCCGGTGGACAACCACCACCGCTGGGCCGCCGACATCGAGGAGACCCAGGGCCACCTGCCCAAGTACCCCATGATCGGCGACCATGATCTGGCCGTGGCCAAGCTGTACAACATGCTGCCGGCCGACATCGAGGGCACGTCCGAGGGCCGCACCGCCGCGACCAACGCCACCGTGCGCTCGGTCTTCATCGTCGGCCCGGACAAGCGCATCAAGCTGATGCTGACCTACCCGATGACGACGGGCCGCAACTTCGACGAGATCCTGCGCGTGCTGGACAGCATGCAGCTGACCGCCAAGCACAAGGTCGCAACGCCCGTGAACTGGAAGCAGGGCGACGACGTCATCATTGCCGGCTCGGTGTCGGACGAAGACGCGAAGACGCTGTTCCCGCAGGGCTGGAAGGCGCCCAAGCCCTATCTGCGCATCACCAAGCAGCCGAGCTGATCCCGAGGCTTTCGGCGCCGGCCCACCCGCAAGGGCGGCGCAGGCCGATGCCGTGGCTCAGCGGCGCCGGGAAGCATCAGGGGGCAGTCATCGGCCGGTGGTCGTAGCTGAACACCCTGGCGATCTGCCAGGTGCTGCCGTCAAAGCGCCACAGGATGTAGTAGCGGCCCTGCTGGATGCAGTCCGCCTTGCCGGCTTCGAGGAAGCAGTGCCGGCCCATCTGGATGGCGCCAATCCTGGCCATCGGATAGACCTCCATCGTGCCTTCGATCAAGCGGCGCTGCACCTTGCCGCAGATGTTCTTCTGCACGGCCTGGATGAACTGCTCGCGGTTCAGGACGCGACCACTGAGGTCGTGGAAGAACTCCACGTCGGGCGCGTAGAGCGCCAGCAGCGTGGCCGTGTCACAGTGGTTGAAGGCATCGAAGTGCCGCACGTCGAGCTCGGCGACGAGGGCCGGCAGATCCGCGTCGGGGATGCTGGGGTGCACGGACTGCGCCTTTGCAGCGCCGAGCAGCGCAAAGCCGACGGTCAAACCGAGCATGCATCTTTTCATGGTCGCGTTCCTTCTTCAGGCGAACAGCCGCTTGGCCAATTCGTCCGCGTCGTTGACCGTGCGCAGTTCGGCGTACGCCGCGTCGGCTTCGGGGTAGGCGCGCTTCAGGTAGTGCAGCCACTGCTTGAGCCGCCCGCCCTGGTGGCGTGCGGCGACGGTGGCGCGCACCTGGTCGAAGAACACCTGCATCAGCGGCAGCAGTTCGGCCCACGGCACGGGTATGTCGCGCTGGCCGGCCACGCGCAGCGCCAGGCCCGGGTCGGCCACCATGCCGCGCCCCAGCATCAGGTGCTCGCAGCCGCTGCGCTCGCGTGCCAGCTCGGCATGCTCCACCGTCCAGATCTCGCCGTTGGCGATGATGGTCAGCGGCACGGCCTCGCGCACGGCGGCGATGCGTTCCCAGTAGGCCGGCGGCTTGTAGCCATCGGCCTTGGTGCGCGCGTGCACGACGATCTCCTGCGCGCCGGCCGCGTGGATGGCGCGCGCCACCTCCAGCGTGCGGCTGTCGTCCATGTAGCCCAGGCGCATCTTGGCGGACACCATCACGTCGGCCGGCACCGCGCGGCGCACGGCGGCGACGATCTCGTGGATCAGCTCGGGCTCGTCCAGCAGCACGGCGCCGCCGCGGTGGCGGTTCACGCATTTGGCGGGGCAGCCGAAGTTCAGGTCGATGCCCTCGGGCTTGAGTTCGGCCAGCCGGCCGGCGTTCTCGGCCAGGCAGGTCACGTCCGAGCCCAGCAGCTGCGGGTGCACTGGCACGCCAGCCAGCGTGCGGCCGCCATTCCTCAGCTCGGGCACGATGCGCGTGAACACGCGGCTGGGCAGCAGCTGGTCGGTCACGCGGATGAACTCGCTCACGCAGCGGTCCACGCCGCCCACGCGGGTCAGCACGTCGCGCAGGATGTGGTCCAGCAGGCCCTCCATGGGGGCGAGAAGAATCACGGCGTGTTCTCCTGGTTCATCAGGTACAGCCGCAGGTCGAACTCGAGCTGGAAGTAGTCCGGCTCCATGTGCTGGCAGAGCTTGTAGAAGGGCTTGTTGTGCTCCAGCTCGCGCAGGTGCGCCAGCTCGTGCACGACGATCATGCGCAGCAGCGCGGCGGGCGCGTCCTTGAACAGCGTCGCAACACGGATCTCGCGGCGCATCTTCAGCTTGCTGCCCTGCACCTGCGCGCGGCGCGTGTGCGTTCCGAGGGCGTGCTGCAGCACACGCAGCTTGGCGTCGTAGCCGACGAAGTTCAGCGGCTCGGCGTTGCGCAGGTGGCGGGCCTTCAGGTCCTGCACGTAGGCGAACAGCGCGGTATCGCTGCGCACCTCGTGGCGCTCGGGCAGCCGGCGGGCCAGGTGGTCGGCCAGGCGGCCGTCCAGGCGCAGTTGCTCCGCTTGGGCGATCAGTTCGGGCGGATAGCCGGCGAGGTAGCGGGCGGCAAGCATGCAGTGGGGAATCAAGGCGCGGCGCCGGGGTGGCGCCGCGCGGGTAGCGGGTCAGGCGGCCAGCGAGTTCAGCTGGTCCAGGCTCGCTATTGTCGCGAGGCAGGCACGCGCCACCTCCTGGCCCTTGGTGGAGAAATGCTCGGCGAAGAAGCGCTTGTGCTCGCCATGCTCGTGGAAGTGGTGCGGCGTCAGCACGGCCGAGAACACCGGCACGTCGGTGTCCAGCTGCACCTGCATCAGCGCACTGATGACGGCCTGGGCGACGAAGTCATGCCGGTAGATGCCACCGTCCACGACCAGGCCGCAGGCGATGACGGCATCGAAGCGGCCGCTGCGCGCGAGGCGTTTGGCATGCAGCGGGATCTCGAAGGCGCCGGGCACATCGACGACGGTGACCTGGTCCGAGGGGATTCGACATCGGTCGAATTCATGGCGGATGGCCGACACGGCGACGCCGACGATGTCCTTGTGCCAGCTGGCGGCGACGATGGCGACGCGCGGCACGCGGCTGAGGTTGAAGCTGGGATTGAGGGTCTGATTCATGGTGTCCTCTTGAAAGACGGTTTTTCCAGAATCAGGGCAAGCGCACGCAGCAGCGGCGCCACCGCTTGCACGGAGACGCCGACACAACGCGATCTCTTTCATCCGGACTGTGACCGTCGGCCCTGGCATCGCACCAGGTCTGCTGACCCTTCACCGCGCAGCGGCGAAGGCGCTCGCGGGCTCTTGCTTGCGCAAATACCGCCGGTGGGGAATTCCGCCCCGCCCTGAGAACGCTGCCGGTCTTGCGAACCGGCAAGCGCATGCTAGCGGCGCTGGCGGCATGATGACGGTCATGTCCGAGACAGCCCTGTTCCGCGTGACGCTGCTGCCCGGCGGCGAGGTATTCGACTGCGCCGCCGATCAGCCGCTGATGCTGGCGGGCCTGGCCGCGGGCGTCACGCTGCCCTGGTCGTGCCGCAACGGCACCTGCCGCACCTGCATCTCGCGGCTGCTGCAGGGCAGCGTCGAGCACAGCATCCCCTGGCCGGGCTTGTCGGCCGAGGAGAAGGCCGAGGGCTGGGTGCTGCCTTGCGTGGCCTGCCCACGCAGCGACGTGACGCTGCAGTGGGTGTGAACGGGCGCTACTTCCTGGGCATCACGAGCTTGTTGCCACCCTGGGTCAGCGTGACGGACACCGCCTGGCCGTCCTCGGGGCTGAAGTCGAGCTGGGCATCGACCTCGGTCACGTGCAGCCGGCGCGGCGTGCTGGCCTTGAGCTCGAAGGCCGGCTGACCCGGTGCCTGGCCCAGCAGGCGGCCACTCTTGTCGTCGATGAAGACCTTGACGGAGAACTGGGGCGAGCTGTAGTCGCCCAGCAAGGCCTGCTGCTGCGCGGCACTCAGCGGCATGAACGCGCGCTCCGCGGGCAGGTCACCGGTGCGCGTCCAGCGTTCGGCGTCGTCCTCGCCGTTGTTGAAGACGCTCAAGCCCGTGGCCTTGCCATCGGCACCGCGTTCGACCTGCAACTCCGTCAGCGAACCGGGGAAGCTGTAGCGGCCATTGCCCAAGGCCACGAGGGGGCCGACGCCACCACCCGTGCGCTGGTTGGTCAGCACGCCATCCTTGACGCGCAGCGTGCGGCTCTGGTCGTCCCGGGTGTAGACGCCCTCGGCGGCCTTCAGCTGCTCGGCCGGCACGGCCACCGGCGTTTGCTCGGCAAACGGTTCACCGATGGCGAACGCGGCCAGCTTGCGCGACACCGTGTCCATCGCGAACCCGGGCCCATCGCTGTTGCGCAGGATCACCACCGTCGTCTGGGTCTGCGGCAGGTAGTTCAGCGTCGAGACGAAGCCGTGGATGCCGCCGCCATGTGTCAACAGCGGCTGGCCGCGCAGCGTGCCGGTGCCGATGCCAAAGCCGTAGCGGTGCGCCTTGGCTGGCGACACGGGCGTGATCATGCCGTCGTAGCTGGCCTTGCTGATCAGCTTGCCGCCATGCAGCGCCTGGTTCCAGCGCCACAGGCCTTCCGTGTTGGCGATCAGCGCGCCGGCCGCATGGGGCTGGGTCATGCTGACGATGCCGGCCGGCGCCACCTCGCGCTGGCTGTTCAGCGTGTAGCCCTGCGCCATGCCCTTGAAGAGCTTGTCGCCGGCCTGGTAGTGCACGCTGGTGATCTGCGCGGGCTTGAGCAGCGCGTCGTCCAGCTGCTGGTGCCAGCTCTTGCCCGAGATGGCTTCGACGACCGCGCCGACCAGCACGTAGCCGGAATTGTTGTAGGCCCACTTCTCACCGGGCTGGAAATCCACCGGCTGCCCCTTGAACTCCTTGATGAGTTCGGCCGTGCTCAGGTCGCGGCGGACCGGGTTGAGCATGTAGCCCGGGATGCCCGTGTAGCTCTTGATGCCCGAGGTGTGGTTGAGCAACTGGCGCAGCGTGATGCGGCCACCGTCGGGATAGTCGGGCAGGAACCTGGACAGCGGGTCATCCAGCCTGGCCTTGCCTTCGTCGATCTGCTTGAGCAGCGTGGCCGCGGCGAACTGCTTGGTGACCGAACCAATGCGCATCAGCTGGTCGGGTTGCATGGGCACACCCAGCTCGATGCTGGCCATGCCGCGCGCGCCTTTGTAGAGCAGCTGGTCGCCGCGCGCGACCAGCACGGTGACGCCCGGTCCGTCGCGGTTGAGCTTCTGCTCGTCGAGCAGCTTGTCGGCATAGGCCGCCATCGCAGCCGGCGCGGCGGGCTGGCCCGCATGGGCCGCGCCGAGCAGCAGCGACAACAGGACGGTCAGGGGAATCTGTGGGTGACGCATGCGGGAAGGCTGTTGAGTGGGACGCCGGCCAGCATCGTGGCGGATGCCGGCCGAGGCAAGCCCATGTGCGACGGACTGCACGAACGAAGGCACAGGCCGCGCGCGCCATCCACAGCAGCTGTGGACAAACCCGTGAACAGGCTGCGGGCGAAAGCTGCAAGTGCTTGGCACAACAGGGCTTTTCTTGTCTTGCCTCAGATTGAGGCAGCCATCGCGGCGGGGACAATCACGGCCATGCACCGCACCATCTTCACGACCCCCGTCGTCAGCACCCTGCTGCGCGGTTTCTCGCTCGTCTGGCTGAAGCTGGCGGGCTGGACCGTGCAGGGCGCGCTGACGCCCGAGGCGCGCAAGAGCGTCTTCATCGCCGCGCCGCACACCAGCAACTGGGACCTGCCCTACACCTTGTTCGCCGCCTTCGCGCTGCGCCTGACGCCCTACTGGATGGGCAAGACATCAATCTTCAGGTTCCCGTTCGGCGGGGTGATGCGCTGGCTGGGCGGCATCCCGGTGGACCGCAGCAAGAACAACAATCTGGTGGCCGCGTCGGCCGAGGCGCTGAAGAACGCCGACGGCCCGGTGCAGCTCATCGTGCCGCCCGAGGGCACGCGCAGCAAGACCATCTACTGGAAAACCGGCTTCTACTGGATCGCCGTGACCGCCGAGCTGCCCATCGTCATGGCTTTCATGGACTACCCACGCAAGCTGGTGGGCCTCGGGCCGCTGTTTCGGCCCACCGGCGACGTCGAAGCCGACATGGCCGAAATCAAGCGCTACTACGCCCAGTACAAGGGCAAGAACTCAGACCAGTTCACGCATGAGTAGATGAGCCCCTCGTCCGGCCTTGCCACGCTGAACGCGGGCAAATCCAGCAGGTCCCCCGAGGGGACGGCGATGCACGCGGCATTGAGCCGCATGCACATCGCCATCGCGGGCCGGCTTGGGAGCGGCCCGGCGCTGGGCCCGGATACCTGATACCTAATACCTACTACCGAAACCACCTGCTTAGCGCAGGGCAGCCCATGCAAACCAACCAGTCCAAAGACCCGCTGCACGGCCTGACGCTGGAGGCCATCGTGACCGCGCTGGTCGAGCATTTCGGCTGGCCCGAGCTGGGCCAGCGCATCGCCATCAAGTGCTTCCAGGTCGATCCCAGCGTGTCGTCGAGCCTGAAGTTCCTGCGCAAGACACCGTGGGCGCGCGCCAAGGTGGAAAGCCTGTACCTGTTCATGCGGCGCGAGCAGGCCCGCGCCGCGCGGTAAGCAGGTCAGCGGCCGCCGGGTTCCGGCAACTCGATCTTGACTTCGAGCACCTCCAGGTCGCCCTGGCGCTCCATGTGCACCTTGATGTCGTCCGGGTTGATCGACACGTACTTGCTGATGACGGCCACCAGCTCGCGCTGCAGCTGCGGCAGGTAGTCAGGGCTGGAACTGCGGCCATTGCGCTCGTGCGCGAGGATGAGCTGCAGCCGCTCCTTGGCGACGCTGGCCGAGCTCTTCTTTTCGCCGAGGAAGAAGTTCAGGAATCCCATCGCGTGGCTCCCCTCACTTGGCGCCGAAGACGCGCTTGAACCAGCTGGGCTTGACGGCCTCGGTGAAGCGCATCGGCTTGTCTTCGCCGAGGAAGCGCGCGACAACGTCCTTGTAGGCCTCGGCCACATCGGTCTCGGCCAGGTGGATGGCCGGCGTGCCCTGGTTGGACGCCTGCAGCACGCTCTCGCTCTCCGGGATGACACCGATCAGCGGCGTGCGCAGGATCTCGTGGATGTCGTCCAGGCTCAGCATCTGGCCGCCTTCGACCCGGTTGGGGTTGTAGCGGGTGATGAGCAGGTGTTCCTTGACCGGGTCGCCGCCTTCGATGGCGCGCTTGGTCTTGCTGGACAGCATGCCCAGGATGCGGTCCGAGTCGCGCACCGAGGACACCTCGGGGTTGGTCACCACCAGCGCCTCGTCGGCGTAGTGCATGGCCATCAGCGCGCCGGTCTCGATGCCGGCCGGCGAGTCGCAGACGATGTAGTCGAACTCCATTGCCTTCAGCTCGTTGAGCACGCGCTCCACGCCTTCCTGCTTCAGCGCGTCCTTGTCGCGCGTCTGCGAGGCGGCCAGGATGTAGAGCTTGTCCAGCTGCTTGTCCTTAATCAGCGCCTGGGTCAGCTTGATCTCGTCGTTGACGACGTTGATCAGGTCGTAGACGACGCGGCGCTCGACGCCCATGATCAGGTCGAGGTTGCGCAGGCCCACGTCGAAGTCGATGACGCAGGTCTTGAGGCCACGCATCGCGAGGCCGGTGGCGAAGCTCGCGCTGGTGGTGGTCTTGCCGACCCCGCCCTTGCCGGAGGTGACGACGACGATCTTGGTCATCTGGAGCTTTCCTGTTCGTTCAGTGCAATGGGGTGGTTCAGAGGGCAAGCGGCTGCATCAGCAGCTTCTCGCCATCGAGCAGGACCTGCGCCGGCTTGCCCGCCACGTCGGCCGGCAGCGGGTTCTCGGTCGTGCGGTAGATGCCGGCAATCGACAGCAGCTCCGCCTCCAGGCTGTGGGCGTAGATGCGCGCCGACGTGTCGCCGCGCGCACCGGCGATGGCTTTGCCACGCAGCGGCGCATAGACATGCACGCTGCCGTCAGCAATGACCTCGGCGCCATGGTTCACCAGCGCCAGCACGACCAGGTCACCGCCCTTGGCATAGATGCGCTGGCCGGAGCGCAGCGGCTTGTCGATGATCAGCGTCGGCGCGGGCGCGGCGGGTTTTTCGACGATGCGCTCGACGATGACTTCGCGGACCACCTCGCGCACGCTCTCCACGGGCGCTGCGCGTTCGGCGGCCGGTTCGTCGGCCGCGTCGGCCAGGCCCAATTCATGCGCCAGCGCCAGCTCGTCGGCGGTGGCGCCGGCCACGGCCACCGGCTGCAGCTGGCTGGCGCGCAGCAGCTCGACGATGGCTCTCAGGTCGACCGGCGCCGGGCCGTCCAGCGCCAGCGGCGCCTGGCCTTCCACCGGCGCAGCCGCCGGCGCTGTGGCGCGCGGGACCAGGCTCAGGTCGATGACGACGGGCTCATGCTCGAAACCGCCCTGGCCGGCGCGCGCGGCCCAGTCGGCGGCGACCTCGGCCATGTCGGCGCTGTGCAGCACCAGGCCCAGCAGGCTGAAGCGGCGCGACTTCAATTCGAACGCACCGGTGCGCGATGTGGCCTTGCGCCCGCCGTTCTCCCTCGTGTTGTCCGCCATCTGCCCCAGCCAGCCCTTCAAAAGGGCGCGAGTTTAGCTGCGGGCTTTCAGCGGGCCTGTTGGGGACTGCCCCCAAGCACCGCCTCAAATTCGGGCACAGCGACGCCATTGGCAGCCGATCAAGCACTTAGCGTCGCTGTGGGCAGTTGCCCCACAGACTTGTCCACAGGTGACGGGGACAACCTGGATGCCGATGTCATCAAGACCCGTGACATCCGCCCGCCGCGGCTTGACTTATCCCCATATCTGGCACCCGTCAAGCGTTTTGGACCCTGACGCGCGGCGACCGCCCCGCGCCCCGTGCCATAACGCTAAGTGATTGATTCATATAGACGACTTTGCGCTGCTCAAAAAATGGGCAACCTAAGCGGAGCCGCATCACACAAGGGCTTGGCGTCGACGGAGGGCAGTTCTCCACAAAGTTTTCCACAGACTCGGTGGATAGCTTTCAGAAGTGTTACGAATCAGTGACTTAGCCGTCTTCGTTGAGGCGTTCTGTAGCTTTCCTTGCCAAGTACGGGGGCTTGAGCCGAAGACGGGCCGGTTACATTGGGAGTTGCCCGCACGTGCGGGCGCTCGCAGGAGACCGCCCTTGGCCGCACCGAACTACAGCTACGAGAAACGCCAGCGCGAACTGGCCAAGAAACGCAAGGCCGAAGAGAAGCGCCAGCGCAAGCTCAGTGGCAAGCCGGATGACGGCAGCGCGCCGGACGAACCGCAAGCTGATGGCGAGGCCTCCACCGCCGACCCCGCCAACCCCGCGGAACCGCAAACCTAAAATCTTCCGTTTCCCTGCCCCGTCCCGTTCACCGCGCCCATGTCCCGCCAGCTCTTTGTCACCACCGCCCTGCCCTATGCCAACGCCGGTTTCCACATCGGCCACATCATGGAGTACACCCAGGCCGACATCTGGGTTCGCTTTCAGCGCATGGCGGGCTCGCAGGTGCACTTCGTCTGCGCGGACGACGCCCACGGCGCGCCGATCATGATCGCGGCCGAGAAGGCCGGCAAGACGCCCCAGGACTTCGTCGCCGGCATCGCGGCCGGCCGCAAGCAGTACCTGGACGGCTTTCACATCAGCTTCGACAACTGGCATTCCACCGACGGCCCGGAGAACCACGAGCTGTCCAAGTCGGTCTACCTGGCGCTGCGCCACAACGAGCTGATCTCCACCAAGACCATCGAGCAGTTCTTCGACCCGGACAAGGCCATGTTCCTGCCGGACCGCTTCATCAAGGGCGAGTGCCCCAAGTGCGGCGCGAAGGACCAATACGGCGACTCCTGCGAGGTCTGCGGCGCCGTCTACGCGCCCACCGAGCTGAAGAACCCGTATTCGGTGCTGTCCGGCGCGACGCCGGTGCTCAAGACCAGCGAACACTATTTCTTCAAGCTCAGCGACCCGCGCTGCGTCGACTTCCTGACGCAGTGGACGCAGGAGCCCGGCCGCCTGCAGCCGGAGGTGCTGAACAAGATCCGCGAGTGGTTCGAGCCCGATGAAGAGGGCAAGAACCGTCTCAGCGACTGGGACATCAGCCGTGACGCGCCCTACTTCGGCATCGAGATCCCGGACGCGCCGGGCAAGTACTTCTACGTCTGGCTGGACGCCCCCATCGGCTACCTCGCGTCGCTGAAGAACTACTTCGGCAAGCTGGGCAAGGACTTCGATGCGTTCATTGCCGACCCGTCCGTGGAGCAGGTGCACTTCATCGGCAAGGACATCACCTACTTCCACACGCTGTTCTGGCCGGCCATGCTGCATTTCAGCGGCCGCAAGACGCCCAACCATGTCTTCGTGCACGGCTTCATGACCGTCAACGGCGGCGAGAAGATGAGCAAGAGCCGCGGCACCGGCCTGGACCCGCTGAAGTACCTGGGCCTGGGCCTGAACGCCGAATGGCTGCGCTACTACATCGCCGCCAAGCTCAATGCCAAGGTCGAGGACATCGACTTCAACCCCGAGGACTTCGCGGCCCGCGTCAACAGCGACCTGGTCGGCAAGTTCATCAACATCGCGTCGCGCGCCGCGGGCTTCCTGACCAAGCGCTTCGGCGGCCACCTCAGCGGCGACCTGGGCGTCGAGGGCCGCATGCTGCTGGACGCGCTGCGCGGCCAGGCAAGCGCCATCGCGGAGCTGTACGAGACGCGCGAGTTCGGCAAGGCGCTGCGCGAGATCATGGCGCTGGCCGACAAGGTCAACGAGTTCGTCGACCAGCACAAGCCCTGGGAACTGGCCAAGCAGGACGGCATGGACGCGGCGCTGCACGACGTCTGCAGCGTCTGCATCGAGGCCTTCCGGCTGCTGACCATCTACCTCAAGCCCGTGCTGCCGGCGCTGGCCACGCAGGTCGAGGCCTTCCTGAAGGTCGACCCGCTGGAATGGCACGACAGCGCCCGCGCGCTGGGCGCCCACCAGATCGGCGCCTACCAGCACCTGATGCAGCGCGTTGACCTGGCCAAGGTCGAGCAGCTGTTCGAGGCGCCCGCCCCGGCCCACGTCAGCCCGGGCGGCGAGGACATCGCCGCCGAGATCAAGATCGACGACTTCGTCAAGGTGGACCTGCGCATCGCCAGGATCGTCAAGGCGGAACACGTCGAAGGCTCGGACAAGCTGCTGCGCCTGACGCTGGACGCGGGCGAAGGCCGCATGCGCAATGTCTTCAGCGGCATCAAGTCGGCCTACAAGCCCGAGGACCTGGAAGGCAAGCTGACCGTGCTGGTCGCCAACCTCGCGCCGCGCAAGATGAAGTTCGGCATCAGCGAGGGCATGGTGCTGGCCGCCAGCCACGCCGATGAGAAGGCCACCCCCGGCATCTTCGTGTTGGAGCCCTACCCCGGCGCCCAGCCCGGCATGCGCGTGCGCTGATGCGCCGCGGGCGCCAGCGAGAATGGGCCGCGCCCACTCGCTGAGCCCGCCATGCCCACCCATTACGCGCGCCGCCTGCTCGCGGCCGAACGCACCGCCTCGGGCAATGCCCACCTGGGCTGGATGCTGGCCTTCGTCGCCGGCGCCACCAACGCCGGCGGCTTCCTCGCCGTGCAGCAATACACCTCGCACATGACCGGCATGGTCTCGGCCGCGGCCGACGGCCTCGTGCTGGGCCAGCCGCAGGCGCTGGTCACCGCCATCGGCGCGCTGCTGGCCTTCGGCGCTGGTGCGGCCTGCACGTCGCTGCTGGTCAACTTCGGGCGGCAGCGCCAGGCCCACAGCATCTTCGCGCTGCCACTGCTGCTGGAGGCCGCCTGCCTGGTCGTCTTCGGGCTCATGGGCGCCTGGCTGGCGGGCATGGACGCCTTGTTCATCCCGGCCGCCGTGGCGGTGCTGTGCTTCACGATGGGGCTGCAGAACGCGCTGATCACCAAGGTCTCGCGCGCCGAGATCCGCACCACCCATGTCACCGGCATCGTCACCGACATCGGCATCGAGATCGGCCGCTTCCTCTATGGCCTGGGCGGCACGCCCGTGCACGGCAACGCGGCCAAGCTGCGCCTGCTGGCCGGGCTGCTGCTGGCCTTCGCCGTGGGCGGCGTGACCGGCGCCTGGGCCTTCAAGGCGCTGGGCTATGCGGCCACGCTGCCGCTGGCGGCGATGCTGGCCTTTCTGGGCGCCGTACCGACTCTGGACGACCTGGGCCGGCTGCGCGCCAGGCCCACCGACTAAAATGAGTGGATTCGTTTGCGAGACCACCATGCCGCTGTTCTGGAAGCCCTACAAGTCCGAAGTCACCTCCTTCATCGAACAGCTCAAGGCCCAGCGCCCCACGCTGGAAGCCGAACAGCGCGCCGGCCGCGCCCTGCTGTGGGACAAGCCCCAGGACCGCGCCGCCCAGGCCGACTTCAACGACGCTAAGGTGCCCCAGCAGCCCTACGTCTACCAGACCTCCGGCAAGTAAGCCTTGACGGCCATGGCTGACGAAGCCAGCCAAGCCGCGTCTGCCGACTCGGGGTTGCCCGAGGTGGTCGACGCGGTCGCGGTGGCGCGCCTGTACGGCGAGCCGCTGTTCCAGATGCCGCTGGACCTCTACATCCCGCCGGATGCACTGGAGGTCTTCCTGGAGGCCTTCCAGGGGCCGCTGGACCTGCTGCTGTACCTGATCCGCAAGCAGAACTTCAACATCCTCGACATCCCGCTGGCCGACGTGACGCGCCAGTACCTGAGCTACGTCGAGCAGATCCGCCGCCACAACCTGGAGCTGGCCAGCGAATACCTGTTGATGGCCGCGATGCTGATCGAGATCAAGTCGCGCATGCTGCTGCCGCCCAAGAAAAGCGAGGACGGCAAGGAGGTCGAGGACCCGCGTGCTGAACTCGTACGCCGCCTGCTGGAGTACGAGCAGATGAAGCTGGCCGCCGCGCGGCTGGACCGCCTGCCCGTGCTGGGCCGCGACTTCCTGCGCGCCCAGGTGCACATCGAGCAGTCGCTGACGCCCAGCTTCCCCGACGTCGACACCAACGACCTGCGCGAGGCGTGGCTGGACATCCTGAAGCGCGCCAAGCTCAACCAGCACCACAAGATCAGCCGCGAGCAGCTGTCGGTGCGCGAGCACATGAGCATCGTGCTGCGCCGCCTGCAGGGCCAGCGCTTTGTCGAGTTCGAGCACCTGTTCGACGTGACCCGCGGCCACGCGGTCGTCGTCGTCACCTTCATCGCGATGCTGGAGCTGGCGAAAGAGCGCCTGCTGGAGATCACGCAGGCGGAGGCGTTCGCGCCGATCTACGTGCGGCTCGCCTACTCGGCCAACTGAGTCCGACGCATCATTTGCCGCGCAGCTTCTGCACGGCCATCACACCGGCCAGCACCAGCGCACCGGCCGCCACGCCCACCAGCGCATTCGCGCCGTTCTCCAGCAGGGCCGACACGAGCCAGGCCTTGCCCTCGGCCAGGCGCGCGATGGCATGGTGCAGCGGCGAGATGCCGTGCACGAGGATGCCCCCGCCGACGAGGAACATCGCCGCCGTGCCCAACACGGTCAGCAACTTCATCAGCCGCGGCGCGGCGGCCAGCAGGAAGCGGCCCAAGGCCTGCTTCACCGCGCCGCCGCGTCGGGTCAGCCACAGCCCCGCATCGTCCATCTTGACGATGCCGGCCACGAAGCCGTAGACGCCCACCGTCATCGCGATGGACACGGCCACCAGCACGGCCAGCTGGGTCTGCAGCGGCGCGCTGGCCACCGTGCCCAGCGCGATGACGATGATCTCGGCGGACAGGATGAAGTCGGTGCGGATGGCGCCCTTGACTTTGTCACGTTCAAAGGTCGCCATGTCGACTTTGGGGTCGGCGATGGCCTTGACCAGCTCCTCGTGGTGGGCCTGGTCTTCCTCGGGGCTGTGCAGGAACTTGTGCGCCAGCTTCTCGAAGCCCTCGAAGCACAGGTAGGCGCCGCCGATCATCAGCAGCGGCGTGATGGCCCAGGGCGCAAAGGCCGAGATGGCCAGCGCTGCCGGCACCAGGATGGCCTTGTTGAGCATCGAGCCCTTGGCCACCGCCCAGACGACCGGCAGCTCGCGGTCGGCATTGACGCCGGTGACCTGCTGCGCATTCAGCGCCAGGTCGTCGCCCAGCACACCGGCCGTCTTCTTAGCCGCGACCTTGGTCATGGTCGCCACGTCGTCAAGGACGGTGGTGATGTCGTCGAGCAGAACGAGCAGGCTGGAGGCCATGGGGCAGCACGGAGGCGGTTGTCGGAGAAGCCGCGATGCTAGCCGGCCATTTCAGCAGTCCTGGGGCCGGGCGCCGGGTCGCTCCAAGGTATGCCCTGGACGACGGGCTCAGCGAAAGTGCCGCGCCAGGCTCTCCGCCACGCAGACCGGCTTCGCCGAGCCCTCGCGCTCGATGGCCACTTCCACCGTCAGCTGCATCGCCCCGCCGGCCACCGCGTCCATGGCCAGCAGCTTGAACCCCGCGCGCAGCCGGCTGCCCACTGGCACCGGCGCCGTGAAGCGCACCTTGTTCAGGCCGTAGTTGACGACCATGCGCGTCTCGCGCACCGAGAAGCCGGTCTCGAAGAAATACGGAATCAGCGCCAGCGTCAGGAAGCCATGCACGATGGGCCCGCCGAACGGCCCGTCCTTCGCGCGCTCGGGGTCGATGTGTATCCACTGCCGGTCCTCGGTCGTCTCGGCAAAGGCATTCACGCGGGCCTGGTCGACGGTGATCCAGTCGCTATGGCCCAGGGGCTGGCCGATCAAGGCTTGAAGATCGGAAAGAGTCTCGAAGATGCGCATTCGGGCTGACCAGATGTGAGCTGTCGAGCGGGCACGGTAACCTAGCCGGCCATGCCTGACAGTACCGCCCGCGACATCCTCGTCCTCGCCGCCCACCCCGACCTCGCCCGCTCCCACGCGACGCGCACCGTGCTCGACGCACTGCGCGCCTCGCCCGCGGCCGGGCGCGTCGAGCTGCGTGACCTCTACCGTCTCTACCCGGACTTCCACATCCACATCGACGCCGAGCAACGCGCACTGGAAGCCGCCAAGCTCGTCGTCATGCTGCACCCCATCTACTGGTACAGCATGCCGGCGCTGCAGAAGCTCTGGCTGGACGAGGTGCCACGCCTGGGCTGGGCCTATGGCCCCGGCGGCACGGCGCTGCACGGCAAGGACTTCTGGCTGGTGGCCTCCACCGGCGGCGGTGCCGAGGCCTATGCGCCCGGCGGCCACAACCACCACCCCATCACCGAGTTCCTGCTGCCCTACCAGCAGTCCGCACGCACCTGCGGCATGAACTACCTGCCGCCGCAGATCCTGCACGCGGCCCACCGCGCGACGGACGCCGAGATCACGGCCCACGCCGAGCTGTTCGTGAAGCGGCTGGCGCACTACCCCGAGTGGTGCCAGCACATCGCCGAGCCGGCCGTCGGCGACGAGGAGGCAGTGGCGCTGGACGAGCGGCCGCCGCTGTTCTCGACACTGGATGCCGGGAGCGACGAATGAGCCACGGCAACTGGTTGCAGCTTCCGCTTGTGTTCCTCGCCGCCGCCGTGCTGGCCGTGCCGCTGGCGCGCTGGCTGCGCCTGGGCTCCATCCTGGGCTACCTGGTCGCCGGCGTGCTGATCGGGCCGGCGGTGCTGGGGCTGATCCCCGAGTCCACCGCCATCCCCGAGGTGGCCGAACTGGGCGTCGTGCTGATGCTCTTCCTCGTCGGCCTGGAGCTGGAGCCCAAGCGGCTGTGGGCCATGCGCCGGCCCATCTTCGGCTGGGGCAGCGTGCAATTGCTGGGCTGCGCGGCGGTGCTGACGGCCGTGGGCCTGGCCACTGGCCACCCGTGGCGACTGGCTGTCGTCGTCAGCCTGGGCCTGGCGATGTCGTCCACCGCCGTCGCGCTGGCCGTGATGGCCGAGCGCAACCTCGGCCGCACGACCGCGGGCGAGAGCATCTTGTCCGTCGCGCTGCTGCAGGACATCGCCGCCATCCCGGTGCTGGCCCTGGTGCCCGTGCTGGCGCTCAGCGGCGCGCATGACGATGACGGCGGCGCCACCTGGCTGGCGGCAGGCAAGGCCATCGGTGCCATCGTCGTCATCGTCTTCGGCGGCCGCCTGCTGCTGCGCCCGGCCCTGCGCTGGATCGCGCACAGCAAGACACCCGAGATCTTCACCGCCGCGGCCCTGCTGCTGGTGCTGGGCACGGCGGCGCTGATGCAGCTGGTGGGCCTGTCGATGGCGCTGGGCGCCTTCCTGGCCGGCGTGCTGCTGGCCGAGAGCGAATACCGCCGCGAGCTGGAGACCGACCTGGAACCGTTCAAAGGCCTGCTGCTGGGCCTGTTCTTCATCGCCGTCGGCATGGGGCTGGACCTGAAGGCCGTGGCCGCCCAGCCGGGCCTGGTCGTGCTGCTCGTCACGGCGCTGCTGGCCTGCAAGATCTTCGTGCTCGTCGCGATGTCCAAGGCGATGAAGATCCCGCTGGTCGAGCGGCCCGCCTTCGTCATCCTGCTGGCCCAGGGCGGCGAGTTCGGCTTCGTCGTGTTCCAGCTGGCGCAGAGCGAGGGGATGATCAACGCGGCGCAGAACTCGGCGCTGGTCGCGTCCATCGCGCTGTCGCTGGCGCTGACGCCGCTGCTGCTGACCGGCGGCGACCGGCTGATGTCGCAGAAGCTCGCTCGCCGCGGCGCCAGGAAGCGCGGCGAGGCGCCGCCACCGCCGCCCGCACCCATCATCATTGCCGGCAGCGGCCGCTACGGTCAGGTCGTGGCCCGCATGCTGCGCGCCAACGGCATCGAGGCGACCGTGCTGGACCACGACTCCGAGGCCATCGAAAGCCTGCGCCGTTTCGAATGGACCGTGCACTACGGCGACGCCACCCGGCTGGACATGCTGAAGACCGCCGGTGCCGCCACGGCACGCATCCTGGTCATCGCCATCGACGACATCGGCCAGAGCGTCGAGATCGCCGAGCTGGCGCGCGAGCATTTCCCGCAGCTCACCATCGTCGCCCGGGCGCGCAACGTGCAGCACTACTACCAGCTGCACGAGGCCGGCGTGCGTCACATCGAACGCGAGACCTTTGACTCCGCGCTGATGAGCGCCCGCAGCGTGCTGGAGCTGACCGGCATGGAGCCCCACGCCGCGCGCCGCCAGGCCATGCGTTTCAGGCGCCACAACATCGACGTGCTCAACAGCATGGTGCCACTGCAGGGCGACGAGGGTGCGTTGATCGCCGCCGCCCGGTTGGGCCGGCAGCAGTTCGAGCAATTGCTGGCCGCCGAGCGTGACGCCGAGGATGCGCACCGCAAGGCGCAGCGTGGCGGCTGGGACAGGCCGTCACCCCAGGATTGACCTGAATTCTGGACGTTTTGAGCGGAATCCTTCAAAATGTCCAGAACTATGGACACCCTGCGTCTCCCCACCGACCTGGGCGCCGCGCTCAAGGCGCACCGCCAGCAGCACGGCCTCACGGCCGTCGACGTGGCCACGCGCGCCGGCCGCAGCCGGGACATCCTCTACCGGCTTGAACGCGGCGAGGACGTGACGGTCAGCGCGCTGCTGGACATCCTGCGCGCGCTGGGCCTGAGCCTCGCGCTGCAGCCCGCGGGCCTGCCCACGCTGGAAGAAATGCAGCGCCGTTTTGCGACAGACGCTGCGGCCGACGCCCATGACGACGACGCGGCCTGAGCCGTTTCCCGAGCGCGTGCGGCATCTGCGCGTGGACTTGAACGGCACGCCCTGCGGCGACCTGCGCCGCGAGTCCCAGCTCGTCTTCAGCTACCGCCGCGACGACGACGAGCAGCCATCGGTGGGCCTGCTGATGCCTCCGCGCCAGCTGCTGTACCGCAGCAACGCGCTGTTCCCGGTCATGGACCAGAACCTGCCGGAGGGCTATCTGTTCGAGCGTCTGCGCGCGCTCCACCCCAAGCAACCCCTCACTGCCATGCATCTGCTGGGCCTGGTGGGGGACAACGGCATCGGCCGGCTGGGCTTTCACCTGCCCGACGCCGACACGCCCTTGCCGCTCGCCCCGATGACGCAGGCCGAGCTGCTGCGCCTGCCCTACAGCCCAGCGCTGTTCGACGACCTGGTGGCCGCCTACCTGTCCACCGGCTTCGGCACCGCCTTTGGCATCTCCGGCATGCAGCCCAAGCTGATGCTGCCCGACCGCGCCACGATCCCGGTGCCCAACCTCATCGTCAAGGCCGGCTCCGAGGCCTACCCTGGCCTGGCCGCCAACGAGTTCCTGTGCCTGCAGGCCGCAGCGCGCGCCGGCATCGCCGTGCCGGTGCATGCACTGTCGGACGACGGCCAGTTGCTCGTGCTCGAACGCTTCGACCTGCAGCCCGACGGCCGGCGCCTGGGTTTCGAGGACGTGGCCGCGTTGATGGGCCTGTCCGTGCGCGACACGCTGTCCGACCGCAAGTACCAGGGCAGCTACGAAACCGTCGTGCAGGCACTCAAGGCGCTGGCCCTGCCTGCCGTCGACCTGACGCGCTTCTTCGAGCAGGTGGCCTTCACGGTGATGGTGCGCAATGGCGACGGGCATCTGAAGAACTTCGGCGTCGGCTACGACGAGGCCTGGGGCGCGCGGCTGGCGCCGATGTACGACGTCGTCACGACGGCCATCTACCGCTACCAGCGCTGGACGGGCGCCGAGAGCGAGGAGGACCGCACGCTGGCGCTGCGCCTGTTCGCCGGCCGCGGCCAGAGCCGCGCCTACCCGACCACCGAGGAGTTGCTGCGGTTTGGTCGCCAGGTCTGCGGCGTGGCCCAGCCCGCGCCCGTGCTCGCGCGCATCGCCGACGCGCTGCGCGACACGCTGGCGCTGGCCAGACAGGATGCGCGCATCCCCCGGCCGCTGCTCGCCGACATGACCGAGATGTGGCGACGCGGCATGGACTACGCGCGATGAACGCCGATCGCCTTACCGCCCTGCTCGATGCCGCCCGCCAGGGCGATGACGCTGCTGCCCAGGCCGCCTGGCCGCTGGTCTACCCCGAGCTGCGCCGCATCGCCCGCGCCAGGCTGCGCGGGCCGGGTGCGCCCAGCCTCGCGACCGAGGAGCTGCTGCACGAAGGCTTTCTGCGCCTGGCCCAGGGTTCGCCCACACCGCTGGCGGACCGGCGCCACTTCTACGCGCTGGCCGCCAAGACGATGCGCCACATCGTCATCGACCACCTGCGCCGCCGCCAGGCCCAACGCCACGGCGGCGACTGGCAGGCGCTGAGCTGGGACACGGCCATCGTGGATGCCGCCACGCCCGAAGCCGACGCCGACCGGCTGCTGGCGCTGGACGTCGCGCTCGATGCCCTGGCCACGATGGACCCGGCGCTGGCGCATGTCGTCGAGCTGCGTTTCTTCGGCGGCTACACCGAGGTCGAGACCGCCGAAGCGCTGGGCCTGAGCGAACGCACCGTGCGCCGCCACTGGGCCAAGGCGCGCGCTTTCCTGCTGATGCAACTCGATGCCTGAAGCCATCCCGCCCGCGCTGTGGCCGCGGGTGTCGGCCGCGTTCGACGAAGCGCTGGCCCTGGCGGCCGACGCGCGTGAAGCATGGATCGCGCAACTGGCCGACGAGATCGCCACGCCGTTGCGCGCGCTGCTGCGGGCGCACGACAGCGAGGCCGAGCTGCCGGCGCTGGACGCGGCGACCGCCCTCGCCGCACCGGGCCAGCGCATCGGACCTTACCGGCTGATCGAGCGCATCGGCGCCGGCGGCATGGCCGAGGTCTGGGGTGCCGAGCAGGTGGACGGGCCGCTGGCGGGCCGCCGCGCGGCGCTGAAGCTGCCGCGGCCGGGCCAGCGCCTCAGCGAGCGGCTGGACGAGGAGCGTGCGCTGCTGATCGGCCTGGAGCACCCGCACATCGCGCGGCTCTACGACGCCGGCAGCCAAGACGGCCAGCCCTGGCTCGCGCTCGAATGGGTGGCCGGCCGGCCCATCACCGAGGCGCTGGCGAACCAACCCCTGCGCGCACGCCTGATCGCCTTCCTGCAGGTGCTGGACGCCGTGCGCCACGCGCACGCCCGCCTGGTGCTGCACGCCGACCTCAAGCCCGGCAACATCCTCGTCGGCGACGACGGCCGCGTGAAGCTGCTGGACTTCGGCATCGCCCGCCTGCTGCACACCCAAGGCCCGCGCGCCTTCACGCCCGGGCTGGCGGCGCCCGAGCAGCAGCGCGGCGAGGTGCTCACCGTTGCGGCCGACGTCTACGGCCTGGGCGGCGTGCTGGCCGCGCTGGTGTCGCCCGCCGAGCGCGGCCGCGCGCTGGCCGCCGTCATCGCGCGTGCCCAAGCCCTTGAGCCGGCGGCGCGCTATGCCGACGTCGAGGCGCTGGCCGCCGACATCCACTGCCTGCTGGACCACCGCCCCGTGGCCGCGCTGCCCGGCGCGCCTCTTTACCGGCTGGCTTGCTTCCTGCGCCGCCAGCGCCTGCCGCTGCTGGGCGCCGCGGCCCTGCTGATCGGCCTGACCGCCGCACTGTGGCAGGCCGACAGCGCCCGGCGCGAGGCCCGCCGCGCCGAGGCCGCCAACGCCTATCTGCTGGACCTCTTCAAGACGCTGGACCGCCGCGCGCCCGATGCCGCCCAGCCCGAGGCCGCGCTGCGCCGCCTGCTGGCCGAGCGCATGGCCCGCATCGAGGCCACGCTGCCCACCGACCCCGACACGGCAGACGAGCTGCTGCGCATCACCGCCACGCTGCACGACTACCTTGGCGAGGCCAAGCGCAGCCGCGTGCTGAGCGAGCGGCGCTACCGGTTGCTGAAGGCGCGCCTGGGCGCGGGCCATGAGCGCAGCCTGTACGCCGGCATGGGGCTGATCTGGCCGCTGCTGGCCGAAGGCGACCTGGCTGCGAGCGCGGCGCTGCTGGCCGAGCTGGACAGCGCCCTGCCCGCGCGCGGCCTGCTGCGCGCCGAGTGGTGGCTGGCCCGGCACGACCTGCGCCAGCGCCAGGGCGCCGCACCCGCCGAGCGCGAACGCCTGCTGCGCGAGGCGCTGGCCCGCTATGCCGCCGATGCGCCCAACGACAGCGGCCACGCCGCCACGTGGCTGGCCGTGAGCGAGCTGCTGGCGTCGACCGGCCGGCGCGACGAGGCGCTGGCCGCCGTCAACCAGGCGCTGGCCCATGTCGCGCACGCCCGGCCCTACATCGCCAGCGACCACGCGCGCCAGCTGCTGCACCGCGCCAGCCTCGTCGACGCACCGCAGGACGAAGCCCAGGCGCTGCAACTGCTGCGCGGCAGCACGGGCCTGCGCGCCGCCTTCCTGCAGCAGCCGCTGGCCGCCCTCATCGCCCGCCGCTGCGGCAGCGATGCGCCCGCCGCAGGCGCCCTGGCCGCAGAAGCCGGCCTGCCCGGCTGCCCCGCCCCCTAACTTGCGTGGCCGGTTTCGCGGCCGGCTTGCGTGTGTGGAGGTGCGCCGCTGTTGGCGCTGCTCCAGGGAGCCTCCATGCCCGCCCGCGCTCTTGCCTTGTCCTTGCTGCTGGCCGCCAGCCTGCCGGCCGCCGCCATCAATTCGCAGCTGCTCGTGAACATGAACGTGCACGCCACCAGCTTCCTCGCCCCCGGTGACGGCGAGCAGCGCTTCACGCCCAACCTGGACCTGCGCGACGACCCGCGGCTGGCGCAGACGCAACACCTGTACGAGATCGCCAGCCATGCCGGCGGGCATGGCATCGGCCGCTTCGAAGGGCGCGTCGGCCTGCTGCGCGCCTTCGCCTCGGGCAGCTTTCCCTACTGCTGCGACCTGGCCGGCAACCGCGTCAACTATGGCTATGCCGGCGCCACTGTGCAGGGCAACTTCTACGACAGCATCGCCGTCACCGGCGCCGGGCTGGCCGTGGGCACGCCGGTCAGCTACACGATCAACTTCAGCGTCGGCGGCCACCTGTCCAACCCCAGCTTCGAGATCGGTGGCTTTCTGTCGGCCTACGGCGTGGCCGAGGCCCGGCTGGGCGACCTGACCACCCGCGAGGTCAAGATCCGCAGCTGGGACGCCAGCCGCGAGGCACCGGGCACCTTCCAGCTCACGCTGGACACCGAGGTGGGCCGCACCATCTTCGTCACCGGCATGCTGGCCGTGGGCGCCTCGGTCAGCGACTACGCGCGGCTGGGTCGCTACGCCGAGGCCGACTTCGCCCACTCCGCCGGCTACCAACTGGTCCCGTCGGTCGCCGGCCTCAACACGGTGGGCGCCAGCGGCTGGGACTTCGCGACGCCGGTGCCCGAGCCGGGCGCGGGGCTGCTGATGGTGGCGGGCCTGGCCCTGCTGCTCGGCCGGCGACAATTGCGGCCATGTTCGCCCCGTCCCAGCTCGAAGTCAGGCGCTTCTTCTGCGCCACCTACCGCAAATGGCGCGATGGCGCGCCGCTGATCCCGATGGAAGCCCTCGCCGCGGACTGGATTGCCGAGCATCCCGAGTACCACGAGGAGCTCGCCGACGAGGCCGCCGCGCTGGAGAAGGTCTACACGGTGGAGGAAGGCCGTACCAACCCCTTCCTGCACCTGTCCATGCACCTCACCATCACCGAGCAGCACGCCATCGACCAGCCTTCCGGCATCCGCCAGGCCATCGATCTGCTGACGGCACGGCGCAACTCGCGCCACGACGCGCATCACGCGGCGATGGACGCGCTGGGCGAGATGATCTGGGCCTCCCAGCGCAGCGGCCTGCCGCCGGACGGCCACGCCTACCTGGACTCGGTGCGCCGCAAGGCCACGACCTGAGGCGAACGCGCCGCTTGACGAACCTACCAATTGGTAGGTAAATTCCGTGCATCGACTTTGTGCCGGCGCCTTGCCGGCCCGCCATGAAGCATTTCTCCGAACTGAGCCCCGCAGCCGAACGCGTCGTCGACGCCGCCGAGGGCCTGCTGCAGCAGCAGGGCTACAACGGCTTTTCCTACGACGACGTGGCGCAGCAGGTGGGCATCAAGAAGCCCAGCGTGCACCACCACTTCCCGACCAAGGCGGACCTGGCCGCCATGGTGGTGCAGCGCTACACGCACCGCTTCCGCGAGGAGTTGCTGCGCATCGACGGCAGCCACGCGCGTGCCCGTGACCGGCTTGCCGCCTACGCCGCGCTGTTCGACAGCACCTTCGCCCGCGAGCGCCGCCTGTGCGTCTGCGGCATGCTGGGCGCCGAGGCGCATGACCTGCCCGAGGCCGTACGCGACGAGGTGGCGCGCTTCTTCGGCATCAACCTGCGCTGGCTGCAGGAGGCCTTCGAGCTGGGCCAGCGCGAGGGCGCCCTGAGCCGGGCCAGCCAGCCCGAGGCGTTGGCGCGCGCCTATCTCTGCGCCCTCGAAGGCGCGATGGTCGTGGGCCGCGGCCTGGCCAACGACCAGGGCCCGTCCACCGTCGGCCGCGCCATGCTCAATCTCTGCTGGCCGTAGCAGCCGGCGCTCTCAACATTCCCAACCCGGCACCGCGCGGCGCGGAGGTGCACCCACGGGTATTTTTCCGCCCGCAATACCTACCAATTGGATGGTAGTCAAAGGAGATGAAAATGACCCAGAACTTCAGCGGCCGCAAGGCGCTCATCATCGGCGGCGGCAGCGGCATTGGCGCCCAGGTGGCAGCCGATCTGCTCGCCCAGGGCGCCCACCTGGTGCTGGTGGGGCGCAGCGTCGCCAAGCTGCAGGCCGTGGTCGAGCGGCTGGATGCGCCGGACCGCGTGGCCACCATCGCCGCGGACATCACGACGCCGGCGGGTTTCGAGGCCGTCACGCAGGCACTGCACGGGCCGCACCGGGACGTCGACCTGTTCGTCAACGCGTCCGGCGTGTTCGTGCCCAAGCCCTTCCTCGCCCATGAGCCGGCCGACTACGACGCCTATCACGACCTCAACCGGGCCAGCTTCTTCCTGACCCAGGCGGTTGCGCGCCAGTGGGTGGAGAGCCAGCGCCCGGGTGCCATCGTCAGCATCGGCTCCATGTGGGCCAGGCAGGCCGTCGCGGCCACGCCGTCCTCGGCGTATTCCATGGCCAAGGCCGGCCTGCACGCGCTGACCCAGCATCTGGCGATGGAGCTGGCGCCGCACGGCATCCGCGTCAACGCGGTCGCGCCGGCCGTCGTCGCGACGCCGATTTACGAGAGCTTCATCGCCAAGGACCAGGTCGAGACGACGCTGCGCGGCTTTGACGGCTTCCACCCGCTGGGTCGCGTGGGCCAGCCGCGGGATGTCGCCAGCGTCGTCGCCTTCCTGCTGTCGGAGCAGGCAAGCTGGGTCACCGGCGCGGTGTGGGACGTGGACGGCGGCGTGATGGCCGGCCGCAACTGAGGCCAGCGGGCACAAAAAAGCCACCTCGCGAGGTGGCTTTCGTTGCGGCTGTGCGCTTCAGGCCGTGAAGCTGCCGCCGCCCACGCTGCGGCGCTCGGCCTTGCCGCCGGCGCCATACAGGCCGGTGGGCTCGCTGGGGATCAGCACGTCCAGCGCGCGGTCCAGCGACGCGTTGCCGCGGGCCAGCGTCTCACGCTGGGCAGCCAGCAGGCCACCGGCACGCACCAGGCGGTTGCGCAGCGCGGCGGGCACGCTGCCGGTGCGGGCGGCTTCGCTGAAGCTTTGCACCGCGCGCGCCAGGTGCTGGTGCAGCTCGGCCGAATGCTGCTCGATGGCCGCGGCATCGCGGCGGGCCAGCGCATCGCCTAGCTGGTTCAGCGCCGCCTCGACAGCAAGCAACGGCTGTTCAAGTTCGGGGCTGAGCGGGGTGGACGAGGCGATGGCTGTCATTGGATTAGTGCTTGTTGGCGCGCGCACTCAGCAATTCTTGCGCATTCGAGACCAACTTGTCCGCAATCGCACTGGCGTTGATCGTGAACTTGCCCTCGGAGATGGCTTGCGAGATGCGCTGGACCTTGGCGGCGTCGAAGCTGCCGTCGTCCGGGCCGGCGCTGGCGGCCAGCTGGGCGGCGCTGGAAATGGCGACCTGGGCGCTGGGCGCCGGCGCGGCTGCCGTCTGGCGGACGGTGTCGGTCGTGACCGAAGCCTCCGGCTTTCGCGCGGCGGGGCGCTGCTCGGCCTTGGCCGGGCCGGCGCTTCCTTCAGGGCTGTTACCGATCTTCATGAGCTTCTCCAGGGTGCGGGGCGGACCCCGCATGGGGCATTGCAGGGGAGTTTCCCCTTGTATCGGCCCCCAGCCTAGGAACTTGAGCGGGAATTGGCGGTTTTTTGCCGCCAGCTCCGGCGATCCGTGGTGCCCGGCTCACAGCAGCAGCTCCACTTTGCGCTCGCCGACCGCCCGGCCGCTGGCCACGCGCCCACTCTCGAAGCGCACGCGAACCTCCTGGCCCTCGATGCCGGCACTCATGGCCTGCGCCTCCGACGACAGCGCAAAACCCTCGCCGGCGACACGCACCTGCACGGTCTCGCCGGCCGCAAACCATTGGCGCGACTTCAACGCCGGCGCGCGCAAGGCCTCGGAGGCCGCCACCGGCCGCGCCAGCACCCGGCCCACCAGCAGGGCGGGGTCGGTGAACACGGCGCCCGGTTCGGCTGCGATATCGATATCGGCCAGCGCGAGCTGGTCTTGAGACAAATTCACGCCCGCCGGCAGCGGGCCGCTGGCGACGACCGCGCGGCCGAAGACGGCGACGCGCACCGGCAGCGTGACGTTCCAGCGCGCGACGCCATCCGTGCAGCGCAGGCCGATGCGGCTGCGGCCCCAGACGGCCATGCCGGGCGGCAGGTAGGGCTGGATCTGCTGGCAGGGCGCCAGGCGCAGCCGGGCGTCCAGCGCGCCGATCTCGACGGCGACGCGGGTGTTGGGGGGCACCGCCGCCCGGGCAGCGGTCTCGGCAAGCTGGCGCACGCGCTCGATGAGCGCGGGGTCAAGGACGGTCTGGGGCGCCGTCTGGGCCTGGGCACAAAGCCCGGTGAACAGACAGCACAGCAGGAACGCAATTCGACGCAGCATGGCCGCCACTCTAGAGATGGGGAGGCATTCGCTAGGTCGGAATTGAGCTGCTTTGCTGCCGCTAATCCCGCTCATGTTTTCGGCCCTGGTTCAGACAATTTGCGCAAGGAGCTTTCCCGCTTCGCTCCCTCGAAAGAGGCCCCAGATGTTGAACCGACTCACCGACACGCTGAATTTCCAGACCCAGGCGCTCACGCTGCGGGCGGAGCGCCAGCGCCTGCTCGCCAGCAACATCGCCAATGCCGACACGCCGGGCTACCAGGCCCGCGAGATCGACTTCGCCCGGGCGCTGCGCGAGGCCACCGGCGAAGTCGGCACGCCCGGCGCGCTTGCCGCCACCCAGCGCGGCCACATCGCGCCGCTGGCCGGCGCCCGCGGCGAAAGCGGCAAGGAATACGCGCTGCAGTCCCAGACCAGCCTGGACAGCAACGGCGTGGACATGGACCGCGAGCGCGCCAGCTTCGCGGACAACTCGGTGAAGTACGAAGCCACGCTGCGATTCATCAACAGCTCCGTGCGCACGACGCTGGACGCGATGAAGTCGCCCAACCAAGGCTGAGGAGAACTAGACCATGTCCATGTTCCAGATCTTCAATGTCGCCGGCAGCGCGGTCAGCGCGCAGAGCCAGCGACTCAACGTGGTGGCCAGCAACCTGGCCAACGCCGACACGGTGGCCGGCCCCGACGGCCAGGCCTACAAGGCACGCCAGGTCGTCTTCCAGACGGCGCTGATGGGCGCGGGCAACGACAGCGGCAACGCTGGCGTGCGCGTGACCAACATCAGCGAAGACCAGACGCCCGGCCGCCGCGTCCACGACCCCAAGCATCCGCAGGCAGACGCCGATGGCTATGTGACCTATTCCAACGTGAACACGGTGGAAGAGATGGTCAACATGATCTCGGCGTCGCGCTCCTATCAAAACAACATCGAGGTGATGAGCACGGCCAAGAGCCTGCTGCTCAAGACCCTCCAACTGGGTCAAAGCTGATGGACATCACCGCACTCAACGGCAGCACGACGGGCGCCCCGACCGTCTCCGCCAAGAACGCCGCCGAAACCCAGGACCGCTTCCTGAAGCTGCTCGTCGCACAGATGAACAACCAGGACCCGCTGAACCCGATGGACAACGCCCAGGTGACGAGCCAGATGGCGCAGATCCAGCAGGTGACCAGCCTGTCCACGCTGGACACCAGCATCAAGGGCCTGGGCGGCCAGCTCGGCCAGATGCAGGCGCTGCAGTCCATCTCGCTGGTGGGCCGCGAGGTCAGCGTGCCCAGCGACAAGATCGAAGTCACCGAAGGCGTGGCCGAAGGCAGCTACGAGCTGGACGGCGCGGCCAAGAACGTGAAGCTCGAGATCCTCGGCGCTGCCGGCAACGTCATCGACACCCAGCAGCTCGGCGCCCAGGGCTCCGGCCGCCAGACCTTCACCTGGAACGCCGGCAGCCTGGCCGCCAACGGCAGCGAGGTGAAGTACCGCATCACGGCCACCAACGGCACCGCGGCCGTGCCGTCGACGACCTACGCCTACGACAAGGTCAACGCCGTCTACAGCGAGAACGGCAGCCTCAAGCTCAATCTCGATCGCCTCGGCCCCGTGGACTACACCAGCGTCTCGGCCGTCAACTGACCCGCCCCGCCCCCCTTTTTCACCCGCTTCCCGCACGACAGCAAGGACTCCAACATGAGCTTCCAGCAAGGCCTTTCCGGGCTCAACGCCGCGTCCAAGAACCTCGACGTCATCGGCAACAACATCGCCAACTCGGGCACCTACGGCGCCAAGGGCTCGCGTGCCGAGTTCTCCGACGTCTATGCGGCGGCGCTGAACGGCGCGGGTCAGAACCAGGTCGGCATCGGTACCAGCCTGCAAGCCGTGGCCCAGCAGTTCACGCAGGGCAACATCACGACGACCGAGAACCCGATGGACCTCGCCATCAACGGCGGCGGCTTCTTCCAGGTCAGCGACGGCGTCAACCCGACGCGCTACAGCCGCAATGGCCAGTTCAAGGTCAGCAAGGACGGCTTCATCGTCAACAACGACCAGCTCAAGCTGATGGGCTACCCGGCCAACGGCGCCGGCGTCATCCAGCCCGGCACGGCGCAGCCGCTGCAGCTGCCCACCGGCGGCATCCCGCCAGCTGTGACGTCTGACGTCAAGATGGAATTCAACCTCGACTCCCGCCTGAAGACCACGGCGCCCGGCGGCGGCACCGCGACCGGCATGGACTTGAAGGACAGCGCAACGTACAACAACGCGACGTCCATGACCGTCTACGACGCCAAGGGCCAGGACGTGGCCGTGACCTTCTACTTCCAGAAGTCCGCCACCGCCGCCGACGGCAGCGACACCTGGAACGTCTACGCCACCGCCAACGGCACGCCCTTCGACACCGACGCCAGCGGCGCCGCGATCGCGCTGGACGCCTTCGGCAACCCGACGGCGCCGTACACCACCATCACCTTCCCGCCCACCGGCGGCTCGCCGACCAGCCCGACGGCACCCATCACGATGAACATTCCCGCCGCCACCAGCGCGCGCGGCAATGCGACGCTGGCCATCCCCGGCATCCAGCTCGACATGACCGGCGCCACCGAGAACGGCAGCAGCTTCGCCGTGACCAACCTGACGCAGGACGGCTACGCGCCGGGCCAGCTGACCGGCATCCAGGTCGCCAACAACGGCGTCATCCAGGCCCGCTACTCCAACGGCCAGAGCAAGCCCGCCGGCCAGATCGAACTGGCCAGCTTCCGCAACCCGCAAGGCCTGCAGACCATGGGCGGCAACGTCTGGATCCGCACCGTCAACTCGGGCGACGCCGTCGTCGGCGTGCCGGGCGACGGCAACATGGGCGCGCTGCAGTCCGGCGCGCTGGAGGAAAGCAACGTCGACCTGACCGCCGAGCTGGTCAACATGGTGACGGCGCAGCGTGCCTACCAAGCCAATGCGCAGACGATCAAGACGCAGGACCAGGTCCTGCAGACCATCGTCAACCTGCGCTGATCAAGACAAAGGCTGAGGACGCGCGATGGACCGCATGATCTACCTCTCGATGGCCGGCGCGAAGGCGGCCATGCAGCGGCAGGACGTGCTCTCGCACAACCTCGCCAACGTCACGACCAACGGCTTCCGTGCCGAGCTGCAGGCCTTCCGCGCCGTGCCGGTGCGCGGCGACGGCGCGTCCACGCGCGCCTTCGCGCTGGAAACCACCATCGGCTACAACGACGCCCAGGGCCCGCTGACGCCCACCGGCCGCAACCTGGACGTGGCCATGCAGGGCAACGCCTGGCTGGCCGTGCAGGCCAACGACGGCACCGAGGCCTACACCCGTGCCGGCTCGCTGGACGTGAATGCCGAAGGCTTGCTGGTCATGCGCAACGGCCTGCCCGTGCTGGGCGACGGCGGCCCCATCAACGTGCCGCCCAACAGCGCGGTGGAGATCGGCAGCGACGGCACCATCAGCGCCAAGTCGCCCAACCAGAAGCCCACCACCATCGGCCGGCTCAAGCTCGTCACGCCCGAGGCGCCCAACCAGCTCACGCGCGGGGACGACGGGCTGTTCCGCGCCGCCGACGGCGACCTGCCCGCCAACCAGGCCGCCCGCCTGCAGGACGGCGCGCTGGAGGGCTCCAACGTCAGCCCCGTCGAGACCATGGTGTCCATGATCGCCGCGGGCCGCCAATTCGAGCAGCAGATGAAGCTGCTGCAGATCGCCCAGACCCAGGGCCAGCAATCCGCCAAGCTGCTCGGCAGCACCTAAGGAACCCAGCCATGATGCGCTCGCTCTGGATCGCCAAGACCGGCATGGAAGCCCAGCAGACCCAGCTGGACAACATCTCGCACAACCTCGCCAACGTGGCCACCAACGGCTACAAGCGCTCGCACGCGGTCTTCGAGGATCTGATCTACCAGAACATGCGCCAGGCCGGCGCCAACAGCACCGAGCAGACGACGTTGCCCACCGGCTTGCAGGTGGGCCTGGGCGTGCGCCCCGTGGCCACCGCGCGCATCTACACGCAGGGCAACCTGCAGCAGACCAGCAACAACCTGGACCTGGCCATCAAGGGCGACGGCTTCTTCCAGATCCAGATGCCCGATGGCACCACGTCGTACACCCGCGACGGCAGCTTCCAGCTCAACGCCAACGGCCAGATGGTCACCAGCAATGGCTACACGCTGCTGCCCGGCGTCACGATCCCGCAGAACGCGCAGAGCCTGACCATCGGCAACGACGGCACGGTCAGCGTGACGCTGCCCGGCCAGGCCACGCCGCAGACCGTCGGCCAGCTGCAGCTGGCCAACTTCGTGAACCCGGCCGGCCTGGACCCCAAGGGCCAGAACCTGTTCGCCGAAACCGCCGCCAGCGGCACGCCCAACACCGGCGCGCCCAACAACAACGGCATGGGCGCGCTGCAGCAGGGCTTCGTCGAAACGTCCAACGTCAATGTCGTCGAGGAGCTGGTGCAGATGATCCAGACCCAGCGCGCCTACGAGCTGAACTCCAAGGCAGTCCAAACCTCGGACCAGATGCTGCAGAAGCTGGCCCAGATCTGAGCACCTCCGCCATGAAGACCCTCACCCTGCTCGCCGCCACCGCCCTGCTCGTCGGCTGCGCCACGCCCTACCCCGAGCCCCAGGTCGAGCTGGCGCATACGCCCGTCGTCAACCTGCCGCCGGTGCAGCCGATGGCGGCGTCCAACGGCGCCATCTACCAGGCGGCCAGCTACCGTCCGCTGTTCGAAGACCACCGCGCGCGGCTGGTGGGCGACACGCTGACGATCAACATCACCGAGCGCGTGTCGGCCTCGCAGACCAGCACCAGCGAACTGAGCAAGACCGGCAGCCTGTCCGCCGGCATCAGCGCCGTGCCGGGCATCTCGCCCAAGGCCTTTGCCCGTGCGACGGCCGAAGCAACCTCCGCCAATGACAACAAGGGCAAGGGCAGCAACCAGAACACCAACGAGTTCACCGGCGCCATCAC
Organism: Roseateles sp. P1_C6; assembly: GCF_056406315.1. Taxonomy (NCBI): domain Bacteria; kingdom Pseudomonadati; phylum Pseudomonadota; class Betaproteobacteria; order Burkholderiales; family Sphaerotilaceae; genus Roseateles; species Roseateles sp. P1_C6. Next base: position 89,725 of record NZ_JBFUAK010000015.1, read on the forward strand.
GGCGGTCGTCACCGGCGTGCTGCCCAACGGCCACCTGATGATCAGCGGCGAGAAGCAGATCGGCGTGAACCGCAATGTCGACGTGCTGCGCTTCTCCGGCCAGGTGGACCCGCGCATGATTGCCCAGGGCAATGCCGTGCCGTCCACATCGGTCGCCAACGTGCGCATCGAGCAGCGCGGCCGCGGCGCCACATCGGACGCTCACGCGGTGGGCTGGCTGTCACGCTTCTTCTTGAACATCGCCCCGAGCTGAGGCGGCGCCCGCGTCGGATCAGCCCGCCTGGCTGGCAAGGTAGTCGACGGCCAGGTTGGCCAGCGCCCTGACGCCCACCTCCAGCCCGCGCTCGTCGACGATGAAGCGCGGCGAGTGGTTGGAGTAGGCCTTGCTAGGCTCGATGTCCGGCGGCGTGACGCCGACGAAGAAGAACAGGCCCGGGATCAGCCGCTGGAAGAAGGAGAAATCCTCCGCGCCGGTCGCCTTGGGCACGACCTCGATGCCCATGGGGCGGGGACCCGTGCTGGCCACGCGCGTCAGCGTGGGCACCATCGCTTCCGTCAGCACCGGGTCGTTGCGCGTCACCGGGTAGTTCTTCGTGATGCAGACCTTGCAGGTGGCGCGCGACCCGGCCGAGATGCCCTCGGCCATCGTGATGACGCGCTCGTGAATGGCGTCGCGCATGCCCTCGTCGAAGCTGCGGATGGTGCCGCGCATCTCCACCGAGTCCGGGATGATGTTCTCGCGCACGCCGCCCTTGATCGCGCCGATGGTGACGACGGCCGGCTCGCGGTTCAGGTCCAGCGTGCGGCTGACGATGGTCTGCAGGCCCAGCACGATCTGCGCCGACGTGACGATGGGGTCCACACCCAGCCAGGGCGCGGCGCCGTGGGTCTGCTTGCCCTGCACGGTGATCTTGAGCTTGTCGCTGCTCGCCATCGTCGGCCCGGGCCGGTAGCCGATGACACCGGCCGGCTGACGGGACGTGACATGCAGGCCGAAGATGGCGCCGGGCGTCGGGTTCTCCAGCGCGCCTTCCTTGATCATCAGCGCCGCGCCGCCTTCCTCGCCCTCCGGCGGCATTTCCTCGGCGGGCTGGAACAGGAACTTGATCGTGCCGGGGATGTCGGCGCGCAGGCCGGCCAGGATGCTGGCCACGCCCATCAGGATGGCGACATGGCAGTCATGCCCGCAGGCATGCATGACGCCGACCTCCTCGCCATTCCAGACCGCACGGGCCTTGGACGCGAACGGCAGCTCGACCTCCTCGGTGACGGGCAGCCCGTCCATGTCGGCGCGCAGCGCGACGACACCACCGGGCTTGCCGCCCTTGAGCAGACCGACGACACCGGTGTGGGCGACGCCCGTCTTGACCTCGTCAAAACCCAGCGAACGCAGATGCTCGGCAACGATGGACGCGGTGCGGAACTCGCGGTTGCCCAGCTCCGGGTGCTGATGCAGGTCGCGCCGCCAGGCGATGACCTGGGGCTCCAAGGCCGCCGTCAGCGCGGCGATGCGTTCGCTCAGGGTGGGCTGCGGGCTCATGACGGCCCATGGTAGACCTCGACGGCCGCCCTGTGCATGGGCCGTGTCAGCCGCCCAACAGGCGCTTTACGCGACGTTTCATGTCCAGCCATTGGCGGCCGCGCGAGCGGTCGATGCGCTTCACGTCGATCAGCGTCAGGCCGCCGCAACCGGTCAGCGTGTGCAGGCCGGCCGTGTGGCTGTCGCTGGCGAGGTCGCCGGTCAAGCGCTCCGTGGCGGCCTCGATGTCGACGCGCTCCGGCGTCAGCCGCGGGAAGCGCAGCAGCCGGGTCGCGCCGCCGTAGCCGGTGGAGCAGTCCTGCACCGGCAGCGTCAGCACGCCGTCACGGCCGACGAAGGGGCGGCCTGCCGGCCGGGCGCCGTCACGATTGACGCGCACCGGATTGGCGGCCAACGGCGTCCACGGCCCGGTCAGCGCCGGGGCGTGGGCAATGTGCAGCTCGCGCTGGTCCCGTGCGCCAGTTCCGACCAGTGTGTAGAACATCCACCAGCGTCCCTGGTGCTCGATCAGCGACGCATCCGCGCCGGGCAGGCCGCCCAGCAGCGCGCATTCGCGCTCCCAGCGGTCCAGCGAAGCGTCCGTCGCGCGGTACAGCGCGATCTCGCCCGCCTGGTAGCTCTCCGGCACCATCCACGTCTCGCCGTCGTGCTCAAAGACCTGCGGGTAGGACAGATGAAACGGCCGGTCCAGCACCGTCGCCTGGCCGCGCCAGGTCAGGTCGTCCAGCCCGAACTCATGCCGCTCCAGCGTGGCGCGCTTGATGCGGTAGTCATAGGCCTCCACGAAGACATGCAGGGCGTCGCCGCGCACCAGGCCGAAGGGGTCGGCCAGGTAGCGCCAGGGGCCGGCGTCCGGCAACCAGGTGATGTGGCCGCGCGCCGCGCTCAGCGTGCGCGCATCGAGGTCTTCAAGGGCAACGGGAACGATGCCGACCTGCCAGAAGTCGGTGCGCGGCCTTTTGAACATCAGAACTGCTGGGCGGCGTAGGCCTCGTCCTCGTCCTCGAAGTGCTGGGCCAGGGCGGCCCGATGAAGCATGACGTCGCGGTAGAAGCCCAGCGTGCGGGCCACCGCGTTGGCGCGATCGTAAGCGGCCGTCGCATAACGCACGGCGCGCTGCTGCGGCGCCAGCGAGCGCAGCCGCACCAGTTCTTCGGCGATGGCGCGACCCAGCAGTTGCGCGTCACCGACCGGCACCAGCCGCGCCGGCTGGCCGGCCAGCATCTCGCGCGGGCCTTGCGTGGCGGTGGACAGCACGGGCCGTCCGGCGCGCATGGCCTCCAGGATGGCCAGCGGGAAGGCTTCCTCGCGCGACGGCGACACGAACAGGTCGAAGGACTTCAGCGCCTGGTCGACGTCGCTGCGATAGCCCAGCAGGCGGATGCGGGCGTCGCCCGCCGCCAGCGCCTTCAGCGCGGCTTCGTCCGGACCCTCGCCCAGGATGGCCAGCACGGCATCGGCCGGCGCGTGGGCCTTGAAGCCGGCGATCAGCAAGTCCATGCCCTTGCTGACGTGCAGGCGGCCGACGCTGCCGACCAGCAGTTGGCCGGGCGCCAGGCCCAGTTCGGCGCGCAGGTCGGTGTGGCGGGCGGCGGCTGCGGCGTCGCGCTCCGGTGCCCAGTTGTAGATGACGCTGGCCAGCGAGTCGCCCGCAGGCAGGCCTTCGTGCTGGGCACGGTTGACGCAGACCAGACCGTCCAGCCGCGCGTGGTGGTGGGCCTTGTAGCCGACGTGCAGCGTGCCGACGCGCGCCGCGCGGCCGGCATGGGCGACCGCCTTGCAGGCCGGGCCGAGGTGGCCGTGGCAGACGTCGGCGCCCAGGCGGCGCGCCAGCGCCGCGACGCGCCAGCCGCGCAGCAGCGGCAGTTTCAGCCCATGAAAACGCACGCCCGGCGCCAGCGCAGCGGCGACCGCCGAGCCGGCCGAGCCAATGACGTGGACGCGGTGGCCAAGCGCCGCCTGGGCGTTGGCGAGGTCGATGCAATGCCGCTCACCGCCCGCGATGCGGGACGAAAACACGACATGAACCAGGGTCAGCGGTTCGAAGGGCGGGGGCATGGCAGGTCTTGCAAACGAATGCAGCTCGGTCGGCAAATAAAACTTTACTGACAGACACATTCAGAAACCTGTCCCCACCACCCCGGACTGGGTGGTCGCCGGCACTGCATTCCGTGTGAAAAGCCGCCAAACGGCGCGATCTGCGGGAAAACCTGCAGCACGACCGCCGGCGGCGACGCCATACCGGCGCTTCTGCCGCTTTCGGACGGGCCGAAATTGGGATTGACAGGATCTCACGCGAAGCAGCCGTCGACCTGAGCCCAAGCTTGCAAAGGAAAAGCCGCCGGACCGGGCGGGTCGGGCGGCTTCAGTAGCCTGGGATCAGATTTCAGCGAACGCCGGGCGTGGAGGATGGCAAGGATCGCTGTGCTGTCTGCGCCTCAGTTGTCCAAGGTCGCCAGTGGCCGCCCAAGCGGGCGCTCCTTACAGCGTGAAAAAACCCTCGCCCGGCGCGGCTGGCGCCGCTACGGTTTTGAAAAGGGGGGGCGACGCTGCCCTTTTCGTCGGCTTCGCGGTCTCAAGCATCCGCAGAATCGGTCGAGTGAAGTACCTGCAATCCCTCCTCCTCAGCCTGGCCATCGTGCTGGCGCCCGTGGCCCCTGCCCAGGCCGCCCGCATCAAGGAAGTCGCGTCCGTGGCCGGCGTGCGCTCCAACCCGTTGACGGGCTACGGCCTGATCGTGGGCCTGGACGGCACCGGCGACCAGACGACGCAGGCGCCCTTCACCGGCCAGAGCCTGACAGCCATGCTGCAGCAGTTCGGCGTGCTGCTGCCCCAGGGCGTGACCATGCAGCCGCGCAACATCGCCGCCGTCATGGTGACGGCGTCGCTGCCACCGTTCGCCCAGCCGGGCCAGCAACTGGACATCAATGTCTCCTCCATCGGCAACGCCAAGAGCCTGCGCGGCGGCACGCTGATCGCGACGCCCCTGCGCGGCGCGGACGGCCAGGTCTACGCCATCGCCCAGGGCAACCTGGTGGTCGGCGGCGCGGGCGCCTCCGCCGGCGGCTCCAAGGTGCAGATCAATCACCTCAGCGCCGGCCGCATCCCCGCGGGCGCGTTGGTGGAGCGCTCGGTGCCGACCCCCCTGTCCCAGGGCGACAGCATCCAGCTGGACCTGAACAGCAGCGACTTCGCGACCGCCCGCGCGGTCGCCCAGGCCATCAACAAGGCCAAGGGCGCCGGCGTGGCCCAGGCGCTGGACGGCCGCGTCGTGCGCGTGCGCGCCCCGGCCACGCCCGATGAGCGCGTCGCCTTCCTGGCCGACGTCGAGAACCTCGCCTTCGACATGGCGACACCGGCGGCCCGCGTGGTCATCAACGCCCGCACCGGCTCCATCGTCATGAATCAGGCCGTCACGCTGTCGGCCTGTGCCGTGGCCCACGGCAGCCTGTCGGTGACCATCAATTCCACGCCCATCATCAGCCAGCCCAATGCGCTGTCGGGCGGCCAGACGACGGTGGCCGAGAAGGCCGACATCTCCATCCGCCAGGAGCCCGGCAGCCTCATCCAGATGCCGGCCGGTGCGCGGCTGTCGGACGTCGTCAAGGCGCTGAACTCCCTCGGCGCCACGCCCCAGGATCTGCTCGCGATCCTGCAGGCCATGAAGAGCGCGGGCGCTTTGAATGCCGAGCTCGAGGTGATCTGATGTCGTCCTTCCAATCCGTTTCCGGCCAGAGCCTGGGCAGCCTCGATTCGCTCAAGGCGGCCGCCTCGCGCGACCCCAAGGCCAGCATCCGCGAAACGGCCAAGCAGTTCGAATCGCTCTTCATGCAGGAAGTCATGAAGAGCATGCGCGCGTCCACGCTGTCCAGCGGCATGCTGGACAACAACGCGACGCAGCTGGGCACGGAGATGCTGGACACCCAGTTCGCCGGCAAGATGAGCGGCCTGCCTGGCGGACTGTCCGAGGCGATCCAGAAGCAGCTGCAGCGCCAGATGGGCATCCAGGACCTGTCGCCCGAAAGCGTCAAGAAGGCCAGCCAGACCACGCTGGCCCAGGCGCTGCCGGCGCTGGCCACCAAGGGCATCCCCAACCACGTGCAGAGCTTCATCCAGCAGCACGACGCGTCGGCCAAGGCGGCATCGGCCGCCACCGGCATCCCGGCCAGCTTCATGGTCGCCCAGGCAGCCCACGAGAGCGGCTGGGGCAAGCGCGAAATCACGGCGGCAGACGGCAGCAAGAGCCACAACGTGTTCGGCATCAAGGCCACGCCGGGCTGGACGGGCAAGACGGTCGACGTGAAGACCACCGAGGTCATCAACGGACAGGCCGTCAAGGTGACGGCCAAGTTCCGCGCCTACGGCAGCTACGACGAGGCTTTCAAGGACTACGCCAAGCTGATCAGCAGCAACGACCGCTACGCCAAGGTCGTGGCGCAGGCCCAGAACGGCAACGCGGCCGGGTTCGCGCGCGGCCTGCAGCAGGCCGGCTACGCGACCGACCCGGCCTATGCCGAGAAGTTGGCCAAGACGATCAACACCACCCAACGCGTGCAGAGCACGCTGATGGCCTGAGGACTGAACGATGGCAGGCTTGCTTTCGCTGGGCGCCCGCGCGATGTTCGCCAACCAGGCGGCATTGCAGACCATCGGCCAGAACATCGCCAACGCGAACACGGTCGGCTACTCGCGCCAGTCCGTCGTCCTGACGACCTCGCCCGGCCAGTACACCGGCGCCGGCTTTTTCGGCAAGGGTGTGGACGTGCAGACCGTCGTGCGCTCGCACAACGAGTTCCTGACCAAGGAAGCCGCCTCGTCCAAGTCCACGGCCATGGCCGACTCGACGCGCGCCGAGCAGCTGGCGCGCATGGAAAAGATCTTCCCGCCCGGCACCGACGGCCTGGGCTATGCAGCCAGCCAGTTCCTGAACGCGATGGTCGACGTGACCAGCCGCCCCAGCGACCCCTCGGCCCGCCAGGTGGCACTGGGCCGCGCCAGCGAGCTGGCCGTGCGCTTCTCCAACGCCGGCGCCCAGCTCTCCGACATCCAGGCCGGCGTCGTCAGCGACCTGAAGGCCACGGTCACCGTCGTCAACCAGCTCGCGGCGCAGATCGCCAACATCAACGACCAGATCTCCAAAACGCGCGGCAGCGGCCACACGCCCAACGACCTGCTGGACCAGCGCGAGCGCCTGATCTCGCAGCTGGGCGAGCATGTCGCCGTGACGACGCTGGCGGCCGATGACGAGACCGTGGGCGTCTTCATCGGCGGCGGTCAGCGCCTGGTGCTGGGCAATCAGGCCTCGTCGCTGCAGGTCTCGGCAGACGCCTACGACCCGCAACGCGCCGTGCTGTCGCTGAAGGAAGGCGGCATCAACCGCGCGCTGGACGAAAGCGTGCTGACCGGCGGCTCCATGACCGCCCTGCTCGCCTTCCAGAACCACGACCTGCAGGACGCCAAGAACATGCTGGGCCAGCTGGCCGCGGCCATCGGCACGCGCGTCAACGACCAGAACGCGCTGGGCCTGGACCTGTCCAACCCGCCCGGCAAGGGCGCCAACATCTTCAACGTCGCGCCGCCGCGCGTGCTGGCTGCCGCCAGCAACCAGCGCAACCCCGACGGCAGCTTCGTCAGCGGTGCGCAGGCCACCATCGTCAATGCCAGCCAGCTGCAGGCCAGCAGCTACAAGCTGACGTCCAGCGCGCCGGGTGTCTACGAGATGACGCGCCTGTCCGACGGCCTGGTGCGCACGGTCAACGACGGCGACACGCTGGACGGCTTCAAGCTCAGCTTCAGCCCCGCGGCACCCGCCGTGGGCGAGAGCTTCCTCATCGAGCCAGTCGGCTCCGCGGCGATCGAGATGCGCCGCGTGCTGGACAACCCGGCCGGCATCGCCGCCGCGTCGCCGCTGACGGCCTCCACGTCCGTCAACAACACCGGCACGCTCAGCGTCGACAGCATCTACGCCGTCAACAGCAGCTTCGACGCGACCAAGGCGCCCATCACGCTGGAGTTCGGCGACCCCGACCCCGCCAACGCCGCCAACCTGCAGTACACGCTGACGCTGGCGGACGGCAGCGTCGTCGCCGGCATCTGGAGCCCCGGCCAGGCCATCGGCAACCAGCCCGCGGCCGGCATCGACCTGGGCTTCGAGCTGCGCACCAACGGCGTGCCGCGCAAGGGCGACAAGGTTTCGCTGGACCCGACCGTCTACACGGCCACCAACAACGGCAACGCCAAGGCCTTCCTGAACATCCAGAACGACGGCTTCGTCGGCCGCCGCCTGCAGCCGGACGGCAGCCTGTCTCCCGGTGCGACCATCACCGACGCCTATGCCAGCGCGATGAGCGATGTCGGCGCCCGCGTGCAGAGCGCCAGCTACCTGTCCGGCGTGTCCACCAGCGTCGCCAGCGATGCCGAAGCCAACCGCGCGGGCCAGGCCGGCGTCAACCTCGACGAGGAGGCCTCACGGCTGATGCAGTTCCAGCAGGGCTATCAGGCCGCCGCCAAGGTGCTGCAGACCGCACAAACGCTTTTCGACGAACTGATGCGCATCGCCGCCCGCTAAGGCTTCCGAGGTAGACCATGAGACTCTCCACCGCCAACCTCTTCGACGCCTCCATCGCCAACCTGCAGCGGCGCCAGAACTCGCTGCAGGAACAGCAGCAGCAGCTCACGTCCGGCAAGCGCATCGCGCTGGCCAGCGACGACCCCACCGGCGCCGCGCGTGCCGAGCGCGCGCTGGCCTCCATCGGCCGCGTCGAGGCCAACCAGCGCGCGCTGGAGGCCAGCCGCAACAGCATGACGCTGGCCGAGGCCGGCCTGGGCGACGCCAACGAACTGCTGCAGCAGGCCCGTGAGACCATGATCTCGGCCGGCAACGCCAGCTACTCCGACGCCGAGCGCAAGGGCCTGGCCAACAAGCTGCAAGGCATACGCGACCAGTTGCTGGCCATCGCCAACAGGCCCGATGGCGCTGGCGGCTACCTGTTCTCCGGCCAGGGCTCGGCCAACCCGCCCTTCCTGGACCAGGCTGGCGGCGTCGCCTACGTCGGCGTGGCCGGCAACATCCAGACCGGCAACCTCGACAACTTCCAGCTCACCGTCGACGGCCGCGCCGCCTGGGAAGAAGCGCGCAGCGGCAACGGCAGCTTCGTCACCGACGCCAACCCCAACAGCCTCGACCCCACCCAGCCGTCCAGCGGCTGGATCGATTCCGGCCGCGTGACCAACCCGCCGTTGCTGACGGGCCAGAACTACCGCATCGACATCGCCGGCACCGCACCCGCCCAGACCTACGCCGTCACCAACGTCGACACCGGCGCCGCAGCGGCGGCCGGCACGTTCAAGGCCGGCCAGAGCATCGAGTTCGACGGCATGTCCGTCGCCATTGCCGGCGCGCCGGTGGACGGCGACAACTTCTCCATCGCCCCGGCCACCAACTCGCTGAAGGTCTTCGATGTGATGGACCGCGCCATCGCCGAGCTGAAGACGCCGCTGCGCACCGGCGCGCAGGTCTCGCAGAGCAACTCCGGCCGGCTGCGCGACATCGACGCCGTCATGGGCAACCTGCAGAACGCACGCAGCCAGGTCGGCGAGCGGCTGAACAACCTCGACGGCACCGAGACCCGACTGGCCGCGCTGAAGCAGTACAGCACCGAGGAGAAGAGCGCCGCCGAGGACCTGGACATGGTGCAAGGCATCTCCGACTTCCAGAACCAGCAGACCGGCTACGACACCGCGCTGAAGACCTACGCGATGGTGCAGCGCATGTCGCTGTTCCAGTACATCAGCGGCTGAGCCCGTCGAACAAGCGGGCTGCACAAACCTTCCAGACGGCGCCGACCCGCGGCGCTAGCGTGACACCCGCCCAGGGATGGGCAGGGAGACGCGCATGGAGATCGGATTCATCGGCCTGGGTGTCATGGGCTTGCCCATGGCACGTCGCCTCGCGGCTGCCGGCCAGCCGCTGCGGGTCTGGAGCCGCAGCGGCACCGCCGCGCTGAACGGCCTGCCCGGCGTGCACCACGCCGCCAGCGCGGCCGAGGTTTTCGCGCACGCCGACACCGTGCTGCTGATGCTGGCCAACGCAGCCGCCGCCGATGACGTGCTGGCGCGCGGCACGCCCGAGTTCGCGCGCCGCGTGCAGGGCCGCACCCTCGTCACCATGGGCACGACGGCGCCCGAGTATTCCGCCGGCCTCGCGGCCGACGTTCGCGAGGCGGGCGGCCGCCATGTCGAGGCGCCCGTGTCGGGCTCGCGCGTGCCGGCCGAGAACGGCCAGCTCGTCTGCATGCTGGCCGGCGACGCCGCCGACGTGGCCCGCGTGCGCGACCTGGTCGCGCCGCTGTGCAAGGACGCTTTCGACTGCGGCGCCACGCCCGGCGCGCTGCGGCTCAAGCTGTCGGTCAACCTCTACCTCATCACGCTGGTCACTGGCCTGGCCGAGGCCGTGCACTTCGCCAGCCGGCAAGGCGTCGCCCTCGACCTGCTGAACGCCGTGCTCGACGCCGGCCCCATGGCAAGCGCGGTGTCGCGCATCAAGCTGCACAAGCTCGTCACGCGGGATTTCGGCGTGCAGGCCGCCATCGGCGACGTGCTGATGAACTGCCGCCTGATCGCCGAGGCCGCGCGCAGCGCCGGCGCCGCCACGCCGCTGCTGGACGACAGTCTGCAGCTGTTCGCCGCCGCCGAGGCGCTGGGCCTGGGCCGCGACGACATGGCCGCCGTCATTCGCGCGCTGGAGGCGCGAGCGCCGCGCGCCACTGCGCCGGCGTGAGCCCGGTCGCGCGGCGGAACTGCCGGCCCAGGTGGCTCTGGTCGCTGAAGCCGGCGGCCGCCGCGACCTCCGCCAACGGCAACCCCGCGCGCAACAGCGCCTGAGCACGCGCCACCTGGCGCTGCACGCGGTAGCCACTCGGGCTGACGCCGTACGCCAGGCGGAACTGCCGCGCCAGCGCCCAGCGGTCCAGCCCCGCGCAGGCCTCCAGCTCGGCCATGGCCGGCAGCTGCTCGGGCGCGGCGGCGATGCGCTCGCGCACGCGACCCAACGCCAGGCGGTCCAGCCCCGCCGTCGCCGGGCGGACCCCGGAAGCGCCAGCCAGCAGCTCCGCCAGCGCCTGGGCGAGGTCGTGCGCGGCCAGTTCGTCCAGCGGCGCATCGAAATCCCAGGGCGACAGGTCCGCGCCGTCCAGCAGCGGCGCGGCGACAAAGGGCAGCGCGCCGCCCAGCGCCGCGCCGACCAGGGCGGGGTCCAGATAGACCATGCGGTAGCCGAAGCCGGCCGCCGTGCCGGGCTGGCCGTCGTGCAGTTCGTCCGGGTGCAGCACATGGACCTGGCCGGGCAGGCCATGCCAGGTCGCGCCGCGGTAACGAAAGCGCTGCACGCCGCTCAGCGTCAGGCCCACGGCATAGCAGTCGTGCCGGTGCGGCGCGAAGCCCGGCCCGGCCAGATGCGCCTCGAAACGCTCCACGCCGGCCGCGCTGCCCCAGGGGCGGATGCTGACGCGGGGACGGTCCATGGCCCGAGTGTCGCGGCCGGCGGTTGAATTCGTCACGAATCGTCCCCATGCGGCGGCGGGGCTCATGGCAGACTGCCGCATTCACCGCCAGCCCCGTGCCGCGCCATGTCCGACAACATCCCAGCCGCCCTCGATCACGCCATCCTGCCCGGTGTCGCCCTGGGCTATGCCCCGGTCATCGACCGCCAGCGCACCATCACCAGCACCCGCCTGACGCTGGTGCCGCTGCGTGCCGACGCCCGCATCGACCACGCCGAGCTGCTGGCCGCGCTGGCCGCCACCTGGCCGAACGGCGGTGAGCTGATCAACCCGCAGGGCGAGGCCTTGCTCGCCGCCGTGCTGGCCCAGCCACCGGCTCAGCCGACGCAGATCGAGGTGCCCGCCTTCATCGCGGCCGACCCGGTCCACACCGCCTCGCTGGCGGCGCTGAAGGCCGCCGGCCACACCGGCGTGCTCAAGGGCCTGCCGCAGACGGCGCTGCCGGCCGACGTCGCCGCCGTGTTCAAGCAGGTCGTGCTGGAGCCGGGCCAGGCCGCCCCGGCGGGCCTGACGCTGGTGCATGCCGGCGTGCGCGGCGCCGAGGCCATCGACGCCAGCTTCAGCGCCGGCGCCAGCGCCGTCATCGGCTGGCCCATGGACGGCCCTTACGAGGCCACGCCGGGCGCCAGCAAGACCGAGATGGCCGCCGACCTGCAAGTCATCGTCGAGCTGATGTCGCGCGTGGACCAGGGCGAGGACGTCGAGCGCCTGGAACAGACCCTGAAGCGCGACCCCAGCCTGGCCTTCAAGCTGCTGCGCTACCTCAATTCCGCCGCCTTCGGCCTGCCGGTGGAGGTGTCGAGCTTCCGCCACGCCATCATGCTGCTGGGCTATGCGCGCATGAAGCGCTGGCTGGCGCTGCTGCTGACGACGGCCAGCAAGGACCACAGCATGCGGCCCATCATGTTCGGCGCGCTGCGGCGCGGCCTGCTGATGGAGGAGTTCGCGCACAACATGAGCGAGCGCGAGCAGCGCGACGAGATGTTCATCTGCGGCCTGTTCTCGCTGCTGGACCACATGCTCAAGCAGCCTTTCGAGAAGCTGCTGCAGTCCATCCCCGTGCCCGATCGGGTGCGCCAGGCGCTGGTGGACGACAGCGGCCCGTACCAGCCCTATCTGCAGCTGGTGCGCGCGCTGGAGGCCGAGTCGGTGTTCGACTACCGCGACAGCGCCGACGCGCTGATGCTGGGCGCCGGCGAGATCAATGCCTGCGTGCTGCGGGCGCTGCACAAGGCCGCCCAGCTCGAATGAGCATGCCGCGCCTGTCGGACTGATGTTCGGCTCCCCCGCCCCCTCAGCGCTGCTCGACCTCGTCGGCGACCCCGTGCTGACGCTGCGGGCCGACCTGTCCGCGCTGCGCGCCAACCCGGCCGCGCGTGAATGGCTGGGCGTCGACGCCGCCGAGGGCTGGCGGCTGCTGCGCCACGCCGCCGGCAGCCGGCTGGAGACCTGGCTGCGCGATGCCGCCCAGGCCATAGACGCCGGCCGCATGCCGCCGCCGGCACCGCCGCTGAAGCTCGCCGACGGCCAGCGCGCGACGCTGCACCTGCTGCGCGACCGGCCCAACTGGCTGCTGCACGCCCGCCTGATCGCGGCGGACCCGGGTGAGCCGCCGACGGCTGAATGGCTGGCGCTGTCGCCGCTGCCGCTGCTGCTGGCCGACGCCCTGGGTGGCGCGCTGCTGCGCCACAACGCCGCCTTCGAGGCCTTGTGCGCCGGCTCACCCCGGCACCTGAACGACCTGCCCGACCTGCTGCAGGCGCTGCTGGGCTGGAACCGCGGCGCGCCACTGCCGGCGCTGACGACGCAGCGCCCGCAGGACGGCCCGCTGGTCACCGAGGCCGAGTTCGTCGACCCGCAAGGTCGCCAGCGCTGGCTGCAGGCGCGGCTGCGCCTGTGGCGCCATGGCGGCCGCGCGCTGCTGCTGGCGACGCTGGAAGACCAGAGCACGCTGCACGAGCGTGACCTGGCCCATCAGCAGATCGATGCGCTGATGGACACGGCAGCCGTCGGCTTGGCGACCTTCCAGCCCGAGGCGGGCTGGCTGAAGGCGCACCGCAAGGGCTCGCCCTTCAAGGCGGGCGCCAAGAACCACGGCGGTGCGGCCGGCTCGCTGCAAGGCATCAGCCGCGACATCGTCGAGCCCGCGTCGCTGCCGGAGTTCGAACGCCTGCAGCGCGCGCTGAAGAAAGGCGACCCCGTCGAGGTGCGCTACGCCGTGCGCCACCCTGAGCTGGGGCGGCGCTGGCTGCTGACCCGCGTCGCCCCAGGGCTGCTGGCGGGCGGGCGGCGCTCGACCTCGGTCGTCACGCTGGATGTGACGGCCCAGGCCCAGGCCGAGAACGCGCTGCTGCTGCGCGCCGAGAGCGAACGCGCCGTGCTGGACTCCGTGCTGGTGGGCATCGTCACCGTCGGGCCCAACGGCATCGAGTGGATGAACCGCTCGGCGCGGCGCATGTTCGGCTGCGAGCTGGAGGACGTGCAAGGCCAGCCCATGGGCGTGCTGGCGCCCGAGGACGACGCGCATGCCTTCCACGCCGAGCCCGGGGCCGACGTGTTCGAGTGCCGCCTGCGCGGCCGCGACGGGCGCGAGTTCTGGGTCATCGGCAACGCGGTGCAGACGCCGCGCGAGGACGGTGAAACGCAGCTGACCTACGCACTGCTGGACATCGACCGCCGCCGCCAGGCCGAGGCGCAGAGCCGCGTCGCCCAGGCGTCGCTGGCCCGCATCATCGAAGCCGCGCCGCTGGCCATCAGCCTGCACGACGCGGCCACGCTGAACATCGTCAAGCTCAACCAGGCCGCCGCGGCCATGGCCGGGCGCGCGGAGAACACGCTGCTGGGCCACGGCCCGGCGGCGCTATTCGGCGACACCGAGGCCGACCACGTGCGAGCCGACATGCGCGAGGCGCTGGCGTCGCTGGCCGTCGTGCAGCGCGAGTACCGCCTCGGCCGCGACGCCAACACGCGCGTCTGGGACACGCGCTTCCTGCACCTGAACAACCTCGGCAGCGGCGACACGCCCGAACTGCTGCTGGTTGTCGCCAGCGACGTGACCGAGCAGCGCGCCGCCGAGGCCGCGCGGCTGCAGGCCGCGATCTCGCAGCGCGAGCTGCTGGTGCGCGAGGTGCACCACCGCATCAAGAACAACCTGCAGGGTGTGGCGGGCCTGCTGCAGCAGATCGCCGTGCGCCGGCCCGAGGTGGCGCCGGTGCTGAAGGAGGCCGTCGGCCAGGTGCAGGCCATCGCCCAGGTGTACGGCCTGCAGGTGGGCGCGAGCGGGCCGCTGCAGCTCAAGCGCGTGTTCGACGCCATCGTCGGCTCGGTGCAGCGCATGCAGGGCCGCGTCATCACCACCGCCGCCGAGGGTGGCGCGCTGATGGACGACTGGTGCCTGCCCGAGGCCGAAGCCATCCCCATCGCGCTCAGCCTCAACGAGCTGCTGGGCAACGCGCTGCGCCACAGCAACGGAGCGCAGGTGCGCTGCCAGTTGATCTGCGACACGGCCGGCGTGACGGTCGAGATCGTCAATGCCGGCCGCCTGCCCGAGGGCTTCGCGCTGCAGAACGTGAAGAGCGGCGTATCGGGCCTGGGCCTGGTGCGCGCGTTGCTGCCGCGGCGCAGCGCCATCCTGAGCCTGGAACAGGTGGGCGACGACGTCGTTTGCCGGCTGGAACTGATTCCACCGAGCGTGGTTCACAATCCGGCCACAAAATCAAGTTCTTGAGGGGCGCGGTGAGCAAGGGCAAGATCCTGGTCGTCGACGACGACCGACTGGTGCTGGCAACGCTGAGCTATGGGCTCACGCAGGCGGGTTTCGAGGTCATCGACGCCGACAACGGCGACGACGCCATCCTGCTGGCCCGCGAACACCGGCCCGAGCTGGCCCTGCTGGACATCCGCATGGAAGGCCTGACCGGCTTCGACGTCGCCGCCTACCTGCGCGAGTACCTGCAGACGCCCTTCATGTTCCTGTCCGCCTTCGCCGACGAGGCCACGGTCGCCAAGGTCAAGGAGCTGGGCGCCGTCGCTTACCTCGTCAAGCCGCTGGACATCTCGCAGATCGTGCCCGCCGTCGAGGCCGCGTTCGCGCGCTCGGCACCGGCCGCCGCCACCACGGCGCCCGCGGCGCTGTCCGAGGCCTTCTCGCCCTCTGGGCTGCCCTCCGAGCTGCCGGCGCTTGACGCTACGGCCCTGGCCGTCGGTGTGCTGATGCACCGCTACTCGCTGCCACGAGACGAAGCGCTGTCCCGCCTGATGAGCCTTGCCGCCGCCGACGACCACAGCCTGCAGGAGCAGGCCCGACGCATCGTCGACGCGCTGGAGCTGCTGGCGCGCCCTGGGCAACGCTGACTGACCCATCGTTGGGCCGCAGGGCCTGTGCGCGGGCCGGGCGCCGGGCCGCCCCAAGAAGCCGGATCGCCTTCCCCTCGGGGGAACGGCCAAGGTGCCGCCATTCAGCCCAACGTGAAGTAGAAGCGCGCGCCCTCGTCCACCGCGGACTCGGCCCAGATGTCGCCGCCATGGCGGCGGATGATGCGCCGCACCAGCGCCAGGCCCACGCCCGTGCCCTGGAAGTCGCTGGCGCTGTGCAGGCGCTGGAACACGCCGAACAGGCGCTCCGCGAAGCGCATGTCGAAGCCGGCCCCGTTGTCCGACACGACGAAGGTCCGTCGCCCGCCCTGCTCGACGCTGCCGAAGCGGATCTGCGCGCAATCGACCTTGGCGCTGTACTTCCAGGCGTTGCCCAGCAGGTTCTCCAGCACCATGCGCAGCAGCGTGGGGTCGCCCTGCACCGTCATCTCGGGCTCGATGTCCAGCACGAAGTCCCGCTGCGGCGCCGCGCGCTTGAGCTCGTCCATCACATAGCCGGCCTGCTGCGACAGGTTGACCGGCTGGCGCGCCAGCGGCCGCGTGGACAGCTGGCTCAGCGACAGCAGCGCGTCGATCATGCTGTTCATGCGCGCCGCGGCACTCATGACACGGTCCAGGTGGTCGTTGCCGACGCGGTCCAGGCGACCGCCGTAGTCTTCCTTGAGGATGCGCGCAAAGCCCTCGACGACGCGCAGCGGCGCGCGCAGGTCGTGCGAGACCGTGTAGCTGAAGGACTCCTGCTCGGCAGCCAGGTCGGGCTGCGCCGGCGCCGCGAGCGCCAGGGGCTCGTCGGGCCGCGCCGTGCCGACATAGCCAGCGAAATGGCCGTGCGAATCGATGCAGGGCAGGCCGCGCAGCCACCAATGCGCCTCGCCATCGGCGGCGGCGAGCTGCAGTTCGGCAAAGGGCTGGTGGGCATCCAGCCGCTGGCGCAGCTCGGCCATAGGCTCCGCCGGTGCAAAGCGATCCCACAGCAGCTGGGTGCTGGCGCCCGCCCCCACCCAGCTGGACGCCGGCGCGCCCTGGGGCGCATGCCAGCGCACGAGGCGGTGATGGGCGTCCGTCGCCCATTGCCAGTCGCGCTGCAACTGGGCTTGCATCAGCAATTGCTGACGCACCTCGCGCAGCGGCTCCGCCAGGCGCTGGCGCGTCAGGCGCACACCGGCATGCCAGCCCAGCGCCGCCGCGGCGAGCACCATGACTCCGGTGAAGAAAGCCGTCAGCACCAGGGCGGCATGCACGAGGCCGACCTCGCCACCCCAGACCCGCATCAGGGCCAGCACGACGAGCGTGCCGAGCAGCAGCATCAGCAGCGCAGCCCCGGCCAGACCCAGCACCAGCAGTCGCATCGGCAGTCGCCGCTCCAGGCGGCGCGATGGCGCGCTGTCGTCGCTGAGGCTGTTCATGCAGGGCATTGTAGGCAGCGCTTGTGCAGGGTTCGTGCAGGCTTCGTGCATATGCACAGGCGTGTGGATAGGCCGGAATCTGTGCATTTCTTCGCGCTGTTACCCCCACCCAGCCGCGATACATTTGCAGCATGCCGAGTGCCTAGCCACCATGACCGCTCCCAACACCGCAGCCCTGCTCGATCCCGAAGCGATCCGCCGCCTGCGCGAGCTTGACCCGAGTGGCAGCAACAAGCTGCTGGAGCGCGTCGTGACAGCCTTCTCCGGCTCATTGGACCGTTTGCTGCCCGAACTGGCGCGAGCCCGTGCGGGAACCACCCCTGACCTCACCGTCGTGCGCCATATCAGCCACACCTTGAAATCCTCGTCGGCCAGCCTGGGCGCGCTGGCGCTGTCGGCGCGTTGCGCGGACATCGAAGCCATGGCCCGCGATGGCCGTATCGACGGGCTTTCCGAGCAGTTGGACGCTATGCTCCAGGACATCCAACAAGTACGCGCGGCGCTGGCCGCGCTGCTTTGACACCCAGCCCCATGCTGCCACCTGGTCAAGCTATCGACGACCTGCCCACGCGTCCCCGCGTCCTGCTGGTCGATGACGACGAGGTCAATCTGCTGCTGACCGCGGCGGCGCTGCGCGAACGCGGCTTCGACGTGACGGAGGCGCCCAGCGGCACCGAGGCGCTGGCCCAGCTGTCCACGCGTGCGCCGGACGTCGTCGTGCTGGACGCGCTGATGCCCGAGCTGGACGGCTTCGAGACCTGCTCGCTGCTGCGCGCCACGCCGGGCTTCGAGTCCCTGCCCGTGCTGATGCTGACCGGCCTCGACGACGAGGCCTCCATCAACCGTGCCTACCAGGCGGGTGCCACCGACTTCTTCGTCAAGTCGCCGCAGTGGAGCCTGCTGGACGGCCGGCTGCGCTACCTGCTGCGCAGCTCGCGCACGCGCCATGAGCTGGAGCGCAGCAAGGCCAAGCTGGCGCGCGCCCAGGATCTGGCCCGCATGGGCAGCTTCGAATGGCGGCGCGGCGTGGCCGGCAGCTTTGCCATCTCCGCCGAGGGCCTGCGTGTCTTCGGCCGCGGCCCGCAGGACCGGCTGGATTTCCTCAGCGTCATGCGCATGGTGCCCCCGGACGACCGCCACGTCTTCCTGCGCCTGCTGCGCGACGTCGTCGCCCACACCTCGGTGCTGATCACCGACCTGCCGCTGACGTTGCCCGACGGCCGCCAGCGCGTCGTGCACATCGAGGCCGAGCCCGAGTTCAGCGAGCAAGGCGCGGTGGGCGGCTACACCGGCATCCTGCAGGATGTGACCGACCGCCGCCAGGCCGAGGACCGCATCCGCCAGCTGGCGCATTTCGACGCGCTGACCGGCCTGCCCAACCGCCGCCAGCTGATCTGGCGCGTGGAGCGAGCCATCGAGAGCGCGCGCCGCGGCGGCCATGAAGTGGGCCTGCTGCTGATCGACCTGGACCGCTTCAAAGTCATCAACGACACGCTGGGCCACGCGGCCGGCGACGAGCTGCTGATCGAGGTCGGCCGCCGCCTGCGCAGCTGCGTGCGCCATTCCGACCAGATCATGGAAGGCGTGCTGGAAGGCTTGTCCAACCGCAGCCACCGCGGCCTTGAAGCCGTGGGCCGCCTGGGCGGCGACGAGTTCGTCGCGCTGCTGCCCGAGGTGGCCGACGAGCGCGACGCCGAGCGCGTGGCCCAGCGCGTGCTGGACGCGTTGCGCGAGCCCATCTTCGTCGGCGGCCAGGAATGCTTCGTCACGGCCAGCGTCGGCATCGCCATCTACCCACGCGACGGCCAGAGCATGGCCGACCTGCTGCGCAACTCCGACGTGGCCATGTACGCCGTCAAGAGCCAGGGCCGCAACGCCTCGGCCGTGTACTCGCCGCAGCTGGCCGGCCACGGCAAGCAGAAGCTGGAGCTGGAAAGCGCGCTGCACAAGGCGCTGGAGCGCAACGAGATCGTGCTGCACTACCAGCCCAAGATCGACGTGCGCGCTGCCCGCATGGTGGGCGCCGAGGCGCTGATGCGCTGGCAGCGCGGCAATGTGCTGGTGCCGCCGGCCGACTTCATCCCGCTGGCCGAGGAGACGGGCCTCATCGTGCCGCTGTCCGAATGGGCGCTGAAGGAAGCCGCCCGCCAGGCCAAGCTGTGGTCGCTGCAGTTCGGCTTTGCCGACTCCATCGCCGTGAACCTGCCCAGCCGGCTGTTCGAGCGCACCGATCTGGTCGAGCACATCCACCAGTGCGTCAGCGCCTACGGCGTGCCCCACCGGTCCATCCAGCTCGAGATCACCGAGAACAACCTGATGAAGGACCTGCAGAACGTGATCCCGTCTCTGCACCGTCTGAACGAAGTGGGCGTGGAGATCTCCATCGACGACTTCGGCACCGGCTACTCGTCGCTGGCCTACCTGACCACGCTGCCCATCTCCGAAGTGAAGGTGGACCGCACCTTCGTGCGCGACCTGGGCATCACGCCGCAAAGCTCGGCCGTCGTCACGGCCATCATCGCGCTGGCGCGGGCCCTGGGCCTGCGCGTCATCGCCGAGGGCGTGGAGACGCTGCGCCAGATGGAAGTGCTGCACCGCCTGGGCTGCTCGCTGATGCAGGGCTTCCTGTTCAGCAAGCCGCTGCCGGCGGACGAGCTGGAGCGCTGGATCGCGCAAACCGTGCTGCCGCGCAAGGCGCCCTGGATCACGCAGGCCGATGGCAGCACCGACGTAGCTCGCGGACAGCGTTAGTCCATGCGCTCCACGCTCCCGCCGGCCCAGCTTGCCAAGGCGGCGTTGCAACGCCTGGCGCAGGCGCGGCTGGAGCCCACGCCGGAGAACTACTCGCGGGCCTATGCCATCGAAGCCGGCGGCGAGCCGGCCGCCCCCGCCAGCGCCGCGGTGTCCGAACGGCTGCAGCAGCTGATGTCCAAGCTCATCAGCCTCGCTCTGCCCTCGGGCAGCACGCGGCAGGACCTGCAGAACGCGCTGCGCGAACAGCGCATCGACGAGTTGCAGCGCCAGGTCGACAAGCTGCTCGACGTGGCCGGCCCGGCCGCCCAGGCCGAGGCGCTGGCCCAGGCCATCGAGCGCCTCGTGCGCGGGCTGGAGCGCGGCGGCAAGCATTGGACGCTGGCACGCAAGAAGGACGGCATCCAGCGCGTGCTGGAGCTAGGCCGCAGCGACAGCGGCAAGCTCGTCAAGCGGCTGTCGCAGCTCATCGTCAGCTGGGACAAGGACGGCGACGGCAGCGGCGTGGAGACGGAAGAGGACGGTGGCACGCCCAGCCAGTTCTTTGCCGACAGCGCTTTTGCCGACACGGGTTTTGTCGAAGTCTCCGGTTTTCGTGAACCCAGCGGCTTTGGCGAACTGAGCCGCACCGGCCTGCGCGACACGCCGCCGCCCGTGGTCGACACAACGCCGCATTGGGCCGACATCGGCAACGAGCTGAACGGCACCGTGCGCCACGCACTGCGCTCGCCGCAGACCGAGGCGACGCCGGCCGATGCGCTGATGCGCGAGCTGGACGCCGCCCAGGGCGACCTCAAGGCCCATGGCGCCAGCCCAGAGCGCGCGTCTCAGATGGCGGCGCTGTGCCTGCGCGCGCGCCACCTGCTGGACCACCGCCGCCATCTCTTCGACGAGCTGGGCGGTCTGTGCCGCGAGCTCAGCGGCAGCCTGGTCGACCTGGCCGAGGACGACTCCTGGGCGCGCGGCCAGGCCGAGGCGATGAACCAGACGCTGGCGCAGGGCCTGTCCGGCCGCGGCGTGCGCACCGTCTCCGAGCTGTTGACCGGCACGCGCGAACGCCAGCGCTCGCTGCGCGACGAGCGCTCCAGGGCGCGAGACGCGCTGAAAGGCCTGATCCAGCGCATGCTGGCCGAGCTGGGTGAGCTGGGCCAGCACACCGACCGTTTCCAGAACAACGTGGGCCGCTACGCCGACGCCATCGAGCAGGCCGACTCGCTGGAAAGCCTGGCCGGCACCGTGCGCGAGATGGTCGAGGAGAGCCGCAGCGTGCAGGGCCTGGTCGCGCAGACGCAGGCACGGCTGACGCTGGAGCATGACCGCGCCTCCGCACTGACACAGCGCGTCGACGAGCTGGAGGGCGAGCTGCGCCGGCTGTCCAACGAAGTCCACACCGATCAACTGACGCAGGTCGCCAACCGCCGCGGCCTGATCCAGGCCTTCGGCGTGGAGCAGGCCAAGGCCGAGCGCGAGGCCAAGCGCATTGCGCTGGCGCTGCTGGACATCGACAACTTCAAGAAGCTCAACGACAGCCTGGGCCACCATGCCGGCGACATCGCGCTGAAGTCGCTGGCCGAGCGCACGCAGGCGTCGCTGCGCCCTGGCGACATGGTGGCGCGCTACGGCGGCGAGGAGTTCGTGCTGATGCTGCCCGACACGCCGCTGGACGAGGCCCAGGCCGTGCTGGTGCGCCTGCAGCGCTCGCTGTCGGCGGCTCTCTTCAATCACGAGGGCAAGGATGTCTTCGTGACCTTCTCGGCCGGCGTCACGCTCTACCGGCCCGGCGAGACGCTGGAGGCCGCACTGGACCGCGCCGACGTGGCCTTGTACGAGGCCAAGCACACGGGCAAGAACCGGGCTTGCATCGCCGAATGAAATCGGTGGTGGTGCTGGCCGGGCTGATGGGCGCCGCGGGCGGTGCGGCCGCGCAGGCGACGGTGCCGCTGTGCCTGACCGATTTCCCCCCTTATGTCAGCGCCGAGCTGCCCGATGGGGGCAGCCTGACGGCCCTGGCCCGGCGCGCGTTCGCGGCCGCCGGCCTCGTCGTGCAGACCTTGCATGTGCCCTGGGTGCGCGCCTTCGCGCTGGCCAAGAGCGGCGACTGCCTGCTGCTGACGCTGTGGCGCAACGAGGAGCGCGACGCCCTCTTCCGCTACTCGCTGCCGGTGGCACGCATGCAGCTGGGTTTCTTCGTGCGCGCAGATCTCAAGACGAGCTTGCCGCCCGACGCGACCGTGGCCTACCAGCGCGGCTCCTACCTGCCGGCCGAGCTGGCCAGCGGCCGCTACAAGCTGCATGAACTCGTCGACCCGCGGCCCGGGCTGGAGATGCTGAACCGCGGCCGTGTCGACGCGGTGTTCTCGGAACGCGCCACCTTCGAGTACCAGCTGGCCAAGCAGGCCAAGTTTGCCGAGACCATCCGCTGGCAGGCGCCGCCGCTGGAGGTCAAGCCCACCTTCATGGCGATCAGCAAGAGCCATCCCCAGGCCGATGCCTGGCTGGACCTGCTGAATCAGGAGATCCGGCAGTCGGTCAAGAACTGACGGTCAGAAGTTGAAGGCCAGGCGCAGCCCGCCCCAGTGCCGGCCGCCCACGACGATGGGCGCCGCGGCCTCCTTCAGCAGCACGAAACGGCCACCGCCCATGTCGCGACGGTAGGTCTGCAGCAGGAAGGGCCGGGTGTTGCGCGCCGACGCCAGGCCCGTGCGGTCATTGAAGATGCGGCGGTAGCGGCTGTTGGCCGTGTTCCAGACCGTGTCGCCGGGGCGCTGTGGCTGGCAGTACTTGCGGTTGTGCGTCGCGATGTAGCCGTTGCGGTCGGCCGAGATGCAGAACACGATCTTGTCGCTGAAGCCCAGCGCCTTCTCCTGCACGGCGGGGAAGAGCCGGTCGGTCAGCTGGCAGAAGCGTGTCGTGTGCTGCTGCGGCGCCGTGCCCTCGATGGGGCGGTAATGCTCGTCGAACAGGTCGCTCTGGTTGATCTGCCCGCTGCGCAGCGCGTCTTCGAGCAGCGCGCTGATCTCTTCGGCGGCCTGCTGGGCCGCGCGGATGAACGGCATGTCGTCAACCTCGACACCGCTCTCGGCGATCTGCTCGACCAGCTCCTCCGACATGCGCAGGAAGCGGTCGCTGCCGTCGAAGGCAACCTTGAGGCCGTGGCTGGCCTCCGACACCTCGCGCTCCAGCTCATGGGCGCGCTCGTTCAGCAGGCTCATCTGCTGGCCGCTCTCGGCGGCGGACACCGAGATGCGCTGCACGTCCTGCTCCACTTCGTGGAAGGCGGCGTGGATCTGGCTGGGCTTGGCCGGGTTCTCGGTCAGCTCGGCGCTGAAGCGGTCAATGCGCTCCTGCAGGCTGGTGATGGCGCGGATGATGGCCTTGGACGATCCCTCGACCTGGCCGGCCAGCGCCTTCACGGCCTCCGCCACGACGGCGAAGCCGCGGCCGGCATCGCCCGCGTGCTTGGCCTCGACGGCCGCATTGAACGCGACGAGGCGGGTCTGCAGCGAGATCTTGGTGATCTCGGCGGCGGCTTCCGACACCTGGGCCAGCGTGGTTGCCATGCCGACGACTTCGCCACCGACGACACCCAGCGCGCCACGCGCGCGCTGCACGGCGGCGGCGCTCTGCGCGGTGGCAGTGGCGATGGCCGCCTGCGCCTGGCCGATCTGGTTGAGCTGCTGGGCCAGCGCCTGCATGGCCTGGCTCTGGGCCTGCACGACACGCTGCGTGTCCTCCAGGACCCCGCGCACCTCGGCGGCATCCTTGCCGACGGTGGAAATGGAGCGAGCGAGTCGCTTGACGACGTTCAGGGCCGCGCTGTCGTCCCGGCGGCTGGGCTCTTCACGCGACACGGCGGCAGACGAATCGCCGCCCTTGATCCATCCGAACATGCGTTTGTCCCCGCTTATACAGCGGGGCTCAGCCCCGCAAATCACCAGTCACGCAGCTTAACGCGCAACCTTGCAATGGACTGACTGTGCAACTGGCAGACGCGCGACTCCGTGACCTTGAGCACGGCCGCGATCTCCTTGAGATTCATGTCGTGCTCGTAGTACATGCTCATGACGAACTGTTCGCGCTCGGGCAGGTTCTTGATGGCGGCCACCAGCGCCTCGCGCATGCGGTGGTCCTGCAGCTGCGCGACGGGGTTGCTGGTCTCGTCGGCCACGTGGCGGTCGAGGTAGTCCTCGTCGCCGTCATCGCCCGACATGTCTTCCAGGTAGACCAGCTGCGTGCCGCGCACCTTGCCCAGCAACTCCTGGTACTCGGCCAGCGGCAGGCCCATTTCCTTGGCGATCTCTTCTTCCTTCGGTGCGCGGCCCAGGCGCTGCTCGACCTTGTGCACCGCCACCTCGATCTCGCGCTGCTGGCGGCGCGTGCCTCGGCTCATCCAGTCGCCGCCGCGCAGCTCGTCGAGCATGGCGCCGCGGATGCGCTGGGTGGCGAAGGTCTCGAACTGCACGCCTTGCTCGGCGTCGAAGCGCGACAGCGCATCGGTCAGGCCGATCAGCCCCACCTGGATCAGGTCGTCCACCTCCACGTTGGCCGGCAGCTTGGCAATCA
Organism: Roseateles sp. P1_C6; assembly: GCF_056406315.1. Classification (NCBI taxonomy): domain Bacteria; kingdom Pseudomonadati; phylum Pseudomonadota; class Betaproteobacteria; order Burkholderiales; family Sphaerotilaceae; genus Roseateles; species Roseateles sp. P1_C6. The sequence goes on from NZ_JBFUAK010000015.1 coordinate 113,919, forward strand.
TCTGGTGCGCCAGGCGTCGGACCAACGGGCTGTACTGCTTGATCAGCGTGTTGTTGTCGAGGCGACCTTTGGGCGTGTACATGGTCAGCTCCGCACGGCCGCCCGAAGGGGCTGAAACGCCCCCGCGGGGGGCAGTGAACGCAGTGAACTTGGGGGCATCTTTGTCTCCGGCGAGATCAGTGCGCTGCAGCGAAGGGTGAGGACACCTTGCGCGCCGGGCGCAGGGGCGTCGCGTCGGAGGCGGCGTCGAACGCGGCTCCCGGGGGCGCGGCGAGCAGCAGCTCGCGGGCCAGGTGGCGCAGCTCGGGTGAGAGCGGCGCATGCTGGGAGGCTCGCGGGTCCAGGCAGGCCCAGTCACGCAGCACCGCGCCGAGGAAGCCGTCGGCGCAGGAATGCAACTGTTGCGCGATGCGGGTGGCCACGCGCAACTGGGGGTGGCAGGCCATCAGCAGACTGTAGACCATCAGGCCGGCTCTTTGTGTGAGCCATTTCATGCCCGCGTAGGCCTCGGTAACACTGTGCGGATCGGTGTCGGCCAGCAGCAGCGGGCGCACCTCGCGCTGCGCAACGACACGGGCCAGTTCGGCCGCGGGGGCGTGCAGCAGGATGACGTCGGCATCCGGTGCGGCGGCGGCCACCGCGTCCAGGAAGGCGGCTGCCGAGCCGTTGGCATTGATGTGACGCAGCGGCAGGCCGCGCGCGGCCAGGTAGGACACGCGGGGCGACAGGCGCTCGATGCAGTTGGACAAGTCCACCTGCGCCAGTTCGGACGGCTGCGGTGAATGCTCGCCGGCGTCGACCACGAGGGTCTTCAGGTTCAGTTCGGCAAAGGCGGCGCACAGGCCTTCGAGCAGCACGCCGGCGCCCATGACGCGCGGGTTGCTGACAACGGGCACGAAGCGCGTCTTTGATGCGGCGAAGAGACGGCGCAGGCCGTGGGCTTGATCTTGCATCGCGACCCTCAGTGAATGGCGCGCAGGCCGGCGTCGGTCAGCGGGGCACCGGCGAAGATCAGGTTCACGTCGGTGTTGTCCATGCGCCAGGCGCCCGAGGCCGCGCCCTTGAGCGCGCGCTGCACCAGGCCCATGCTGGGCAGACGGTGCCAGTCTTCCGGCACGCGCTGGCCGTTGGCAACACCCAGCACCTTGAGGCGATGGCGGATCAGCGTGTCCAGCGCCGGGGCCAGCTTGACGGCCTCGTCGAGCTTGCTGAGCACCACGCCTTCGCAGGCGGCAGCCTTCCAGGCGTTGACCACGTCTTCGATGGTCTCGCCCTGCTGGGCGGCGTTGATGACCAGCAGCTTCTTGATGCTGGGGTGGGCCAGCATCTCCAGCAGCTCCTGCGTGCGGCTGTCACGCTGGGCCATGCCGGCGGTGTCGATGAGGACCAGCTTCTTGTTGGACAGCAGGTCCAGCAGGTCGTCCAGCGAGGCGCGGTCGTGCGCGGTGTGGACCGGCACGCCGAGGATGCGGCCGTAGGCGCGCAACTGCTCGTGGGCGCCGATACGGTAGGCGTCCAGCGTGATCAGGCCGAGCTGGCCGGCGCCGTACTTGGTGGCGAAATGGGCGGCCAGCTTGGCGGTCGTCGTGGTCTTGCCGACGCCGGTCGAACCGATCAGCGCGAACACGCCACCGCGGTCTTCGATGGCCGGGCCGGCCTCGTCGGTCTGCAGGTTGCGCGACAGCACATGGGCGGCCCAGGCGGTCTCGTCGGCCGGGTCGGTGGGCGAGCCGGCCTTGAAGTCGGACGGGCAGCTCTCGGCCAGCTTGCGCACCAGCGCCGGGCTGAAGCCCAGCTCCAGCAACTTCTGCGTCAGGCGCGCCTGCACCGGCTGGCGCTGCAGCTTTTCCATGAAGGCCAGCGAGGAGAAGCGCTCCTCGATGAGACCGCGCATCTGACGCAGCTCGGAGGCCATGTCCATCTGGTTGCGCTGGCTGGCGTTGGGCTGGCCGGGCAGCGGCATCGGCTCGATGGCACCGACATCGCTGAGCTGGGGCACGGCGCGCTGTTGCGCGGCTGCGGTGCCGGTCGGGATGCGGATCTCGTCGCGCAGCACGGGCGGCGCGGGGCGGGGCTGGCGGGCTTGCGGCTGGGCCGGTGCCGGTGCGGCGCGCTTGGGCGCCAGCGCCGCCATGGCTTCGGCGGCACGCTGCTCGCGCTGGGCGCGCACGGCGTCCAGCGAGACGGCCGGCGGCTGTTGCGGCGCGGGCGCGGGGCGGGCCACCGAGACCGGGTCGGGCTGGCCCGTCATCTCGGCCTGGCGGCGGCGCAGCACACGCTCGCGCACATAGTCCTGGAAGCTCAGCGTGCTCATCGCCAGCTGCTCCACGTCACCCTGCACCTCGGGCGCGCCGAAGCTGGGCTCCTGGCGGGCGCGCTCGGAGAACGGCGCGCGTGCCGAGGGCTGGGCCGGCTGCGCTTGAACCTGCGGCGGCACGGCGGGGCGGGCCACGGTGCGCGGTGCGCTGGCCGCGATCTGCTCGATCTGGCCCATGCCTTCCGGCGCCATGGCGAGCACTTCCACGCCTTCGGGCACGTTCTTGTTGGACAGCACGACCGCGTCTGCGCCGAAAGCCTGCTTGACCAGGGCGAGCGCCTCGCGCGATGTGCGGGCGGTGAACTTACGGACATTCATGCTGTGCCTCCGATGATGGAGCCGATGCGGATGGTGTGGGTCTCAGGAATCTCGCTGTGGCCGAGCACCTTGAGACGGGGCGCGGCGCGCTTGAGCAGACGGGCCATGGGCGCGCGGATCAGGTCGGGGACGAGCAGCGCCGCGGGCACGCCGCGGTCTTCCTGCTTCTGGGCGTTCTCGGCGGCGCTGCGGGCCAGCGTGTCGGCCACGCCGGGGTCCAGGGCCGCGCCGTGCGGGGAGTTCAGGGCTTGCGTCACCAGGCGCTCCAGCTCGGGCTCCAGCGCGATGACGTCCAGTTCCTTCGTGGAGCCGTAGATCTGCTGCACGATGGCCGGGGCGATGTGGGTGCGGATGCGGCGGGCCAGCTCGGCCGGGTCGGTCACGGTGGCGGCGTTCTCGGCGACGGACTCGACGATGGAGCGCATGTCGCGGATGTGCACGCCCTCCTCCAGCAGCAGCTGGAGCACGCGTTGCAGTGTGGCGATACCGACCATCTTGGGAATCACGTCTTCGATCAATTGGGGCGCCTGCTTGGTGAGGTGTTCCACCAGCGATTGCGTCTCCACGCGACCCAGGAGCTTGGCCGCGTGCACTTGCATCAAGTGTGAGAGGTGGGTGGCCACGACGGTCGAGCAATCAACCACCGTAAACCCGCTCATTTGGGCCATCTCCTTTTGCCGCTCCTCGATCCACACCGCCGGCAGGCCGAAGGCGGGGTCGGTGGTCGCGGTGCCGATGAGCTTCTGTGTCGCGTGGCCCGGGTTGATGGCAAGCCACATGCCCGGGAAGGCCTCGGCCTCGCCGACGACGGCGCCGCGCAGCGAGATGCGGTACTGGCTGGGGCGCAGCTCCAGGTTGTCGCGGATGTGCACCGGCGGCGGCAAGAAGCCCACCTCCTGCGCGAACTTGCGGCGCACACCCTTGATGCGGGACAGCAAGTCGCCCTCGCGGCTCTTGTCCACCAGCGTGATCAGCCGGTAGCCGACCTCCAGGCCCAGCGTGTCCACGGGCACCAGGTCTTCCCAGCTCGCCTCGCCGGCGCCTTCGCTGCTGGGCATGATGGGTTTGACGGCCTTGGCGGCTTCTAGCTTCTGCTCCTTGGAGCGCAGCCACCAGGCCAGGTAGCCCATGCCGCCGGCGATCAGCAGGAACACGACGTGAGGCATGCCCGGGATCAGGCCCAGCGCACCGATGACGCCGGCCGTGATGGCCAACGACTTGGCCGAGCCGAACACCTGGCGGCCGATCTGGCTGCCGATGTCCTTGTCGGTGCCCACGCGCGACACGACCATGGCGGCGGCGACCGAGATCAGCAGCGCCGGCACCTGGGCCACCAGCGCGTCACCGACGGCCAGCAGGATGTAGCTGTCGGCGGCCTGGCCGGCGGACAGGCCGTGCTGGGCCACGCCGATGATGAAGCCGCCGACGATGTTGATCGCCAGGATCAGCATGCCGGCCACGGCGTCGCCGCGCACGAACTTGCTGGCACCGTCCATGGAGCCGAAGAAGTCTGCCTCGTCGCCCAGCTCGGCGCGGCGGCGCTTGGCCTCCGCTTCGTTGATCAGGCCGGCGTTCAGGTCGGCATCAACCGCCATCTGCTTGCCGGGCATCGCGTCCAAGGTGAAGCGCGCACCGACTTCGGCGATGCGCTCCGCGCCCTTGGTCACCACGATGAAGTTGATGACCACCAGGATGGCGAACACGATCAGGCCGACCGCGAAATTGCCACCGATCAGGAAGTGGCCAAAGCTCTCGATGACCTTGCCGGCTGCGCCCGTGCCGGTGTGGCCCTCCAGCAGCACGACGCGGGTGGACGCCACGTTCAGCGACAGGCGCATCAGCGTGGTCAGCAGCAGCACGGTCGGGAAGGCCGCGAAGTCCAGCGGCCGCACCATGTGGGCGGCCACCATCATCACCATCACCGCCATCGCGATGTTGAAGGTGAACAGCAGGTCCAGCACGAAGGGCGGCAGCGGCAGCACCATCATGGACAGCACCAGCAGCACGGCGATGGGCGCGCCCAAGGCGGCGATGACGCCCGCGCGCGGGCCGAGCAAGCCCTGCAGCTTCTGGATCAGCGGATTCATTCGGCAAAGTCCTCTTCGGGATCAGGCGCCCAACCCGGCTTGTTGTGCGGGTCGAGTTCGGGCGGCACGTGCGGGTGCGGCACATCCGGCCGCGCGACGTTGCGCGAGGCCAGCGCGGCGCGCAGCTGGTAGACGTAGGCGAGCACCTGGGCCACGGCGCCAAACAGCGCCGCGGGGATCTCGTGGTCGACCTTGGCGTGGGCGTACAGCGCGCGGGCCAGCACCGGCTGCTGCAGCACCGGCACCTTGCTCTCCTTGGCCAGGTCGCGGATCTTCATGGCCAGCAGGTCGGCGCCCTTGGCGATGACCTTGGGCGCGGCCATCTTGCCTTCCTCGTACTTCAGCGCAACGGCGTAGTGGGTCGGGTTCATGACCACCAGGTCGGCCTGCGGCACGGCGGCCAGCATGCGGCGCTTGGCCATCTCGCGCATGCGCGCGCGCACCTTGGCCTTGATCTCGAGGTTGCCTTCAACCTCCTTCAGTTCCTGCTTGGCTTCCTCGCGGCTCATGCGCATGCGGCGCAGCCAGAGCTGGCGCTGCAGCGGCACGTCGATGGCGGCGAACAGCGCCAGCGCGATGGCCAGCAGGCCAAGGCCGCCCATCAGCTGCTGGCCTGCATAGGCCAGTGCCGACGGCAGCGGCACGGACATGATGCCCACGTAGGCGGCCAGCCTGTCCTTCAGCACCATCGCGCCGACGATGCCCAGCACCAGGGCCAGCAGCACCGCCTTCAGCGCCGTGCCCAGGCCCTGGCCCGTGAACAGGCGGCCAATGCCCGTGAGCGGATTGAGATGGGTGAACTTGGGCGCCAGCGGCTTCATCGTCCAGTTCCAGCCGCCGCTGGCGAGGTTGCTGGCGATGCCAACGATGATCAGCACGGCGGCGATCGGGCCCATGACGGCGGCAAAGGCCAGCGTCATGTCGACCAGGCGCTCGGCCATGAAACCCTTTTGCGCCAACAGCCGCGCATCGAAATGCAGGCCCGTCATCAGCATCTGGCGCAGCCGCTCGACGATCTGCGGCCCGCCAATGCTCAACACCGCACCACCGGCGACCATCATCGCGAAGTGCGGCAGGTCGCGCGAGCGCGGCACCTGGCCCTCAGCCCGGGATCTCTCGATCTTCTTGGGTGAGGCGGGTAGGTTGCGGTCTTGTGCGTCTTGGTCGGCCATGGCGTGGTTGCCCCATCAGGGGCGTGGACCGAATTGTTCGAGGTGGCCCCCAGAACTTGAGCGAGAAAAGCGGGGTGGATGGCCCGCTATTCCCGGCCGGCGCGCAGCAGCCCCGCCAAGGTGTGCAGGATTGCCGCTGCGCGGGGTGGCAGGCCCCGGCAGGCTGGCGCTAATCTCTGCGCATGCCGTCTCGCCTCGCCCTCCACCTGCTCACGCTGATGGCCTCGTGCTGCGCTGGCGCGGTCGCGGCCCAGGCGCTGACCCTTGAATACCGCGACAAACCGCCCTACAGCCACACGGTGGAAGGCAAGCCGGCCGGCTTCCTGATGGAGCGCACGGCGCGGCTGCTCAGGCGCGCCGGCATCGACGTGCGCTATGCCGAGGTGCCGATACGGCGCACGCTGCAGAACCTGCAGGGCAACCAGGCGGCGCTGTGCTCACCAGGCCTGTACAAGAACCCCGAGCGTGAGGCCTTCGCGCGCTTTTCGCTGCCCATCCACCGCGACCGGCCGCACGTGGTGCTGGCCCACGCCAACGTGGCCGCGCAGATCCGCGCCATTCCACGCGTCGCGCAACTGTTTGCCGACGCGACGTTGCAGCCGGGCCTGCTGGACGGTGTGTCCTACGGCCAGCAGCTCGACCAATACCTGGCGGCTGCGGCCCGCCCGCCCGTGCGCGCCCAGCTGACGCCGCTGCAGCTGGCGCGCATGGTCGGCGCGCGCCGTGTCGACTACATGCTGATCGACGAGGAAGACCTGGGCTGGCTGCGCAAGGACCCCGAATTCACGCCGCTGCCGCTGACGCGCGTCGAGTTCGCCGACATGCCGCGCGGCGAACTGCGTTACCTGGCCTGCTCCCAGCAGGTCGCGCCGCAGACGATGGACAAGCTCAACCAGGCCATCCGCGAGCTGCTGCCCGAACTCGAGTGAAGCCCCGGTCCCACCGAGGGAGCGGTGCCAGGCCGCGGCGCAATGAAAAAGGCCGGCGCAAGGCCGGCCTCATCGGGAGCAGGCAACCTCAGAAGCCAAGGCTGGCCAGCAGGTCGTCGACCTCGCCCTGGTCCGCGACGACGTCGGTGCGGCCGGTCGGGTTGACCACCGGACCCTGCAGGATGTTCGGGTCGACCTTCTCGCGCTGCTCGGGCGGCACGACCTGGACGAGCAGCTTGACGAGGCTGTCTTCCAGATCATTGGCCAGCGTGACGACCTTGGCGACGACCTGACCGGTGAGGTCGTGGAAGTCCTGGGCCAGCATGATGTCGGTCAAATGGCCGTCGATGCTCGCGGTGCGGGTCTCGACGTCCTTGACAAAGTTCATGACCATGCCGCTGGCCACGGCCTTGACCGGGTCGGCGACGATGGCGTCGGCCATCGCGCGGGTGGCGGCGGAGATCTCGGCGTGGTCCGCCTTGGCGGCATCGACCGAGTTCAGCACCTTCTCGGCGGCCGCGGCCGTCTTGGTGGCGATGTAGCTCAGGCGGCTGCGCGCGTCGGGCAGGCCATCGGTCGCGAGCTGCAGCTTGGGCATCACACCGAGCTGCTGCATGGTGTCATGCAGCACGCGGGTGATGGTGCCGAGCTGCTGAAAGACCTCGGGCGACACGAGCAACGGGTCGTTGCCGCCTGCGGCCAGCTTGGCCAACTGTTCCATCGACATGGCAGTCCCCTAGTTATCAGGCCGCAGCGGCCAGCTTCTGCATGATCTTCAGGACTTTTTCTTCCAGCGTCGCCTTCGTGAAAGGCTTGACGATGTAGCCCGCAGCGCCCGACTGGGCGGCCAGCACGATGTCTTCCTTGCGGGCTTCGGCGGTGACCATCAGCACCGGCAGGTGCTTGAGGTTGGGATCTTCCTTGATGGCCTTCAGCAACTCGAAGCCCGTCATGTTGGGCATGTTGATGTCGCTGACGACGAAATCAAACTTGGCGCCCTTGAGCATGTTCAGCGCTTCGACGCCGTCTTCGGCCTCTTCGCAGTTGTTGTAGCCGATCTCCTTGAGCAGGCCACGGACGATGCGGCGCATGGTGGAGAAGTCGTCAACGACCAGGAATTTCATGTCAGCGCTCATGGCGTCCTCTCTGCAGGCGGGGAAGTTGGCAGTCTAGTTCTAGCGGCCGGCGGGTGGCGTTTGAGTTTGCGGCATTTTGCCGCTACCGGGCACTTGCGTGCTGCCGCTGGCGGGCGCCGGCGTGGTCGCGCCCTGCGCAGCCGCCGGCGCGGCCTCGTCGGCCTCGTCGGGCAGGTTCCTCAGCACGGCGTCCTCGGCATCGCGGTTCATGACGATGATGCTGATGCGCCGGTTCAACGGACTGTTGGGGTCCTTGGCGTCGAGCAGCTTGCTGGCGGCCAGGCCTTGCACGCGCAGCATGCGCGCCTCCGACAGGCCGCCGGCCACAAGCTCGCGCCGCGAGGCGTTCGCACGGTCCGCGGACAGCTCCCAGTTGCTGTAGCCCTTATCGCCGCCCGGAAAGGCCTGGGCGTCGGTGTGGCCCTCGACGGTGAGGCGATTGGGCACCTCGGTCAGCACGTTGCCGAGCTCGCGCAGCAGCTCGCGCATGTAAGGCTTCACCACGGCGCTGCCGCTGTCGAACATCGGCCGGTTGCCCTCGTCGACGATCTGGATGCGCAGGCCTTCCTTGGTCATGTCCAGGCGGATCTGGCCGCCCAGCGCGGCAAGCTTGGGGTTCTCCGCCAGCACTTCCTCGACCTTGGTCTTGAGCTGCTCCAGCCGCGACTTCTCGGCCTTGCGCTGTTCTTCCTTCAGCGCGCGCAGCGTGTAGCTGGCGCGCCTGGCAGCGCTCTCGCCTTCCTTGACCTGGCCGGTCTCGCGCGTAAGGTCCTTGCCACCGCCGCGCACGACGCTGGACGAGTCCCCCGAGCCCGAGCCGCCCAGCATCGCCACCTTCAGCGGCGACTGGAAGAACTCGGCAATGCCCTTCTTGTCGCCTTCGGTCGTGGAGCCGAGCAGCCACATCAGCAGGAAGAAGGCCATCATGGCCGTGACGAAGTCGGCGTAGGCGATCTTCCACGCCCCACCGTGGGCGGCATGGCCGCCCTTCTTCACCTTCTTGATGATGATCGGTTGGAGCTTTTTCGCGTCGCCGGCCATGGCCTACTTCTTCTTCACGTGGCCTTCGAGCTCAGTGAACGACGGTCGATCACCGGAGAACAGCACCTTGCGGCCGAACTCGATGGCCACCTGCGGCGCGTAGCCCTGCATGCTGGCCAGCAGCGTCGTCTTGATGCACTGGAATTCCTTGCCGCCGTCCTCGACCTTCTGCTCCAGCAGGCCGGCCAGCGGCTCGGCAAAGCCGTAGGCCAGCAGGATGCCCAGGAAGGTGCCGACCAGCGCCGAGCCGATCATGCCGCCGAGAACTGCCGGCGGCTGGCCGACCGAGCCCATGGTGTTCACGACACCCAGCACGGCGGCGACGATGCCGAAGGCCGGCAGGCCGCCGGCCAGGCGCTGCAGCGCGGCCACGGCCGCGTGCTCTTCCTGGTGGTGGGTCTCGATCTCGCTGTCCATCAGCGATTCGATCTCGTGCGCGTTCAGGTTGCCCGACACCATCATGCGCAGGTAGTCGGTGATGAATTCGGTGACGTGGTGGTCGTTGCCCACCGTCGCGTATTTCTGGAACAGCGGCGAGCTGTGCGGGTCCTCGACGTCCTTTTCGATGGACATCAGGCCCTCCTTGCGGGCCTTCTGCAGGATGTCGTACATCAGCGCCAGCAGCTCCATGTAGCGCGCCTTGCTGTACTTGCTGCCCTTGAAGCAGCGGCCCAGACCGGCGGCCGTTGCCTTGACGACCTTCATCTGGTTGTTGGCCAAGAAGGCGCCGATGGCGGCACCGAAGATGGTGATCATCTCGAAGGGCAAGGCGTGCAGGATCACGCCGATGTTCCCGCCGTGGGCGATGAACACGCCGAAGATGCAGGCCATGGAGATGGCCCAGCCGATGATGACGAACATGCGAGATGTAGTTGGGGGTGTTCAGGCCATATCGGCCCGATGCCGGGGGGCTTGAGAAAGTATGCCGCGCAGAACCCGGGGTGAACGCATCATTTGGGCGCCTTTGACGCCGCATTCCCTGCCGGGCGGTAAAGCCACACGAACTGGCCGCCGTCCAGTTGCCAGCTCGCCACCGGCGGTGTATCCGGCACCGCGAAGTCCAGGCTGACCAGCCACGCGCCCGGTGCCAGCTCGGCGCAGGCCTTGGCCCAGACGCGTGGCATGGACTCGGGCCGCTGGAACACATAGATCAGTGCAAATGGCGCCCAATCGTCGGCCCACAGGTCGCCCTGGCGCACGCTGGCACCACGAACCCGCCAGCGCGCGAGCCAGGCCAGCGGCCGGCTCCACTCGACGCCTTCGACGCGGGCCTGCGGATAGGAGTGCAGCAGTTCACGCAGGCCGTCGCCAACGCCACAGCCGGCGTCCAGCACGCGAGCGCCTGGCGCCAGCGGTGCGAGGGCTGGCAATGGGTCGAGGGCGCCGCGCGGGGTCGGAAAGAGTGGCGCCTCGCTCCAGCTGCGCCGGGGATACAGCCACCACATCACGGCCAGCGCCAGCAGCCAGCCCAGGCCACTGCCCTCGGGCCGCCAGCCCAGCAGCAGCGCCGAGACCGGGAAGCCCAGCGCCGCGATGACCTGTCGCCAGCGCTCGCGGTACAGCAGCGCGAGTCCCAGTCCGATCAGCACGCCGCCGATCAGTGCCAACTCGCGCGTCACGCCCAGCAAGGCCAGATGACCCAGCCAGGCGGCCAGCCAGACCAGCAGGGCCGACAGCGGCCAGCCGGTGACCAGGCGCGTCAGCACGGCCAGGGATGGGCGGCGCGCAGCGCCACCGCCTCGGCCTCGCGGCCTGTGCCTTCCAGCACCAGCGCCAGGTTGTGCGCGGCGAGGTGGCTGCCACGGCCGGCGACCGCGCCTGGGCGCTCGGCGCGTTCACCCAGCGCCAGGCAGCGCCGCCAGGCAGCCTCGATCATGGGCAGCAGTTCATCGGCCTGCTCGGGTCGCGAGGCCGCCAGGTCCAGCAGCACGTCGCCCACGGTGAAGAAGAAGTCGGGCGATTCCGCGCCTGCATCCATTTGTGTCTGGGCGAAATCGACGGCATCGGCGTGGCGACCCAGGCACTTCAGCGCAAACAGGCGCCGCGACACCAGGTCCAGCCACCAGGGCGCCGCCGCGGCAGCCGGGAACGCGCAGGCGCGGGCGAAGGCGACTTCGGCGGCCTCGTGCTCGTCATAGACCGCGCAGTCCTTGCCCAGCTGATACCAGAGGTAGACATCGTCCGGCGTCTCGGCCAGCGCCTGCTCCAGCAAGCGACGGTTGCGCCCGCGCTTGGCCGCAAGGCGCTCGTCGATGTGGCCATCATGGCCGACGACCAGGGCCAGCTGCCGCGTCGGCAGGCCGTGTACCGGTTGTTCATGCACGCGGCCGGCATAGCGCACGGCGCCGGGCAGCACGCGGCTGACCCACGCGACTGACTCGGCCGACCGACCCGCGGCCATGTCGAACCGGTCGCGCAGCTGCAGCGCTCCGACGAAGTCCGGCGGCGTCGAACGCAGCGCCTGCAACGTCTCGCCACCGGCCACCAGCCACTCGTCGGCGTCCAGCACCACATGCCAATCCGCCCCGGCCAGCTCCAGCGCACGGTTGCGCGCCCGTGCGAAGTCATCGCACCAGAGGAAATGCTCGACGCGGGCGCCATGTGCCGCCGCGACGCCGGCGGTGTCGTCGCGCGAGCCGGTGTCCAGCACCAGCATCTCGTCAACCCACGGCCGCACGCTGTCCAGCAGCCGGCCGATGCGCCCAGCCTCGTCGCGCGCGATGACCACCAGGGCGAGGCGGTGCTTCGTGACGGAGTTCATGGCCGCGATTCTGTTCGCAACGCAGCCGGGCTTGCGCTCAGTGCATCTGGATGGAGCCTTGCGCGCGGCCCTTGCCGGCGCGAGCGGGCGGGTTGCACAGGCCGCAGACGAAGTGGCGCGAGATTTCATGCGGGTGCGTCACGAACTGGCCGTTGCACTTGGAGCACTTGGTCAGCGTCAGCATGCCGTTGTCGACGAACTTGACCAGGCGCCAGGCGCGGGTCACGGACAGCATCGCCTCCAGGCCCTGGGCCGTGGTCTGCTCCTGGTAGAGCTGGTAGGCCTTGATGACGGTGTCGATCTCGTCCATCTCCGCGGCCTTGTTCAGGTACTCGTGGATGTTCAGGAACAGGCTGGCATGGATGTTGGGCTGCCAGGTCATGAACCAGTCGGTCGAGAAGGGCAGCTGGCCCTTGGACGGCGACTTGCCGCTCACTTCTTTATACAGGCGCAGCAGGCGCTCGTAGGACAGGTCGGTTTCCGATTCCAGCACCTGCAGGCGCGCACCGAGGTGGATCAGCTGAACGGCACGGTCGATCTGCTTGGCTTCGGTGAGGATGCTTTTGACGCGCATGGTGGGCTTTCGGAATCTGTGAGGTGGTTGGCAGGCGGGACGAGGGTCAGGCGTGCTCGTGGCGGCCGGCCATCAGGATGGAGGCGTGCAGGCGGCTGACGCTCTCGTTTGCACCCGGCTTGCTGTGGTTGGTCAGCAGGCCCCACACCAGGTCGTCGTTCATGCGGAAGGCGCACAGCAGCGTGTTGCCGGAGGCAATCTTCATGATCTGCGCCGGGCTCAGCGTGCCGATCAGCGTGGCCGTGTCTTCGCTGATGCCCAGGCGGTACAGGGCCTGCTCGCGGTCGGCGCGGATCAGGCTCTGGGCCAGCATCAGGTAGGACAGGTTGGCTTCACGGATCTCGGCGAGCATTTGTTCGGTGTTCATGGCGGCTTCCGTTTCAGAGGTGGGGTGGTGTTCTGGATCAGTGAAACGGATTGTGTTGACCCCTCTTCTTCTTCGATATCAGGCGCTGTCGGTGCGCGGCGTCGCGTTTTTGCGTAGGGCTTGTCAGCCAAATTCCTACAGGCGCGTCAGGCGCAAAAGCCGAGGCCCCGGCAGCTTGCGCTGGCCGGGGCCTCGGGGTGTGAAATGCGTCGCGGAATCAGGTGCCGCGGATGCGCCGCAGGCGCTCCAGCTCGATCATCGCGACAGGCACGAGTTCGGGCGCCTCGGCCTGCAGGCTGTCGCGGCCGGGACCGCTTTGCAATTCGTTGAGCACGCCGATGGCGCGATCCAGTTCGCCGCGGCCCGACAGCGAGAAGGCCAGCGTGTAGAGGCTGGGGCCGTGCAGCGAGTGAGCCTGCAGCGCGCGGTCGGCGTAGGCGCCGGCGTGCTCCAGCTTGCCGGCCGCCAGCAGCAGCGCCGCCATGTCGGACAGCAGGTCGTGGCTCATGGGCTCGTCCTGCAGCGCGTCGTACAGCACGCCCAGGCCGCCGCCCAGGTTGCCCTTGGCGGCCTCGGCGAAGGCGGCATTGCGGGCACGGGCCAGCAGCATCTTGGGATCGTTGCTGGGCACGATGACGGGGCGGTGGCCTTCGCGCGGGGTGCGCGGGGTGTTCTTGGCGGTGTTGGATTGGGCACGCATCGCGGGACTCCGGTCCGGCACAGGGTTCGGCCGGGATGAGCCGCACTTTAGGAAGCACCGCTGGCGCCGATCACTTGAAAAGCCGGTCTTTCCGGGCGCGCTTTTCGCGCGGAGCGTCGATCCGATGAACAGGCAGTTGCAACCGCCTTTATTCAAAAGATCACACTCTTGACAAAACGTACTAAAGAAACATCACCACCGCACCGATAGCCATTGCAACGGCGCTGATTTCAGCTCCGTGGTCCGGCTAGAAGGCCGAAGTGGTGTGACACCCGCCCCCCGGGGAGGTGACATGACTTCAGCGGTTGACTGGCGTCGGGCGTCGCCGCAAAGGTGTGTCGCAAGACGTGCCGGCGCGGATAGCAAGGGTGCTGCACCCGAGCACTCGAGTCTTCGTCCGGCGGCTTGCCGGTATATCTAGCAAAAAGGAAGCATCATGGCCTCGGTCATCAATACCAATCTGCTGTCGCTGAACGCGCAGCGCAATGTCTCCAACTCCCAGGCTTCCCTGGCCACGTCGCTGCAGCGCCTGTCTTCGGGTCTGCGCGTCAACTCCGCCAAGGACGACGCCGCCGGTCTCGCCATCTCCGAGCGTCTGAACGCCCAGGTGCGCGGTTCCAACGTCGCCATCCGCAACGCCAACGACGGCATCTCGCTGTCGCAGACGGCTGAAGGCGCGCTGGCCAAGGTCACCGACTCGCTGCAACGCATGCGTGAACTGGCCGTCCAGGCCCGCAACGCCACCAACACCAGCGCCGACAAGGACTCGCTGGACAAGGAATTCGGCGAACTGTCCAAGGAAATCCAGCGCGTGCTGGGCGGCACGACCTTCAACGGCCGCGCCGTGCTGTCCACCGATTCGGGCACCCAGACCTTCCAGGTCGGCGCCAACGTGACCAGCAACGACCGCATCGACGTCACCACGACGAACATGACGACCGCGACGGAAATCACGACTGTTGCAGGTACTGACAACACGGGTGCCGGCCGCGCCGTCATCGACAACACCGCCGTCGGCGCCACGATCGACACCGTCATCGGCAACATCGACACCGCGATCAACAAGGTCAGCTCCGAGCGCGCCAACCTGGGTGCCGCCCAGAACCGCATGGACCAGGTCATCTCCAACCTGCAGATCTCGGTGGAAAACCAGAGCGCCGCGAAGAGCCGTATCACTGACGCGGACTTCGCGCAGGAAACTGCAAATCTGTCACGCGCCAGCATCCTGCAACAGGCCGGCAACGCGATGATCGCCCAGGCGAACCAGATCCCGTCGCAAGTGCTGTCGTTGCTTCGATGACGCCGGGCCAGCACCGCTGGCCCTGAGTGAAACGTCCACAGCGAAGACGGAAGTCCTCACCCCTCCAGCACAAGCACCTTGACGCCGCCCCGCCGCCGCGGGGGGCGTTTTTAGGGCCCGTGCAAAAAAGGATTCAAGTCAATCCAGTCTGCCGACGATAAGCATCTCAACGGGTTCGCGATTCATTCGAGGACTACGTCGAACCCAACGCATCGTCTTGAAAGGATTGAGTCATGTCCCAGATCATCAACACCAACCTCGCCTCGCTGAACGCTCAGCGCAACACGGCGATGTCGCAGTCGTCCCTGGCCGTTTCCATGCAGCGCCTGTCTTCCGGTCTGCGTGTGAACTCTGCCAAGGACGATGCGGCTGGCCTGTCCATCGCCGAGCGCATGAACGCCCAGGTGCGCGGCTCGCAAGTCGCCATCCGCAATGCCAACGACGGCATCTCCCTGGCGCAGACCGCTGAAGGCGCGCTGTCCAAGGTGGGCGACGCGCTGCAGCGCATGCGTGAACTGGCCGTGCAGGCCCGCAACGCCACCAACACGAACGCCGACAAGGATTCCCTCGACAAGGAGTTCGGCGAGCTGGCCAAGGAAATCCAGCGCGTGCTGGGTGGCACCACTTTCAACGGCAAGGCCGTGCTGGCGACGGATTCCGGCACGCAGACCTTCCAGGTCGGCGCCAACACGACGGCCAATGACCGCATCGACATCGTCACGACCAACATGACGACCGCGACGGAAATCACGGCCGTGGCCGGCACGGACAACACCGGCGCAGGCCGGGCGGTCATCGACAACACCGCGATCGGCACCGCGATCGACACCGTCATCAGCACCATCGACACGGCGCTGGACAAGGTCAACGGTGAGCGCGCCACCCTCGGCGCCTCGCAGAACCGCTTCGACGCCGTCATCTCCAACCTGCAGGTCGCGGTGGAGAACCAGAGCGCCTCGCGCAGCCGCATCATGGATGCCGACTTCGCCCAGGAAACCGCCAACCTGAGCCGCGCGCAGATCCTGCAGCAGGCCGGCAACACCATGGTGGCCCAGGCCAACCAACTCCCCCAGCAAGTGCTGGCCCTGCTGCGCAGCTAAGCCCTGCAGGGACACTCGGCGCCCCGCCAGCCGGCGGTGGCGCCGAGCTTTTGAATAGCCGTGGTTTGGCCCGTTGATCGGGCTTTTGGGAACCAGGCGCACTCTCAGAATTCAGCCCATCGGATCGACGTTTCATTCGATCCGGCCTGAATCCCGAGGAGTGCGTAATGCCCCAGACCATCAACACCAACATCGTCTCTCTGAATGCGCAGCGGAACCTGAACGCTTCGCAGTCATCGCTGGCGACGTCCATGCAGCGCCTGTCGTCCGGGCTGCGTGTGAACTCGGCGAAGGATGACGCCGCTGGCCTGGCCATCGCGGAACGCATGAATACCCAGGTGCGCGGCATGAATGTCGCCATCCGGAATGCCAACGACGGCATTTCGCTGGCGCAGACTGCTGAAGGCGCGCTGGGCAAGCTCGGCGAGAACCTGCAGCGCATGCGTGAACTGACGGTTCAGGCCCGCAACGCGACGAACAGCAACTCCGACAAGGACTCGCTGAACAAGGAATTCGAGCAGCTCGGCTCCGAAATCTGGCGCATCGTCAATGCGACCACGTTCAACGGCAAACCCATCCTGGCCGACGCCAGCGGGCTGCCGCAGACGTTCCAGATCGGTGCCAACACATCGACCAACGACTCCATCAGCATCAATGCGCTGGACCTGACGACCGAGCCCACCGTGACGGCCCTCGTGGGCGCCGGCACGGCACCCTTCCCTGCGCTGATCGACAACACGGCAGACTTCACGGCGCTGGGTGTCGTCATCGACAACATCGACGACGCGCTGGACTTCGTCAACAACACCCGGGCGACCTACGGTGCGATCCAGTCGCGTTTCGACGCGGTGATCTCCAACCTGCAGGTCGCCGTCGAGAACCAGACCGCCGCCCGCAGCCGCATCATGGATGCCGACTTTGCCCAGGAAACGTCCAACATGAGTCGGGCACAAATCCTGCAACAGGCCGGCAATGCGATGGTGGCGCAGGCCAACCAGCTGCCGCAACAGGTGCTGTCACTGCTGCAACGCTAAGCCCCCACAAGGGTTTCGCTAAAAAAAGTCGCACCGGAGCCTAAAGTTCCGGTACACCCTGGCCGATATCCCAATGGCATATCGGCCTTTCCTACTTTTCGCAGCAATGGCAACCATCACCTCCGCCGGCATCGGCAGCGGCCTCGACATCGAGGCGCTGGTGAGCAAGCTCGTCGCCGCAGAACGCACGCCCATCACCCAGCTGTCGTCCAAGATCGACGGGCTCAAGACCGAGCTGTCGTCCTACGGCAAGGTGCAAAGCACGCTGGCGACGCTGCGTGATGCGGCCTCCAAGCTCACCTCCCCAGCCACCTGGGGCGGCACGCTGGCCACGTCCAGCGCCCCCACCTCCGTGGCCGTCAGCGCCGGCGCGGGTGCCGCCATCGGCAACGTGACCGTCGATGTCAAGCAACTGGCCAGCGCCCAGACCCTGGTCAGCAGCACCTCGTATGCCAGCGCGACCACGACCATCGGCCAGGGCAGCCTGACGATCACGCTCGGCGCCTGGGCCAAGGACGCCGACGGCAACGTCACCGGCTTCACCGACAAGGCCGGCGCCACACCGGTCACGATCAACATCGCCGACGGCCAGGACACGCTAACCGGCATCCGCAACGCGATCAATGCAGCCAATGCCGGCGTCACGGCCTCCATCGTCAACGACGCCAGTGGCGCTCGCCTGACGTTGCGCTCCACGGCCACCGGCGAGGTCAACGGCTTTCGCATCGACGCCGGCGGCGGCCTGGCCGACCTGGGTTACGACCCGCGCGTCGGCGTCACCTCGCTGATCCAGACATTGCCGGCCCAGAACGCCCGCGCACTGATCAACGGCATCGACGTCAGTTCCGAGTCCAATTCGCTGAAGGAGGCCATCGACGGCCTCAACATCACGCTGCTGAGCACCACCACCGTGCCCGCCAGCGTCGCCGTCAGCCAGGACAAGGACTCGATCAAGAAGGTCATCGCCGACTTCACGACCGCCTACAACGCCGTCAACGCATTGCTGCGCGAGCAGACCAAGTACGACCCCGCTGCCAAGACGGCCGGGCCGCTGCAGGGCGACTCGACCGCCGTGGGCCTGCAAAACCAGCTGCGCGGCATCATGGGCGGCACGACGTCGCTGGCCGGCAGCATCGGCCGCCTGGCGCAGATCGGCCTGGAACCCGGCAGCGACGGCAACATCACCACGTCCGACACCAAGCTCAACACGGCGCTGGGCGACCTGGACAGCCTGAAGAAGCTCTTCATGGGCCTGGACAGCGCCGACGCCAACAACAACGGCTTCGCCCAGCGCATCCGCACCTACATCGACGGCGCGTTGAGCACCGACGGCCGCGTCTCCAGCAAGCAGGCCGGGCTGCAGAAGCTGATCGACAACAACAACAAGAGCATCGACAAGCTCGAGGACCGCGCTGCACTGACCGAGGCCCGCCTGCGCGCCCGCTACACGGCACTGGACACGCAGATGAGCAAGCTCAACGGCCTGTCCAACTACGTGACGCAGCAGCTGGCCCAGCTCAACAAGTAAGGCCGCGGACAAGCGGCTTTGCCAGCACGGCGACCCTCGGGTCGCCGTTGTCTTTTCAGCAAGCCGAATAAACCTCACAGTTCAGGGCATCTTCGGGTCAAGGCTGGCTCAAGTTCCACCCCGGGGAGGCCGAAAAACAGTCAACACGACGACGCTTCCGGCCCCAACCATGTACGGCAACATGTCCTCTCCCTTCGCAGCCCGCGGTCAACGCGCCTCCATGTACGCCAAGGTCGGCCTGGAGACCGATGTGCAGGCCGCCAGCCCGCACCGCCTGGTCGCCATGTTGTTCGACGGCGTGTTCGACGCGATGGCCCAGGCCACGCAGGCCATCCAGGCCGGCAACGTCGAACTCAAGGGCCGCTCGCTGTCGCGCGCCGTGCGCATCCTCGACGAGGGCCTGCGCGCCGGCCTGGACCTGTCGGCCGGCCAGCTGGCCGCCGACCTGCGCGAGCTGTACGGCTACGTCTGCACGCGCCTGACGCAGGCCAACCTGCATGGCGACCTGGCTGCCATCGAGGAATGCCAGCGCCTGCTCAGCCCCGTGCGTGAGGCCTGGACCGCCATCGGCCAGTCGCCCGCCGCCATGGGTGCGGGCGTGCCCCGCGCTGCCTGAGCCACCTTTCACAGAATCACCCGGTGACCCCCGCAATGAACTCCGATCTGCTGAACTACTACGAAGCCATCGAGCAGGCCAGCGCCGACATGCTGTCGGCGGCCCGCACCGGCAACTGGGACGAAGTCGTCAAGCTCGAAGGCGCCTGCGTGCTGCTGATCTCGCAGCTCAAGTCCGCCGCCCACCAAAGCCAGCTCGCCCCGAGTGAGTCCGCGCTGAAGACGCGCATCATGCAGCGCATCCTCGTCAACGACGCCGAGATCCGCCACCTCGCCGAGCCCTGGCTGGAGGACCTGGACCACGTGCTCAAGGGCAAGAGCCGCATGGTCCATTGAACGAGGCCGGCCCGCGCGACTACCATCGCCTGCATGACCGTCCCTGAAGCCGCCCCGGAGGAACTCCGCGTCGTCGCCGCCGCCGAAATCGCGGCCTATCTGCAGCAACTGCACCGTGAGCATGCCGACGTGCAGCTCGGCGGGCCGCCGGGCCGCAGCCTGACGAGCCGCATCTGCGCCCTCGACATCGACGCCGACGTCGTCGGGCTGGAGATCGGCACCGACCCCGATGGCATCAGCCAGGCGCTGGTGGCCGGCGGCGAGATCACGGCCGTCGCCTACCTGGGCGCGATCAAGCTGCAGTTCGAGCTGGACGACGCCGTCCTCGTCAGCGGCGAGCAGGGCGCCGTGCTGCGCAGCACGCTGCCGACACGGCTGTACCGCTTCCAGCGCCGCCAGTCGTTCCGCGTGCAGCCGGCCGGCAGCGTCTACCCGCGCGTGACGCTGCCCGGCACGGTGGCCGATGGCGAACACCCCGGCCGCGCGCTGCGCGTGCTGGACATCAGCATCGGCGGCCTGGCGCTGGCCTTGCCGGCCGACATCGCGCCGCTGCACACCTTGCCGGTGGGCCAGGTGACGCCGGGCCTGGTGCTGGAGCTGGACCGCATCACCGCGCTGCGCGTCAACCTGCTGCCCCACCATGCCAGCGCCATCGCCGCGGACGCTCACGGCATGCTGCAGCTGGGCTGCTCCTTTGTCGACCTGGATGCCGCGGTCGGCCGCGCCTTGCAGGTCTATGTCGACCAGACGCAGAAACGCCGCCGCCTGCTGAAGCTGGACACATGAGGTCGGCCACGCGCAGCCCGGGTTTCACACTGATCGAGGCGGCTTTCACGCTGGCGGTGCTCGCCATCGTCTTGTCCGTGGCCGTGCCCACTTACGCCAGCTACCTGGCCCGCCAGCGCCTGCGCAACGTGGCCGAGCTGCTGGAGCTGGACCTGCGGCGCGCCCGCACCCTCAGCGTCGAGGAGGGCCGCGACATCCATGTCAGTTTCAACAGCGGGCCGCAATGGTGCTGGGGCACCAGCCGCCAACCCGCCTGTGACTGCGCCACCGGCCTGCCACGCTGCGAGCTGGGTGGCATCAACCACCGCGACCACAAGGGCACGCTGCTGCAGTCTGGCCAGGGCATCACCTTCGAAGCCGGCAAGGGCCGCGCCGTGGGCTGGGCGCGCATCGGCATCTCCAACGAGCGCAACCAGCAGTTGCACCTGGACCTGAATCCGCTGGGCCGCCCGCAGATCTGCGGCAGCGATGCGAGAAAAGGCAGTTGCTGACCGACGTGCCGCCGGCGCGTCAGATCTGCATGTTCATGATTTCGGAGTAGGCGGAAACCAGGCGGTTGCGCACCTGCAGCGTCGCCTGGAAGCCAATCTGCGCCTTCTGCATCGAGACCATGGTCTCTTCCAGGCTGACGGTCGGGTTGTCCAGCTGCACCTCGCGCTGCAACCGTGCCGCCTCGTTCTGCTGGGTGCTGACGCCCTTGAGCGCCTGCGTCATCGCATCGCCAAAACTGGCACCGGTGGTGGCCGCCGGTTTAGCCGACAACGGCGTGCCATTGACCGCCAGGCCCGCTCGGGCGGCGGCCTGGGCAAAGTCGAAGGGGCGCAGCTTCATGTCCATGGGGCAGGACTTTGGCAGCAAGTCACGGCCGCGAAGCATGGAGATACGCGGGTGGGATCGGCTACTTCGGCGCTTTCTTGAGGGGGTCGGCCACGAATAATTTGCGCCATCGGTCGATTCCCGACCTCCCCTGCAGTCTCTCCCTCGATGGACAACGCCCTGAGCGCCCCCGCAGCCGCCGCCCCCGTGATGCTCACGCCGGTCGAAGCGCCCAACTTCGTGCAGCGCCTCAATGGCCTGCCGCTGCGCAGCAAGCTGACCATGGGCGCCGGCCTGCTGGCGCTGGCCGGCGCCGTGCTGGCCATCACGCTGTGGTCCAGCCAGGGCGACTACCGCCCGCTGTTCTCCGGCCTGGCCGACAAGGACGGCGGTGCCGTCATCGGCCAGCTCGCCGCGCTGCAGGTGCCCTACAAGCATGAGGCAGGCGGCACCATCCTCGTGCCGGCCAACCAGGTCTACGAGCTGCGCATGAAGCTCGCCGCCCAGGGGCTGCCCAAGGGCGGCACCGGCAACGCGGTCGGCTTCGAGCTGATGGACAAGAGCTCCATCGGCCAGACCCAGTTCAACGAACGGCTGAACTTCCAGCGCGCCCTCGAAGGCGAGCTGACGCGCACCATCACGGCCATGTCCGACGTGGCCGACGCCCGCGTGCACCTGGCCATTCCGCAACAGAACGGTTTCTTTCGTGAGCAGCAGAAGCCCAGCGCCAGCGTCATGCTGACACTGCGCGGCGGCCGCACGCTGGACCGCAGCCAGATCGCCGGCATCGTGCACCTGGTCTCCAGCAGCGTGCCCGAGCTGACGCCCAAGGCCGTCAGCGTGCTGGACCAGACCGGCGCCCTGCTCTCCCAGACCGGCGCGGATGCCGCCACCGGCCTGGACAGCCAGCAGCTGCAATACAAGCAGCAGGTCGAGGCCGGCTACAGCAAGCGCATCTTCGAACTGCTGGAGCCGGTCGTCGGCCGCGACAACCTGCGCTCCACCGTCACCGCCGACGTGGACTTCTCGCAGACCGAGGCCACCGCCGAGGAATACCGCCCCAACCAGGGCGCCAACACGCAGGCGGCGGTGCGCTCCAGCCAGAGCAACGAGTCCAACAACAGCAACGCCGCCCAGCCCACCGGCGTGCCGGGCGCCGCCACCAACCAGCCGCCCGTGCCGGCCACGGCCCCCGTCAACGGTGCCAGCGCGCCGCTACAGGCCGCCCAGGGCGGCGCCGGCAACAACAACAGCCGCCGCGAGCAGGTCACCAACTACGAGCTCGACAAGACCGTGCGCGTCACGCGCGGCGCGGTCGGCAACGTCAAGCGCCTGAACGCGGCCATCGTCGTCAACCATCGCACGGTGACCGACGCCAAGGGCAAGACCACCCACCAGCCGGTGCCGGCCGAAGAGATCACGCGCCTGACCGACCTCGTCAAGGAAGCCATGGGCTTCAACGCCGAGCGCGGTGACTCGGTCAAGGTCATCACAGCGCCCTTCGTCGTCGACAAGACCGAGCCGGCTGACGTGCCGCTGTGGAAGCAGCCCTGGCTGACCGACCTGCTGCGCAGCGCCATCGTGCCGCTGGCCTTCGTCGCCATCGCGCTGATCGCCGTGTTCGGCATGATTCGCCCTGCCATCAAGGCGGCTGCACCGGCCCCGACGCCCGAGGACAAGGGTGAAACCGTCGACGAAGTCGTCGACGACACGGAACTGCTGCCCGGCGGCAGTGGCATGCCCAGGCTGGAGGCGCCGCTGCATAACGAAAAACTTGAACGCGCCCGCGGCCTGGCCCGCGACAATCCGGTGGCCGTCGCCAACATCATGCGCGACTGGATGGCTGGAGAGACGGCATGAAAATCGTGAGAGCCGATCGTGGATGACAAGGGCATAGAGAATGCCGCCATTCTGTTGATGTCGCTGGGCGAAGAGGAAGCCAGCGAGGTCTTCAAGCACCTCTCGCCGAAAGAGGTGCAGGCGCTTGGCGAGACCATTGCCAAGCTCAAGGTCATCAAGCGTGCCCAGGTCGAGTCCGTGCTCGACAAGTTCGACGCCGTCGCCGAGACGCAGAGCACGCTGGTCACCGACACCGACGAGTACGTGCGCGCCGTGCTGCGCAAGGCGCTGGGCGAGGACAAGGCCAACCTGCTGCTGGACCGCATCCTGCAGGGCAGCGATGTGTCGTCCATCGAGAGCCTGAAGTGGATGGACGCCGCCAGCGTGGCCGAGCTGCTGCGCAACGAGCACCCGCAGATCATCGCGGCCATCCTGGCCCACCTGGACTTCGACCAGACCAGCTCGGTGCTGAAGATGTTCACCGAGCGCGGCCGCAACGAGGTGCTGATCCGCATCGCGACGCTGGACGGCATCCAGCCGACGGCGCTGAAGGACCTCAACGAGGTCATGAGCCAGATCCTGGCCGGCGGCGAGCGCATGAAGAAGAGCTCGCTGGGCGGCGCCAAGACGGCGGCCGAAATCATCAACATGATGGGCTCCAGCGTCGAGGCCTCGGTGCTGGACTACATCCGCGAGGCCGACTCCGACCTGGCACAGCGGATCATGGACAACATGTTCACGTTCGACGACGTGAACAAGATCGACGACAAGGGCATCCAGGCCATGCTCAAGGAAGTGCAGAGCGAGAGCCTGGTCGTCGCGCTCAAGGGCGCGAGCGCCGACCTGCGCGAGAAGATCTTCCGCAACATGTCCACGCGCGCCGCCGAGACGCTGCGCGAAGACCTCGAATCGCGCGGCCCGGTGCGGCTGTCCGAGGTCGAGGCCGAGCAGAAGGAAATGCTCAAGATCGTGCGCCGCCTCGTCGACGAAGGGCAGATCGTCCTCGCCGGCGGCGGTGACGACCAGTTCGTCTGACCATGGCCACCAGTCGTCAGCCGCCGCGGCAGGTGCCGCCCCCCGACCGCCGCGAGAGCGATCGCCGTGGCACCTACGCTCGTTTCATCCCGGGCGAGGAGCTGCAAGGCGCCAAGGCCTGGAACCTGGACAACCTGGGTGGTGCAGCAGCGGCCACGCCGTTCAGCCCGATGCGCCCCGCCGCGCCCACGCCGGCCGCCAGCGCCCCGGTGGAGCCGCCTCCGCCGCCCGAACCGAATGTGCAAGACCTGCTGCACGCTGCCCGCCAGAGCGGCTACCAGGACGGCTACCGCGACGGCATGGCCGCGCTGGATGCCTTCAAGCACAGCTTTGCGCAGCAGATGAGCGCGCAGATCGGCACGCTGGTGCATAACTTCGACGTCGAGCTGCGCGAGCTGGAGGGCGACATGGCCCAGGCCATCGCACGCATCGCCGTCGAGCTGGCCCGCCAGGTCGTGCGCAGCGAGATCGAGCAGCGCCCCGAGCTGATCGCACGCGTCGCGCATGACGCCGTCGAGGCGTTGCAATTGTCCGCCCGCCATGTGCGTGTGCGCGTGCACCCCGACGACTACCCGCTGGTGCAGGCGGGGGCCGGCAACGAGATGCAGGCCCGCGAAGCCCAGCTCATCCCCGACCCCGAAGTGCCGCGCGGCGGCGTCAAGGTCGATGCCGACATCGCCAGCGTCGACGCGACCATCGCGACGCGCTGGCAGCAGGCCATGTCCACCATCGGCCAGCAGTCGATCTGGCAGGATCGCCGCGGAGGCGAGGATGACGACGCCTGATCCAGAGGAACGCCAGGAGCGCTGGCAGCGCTACCTGGCCGACCTGGAGACGCTGGCCGCCAACCCGGCGCCGCTCGAATCTCACGGCAAGCTGGTGCGCGTGGCCGGCCTGGTGCTGGAGGCCACCGGCATCAAGGTGCCGATGGGTTCGGTCTGCCGCATCCAGATGCCCAGCAGCGGCAGCAGCCCGCGCCGCGGCTCGGCGCCAGTGAATGCCGAGGTCGTCGGCTTCTCGGGTGACCGCGCCTACCTGATGCCCACCGACGAGGTGCAAGGCTTGTCCAGCGGCGCCACCGTCGTGCCGCGCCACCTGCCGCCGCTGGCACCCCAGCTCGGCCAGCCGCTGCACCCCTGGCGGCGCGGCGAGGACCGCGGCCTGCACCTGCCCATGGGCGACGGCCTGCTGGGTCGCGTCGTCGACCCGCACGGCCATCCGCTGGACCGCGGCGGCGAGCTGGCCAACATCCACAACGAGCCCATGGTGCGGCGCCCCATCAACGCGATGGACCGCGACCCGGTGCGCACGCCGCTGGACACCGGTGTGCGCGCCATCAACGCCATGCTGACCGTGGGCCGCGGCCAGCGTCTGGGCCTGTTCGCCGGCACGGGCGTCGGCAAGTCGGTGCTGCTGGGCATGATGGCCCGCTACACGCAGGCCGACGTCATCGTCGTGGGACTGATCGGCGAACGCGGCCGCGAGGTGAAGGAATTCATCGAGGACATCCTCGGCGACGAGGGCCGCAAACGCAGCGTGGTCGTCGCCGCGCCGGCTGATGCACCGCCGCTGATGCGCATGCAGGGCGCGCATTACGCCACGGCCATCGCCGAACATTTCCGCGACCAGGGCCGCCACGTGCTGCTGCTGATGGACTCGCTGACGCGCTACGCGATGGCGCAGCGCGAGATCGCGCTGGCCATCGGCGAGCCGCCGGCCACCAAGGGCTACCCGCCGAGCTGCTTTGCCAAGCTGCCGCAGCTGGTGGAGCGCAGCGGCAACGGCCTGCCGGGCGAGGGCTCGATCACGGCCTTCTACACGGTGCTCACCGAGGGCGACGACCCGCAGGACCCGATCGCCGACGCGGCGCGCGGCATCCTGGACGGCCACATCGTGCTGAGCCGCGAGCTGGCCGAGGCCGGGCATTACCCGGCCATCGACATCGAGCGCTCCATTTCACGGGTGATGACCAGTGTTGCACCCCAAAACCAGGTCGATTCCGCGCGTCGATTCCGCCAACTTCTGGCGAAATACAACAAGGCCCGCGACCTGATCCAGCTCGGCGCCTATGCCCCGGGCAGTGACCCCGAGCTGGACTTGGCCGTACGCCTGCATGCCGACATGACGCGGCTGCTGCAGCAGGACATGCACAGCCCGGCACTTCTTCACGCCAGCGTCAGCCAATTGCAGGCCGTGGTCCAAGGCGCCTAAACCCCCGGGTTGGGCCGCCGATATCGACTGAGCGCCGGGCCACCGGCTTGTGCGCGCGCTGGAGTTGTTGAATGAGTGCCACTGCCCAAGACACGCTGAGCCTGCTGCTGGACCGCGCCGAAGGTGAGCGCGACGCCGCCGCCCAAGCCTTGCATGCCGCCGTCGCCCAGGCGCAAGCCGCGCGCGCGCAGCACGGCGAGCTGGCCGGCTACCGCCAGGACTACCAGCAGCGCTGGACGCACAGCTTCACGCAGGCCACGACGATGGACATCGTCGGCTGCTACCAGAGCTTTGGCCGCCGGCTGGACCAGGCCGTCGACACGCAAGGCCATGTCGCCCAGCACGCCGACCAGCGCCAGACGCGCGCGCGCGACGCGCTGCGCCAGGCCGAACTGCGCGTGGCCGCGCTGCGCCAGCTGATCGCCCGCCGCCAGGCGGAGGCCGCCAAGGTCGCCCAGCGCCGCGAGCAACGCGCCAGCGACGAATTCGCCGCCCGCGCCCACCTGCGCCGCATGGCCCACGCCTGAGGTGACCATGCTCAGCAGCGCCCAGAACATTGCGCCGAAGGCGGCCTTGCCGCCCGCCGCCCAGACCCAGCCGGGCACGCCCGCCAACACGGCCGGCGGACCGAGCTTCGCCCAGTTCCTGACCGAGCAGGCCAGCCCGCCGACCCCGCCCGCGCAGAACGACACGCCGCCGAACGAGCAGGACGCCGCGAGCGACGCCGCGCCCGCACAGGCGGCCACCGCCACGCCGCCGCGCCGCGCCGCGCCGCCCACGGCCAAGCCGGCCGGCCAGGGCCGTGCGTCTGACGGCGCCGCCAAGGTCGATGCCAAGGCAGCCGCCAAGGCCGACACCACGGCGGCGGCCGACGGCAAAACCGAAGCCGCCCGCAGCCAGGATGAGGACGCCGCCACGGAAACGCCGGAGCTGAAGGAGTTCACCCAGCTCATCGGCCTGACGGCGCCCGCACCGGCCGCCGCCCAGCTGGAGGCGGCCACCGCCGCCGTGCCGGCGGGCCACCGCACGGCGCAGGCCAAGGGCGATGCCGACGACAGCGCCTCGGCCAGGAACGCCAGCCGCGCCGGCCCGCTGGACGCGAGCGCCCGAGGTGGCGACACGGCTGACGCACCACAGGCCAAGGCCGCCGACCGCCTGGCCGGCCAGGCGGACAAGCGCGCTGCCAGCAGCGAACTGCAGCAGGCTGCCTCGGCCAGTACGCAGACGACCCAGGACGCCCAGCCCGCCGCGGCGCCCACCACACCTGCGGCGCCGAGCTTTGCCGCCGCGCTCGCGCAAGCCCTGCCGACCCCGCCCACCGTGGCCGACACCCCGGCCGCCACCTACGCCGGCCTGCAGGCGCCGCTGCACAGCGCCGCGTTCGCGCCCGAACTGGGTGCGCGCGTGAGCCTGCTGGCCGTGGACGGCGTGCAGCACGCCGAGCTGCAGCTCAACCCGGCCGACATGGGCCCGGTGTCCGTGCAGATCGTCGTCGACGGTTCACAGGCCCAGGTGTCCTTCCACGCCGCCCAGGCCGAGACGCGCCAGGCGCTGGAGCAGAGCCTGCCCGACCTGGCCGCCGCGCTGCAGGGCCAGGGGCTGACGCTGTCCGGCGGCGGCGTCTTCCAGCAGGCCGCGCGTGACACAGATCACGGCGACGACCGGCGTGACGGTCCTGGCGGCGAACGCGGCTCGCGCAGCGGCGCGGCCCGTGGCGCCGGCCCTGCGGGCCCGGTGGCCGCACCCGTGCGCCGCAGCGTGGGCCTGCTCGACACGTTTGCCTGAGGCTGAAGCGGAAATAGCCACGCCTGGCGCCAGCTAATCCAAGCTTGCCGGGCCGGGTCGAGGTCAATAATCGAGCGCAGAAGTGCCCACCTCATGCCGTGGGCGCGTGCTCAAGGAGTTCTCATGGCCACTGCGCCGGCTGCCGAAGAAGCCGCACCCAAGGGGGGCGGTAGCAAGAAGCTGATCATCATCGTGGCCGCCGTGCTGGTGCTGGTGCTGGTCGGCGGCGGCGCAGCCTTCATGTTGCTGAAGAAGAAGCCGGTCGCCGAGGACGGCGAGGATGGCGCCGAGGCCACCGAGGCCCCGGTCAAGCCCAAGGCGCACGCCAAGAGCGACCACCCGCCCACCTTCGTGCCGCTGGACCCGTTCACGGTCAACCTGGCCGACAAGGACGTGGACCGCTTCGCCCAGATCGGCATCACGCTGCAAGTCGAGGACCCGAAGTTCGCCGACCAGATCAAGGCCTTCATGCCCGCCATCCGCAGCAATGTGCTGATGGTGCTGGCGCACAAGACGGCGGTCGAGCTGCTGACCCGCGAGGGCAAGGACAAGCTCGCCAAGGACATCATGCGCGAAGCGGTGCGCCCCATGGGCATCGAGCTCGACGACGAGGACGAGGCCGAGACCGGCGACGCGCCCAATAAAAAGAAGAAGAAAAAGGCCCACGTCGAGAACCCCATCTCGCAGGTGCTCTTCTCCAATTTCATCGTGCAGTGACGGATCGGCCATGAATCAGCAGATCCTTTCCCAAGACGAAGTCGATGCACTGCTCCAGGGCATCACCGGCGAGAGCCAGAAGCTCGAGGCCGAAGAGGAGCAGGTTGGCGGCATACGCGAGTACAACCTCGCCAGCCAGGAACGCATCGTTCGTGGGCGCATGCCCACGATGGAGATCATCAACGAGCGGTTCGCGCGCAACATCCGCGTGGGCCTGTTCAACTTCATCCGCAAGAGCCCCGAAGTCGCCATCGGCGGCATCAAGGTGCAGAAGTACAGCGCCTTCCTGCGCGAGATCGTCGTCCCGACCAACTTCAACATCGTGTCGGTGAAGCCGCTGCGCGGCAGCGGGCTGATCGTCTGCGACCCGACGCTGGTGTTCGCGGTCATCGACTCGCTGTTCGGCGGCATCGGCAAGTTCCACGCCCGCATCGAGGGCCGCGACTTCTCGCCCACCGAGCAGCGTGTCATCACGCGCATCGTCGAGGTCATCCTCGCCGAGTACCACAAGGCCTGGAAGGGCATCTATCCGCTGGAGCTGGAGTACCAGCGCTCGGAGATGCAGCCCCAGTTCGCCAACATCGCCACGCCCAGCGAGATTGTCGTGTCGACCTCGTTCACGCTGGAGATCGGCGAGACCAGCGGCACGATCTATTTCTGCATCCCGTACTCGACGCTGGAGCCCATCCGCGACGTGCTGTATTCGACGACGGTCGGCGACTCCTCCGAGCCCGACCGGCGCTGGATCAACCTGCTGAAGACGCAGATCCAGTCGGCCGAGGTCGAACTCGTCGCCGAGCTGGGCACCGCGCCGGCCACGGTGGAGCAGCTGCTCGCCTTCAAGCCGGGCGATTTCATCGAACTGGATCTCGAACCCATGATCCAGACCAAGGTGGACGGCGTGCCGGTCTTTGACTGCCATTACGGCACGTCCAACGGCCGCTACGCCCTCAAGATCGACAAGATGCTGACCGGCTCTCAAGAGAGCTGGTTGGGAGCCAAACATGAGCCCTGATTCCCCCAGCCAAGAAGAACAGGACGCGATGGCGGCTGAATGGGCCGCGGCGCTTGCCGAGGCCGCGCCCGCCCCCGCGCCTGCCAGCAACGAGGTCGTCTCCGAGGTCGCACCCGAGCAGGTGTCCACGCCCAGCTTCGCCAACTTCACGCCCACCATGGGCGCGGGGCCGGGCAACGACATCAACATGATCCTGGACATCCCCGTCCAGCTGACCGTGGAGCTGGGTCGCACGCGCATCCCGATCAAGAACATCCTGCAGCTCGCGCAGGGCTCGGTCGTGGAGCTGGACGCGCTGGCCGGCGAGCCCATGGACGTGCTGGTCAACGGCTACCTGATCGCCCAGGGCGAGGTGGTGGTCGTGAACGACAAGTTCGGCATCCGCTTGACCGACATCGTCACGCCGTCGGAGCGCATGCGCCGCCTGTCCAAGGCAGCCTGATCGGCCCCGACCCGGCCATGGTCTTCGGACAACCAAGGGTTTGCCGGGCCATTTAGGGGGTTCGGCCGCTTCAGTCCGTCCGCAGAATGCCGAGGCATGAATGCTTCTGGCCTGCTCCCCTTTCTCTGGTTCCTCGGCATCGTCGCGCTGATCCCTGTCGCGCTGTGGCTGCTCAAGCGCACGCCGCTGGGCGGCGCGGCGGCCGCCGGCGTGCTGCGTGTCGTCGCCCAGCTGCCCACCGCCCCCAACCAGCGCCTGCTGGTCGTCGAGGTGGGCCAGGGCGATGACCGGCGCTGGCTGGTGCTGGGCGCCACGGCGCAGAGCATCACGACGCTGCATGTGATGCCGCCGCAGGCCGAACCGGTTCCACCGGCTTCGTTCGCCAAGTTGCTCAGCAAGGAGCGCGGCGATGCGGCTTAAGACCCTGCTGGGCAGCGGCCTGCTGCTGGCAGCCGGCGGCGCGCTCGCGCAGGCCCAGACACCGCCGGCCACGCTGCCGCTGCTGATCGGCCAGGGCGCCGGCGGCAGCTATTCGGTGCCCATCCAGACGCTGCTGTTCTTCACGGCGCTGGGCTTCCTGCCCGCCATCATCCTGATGATGACGGCGTTCACGCGCATCGCCATCGTGCTGAGCCTGATGCGCCAGGCGCTGGGCACGCAGGCCGCGCCGCCCAACCAGGTCATCGTGGGCCTGTCGCTGTTCCTGACCTTCTTCGTCATGAGCCCGACGCTGGACAAGGTCTACGCCGAGGCCTGGCAGCCCTACAGCGCCGGCACCATCCAGTTCGACGAGGCGCTGAAGCGCGCCGAGGTGCCCATGCGCGGCTTCATGCTCAAGCAGACGCGCCAGGCCGACGTGGCGCTGTTCTCGCGCCTGGCCAAGCTGGACGCGAGCGTCAAGGCCGAGGACGTGCCCTTCAAGGTGCTGGTGCCGGCGTTTGTCACCAGCGAACTGAAGAGCGCCTTCCAGATCGCCTTCCTGATCTTCATCCCCTTTCTCGTCATCGACATGATCGTGGCGAGCGTGCTGATGAGCCTAGGGATGATGATGCTGTCGCCCGTGCTCGTCTCGCTGCCCTTCAAGCTGATGCTGTTCGTGCTCGCGGATGGCTGGAACCTGCTGCTCGGCTCTTTGGCCGCCTCATTTGTCACTTAGTCAGTTGGGGACAGGGCTACTCGCGAATACGCTCGGGCGGTCTGTCCCGCAAAGGAATCGGATTGGACGCACAACAAGTCTTCACCTTCGGCCAGCAAGGCCTGTACATGATGATGCTGGTGGCCGCACCCATCCTGATCGTCGTGCTGCTGGTCGGCGTGGTCATCAGCGTGATCCAGGCGGCGACGCAGATCAACGAGGCGACGCTGTCCTTCGTGCCCAAGGTCATCGCGGCGGTGCTGACGCTGGCTGTCGCCGGGCCCTGGATGATGACCACGCTGGTCGAGTACATCCAGCGCACGCTGATGACCATCCCCTCGGTCGTCGGCTAGCGCCAGGCGGGAACCGCGTCGATGTTCAGCGTCACCGAGGCCCAGCTGATGGCGTGGTTGAACCCGCTGCTGTGGCCCTTCATCCGCACGCTGGCGCTGTTTGCCGGCATGCCCACCTTCAGCCAGCGCAACGTGCCGCTGCGCCTGCGCATCGGGCTGTCGCTGTTCATCGCGCTGGCGGCGCAGGCCTCGCTGCCCGAGATGCCCATCGCGCCGCTGGACTCGCTGCCGGCGCTGACGCTGCTGGTCGCGCAGCAGCTGCTGATCGGCCTGTCCATGGGCTTTGCGGTGCGCATCGTCTTCGCCGCGCTGGAGTTCGCCGGCGAAATCATCGGCCTGCAGATGGGCCTGAACTTCGCCGGCTTCTTCGACCCCGGCACCGGCGCCCAGGGCACGGCCAGCGCGCGCTTCTTCGGCAGCATGGTGGCGTTCCTGTTCATCGCCATCAACGGCCACCTGCTGCTGATCAATGCGCTGGTGCAGAGCTTTCACGCCTTCCCGGTGGGCGGCGAGCCCTTCGCCTTCCTGCGCGTGGCCACGCCTCAGCAGTGGGGCGCGGAGATCTTCCAGATCGGTCTGTGGATCGCACTGCCGCTGATCACGATGCTGATGTTCGTCAACCTCGTGCTGGGCGTGATCTCGCGCGTGGCGCCGCAGATCGGCGTGTTCTCGGTCGGCTTCCCGCTGACCGTCAGCGTGGGCCTGATCGGCATGGTGGCCACGCTGCCGCTGATGCAGACGCCCTTCACCGTGGCGTTGGAGCGTCTGCTGGCGGCGTTCAGTTAGCGGCTACGGCGGCGGCGCAGCACGGCAAGGCCAAGCAGGCCCAGCCCCATCATGGCGTAGGTGCTCGGCTCAGGCACCGCGCTGACCGTCAGGCCCGACAGCGTGCCGTTGTAGGTGCCGATCAGCGTCGCCGACCCGGTGCCCAGGTTGATGCTGTAGATGCCCGTGGCCAGCGACGTGCCGGCGTCCACGTTCAGCGCTGCATAGGCCTGGCCGTTGCCGAGGATCTCGAAGCCGTTGGCCTTCAGCACGTCCACGCCCAGCACGCCCACCGTCGTGATGGTGGGCGTGTTGAACGCCGAGGACGCCATGGCCAAGGTGTCGTTGTTGGCGTCGACGTAGTACAGCGCCGTGCTGGCCGGCGCGGCGGCCGGCATCAGCGTCGTGTTCGTGTAGGCCACGCCGGTGAAGCCTGCGGCGATCTTGTTGGCGGCATTGCCGACGACGCCGGTGGCGGCGTTGATCGCGAAGTTGTCGCCGGCCGAGCTGACCAGGCGCAGCGACGCGCCGGTGCCGAAGTCGGCCACCGGGTTGAAGTCGATGCCATAGCCCAGGTTGGACTGGATCACCGGCGCACTCAGCGCCGCGACCCAGCTGGCCGCGCCGGTCAGCTCGTTGACCGTGTAGAGCTGGTTGGACAGGCTGACGCCGTAGATCTTGCCGTCCTTGGGCCGGGTGTCGATGCCGACCAGGCGGTCGCCGGCCATCAGGCCGGTGATGTCCGTGTTCATCGCGCCGGCGATGTTCGCCGTGTCGATGCGGCTGATCTGGTTCTGGCTGTTCAGGCCGATCAGCGTGACGGCCTGCGACGAGGCGCAAACGAGGAAGGCTGCCGCGGCAAGCGCGGTGCGTATTGACGAAGACGTCATGGAGAGGCTCCTGGGTTGGGGTGTGGGACGAGACCCATTCCCCTACGTCCAGGGCGCACGCGCCGGATGCAGCATCCGGCACCCTCCCCCTAGCTTGACGCCCTCAAGCCTCTCGCAACGCGGTGGTCACGGGCAGGCTGGCAGCGCGCACGGCCGGGAACAGGCCGCCGACGAAGCCGATGGCCAGCGCCCACTTGATGCCTTCCCACAGCAGCGCCGGCGACACGGCCAGGCTGAAGCTCAGCTTGCCGACCGAACCCGCGGCCATCGTCGACGCCTCGAAGCCGTTGAACAGCAGCCAGGCCGCCAGGCCGCCAACGAGGCCGCCGATGAGCGCCAGCAGCGTCGTCTCCAGCATCACGGCCACGACGACCGGCAGGCCGCGAAAGCCGATGGCGCGCAGCGTGGCGATCTCCCGCGCCCGCGCGGCGACGGCGGCGAACATCGTGTTCAGCGCGCCGAACACCGCGCCCACCGCCATGATGGCGCCGACCGTGATGCCGATGATGCGCAGGATCTTGGTCATCTGCTCCGACTGCTTGGCGAAGAACTCCAGCGTCGTGCTGGCCTTGACCTTGAGCTGCGGGTTGGCCTCCAGCGCGGCACCGAAGGCCTTGATGGCCGCCGGGCTGTCGAGCTTGACTGTCGCCGAATTGCGGCCGCTGCCGCGCTTGTAGGTGTCGTTGACGACGTTGGCATCGGCCCAGAGCTCGGACTCCATCGAGTCGCCCGACGCGAAGATGCCGACGATGGTCCAGGGCTGGTTGCCCAGCTTCAGGCTGGCACCCACCTTGAGGCCCTCGAACTGCCGCACCGCGCCCTTGCCGACGATGATCTCGCGCAGCCCCGGCTGGAAGCTCTTGCCCTCGATGATCTTGACATTGGGGCGCACGGTGAAGGCGGCCTCGCTGATGCCGCGCACCTGGGCGCTGCCCGCTTCGTCGGTCTTGCTGCCCTTGATCGGCAGGTTGGCCGCCACGACGGTTTCGGCCGAGATGATGGGCTCGCCCTTGGCGTTGCGGGCCACGCCCGGCGCCTGCTCGATCTGCACGATGTCCTCGCGGCTCAGCGAGGACGAGACCTCGTTGGCCGAGGCGCCGCGCATGACGATGGCCGTGTCCAGGCTGCCGGAGTTGCGCAGCGTCTGCGCATAACCCTCGGCCATTGCCAGCAGCGCGACCAGCACGCCGACGACGCCGGCAATGCCCACGACGATGACGGCCGAGGAGCCCATGCGCTGGCTCAGCGTGCTGATGCCCACCGCCGCCACGGAGCGCGCCTGCGCGCCGCTGCGGGCCAGCACCAGCCAAAGCGCCAGCAAGACCACCAGCGCCAATGCCCCCTGCCAGGGCAGCACCACCCAGCCGACCAGCACGGCGACGGTCAGCAGGATCAGCCCGAAGTTCTTCAGGAACCGCATGTTCAAGCCCTCCCCGCCAGTGCGTCGGTGATGTTCAGGCGCATCGCATTGAGCGCCGGCAGCGCGCCGACGAGCAGGCCGAACACCAGCATCAGCCCCACGCCGATGGCCCAGCTCGCCGCGCCCGCCGCGGGCAGGTTCAGCGCCCCGTTGCTGGCCGCGCCCACGGCCGGGCCGACCACGCTGGCCAGGCCCAGCCCGACGCAGCCGCCGATGAACAGCAGCAGCACCGACTCGGCCAGCACCATGCCCAGCACGCTTTCGCCCGAGAAGCCCAGCGTCTTGAGGACCGCAATCTCGCCGGTGCGTTCACGCACGGCCTGCATCATGGTGTTGCCGGCCAGCAGCAGCAGCGTGAAGAACACCGCGCCCATGATGGACGTGACGATGAGGTTGATGTCGGCCAGCTGCTTCATCCAGGCGGCCGTGGCGGCCTGCTCGGTCAGCGTGCGGGTCTCGTGGTCGGAGTTGGCCGAGATCTCGTCGATGGCCTTGAGCACGCGATCCGCCTGGTTCACGTCCTTCACGCGCGTCACGTACCAGCCGACCTGGCCCTGGTTCCAGGGCGTGGTGTCGTCGAAATACTTCCAGTTCAGCAGGAACATCTGGTCGAACCAGCCGCCGGTCTTCTTGTCGGACACGTGGATGAAGCCGACGATCTTGAACGGCCAGTTCTGGCTGCCGTTCTTGTCCGGGAAGATGGTGGATTGCATGGGCACCTGGTCGCCCACCTTCCAGCCGAAGCGCTTGGCCAGGGCCTCGCCGACGAGGGCACCGTCCTTGGTCTCGGCAAAGGCCTTGCGGTGCTCGGCCGAGACTTCCATCTCGGGGTAGATGTCGAGATAGTTGGTGGCGACGGCGAAGCTGAAGATCTGGTTCTCGGGCTTCTGGTAGGCGCCGCCGAACCAGTTGGCGAAGGTCGTGTCCTTGACGCCGTCGATCTGCGTGATGCGCGCACCCAGCGACATCGGCAGCAGCTGGATGAAGCTGAGCTTGGCGCCCGTCTGCAGCCGCTGCGCGCCATTGGCGCTCTGGCCGGCCTGGTCGAAGCCGACGCGCACCGCGTCCAGCAGGCCGAACAGCAAGAAGGCCGTGATGATGGAGACCAGCGTCAGGAAGGTGCGCAGCTTGCGCCTGAACAGCGCCGCCCAGATCAGGTGGAGGTATTTCATATGGGCCTCCTGTTGATCAGGCCAGAGCTTCAGCGGCAGTGACGAGAGTGCCCTTGTCCAGATGCAGCGTGTGGCTGGCGCGTGCGGCGGCGCGCGGGTCATGGGTGACCATGACGATGGTCTTGCCGTGCTCGCGGTTGAGCGCCTGCAGCAGCGTCAGCACGTCCTCGGCGGACTGGCGGTCCAGGTCGCCGGTCGGCTCGTCGCAGACCAAGAGCGTCGGGTCCGACACGATGGCCCGCGCGATGGACACGCGCTGCTGCTGGCCGCCCGACAGCTCGGTGGGCTTGTGCGAGGCGCGGTCGGCCAGGCCGACCAGCTGCAGCGCGATGGCCGCGCGCTTCTTGCGCTCACCCGCCGACAGCTTGGTCAGCAGCAGCGGCAGCTCGACGTTCTTCTGCGCCGACAGCATGGGCATCAGGTTGTAGAACTGGAACACGAAGCCGACCCGGGATGCCCGCCACTTGGCCAGCGCCGCACCGGAAAGCTGGTCGATGCGCTCGCCGCCCACCGTGATGGCGCCGCCGCTGGGCGCATCCAGCCCGCCCATCAGGTTCAGCAGCGTGGTCTTGCCCGAGCCCGACGGGCCCATCAGCGCGAGGAAATCACCCTGCTGCACATCCAGGTCGATGTGGTGCAGCACCTCCACCTTCTGCTTGCCGCGGGTGTAGACCTTGGACAGATCGCGGACCTCGATCAATGCGCTCATGCTCATTCCTTAGCAACGATGGTTGAACCCTGTTTCAGCTCTGCGGGCGGCGCGACGACGACCGTCTCGCCCGCCTTCACGCCGGCCGTGACCAGCTTGAACTTGCCCACGTCCGCGCCCGACTGGACCGCGCGCTGTTCGACGCGGTTGTCGTGCACGACGAACACGACCGGCGCGCCATCGCGCTCGGCCAGCGCGTCCGGCGGCAGCAGCACGCCGGGCACGGGCGCGGCCTGTGCCTTGGGCTTGGCCGCCAGGAAGCTCACGCGCACCCCCATGTCGGGCACGACGCGGTCGTCCTTCTTCTCCAGTGCCACGCGCACCTTGACGGTGGCCTTGCCGCGGTCGGCGCTCGGGATGACGGCGACGACGTGGGCGGGGATCTTCCAGTCCGGGTAGGCGTCCAGCACGGCCTCGCAAGGCATGTCGGGCTTGACCTGGGCGATGTAGGCCTCGTTGACGTCGACATTCACCTCCAGCGACTCCATGTCGACGATGGTGCCCACGCCGGTGCGGGTGAAGCCGCCGCCGGCCGACAGCGGCGAGATGATCTCGCCCACCTGGGCCGCGCGCGCCGTGACGACGCCGTCGAACGGCGCGCGCACGGTGGCGTAGTCGAAGTTGACGCGCGCCTGGCGCACCTGGGCCTGGGCCACCTCGACCTGGCGCTGCGACGCCTCGATCTGCGCCTTGTAGGCCTTCACGGCGGTGGCCGTCTGCTCCTGGTTCTGGCGCGTGGTCATGCCACTGCTGGCCAGCTCGACCTGGCGGCGCGCATCGGCTTCGGCCTGCGCCAGCTGCGCGCGCAGCTGGCCGGTCGACGCCTCGGCGCTGCGCACCTGGGCCTCGGCCGCGGCCATGCCGGCCTTCAGCCCCGTGTCGTCCAGTCGGGCCAGCACCTGGCCCTTCTTGACACGAACGCCCTCGTCGATCAGCACCTCGGTCAGCGTGCCAGTCATCTGGGCGGACACGGTCGCCATGCGGCGCGCCGTGACATAACCCGTGGCCTGCAGCACAGCGTCGCTGCTGGCGCCCTGCCCATTGGCGCGCGCCGTCGCCGTCTGCACGGCAATGGGCTTGTGGTTCGCCAGCCACCACCAGGCGCCAGCGCCGCCCAGGCCCAGCAGCGCGAGGGCCACGACCAACACCCAGACCCACTTCGGCGACCCGCCGTCGTGATCGTCACGATGCGCACCGTCGATGCGCAGTTCCTTCAGCAATCCGGTATCGATGACTCGCTCCCCGAAACATGCGTCCGGCGGCACGCCCAAGCCGAGGCGGGATGGGCCGTCCACCTGAAAACCGGCGCATTGTGCAGCGGCTGCTGCCACAAGTTGTCATCAGCTTGATGAACGGCCGCCCGAGCCGCCGAATCGACGGCAACGGCGATGAACGGCGGGTTAGCGCACCTCTGGCGCCAGCTTCAGCGCCGGCGCGGCCAGGTCGAGGCTGGCGCCTGGATTCGCCATGGTTGACAGGGAAGGCCGGCGGCGAGGACCTCAGCCAAGCCCTTCAGCTGGCGACGAGGCCATTGCGGATGGCATAGACCGTCAACTCGGAGTTGTTCGTGAGGCCGAGCTTCTCCAGCACGCGGGCGCGGTAGACGCTGACCGTCTTGGGGCTGAGCATCAGCTCCTCGGCAATGTCCGACAGGCGCTTGCCCGAAGCGATCATCACGAGGGTCTGCAGCTCGCGATCGGACAGCTTGTGGTGGGCCTGCTCGGTGACCGGCGCGGTCAGGCTCTCGACCAGCATCTGCGCGATCTCCGGCGTCACGTACTTGCGGCCCTGGGCCACCGTGCGCACGGCCTGCACCAGCGTGGCCGGATCGCCGCCCTTGTTGACGTAGCCATAGGCGCCCGCCTTCAGCGCGCGGATGGCGTACTGGTCCTCGGGGTACATGGACACGATCAGCGTGCGGATCGCGGCGCCCTCGTCCTTGAGCACATGCAGCACGTCCAGGCCCGAGCGGCCGGGCATGTTGATGTCCAGCACCAGCACATCGCAGGGGTTGTCCTTGCCGAGCTTGTGCAGCAGGCCGCGCAGCTCGGTGTAGTCGCCGGCCTCGCCGATGACCTCGATGTCGCCGCTGTCGGCCAGCGTGTCGCGGATGCCGCGGCGGATCAGGCCGTGGTCGTCGCAGAGGATGACCTTGATCACACGCGGCCCCAGATGGACGCGCCGGTGTCCTTGCCGAAATCGGTCGAGTCATCCAGCGCGTCGATCGCATCGGCCGCCAGCGGCACGGTCAGGATCAGGCTGGTGCCGTCGCCCGGCGTGCTGCTGAGGTCCACCCAGCCCCCCACCGTGGCGGCGCGCTCGTGCAGGCCGCGGATGCCGAAGGAGCGCTCCTTGGCCAGGTCGCCGGCCGCGATGCCGCGGCCGTTGTCATGGATCTCCAGCGTCAGCACGCCGGAGTCCAGGCTGAGCTCGATGTCGACCCGCGTTGCCTGTGCATGCTTGGAAACATTGGTAAGCGCCTCCTGCGCCGTGCGGTAAGCCACCAGCGGCACGCCGGGCGGCAGCGCCAGGCGTTCGTCGCCGAGGCGCAGGCCGGCCTCGATGCCGGTGCGCCGCTCGAAACGCGCCGTCATCCACTGCAGCGCCGCCACCAGCCCCTGCTCCAGGATGGCCGGGCGCAGGTTGTGCATGATGCGCTGGCTCGCGTCGATGGCGGAGCTGACCGTCTCCAGCGCCGCCGCGACACGCAGGCGCACCTCGGGCTCCTGGGCGTGGCGGTCTATCCAGGCCAGGTCGAACTTCAGCGCGGTCAGCGAGCCGCCCACGTCGTCGTGGATCTCACGTGCGATGGCCGCCCGCTCCAGCTCGACGCTGGTCTGCAGATGGCCGGCCAGTTGGTGCAGGCGCTGCTTGGACTTGATCAGCTCGTGGTCCGCGGTCACCCGCGCCCGCTCGTTCTCGGCCGCATCTATCGCATGCAGCAGCGCCGGCGCGAGGCGGTTCAGGTTGTTCTTCAGCAGGTAGTCGGATGCGCCGTTGCGCATCGCGGCGACAGCCGTGTCCTCGCCAATCTCGCCGGACACCAGGATGAAGGGCGTCAGCACGTGGCGTTCCTTCAACGCCTCCAGCACCTGCAGGCCGGAGTAGCCAGGCAGGTTGTAGTCCGAGATGATGGCGTCCCACGGACGGTCCAGCGCCGCCAGCACGGCCGGCAACGCGTCCAGTCTTTCCATCTCGACCTTGAGCCCCGCGCGGATGAGCTGGGCAAAGATGAGTTGGTGGTCGAGTTCGGAGTCCTCGACATGCAGCACATGCAGGGTCCGAGACGCCTGCTCCACACCAGAAATCGTCATGGGAACGCAGTATGCCGCGCCGACGCCCTGCCCCACGGCGCCACATCCAACCCAGTTCTAACCGGTAATACGGCTCGTTCTCGCGACATCTCACCGTCGACAGCTGCCGAAAAACGGGTGAACATGCCATGATGCATTTGCCCTGAGGGAATCCACAGGGCATTGGGACAAGAAGCAGCATCCCCTCGCGGAGCCACGATGCAGACAGAACCATCCACCGCAGCCGATCTCGATGGAGCCGGGGCAGCCATGCCGCTGCTGGCGGCTGCGGAGCTGCAGGATCACCTGATGACGGTGACCAACGACCTTGAGCGCCTGCAGCGCCTGCTCGACGACGCGGGCGAAGCCCTTTCCACGCACTTCTACAGCGCCTCCAACGAGGCGATGTCCTTGCTCAGCAGCAGCGACGGCAGCCCCGCCTCCGAAGGGCTGAAGCAGATCATGCAGGACATCGCCGGCGCCATCACCGCGCTGCAATTCCAGGACATGGCGACGCAGTTGATCGCCCACACCAGCCAGCGCCTGCGCAACTGCGCCGACCAGCTGGCCCGCGACACCTTCGGCATGGACGACGAGGACGGCGCGGCCGTCGTCGAGATCGCGCCGCTGCGACCCAACCCGGTCACGCAGGACGAGATGGACGCCGGCTCCATCGAACTTTTCTGATTTCCCAGCCCCCCAGGCAAACGTCTTCTCGGAGAAAACTCAAATGCACTCAATCCTCGCTGTCGACGACTCGGCCTCGATGCGCCAGATGGTGGCCTTCACGCTCAAGAACGCCGGCTTCAACGTGGTGGAAGCAGTGGACGGCCAGGATGCCTGGGAAAAGTCCGGCACGCGTGACTTCGATCTGGTGCTGACCGACCAGAACATGCCGCGCATGGACGGCATCAGCCTGACCAAGAAGCTGCGCGAGAACCCGAAGTTCAAGACCACGCCCATCCTGATCCTGACCACCGAGTCCAGCGACACGATGAAGCAGGCCGGCCGCGCCGCGGGCGCCACCGGCTGGCTGGTCAAGCCTTTCGACCCGGCCAAGCTGATCGAAGTGATCGGCAAGGTCATCCGCTGAAGTCGGATCCGACAGGAGCACCAGCATGGGTGACATGACCTCCGAAGGCGCCAGCATCAGCGCCGGCATCGACCTCAGCCAGTTCTACCAGGTCTTCTTCGAAGAAGCCGGCGAGAACCTCGACAACATGGAGCAGCTGCTGCTCAATGTGAACGTCGATGCTGCGGACGATGAAGAGCTGAACGCCATCTTCCGCTGCGCCCACTCCATCAAGGGTGGCGCGGCGACTTTCGGCTTCAGCGACGTCGCCGAGCTGACCCACCAGATGGAGACGCTGCTGGACAAGCTGCGCCGCCACGAGCTGCAGCCCAATGCCGCGATGGTTGACGTGCTGCTGCAGTCGGGCGACGCGCTGCGCGCCCAGCTGGGCCGCCACCAGGGCTCCGGAGCCGACCCCTTTGACACCAGCGACCTGCTGGTCAGCATCAAGAGCTTCGTCGAAGGGGGCGGTGCACCCGCGCCGGCCGCCGCCGCGCCCGCCGCTGCGGCCGCAACCGCCGCAGCTCCGGCC
>NZ_JBFUAK010000016.1:0-91473 GCF_056406315.1 Roseateles sp. P1_C6
GTCAGCACCCTGGGCGATCAGGCGGCGCAGGTGGCTCTGGTACCAGGTCTTGGCGGCGGGGTTCGTGAAGTCCACGATGGCCATGCCGGGCTGCCACTGATCCGTTTGGAACGTGAGGCCGTTGGTTCTCTTGATGAAGTAACCGTTCTTGGCGCCTTCAGCGAACAGCGGCGACTTCTGCGCCACGTAGGGGTTGATCCACAAGCTGATCTTCAGGCCCTTGGCATGCAGGCGCGCCAGCATGGCCTCGGGCTCGGGGAAGCCGCGCGGGTCCCAGGCGAAGTCGCACCACTGGAACTCGCGCATCCAGAAGCAGTCGAAGTGGAAGACGGCCAGCGGCAGGTCACGGCGCGCCATCTCGTCGATGAAGTGGGTGGCTGTGGCCTCGTCGTATTGCGTCGTGAACGAGGTCGTCATCCACAGGCCGAAGCTCCAGG
Organism: Roseateles sp. P1_C6; assembly: GCF_056406315.1. Lineage (NCBI taxonomy): Bacteria > Pseudomonadati > Pseudomonadota > Betaproteobacteria > Burkholderiales > Sphaerotilaceae > Roseateles > Roseateles sp. P1_C6. The sequence goes on from NZ_JBFUAK010000016.1 coordinate 438, forward strand.
CCGGCGGCAGTGGCGAGCGGCCTGTCAGCGCCGTCAACCGGCCAACAACTTCCTTGGGCGTGGGGCCGGCAATGACGCAGTAGTCGAGACTTTCGCCCTCGCGGCTGAACTGCACGCGGGCGACCTTCTCCGAGCCGACCTCGAAGGACACCGGGCCGGCCTCGTTGACGAGCACGCCGTAGCCGCGGTTGGTCAGGTAGAAGGGCACGTTCTTGTAGGCCTGCTCACAGGCCGTGCCGCCGTCCTTGTTGGTGTTCTCGACGATCTGGCCGTTCTTGACCCAGGGCGTGAAGCGCTCGCCGAGACCGTAGACGTTCTCGCCCACCGCCAGCGACAGCTGATCGTGGACGTAATTGCCCTTGCCCGCGTACTGGATGTAGCCCAGGCCACGCCAGTCGCTCTTGGTGAGGACGCGGTCGCCTTCGCGGAAGGTCAGCGCCCAGCCGTCGCCCTTCTTGACGTCGACCGAGATCGGTCCGGACGTGAGCGTGGCCTTGGTCTCGCCGTTGACGATCTGCACGGCCGGTTTGCCGGCGCCGACCATGGGGATGTGCAGGCGCGGCGCGGTCGATGCGACGTAGTGCTCCACGCTCACGCGGATCACCCCCTCGAGCGGCGAGCTCAGCGTCACGGTCAACGTGGGGCCTTGCAGCGTGTCGCCACGGTGCTTGATGGGTCGGGTCGTGGCGAGCACGACGAGGCGGTCTTCGTGGACTTCAACGCCATAGGCCTCGGCCGCGTAGTGCGCGGCGACGCCTGGCTGAAGCATCCACTGTCCGTCAGTGAACTTCATGAATCAGTCTTCCTTGAACGAGCGACACATCGGTCGACACCGGCAACAGAGCCTATTTACTTTGTGCGCCGTCCAAACTAATATTGGTCAGACCAACATTTGAACATAACTTTGTTGGTCGGACCAATAGAACACAAAAGGGGGGCAAGACGTGGAAGCTGAAACGAGCGGCAGCCAGCAACAGCTCAAGCGAATGAACCGCATGGCTGTTGTGAGGCAGTTGTGCGCCCAGCCAGGACTGTCGCGCGCTGCCTTGGCGACGGCCGTTGGCCTCACCCGCTCCACGGTCGGCGCTCTCGTCCGCGGTCTGCTGGCCGAAGGCTGGCTGATGGAGCGGGAGGTCGTTGCCACAGGCGACATGGGCCGCCGCCCCACGCCGCTGTTCATCGACCCAACGCGCCTGCTGCTTATTGGTGCCGAGGTCGGTATCGAGTCGGCACGCGTCGTGGCCACGTCGCTGACCGGGACGGTCCACGCCTGCAGCGTCGCTCCCTACGGCCCCAGTCCCACGGCGCAGAGCTGCATTGCGAGCCTGGCCGGCGCGCTGGAAGGCCTGCACTCGCATTTCAGCGCCGGGCAGCGCTTACTCGGCATCGGCATCGGGCTGCCAGGCGGCGTCGACGAGGCGCGCGGCGCCGTCAAGTTCGCGCCCAACCTCCGCTGGCGCAACCTGCCCTTTGCAACACTGTTGGCCGATGCGCTGCGGCAGACCTGGCTTGCCGGCACACCGCTATTCGTTCAGAACGAGGCCGACGCGGCCGCGCTGGGTGAACTGGAGTTCAACCCAACGCCAGATTCGGACCCGTTGATCTACGTCTCCATCAATCAGGGGCTTGGAGCGGGTGTCATCGTTGGAGACCGCCTGCAAACGGGGAGCCGCGGCTATGCAGGCGAGGTCGGTCATATGGTGCTGCAGTTCAACGGGCCTCGCTGTTCATGCGGTCGACGTGGTTGCGCGGAGGCATTGATCGCGACACGCGCCATCCAGCGTGGCGACGGCAGCAGCGCACGTCTTGGTTCGCTCGAAGAGGTCCGCGCTCATCTAACGAAGCAAGACCCGGAAACAGTGAAGGCGGTGGCCTCCGCTGGCCACCATTTGGGCATGCTGCTGGTGAACCTTGCGGCGGCGTATGACCCTGGCAGCATTGTTCTCGGCGGCTCCGTCATCGAGCTCGGCGATCCTTTTCTGCAGCCTGCTCTCGCTGCATTGAATGCCAATGCCGTTGCGGGCGGTTCACCCGTGCCTGGTGTCCGCACCTGCCGATTTGGCGCAAATGCCGTGGCCATCGGCGCAGCGGCGCTGGTGCGCCACCGTCTGACGCGCCCTACCCTGTCCACGCAACACGTCGGCACTGCAGTCAGTTCCGTGCAGGAGATTCACTGATGTACCTGGGTATCGATCTCGGCACCTCTGAGGTAAAGCTGCTGCTGCTGGATGGCACTGGCCGAATCGTTGGCACAGCGGGCAGCCCGCTCACGCTGTCCAGTCCCGAACCACTTTGGGCTGAGCAAAATCCCGCTCAATGGCGGAGCGCGACGGATGCGGCCGTTGCCCACCTGCGAGCCGCCCACCCGGCCGAATTTGCCGCCGTACGCGGCATCGGCCTGTCAGGCCAGATGCACGGCGCCGTGCTGCTCGGCGAGGCAGATGCCGTGCTGCGCCCCGCTATCTTGTGGAACGACGGCCGCAGCCACGCCGAATGCGTGGAACTTGAAGCAAAGGCGCCACGCCTGCATGCCATTGCCGGGAATGTGGCCATGCCAGGCTTCACCGCCCCGAAGCTGCTGTGGGTCAAGAAGCAGGAGCCCGAGGTCTTCTCACGCGTCGCCAGCGTGCTGCTGCCCAAAGACTGGCTGCACCTGCAACTGACCGGCGACAAGGTCTCCGAGCCGTCCGACGCCGCCGGCACGCTGTGGCTGGACGTGGCGCGCCGCGACTGGTCCGACGAGCTGCTCGCCGCCTGCGGACTGACGCGTGCGCAGATGCCGCGCCTCGTCGAGAGCAATGCACCCAGTGGCGTGCTCAAGCCTGAACTGGCCAAGGCCTGGGGCCTGGGCGCTGACGTGATCGTTGCCGGCGGCGCGGGTGACAACGCCGCCAGCGCCATCGGCATTGGCGCGACGCAGCCGGGTGATGGCTTCATTTCGCTCGGGACGTCGGGCGTGATCTTCGTCGTCAACGACCGCTACCGCCCCAACCCGGCATCGGCCGTGCACGCCTTCTGCCATGCCCTGCCCGAGCGCTGGCACCAGATGAGCGTGATGCTGTCGGCCGCAAGCTGCCTGCGCTGGTTTTGCACGCTCGTTGGCGCCGATGAGGCAACGCTGCTGGCCGAACTTTCTTCTTCGCCAAATGACAGCGCAGTCAACGCGCCCATCTTCCTGCCCTACCTGGCCGGTGAGCGCACACCGCACAACGACCCGTTTGCTTCGGGCGTCTTCCATGGTCTGAAGGCCAACACGACACGCACCGACTGCACCTACGCCGTGCTCGAAGGCGTCGTCTTCGGTCTTGCGGACGGCCTGGACGCGCTGCGCGCGGCCGGTACCGAAGTGCAGCAACTCTCCCTCGTCGGCGGCGGTTCGCGCAGTGCCTACTGGGCGCAGCTGATCGCCGACACGTTGAACGTCGAGATCGTCGTGCACGCCGGCAGCGAAGCCGGTGGCGCCCTCGGCGCCGCGCGCCTCGGCTGGCTTGCAACCGGCGGCAGCGTCGAAACCGTCTGCACCCGCCCCGACATCGCCGCCCGCTTTACCCCCAACCCCGAACGCCATGCGCTGCTGACCCCACGGTTGGCGCGCTTCCGTGACCTTTACCGCCGCCTGCGCGGCGCCTGACCTCCAACCATGACGAGCTACTTCAACCACATCGCGCCCATTCGTTTCGAGGGCGCCGACAGTCCCCACGACCTGTCCTTCAAGCACTACGACAAGGACCGCATCGTGCTGGGCAAGCGCATGGAAGAGCAGTTGCGCTTCGCCGCCTGCTACTGGCACAACTTCGTCTGGACCGGTCTCGATCCCTTCGGCGGCGCGACCTTCGAGCGCCCCTGGTTCCAGGGCGGCTCGCCGATGGAGCTGGCCAAGCTGAAGGCCGACGCGGCCTTCGAGTTCTTCGCCAAGCTCGGTGTTCCCTACTACTGCTTCCACGACCGCGACGTCGCCCCCGAAGGCGCCACGCCGCGCGAGAGCCACGACAACTTCCTGCGCATGGTCGACGTGCTCGGCGAGAAGCAGCAGGCCACCGGCTTGAAGCTGCTGTGGGGCACGGCCAACCTGTTCAGCCACCGCCGCTTCATGAGCGGTGCGGCCAGCAACCCCAACCCTGAGCTGTTCGCGATGGCGGCCCTGCAGGTGCGCGACGCGATGGACGCCACCCTCAAGCTCGGCGGCGAGAACTATGTGCTGTGGGGCGGCCGCGAGGGCTATGAGACGCTGCTGAACACGCGCCTGGGTCAGGAGATGGACCAGCTCGGCCGCTTCCTGAACATGGTGGTTGAGTACAAGCACAAGATCGGCTTCAAGGGCGCCATCCTCATCGAGCCCAAGCCGCGCGAGCCGTCCAAGCACCAGTACGACTTCGACACCGCCACCGTCTACGGCTTCCTGGTGCGCTATGGCCTGGAGAAAGAGGTCAAGGTCAACATCGAGGCCAACCACGCCACGCTGTCGGGCCACAGCTTCGAGCATGAGATCGCCACCGCCGGCGCACTGGGCATCCTCGGCAGCCTGGACATGAACCGCGGCGACCCGCAGCTGGGCTGGGACACCGACCAGTTCCCCAACAACGTGCCCGAGACGGCCATCGCGCTGTACCACGTGCTGCAGGCCGGCGGCCTGGGCTCGGGTGGCCTGAATTTCGACGCCAAGGTGCGCCGCCAGTCCATCGACGCGGCCGACCTCTTCCACGGCCACATCGGCGGCATGGACGTCTGCGCCCAGGCCCTGCTGATCGCCGAAAAGATGATCAACGACGGCCGCCTGAAGGCCGCTGTGGACAGCCGCTACGCCGGCTGGGACACGAGTGCCGGCCAGGACATCCTGCAAGGCCGCCGCACGCTCGCCGACCTGGCCGAGCAGGTGCTCATTGCGAACACGGATGTGGCGCCGGTCTCCGGCCGCCAGGAAGTCTTCGAGAACCTCGTCAATCGCTTCTGCGGCTGAAGCCTCTGCGATGAAAGCCGATGTACCGCTCTTTCGATTGAGCCAGTGCGACACAGCCGCCCTGCCCCAGGACGCCATGACCGCACTGACCTACTCCAGCCCCTTCCCCGCCGATTTCATCTTCGGCGTGGCCGCCGCAGCGCCCCAGATCGAGGGCGCCGCCTTCACCGACGGCAAGGGCGAATCCATCTGGGACCGCTTCTGCCGCGAGCCCGGCAAGGTCCACGACGGCGACACGCTGGACGTCGCCTGCGACCACTACAACCGCTTCGACGAGGACTTCGCGCTGATGGCCTCGCTGGGGCTGAAGTACTACCGCCTGTCGCTCGCCTGGCCGCGCATCTACCCCAACGGCGACGGCGAGCTGAACCAGGCAGGCCTGGACTTCTATCACCGCCTCTTCGCCAGCATGAAGAAGCACGGCATCGAGCCCTGGGTGACGCTGTTCCACTGGGACCTGCCGCAAGCCCTGGAGGACCGCGGTGGCTGGACGTCGCGCGTGACGGTCGACGCCTTCGGCCGCTATGCCGACACCGTCGTCAAGGCCTTCGCCGGTGAGGTCAAGCACTGGATCACGATGAACGAGATCCGCTGCTTCACCCAGCTGGCCTATGGCTATGGCACCAAGGCGCCAGGCCGCAAGGAGAGCGCGGCCGTCGTCAACCAGACCTTCCACCACGCCCTGCTCTGCCATGGCCACGGCGTGCGCGCGGTGCGCGAGTTCGGCGGCGCTGGCGCCGTCGTCGGCCTCACCGACAACTGCGATGTCTGCATCCCCGTCACCGAGACGCCGGCCGACATCGCCGCTGCCAAGGCCTGGTTCATGGAGAAGAATGCCCATGTGCTGGGCGCCATGCATGCCGGCCACTACCCGGCCGATTACCTGGCTCGTGCTGGTGCCGATGCGCCGCAGGTCGAGAGCGGCGACTTCGACCTCATCAGCCTGCCCACCGATCACCTCGGCCTGAACATCTACACCGGCACCTATGTGCGCGCCAGCAGGAACGGCGCCTCCGGCAAGTCTTGGGAGGCCGTGCCCTTGCCCGCCAACTATCCCAAGGCCGACAGCCCCTGGCTGCATATCGCACCCCAGTCCATCTACTGGGCCACGCGCTTCGCTCACGAGTGCTACGGCCACGCGTCGCTCTACATCACCGAGAACGGCTGTGGCTACAACGACGAGCCGGTGGTGAACGGCGAGGTGCTGGACCTGCACCGCCGCGACTTCCTGCGCAACCACCTGCGCGAAGCCCATCGCGCCATAGCCGACGGCGTGCCGCTGCACGGCTACTTCCTGTGGTCCTTCATCGACAACTACGAGTGGGAAGACGGCTACCAGCGCCGCTTCGGCATCGTGCATTGCGACTACGCGACGCAGGTGCGTACGCCCAAGCTGTCGGCCCTGTACTACGCCGACATCATTCGCGAGCGGTGCATCCTGTGAACGCGAGCACCCTTCACCTTGAGCGCGTCGTGCCGCCCGCGGCGGACCGCCTGCCCATACGGCAGAAGATCGGCTTCGGCCTGGGCTCCATCCTCGACATGTGGGGCCACTGGCTCTACCCGTCGCTGGCCTTCCAGGTTTTCAACATCTTCCTCGGCGTCGCACCCGGCCTGATCTCCACGGTGCAGATGATCAAGATCTTCATCGACGCCGGCTCGGACGCGATCTTTGGCTGGTTCTCGGACAACACGCGCACACGCTACGGCCGGCGCCGACCGTTCATCCTCGTCGGCGGCGTGCTCGCCGGTATCGGCCTGCCGCTGATGTTCGCCGTGGGCAGGGGCTGGACGGACACGCAGTACTTCATCTTCATGCTGGTCAGCACGGTGATCTACGTGCCCATCATGAGTTGCTTCAACATGCCCTGGAACAGCCTGGGCGCGGAGATGACGCCGGACTACCACGAGCGCACGTCCGTGATGGCTGTCCGCGCCGTCATCCAGAAGGTGCCCGAGCTGGGGATGTTCTTCGCCGCCCAATTCACGACGCTGGCGATCTTCAACGGCGCCAACGGCAAGCCCGACATCCTGCGCGGCGCCCAGACCTACAGCGCCATCCTCGGCGCCGTCATGGTGGCGGTGTCCATTGCCATCTTCCTGATGGTGCGCGAGCGCTACTACGAGAAGCTGGTCTCGCGCACGCAGACCCACATCCCGTTTGCCGACACGCTGTGGCGCACGCTGCGCTGCAAACCCTTCCGCCGCGTTCTCGGCATGATGCTGGCCTATGGCATCGGCACGGCCATGGTGTCGACGCTCGGGTACTACACCACGGTCTACTACGTCTGCCAGGGCGACATCGCGCTGGGCGCGAAGTGGAACACCGCCATGGGCGTGTCAGGCACCGTCTTCGGCTTCGCGGGCATTCCGTTCTTCGCGATGCTCGCGCGTCGCAAGGGCAAGCATGTGGCGATGGCCACTGCGCTGAGCCTGGCCATCTGCGCCTTCATCGGCGATTGGTGGCTGTACGACCCCGCGCGGCCCTACCTGCAGCTCTTCGCCTGCGGCCTGGTCGCCTTCACCGGCGCGGGCTTCTGGATGATCTATGGCTCCACGCTGGGCGACATCGTCGACTATGACGAACTGCAAACGGGCCAGCGCCGCGAGGGCTCGTTCTCGGCCTGCCAGTCGTGGATCTCCAAGTTCGGCATCGCCTTGGGCGTGGGCGCCTCGGGCTGGATCCTGCAGTTCACCGGTTTCGATGCCAAGCAGGCGGTGCAGGACCCACAGGCGATCTTCACGATGCGCCTTCTTCTGTCGGGCGTTCCGGTCATCGGCCTGGTGCTGGCGCTGATCTCGCTCGCCCGCTTTGAGTTGACCGAGCGACGCATGCTGCAGATCCGCGGCGAGCTCGAAGCCACCCGGGGGCAGGTATGACGCTGTCACGCACCGATTCCCCTGAAACATCCATCGCAGAAATCATGCGCCACCCCAAGTCTTCCTTTGACGGTTTCAACGCACTCTGGTTTGCGTCCTGCCTGACATTGAGCACCCTCGCTCATGCTGCAGAACCCGCGAAGCTGGCCCAGCCTTTCGAATGGAAATCCAGCGAGCCGCTGATCAAGCCGCCCGCCGACGCGAAGAACATCTTTGGCGTCAAGGATCCGACCATCGTCTACCACGACGCCCGCTATCACGTCTTCATGACCACGGCCGGGAAGAACGGCTGGGGCATGGCCTACACGACCTTTGCGAACTGGGAGGAGGCCCCCAACGCCCCTCAGTTCATGCTCGAAAAGTCCCCCATCGGGCCCGGCTATCGCGCAGCACCCCAGGTCTTTTACTTCGCGCCGCAGAAGCTCTGGTATCTGATCTACCAGGGCGGCGACCCACTGTATTCCACGACCAGCAACATCGCCGATCCCCTGTCGTGGACAGCACCGAAGCCCTTCTACCCGACCATCCCGGCAAGCGTCAAAGACGCCAAGGGCAATGCGTCCTGGTTGGACTTCTGGAACATCTGCGACGACAAGAAGTGCTATCTCTTCTTCACTGGCGACAACGGCAGCTTTTACCGCGGCGAGACGACGATGGAGCGCTTCCCTCAGGACTTCTCCGAGCCCGTCGTCGTCATGGAAGAGAAGCGCGATGACATGTTCGAAGCGAGCAACACCTACAAGATTGCTGGCACGAACCAGTACTTGACGTTGATCGAGGCGATGGGGCCCAAGGGCAGGTATTTCCGGGCCTGGACAGCCGATCGCCTGGACGGGAAGTGGCAACCCGTTCCCGGCGCCCCGATGAACATGTTTGCCGGCACTGAGAACGTCAAGTTCAACGGCCGGATCTGGTCCGAAGGCGTGTCCCATGGCGAACTGATCCGCGATGGGGTCGACCAGACGTTGAGCATCGACCCCTGCCAGCCGCTGAAATTCCTCTACCAAGGCCTGGACATGGAAAAGAACAAGAAGTACGAATACATCGAGCTGCCCTATCGGCTGGGCCTGATCACCGCCACCGCGCCGAACGCCATCAGCGAGTTATGCAAAAAATGAAGGCCGCTGCCAGGCCGGAAAGCGCAGCGCCGATGCCGGCGACGTGCGCCCGCAACTTTGTCTACAGAGGACTCACGACGTGACTTCGCTCCGCTCCCTGCGCCGCCGCCAGATGCTGGCTGCTGCTGCCCTGCCGCTCATGACCACCGCATCATTCGCTGCGCCGCAGCAGCGCCGCATCGTGCTCGACCTGGCCGAAGCGAAGCAGCCGCTGGACCGCTTTTTCGACCACTGCGTCGGCGCTGACTACCCCGGCACGACCTACCGCGAAGACGCACTCGCACAGCTGAAGACAACCGTCGACGAGCTGGGTTTCCGCTACCTGCGCTTCCACGCCATCTTCCACGACGTCTTCAAGACGGTGACGCGCGATGCCGCAGGCAACCTCGTCTTCGACTTCACCAACATCGACAAGCTCTACGACGCGATGCTGGCGCGCCGCATCAAGCCCTTCGTCGAGCTGGGCTTCACGCCGCTGGCGTTGAAGACGTCGGACTTGAAGGTCTTCTACTGGGCCGGCAACACCTCTCACCCCGAGCCCACCGGTTGGGTCGCGCTGATCGACGCCTTCACGCGCCACCTGCTGCAGCGCTATGGCGAGAAGGAGGTGCGCAGCTGGTACTTCGAAGTCTGGAACGAACCCAATCTCGATGGCTTCTGGGAGAAGGCCGACAGGCAAGCCTACTTCGACCTCTACACCCGCACGGCCAAGACCATGAAGGGCATCGACGCGCAATTGCGCGTGGGTGGCCCGGCCACCGCCGGCGCCTGGTGGGTGCCCGAGTTCCTCGCGCATGCGAAGGCGACCGGCACGCCGGTGGACTTCGTCACGACGCACACCTACGGCGTGGATGAAGGCTACCTGGACGAGTTCGGCAAGGAGGACCGCGTGCTGTCCAAGTCGCCCGACGCCATCGTGGGCGACGTGCGGCGCGTGCGCAAGGAGATCGAGGCCTCGCACCTGCCGGGCCTGCCGCTGTTCTTCACCGAATGGAGCAGCAGCTACAACCCACGCGACCTCGTGCACGACAGCTACATGAGCGCGCCCTATGTGCTCACCAAGCTCAAGCAGACGCAAGGCCTGGCCCAGCACATGAGCTATTGGGTCTACAGCGACTTGTTCGAGGAACCCGGCCCGCCGGACGCGCCCTTCCACGGCGGCTTCGGCATGATGACGCGCGAAGGCGTGAGGAAGCCCGTGTGGTTCGCCTACAAATACCTCGCCGCCCTGGCCCGGCTGGATGGCAAGGAGATCCCCAGCAGCGACGAATTCAGCTGGGCCGCGACGAATGGCGAGCAGGTCCAGGCCCTGGTGTGGAACTGGCGACTCCCGGACCAGAAGGCCAGCAACCGCAGCTTCTTCAGCAAGCCGCAGCCGGCCAGGGACGCGGGCACCACCACCATCGAGTTGCGCCATTTGCCGCCCGGCCGCTACACGCTCACACAGCGCCGCACCGGCTACGAGATCAACGACGCCCACACCGCCTATCTGAAGATGGGCTCGCCCAAGAACCTGGATGCCAAGCAGCTCGCCACGCTGCAAGGCCTGACGACGGACAAGCCCAAGCTGCAACGCGAGCTGGTGGTCGGCGCAGCCGGCACAGTCACGCTGAACGTGAAGCTGCGCAGCCATGACGTCGTGCTGTTGAGCCTGAAAAAGGTGGGCGCTTGACAGCGCCCCACGTTGCCGCCGCGCGTCAGTGCTTCGCCAGGCTGGTGGCCTCCGTCTGCCTGGCAATCGTTGCAGCCACCGTCAATGCGCAGGGCGAGCCGGCCGCGGGCACGAAGGAAGCCCGCGCCAACCTCAACCGGGCCGTGGTGCTGGCGTCTGACGACGTGCCGGCGTTCGCCGCACCGCCGAAGGGTTTCGCAGACGAGAGCCCGGACATCCGCCATGGTCAGACGCAGGAATTCAGCTACGAGTCGGCCGTCACGCAGACCCGGCGCAAGGCGGTGGTCTACCTGCCGGCCGGCTATGCCTCGGATCGTCGCTATCCCGTCCTCTACCTGTTGCACGGCATCGGCGGCAACCAGCACGAGTGGAGCGGCTACGTTCGCGCCACCGTCGTCCTCGACAAGCTGATCGCATCGGGCGCGGCCGAGCCCATGATCGTCGTCATGCCCAACGGCCGGGCCCGCGCCGATGACGGTCCGCCGCCGCCGGACCAGGCGTTCACGCCCGGGCACATCGCCGCCTTCTCAAGCTTCGAGGCCGATCTGCTGCGCTCGCTGATCCCTGCAGTCGATGGCAGGTATTCAACGCTCGCTGATGCACCACACCGCGCCATTGCGGGCCTTTCCATGGGCGGCGGCCAGGCCTTGAACATCGGACTGATCCACCTCGACACCTTTGGCTGGGTCGGTGGCTTCTCGTCCGCACCGAACACGAAACCCGCCGCCGAACTGCTGCCCGACGCGGACAGCGCGCGCCGCCAGCTGAAGCTGCTGTACCTGTCCTGCGGTCGCCAGGACGGGCTGATCAGCGTCTCGCAGGCGCTGCACCGCGCACTGCGTGACGGCGGCATCCCGCACATCTGGCACGTCGATGCCCATGCGCACGACCGCGAGAGCTGGGCAGAAAACCTCCATCACTTCGCGCAGCGAATCTTTCGCTGAGCAGACCGTCGCACCCAAACACAACACGGAGACAACATGCGCCGCATCACCTTTCTCGGACTGAGCGTCTTGCTGACGCTCGCACCCTGTGCCGCCGCGCTGGCACAAGGCAAGGGCACCATCGGCATCGCGATGCCCACCAAGAGCTCCCAGCGCTGGATCGCCGACGGCGACAACATGGTCAAGAGCCTCAAGGCGCTGGGCTACCAGGTCGACCTGCAGTACGCCGATGACGAGATCCCGAACCAGCTCGCGCAGCTGGAGAACATGGTCACCAAGGGTTCCAAGGCCCTGGTGATCGCGTCCATCGACGGCACCACGCTGTCCGGCGTGTTGCAGAAGGCCGCCGAGAAGGGCATCAAGGTCGTCGCCTACGACCGGCTGATCCGCGGCTCGAAGAACGTCGACTACTACGCCACGTTCGACAACTTCCAGGTCGGCGTGCTGCAGGCCGAGTCCATCGTCAACCGGCTCGGGCTGAAGCAGGGCAAGGGGCCCTTCAACCTGGAGGTGTTCGCCGGCTCGCCCGATGACAACAATTCGGGCTTCTTCTACGACGGCGCCATGAGCGTGCTGAAGCCCTATCTGGATGGCGGCAAGCTCGTCGTGCGCAGCAAGCAGCTGGGCGCCATGAAGGTGGGCATCCTGCGCTGGGACACCGCTACCGCCCAGGCGCGCATGGACAACCTGATGTCGGCCTTCTACGGCAAGGACAAGCTGCACGCGGTCCTGTCGCCTGCAGACATCCTGTCGATCGGCATCATCTCTTCGCTGAAGGGCGTGGGCTACGGGACGCCGAGCCAGCCGATGCCGGTCATCACGGGACAGGACGCCGACCTGCCGTCGGTCAAGGCCATCCTGCGCGGCGACCAGGCCTCCACCGTCTTCAAGGACACCCGCCAGTTGGCCAAGGTCACGGCCGACCTCGTCGATGCGGTGCTCAGCGGTCGCACACCGCAGGTGAACGACACCAAGACCTACAACAACGGCGTCAAGGTGGTGCCCTCGTATCTGCTCAAGCCCGTGGCGGTCGACGCGACGAATTGGAAGCCGGTGCTCGTCGACAGCGGCTACTACAAGGAAGGGCAGCTGAAGTGAAACTGCCCCTCGCCCAACCTCGCGTCGCTGAACGCGAGCGAGTCTGGTCGGTCCCCCGCGGGGACGGCGATGCTTGCGGCGTCGAACCGCAAGCACATCGCCAGTGCGGGCCGGCTTGGGAGCGGCCCGGCGCTCGGCCCGCCCAGCCCTCAAGGGGCAGCTGACGTGGCAACCTTAGACAATCAGCCCGCCCCGCTGCTGGAGATGCGCGGGATCGGCAAGAAGTTCCATGGCCTGGTCGCCCTCCGGCATGTCGACCTGGTTGTCCAGCATGGGCAGATCCACGCGGTGGTCGGCGAGAACGGCGCCGGCAAGTCCACGTTGATGAAGATCCTCTCGGGGGTCTATCCGCACCCGGACTACGAAGGCGAGATCCGGTTCGCCGGGGAGCCGCAGCACTTCTCCGGCATACGGCAGAGCGAGGCGCTCGGCATCGTCATCATCCACCAGGAGCTGGCGTTGATTCCGCAACTCTCCATCGCCGAGAACCTCTTCCTCGGGCACGAACGCGCCCGGCGCGGCGTGATCGATTGGGCTCGCACCAACGACCAGGCCGTCGAGCTGCTGCATCGGGTCGGCCTTCAAGAGTCTCCGAATACGCTGGTGAAGGACATCGGCGTCGGCAAGCAGCAGCTCGTGGAGATTGCCAAGGCGCTCGCCAAGGACGTGAAGCTGCTGATCCTCGACGAGCCCACGGCCAGCCTCAACGAGGACGACAGCGCCGCCCTGCTCGACCTGCTGAAACGGCTGCGCGGCAACGGCGTCAGTTGCGTGCTGATCTCCCACAAGCTCAACGAGATCGCGGAAGTGGCCGATGCCATCACGGTGCTGCGCGACGGCTCGACCACCGCCACGATGGACTGCAGCGAAGCACCGCCGGAGGAAGCCGCCATCGTTCGCGCCATGGTCGGGCGGGACATGCAGGATCGCTATCCCAAGCGGCAGCCCAATCCTGGCGAGATCCTGTTCGAGTTGCGCGACTGGTGGGTCGAGCACCCGCTTCACGTCGGCCGCGAAGCCATCAAGGGCGTCAACCTGAACGTGCGCCGCGGCGAGATCGTCGGCATCGCCGGCCTGATGGGCGCCGGGCGGACGGAGCTGGCGATGAGCGTGTTCGGCCGCTCCTGGGGGCGGCGCATCCGCGGCTCCGCCTGGATGGGCGGTCAGCAGGTCGACGTCTCGACCGTCCGGCGGGCCATCAAGTCCGGCCTGGCCTATGTCACCGAGGACCGCAAGGCCCTGGGGCTGGTGCTGCGGGAGAGCATTGCCCGCAACACCAGCCTGTGCCGGCTCGAAGGCATCTCCCGCTTTGGCGTCATCGACGAGGCCCGGGACAACGCGGTGGCGAATGACTTCCGGCAGCGCCTGGCCACCCGCTGCGCGAGCGTCCAGCAGCCCGTCGGCGACCTTTCGGGCGGGAACCAGCAGAAGGTCGTCCTGGCCAAGTGGCTGTTCACCGACCCTCAACTGCTCATCCTGGATGAGCCCACCCGCGGCATCGACGTCGGCGCCAAGTTCGAGATCTACAGCCTGATCGCCAGCCTGGCCGCCCAGGGGCGCTCGATCCTGATGATTTCGTCCGAGCTGCCCGAACTGCTGGGCATGTGCGACCGCCTCTACCTGATGAACGAGGGTGAGCTGGTGGCCGAGATGCCGGCCGCCGGCGCCACCCAGGAAACCGTCATGCACGCCCTCGTGGGCACCCATTGAAAACCATCGCCATGCCTTCTTCGTCCCTGCGCAACTTCCTCGCATCGCATCTGCGCGACTACGGCATGCTGCTGTCGCTGGTCTGCATCATGGGGTTCTTCCAGGTGCTCACCGACGGCACCCTGCTGCAGCCGCTGAACCTGACCAACCTGTTCCTGCAGAACAGCTACATCGTGGTCATGGCCCTCGGCATGCTGCTCGTCATCGTCGCCGGCCACATCGACCTGTCGGTGGGTTCCATCTGTGGCTTCATCGGCGCCCTGGCGGCCATCCTGATGGTCGAGCGGGGTTGGCCGGTGCTGCCATCCGCCGCCGTTTGCCTGGTCGCCGGCGCGCTCATCGGCGCTCTGCAAGGCTGGTTCGTCGCCTATTTGAAGATCCCCTCGTTCATCGTCACCCTGGCCGGCATGCTGGTGTTCAAGGGCCTGGCGCTGGCACTGCTGGGCGGCCAGTCCGTAGGCCCCTTCCCGGACACCTTCCAGCTCCTCAGCAGCGGCTTCCTGCCCGACTGGCCAGGGGGCGAGGAGCACCACCTCAGCGCGCTCGTCATCGGCTTCGGCCTGGTGGCCTGGCTGGCCTGGCGGGAGCTGGCCGCGCGCGGCAAGTCCGAAGCGCGCGGCGCGGCACCGGAGCCGGCGGCGCTGTTCAGCCTGCGGCTGCTGGCCCAGTCGGGCGCCCTGGCTGCGCTGGTGTGGCTGCTGGCTTCGTACAAGGGCCTGCCCAACGTGTTGCTGCTGATGGGTGCCCTGATCGGCGCCTACGTCTTCCTGACCCAGCGCACGACGCTCGGCCGGCGCGTCTACGCCCTCGGCGGCAACGAACGCGCCGCGCGGCTGTCCGGCGTGCCGACGGAGAAGCTGACGCTGCTGTGCTTCGCCAACATGGGCGTCATGGCAGCGCTCGCCGGCCTGGTCTTCGCGGCCCGCCTCAACACGGCCACGCCCAAGGCGGGCCTGGGCTTCGAACTCGACGTGATTGCCGCCTGCTTCATCGGCGGGGCCTCGGCGTCGGGCGGCGTCGGCAAGGTGCTCGGCGCGGTCATCGGCGCCTTCATCATGGGCGTGATGAACAACGGCATGTCCATCCTCGGCGTGGGCATCGAATGGCAACAGGTCATCAAGGGCGTCGTGCTGCTGGCCGCCGTGGTCTTCGACGTCTACAACCGCCGCAAGGGCGGCTGACGCCGGCCAGCCCGGTGATGCCATGACGCAGCAAGCCGCTCTCCACGTCGACGCGCCGAAGCGGCGATGGCAGCGGTGGACGCTGATCCTGGCACTGATGGCAGCGCACCCGGCCGCGCAGGCCGCCGAGCCGCAGTCGCTGCGCATCGTCGCGCCGACCAGCCAATCCATGCCCATGCTCAGGATGGCAGAGGACAAGCCTGTCGACGGCGTGCTCAAGGAACTCGGCGAACTGCTGGCGCAGCGCCTGGGCCTCAAGCCGGTGTTCGTGCCGCTGCCCAGCAAGCGCGCAGGCCCCGCCGTGGCGTCAGGGGCTGCCGATCTGCTGTGCTACGTCAAACCCGAGTGGCTCGAGGGCACGCTGCTCTGGACGCGTCTTTTCCTGTCGGGCACGGGGATCATCGCGGCGGGCGCGAACGCCCCCGCCGTGGCGCAGCTCCAGACGCTGGCGGACGAGCCGCTGGGTACGGTCCTGGGCTACCACTATCCCGCCCTCGTCTCGGCATTCCGGCAGCAGATCCGGCGGGAAGACGTTGCCGATGCCGAGACCAACCTGCGCCGGCTGGCTTTCGGCCGTGTGCGCTACGCGGTCACGGATCGCGCCGCGCTGGCCTACTACGTCAGGCTCAACCCGGAGGCCGGACTGCGTGAGATCCTTGAAGTCGAGCACTACCAGTTGGGCTGCGCGCTGACACCCGGCAAGCCGGCGCTGCTGCAGCCGCTGAACAAGGCCATCGACCGGATGATGGTGGACGGCTCGCTGGCGTCAGTGCTGAACCGATACCGCTGAAAACCGGGCGTTCAGGCATCCATGCTGGACGCGGGCTTTTTCGCCGGAACGAAGTTTTGGTAAGACCAAACAGCACCAAAGAGACGATCCTTCCCCAGCGTCACGACCACGGGTAAGCACTGGTCTGACCAAATAACAAACTTATGGCAAAGTGGCAAGACCGCAAACTTTGCCATTCCAACGCGCCCTCCCCGCCGCGATGCCCGCGCTCTCCGCTTCCTCGCCGCCCTCGCCCCTGCTCAGCATGCAGGGCGTCTGCAAACGCTTCGACAACGTCACCGCCCTGTCGGGCGTGGCGCTGGACGTGCGCGGCGGTGAAGTGCATGCGATCTGCGGCGAGAACGGCGCCGGCAAGTCGACGCTGATGAAGATCCTGAGCGGCGTCTACACCCCCGACGAAGGCGAGATCCACATCGATGGCGAGCCTGTGCGCATCCAGGGGCTGCACCATGCGCAGGCCCTGGGCATCGTCATGATTCACCAGGAGCTCAACCTGGTGCCCCACCTGACGGTGGCCGAAAACATCTGGCTCGGCCGCGAGCCGCGCCGCGGCTGGTTCGTCGATAGCGCCCGGCAGCGCGAAGGGGCTCGCACCTGCCTGCAGCGCCTGGGCGTGGATATCGATCCCGACGCCGAGGTTTCGACCCTGTCCATCGCCCAGCAGCAGATGGTCGAAATCGCCAAGGCCCTATCGATGCAGGCGCGGCTGCTCATCATGGACGAGCCCACCTCCTCGCTGGGCGAGGCCGACGCGACGCGCTTGCTCAACGTCGTGCAAGACCTCAAGCGCGAAGGCGTGGGCATCGTCTACATCTCGCACCGGCTCGACGAGCTGGATGTGATCGTCGACCGGGTCACCGTGCTGCGCGACGGCCACTACATCGCGACGCGCCTCTGGGCCGAGACCTCCATCGACGAGATCGTCAGCTTGATGGTGGGCCGCGAGTTGAACCAGCAATTCCCGCCGGCGACGCGGCAGCCTTCCTCCGAAGTGCTGCTGCGTGTGCGCGGCCTGCGGCGCGAGGGCGTCTTCGGGCCACTGAACTTCGATTTGCGGCGCGGCGAGATCCTCGGCTTCGCCGGCCTGGTGGGCGCCGGCCGCACCGAGGTTGCGCGCGCGCTGTTCGGCGCCGATGCGGTCGACGGTGGCGAGGTTGAACTGGCCGGCGAGCGGCTGGACATCCGCTCGCCGCGCGATGCCATCGCCGCAGGCATCGCCTATGTCTCGGAAGACCGCAAGGCCCACGGGCTGGCGGTGAAGATGAGCGTGGCCCACAACATCACGCTGGCCAACCTGGGCGCGCTGGCCAGTGGCCTGGGCTTCATCGACGCGGCCGGCGAACGCAGCACCGCCGAGCGCTACATCGCCGAGCTGGCCATCCGCACACCGTCGCCGGACCAGATCGCCCGGCTGCTGTCGGGCGGCAACCAGCAGAAGGTGGTCATCGCCAAATGGCTGTTCCGCCAGGCCCGGGTCATCCTCTTCGACGAACCGACGCGCGGCATCGACGTGGGCGCCAAGTACGCCATCTACGCGCTGATGGACCGGTTGGCGGCCGAGGGCGTCGGCGTCGTGCTGATCAGCTCGGAGCTGCCCGAAGTCCTCGGCATGAGCGACCGCGTCGCCGTGTTCCGCCAGGGCCAGCTCGCGAGCATGCTGGAGACCCGCCAGTGCAGCCAGCACGACGTCATTCGCCATGCCTCGGTCGGCTCCTCCGAGCCGGCCATGCGCAGCGCGGCCCTCCTTGAACCGACTACATGAACGACCGCCAGAAAGATCTGATCCAGAAATTCGCCGCGCTGACGGGCCTCCTCATCCTGATGCTCGTCTTCTCGCTGACGAGCAACGCCTTCTTCTCGGTCGGCAACGCGATGACGGTGTCGCTGCAGGTGACCACCATCGTCTACCTGGGCATCGGCGCGACGCTGGTGATCCTGACCGGTGGCATCGACCTGTCCGTCGGCTCGGTGCTGGCCCTGTCCGGCGTGGTGGCGGGCATGCTGGTCAAGAGCGGCATGCCGGTGGCGCCCGCCATGGTCCTGGGCGTCGTCGTCGGCGCGCTGTGCGGTGCCATCAACGGCCTGTGCGTGACGCGGCTGCGGCTGCCGCCCTTCATCGCCACGCTGGGCATGATGCTGGTGGCGCGCGGTGTCGCGCTGCAGCTCACTGACGCGCGAGCCATCTCGGGCCTGGGCGAGGCCTTCGGCGCGCTCGGCAACGGCGCGCTGTGGCGCATCGAGAAGATCGACGAACAGGGCTTCCCCGACGTCGTCTTTCCCGGCATCCCCTACCCCGTGCTGCTGATGATCGTGCTGGCCATCGCGGCCGGCATGCTGCTCCGGCGCACCACGCTCGGGCGGCATCTGCACGCGGTGGGTTCCAACAGCGAGGCGGCGCGGCTGTCGGGTGTGAATGTCGGGCGCGTCGCGATGTTCGCCTACGTCGCCTCGGGCGCGCTGGCCGGTCTGTGCGGCTGCGTGCTGATGTCCCGCCTCGTCACCGCGCAACCCAACGAGGGCGTCATGTACGAGCTTGACGCCATCGCGGCGGCCGTCATCGGCGGCACTTCGCTGCTCGGCGGCGTCGGCACGATCTCCGGCACGCTCATCGGCGCGTTCGTCATCGGCATCCTGCGCAACGGGCTGAACATGAACGGCGTCTCGTCCTTCACGCAGCAAATCATCATCGGCCTGGTCATCCTCGTCACCGTCTGGATCGACCAACTCCGCAACCGGCGTTGAAGACCGGTTCCATCCCCAGGAAACATTCCATGCCCCGCCATTTGATCCACGCGCTCATGAGCGCCTGCCTGGCCCTGCTCGGTGCCGCAGCCCAGGCCGGCGAGATCGCCGTCATCGTCAAGACGACCAACTCGACCTACTGGCAAAACGTCAACAAGGGATCCGAGACCGCCATCAAGGAAATTCCAGGCCACACGCTGACCTTCTCCGGGCCGGCCAGCGAATCGGCAATAGCCGACCAGGTCAACCTCGTCGAGAACGCGATCAACCGGCGTGTCGCCGGCATCGTGCTGGCCCCCTCGGACCCCGACGCGCTGGTACCGGTCATCAAGAAGGCCTGGGAAGCGCGCATCCCGGTCGTGCTGATCGACTCCCATGTGTCCGAGGCCGGCAAACCCTACTACCAATCCTTCCTGACAACGGACAACCGCGCCGCTGGCGAGCTCTGTGCCAAGCAGCTGATCGACAAGATCGGCACCACCGGCAAGGTGGCCGTCATGTCCTTCGTGGCGGGCGCAGGCTCCGAGGTCGGCCGCGTGGGCGCCTTCACGAGCTATCTGAAGGCGAACTCCAAGCTCGAGATCGTCGGGCCCTTCTATTCGCAGTCGCAGATGGCGACCGCCATGAACCAGACCACCGACGTGCTGGCTGCCCATCGGGACCTGAAAGCCATCTTCGGCGCCAACGAGCCCACCGCCGTCGGCATGGGCCGCGCCCTGGTGCAGAGCGGCCGCGCGGGCAAGCTGGTCGCGATCGGTTTCGACGGCAACCAGGACCTGCAGAAATTCGTCCAGGACGGCACGCTCGCGGGCATCGCGGTGCAGAGCTCCTTCCAGATGGGCTACCTCGGCGTGAAGACCGTGTCCGACGTGCTGCAGAAGAAGCCCGTGTCCAAGTTCCGCGACACCGGTGTCGTGTGGGTCAGCAAGGCCAACCTGCAGTCGCCCGAGGCCAAGGCCGTCCTGTACTGAAGTGAACCTGCGACGACTTTCACTGCAACACATGAACCGCCTTCCCAGTCGCTCCCTTCCTGGCGCCGGTCTGCCGCTGACCACGCTGGGCCTGGGCGCCGCCGCGCTGGCCGGCCTGTACGAAGCCGTGGACACCGCCACGGCCACCGCGACGCTGCAGGCCGCCTGGAGCGCCGGCATCCGCTATTTCGACACAGCCCCGTTCTACGGCTACACGCGCAGCGAGCGCCGCGTGGGCGAATTCCTGTCACGCCACCCGCGCGACAGCTTTGTGCTGTCCACCAAGGTCGGGCGCGTCATGCATGCCGACCCGACGGTGGCGGCCGGCAGTGACGACTGGGCCGACCCGCTGCCCTACCGCCCGGTGTACGACTACAGCTACGGCGGCGTGCTGCGCTCCTTCGAGGACAGCCTGCAGCGCCTGGGGCTGGCACGCATCGACATGCTGTTGGTGCACGACATCGGCCGCCTGACCCACGGCGACGGGCACGACGTTCATTGGCACGCGCTGACCACGGGCGGCGGCTTTCGCGCCCTGGAGGAGCTGCGCAGCCAGGGCGTCGTGAAGGCCATCGGCCTGGGTGTGAATGAATGGGAAGTGGCGCAGCAGGCACTGGCCGCCGCAGCGCTGGACTGCGTGCTGCTGGCCGGCCGCTACACCCTGCTTGAGCAGGGCAGCCTCGGTTTCCTGGACCATTGCGCGGCGACCGGCGTCGGCGTGGTTATCGGCGGTCCCTTCAACTCGGGCCTGCTGGCCGGCCAGGCCAAGTACAACTACGGCAGCGTGCCACCGGAGGTGATGCGCCGGGCCCGGGCCCTGGACGCCACCTGCGCGGAGTTCGGGGTGCCGCTGCAGGCGGCGGCCCTGCAGTTCCCGCTCGCGCATCCGGCCGTCACCAGCGTGCTCGCGGGCATGCGCTCGCCCGAGCAGGTGGCGGCCAACGCCGCCTGGATGGCTCGCGCCATCCCGCGCGAGCTCTGGCACCGACTGCGTGGCCGCGGCCTCATCGCCGGCAACGCGCCCCTGCCCGACAGCGGCCCGCAGGACGACTGATGAGGGTCGACGCACATCAACACTTCTGGCGCCTGGTCGACCGCGAGTGCCAGTGGCCGCCGGCTTCGCTGCAGGCCATCCACCGTGACTTCGGCCCCGACGACCTGGCACCCCAATTGCAGGCAGCCGGCGTCGATGCCACCGTGCTCGTGCAATCGCTGCCCAGCGTGGCTGACACGCATTGGATGTTGTCGGTGGCCGAGCGCACGCCGTGGGTGAAGGGTGTCGTCGGCTGGGTCGACTTCAAGGCGGCGGATGCGGCCGCGCAGATTGACGCGCTGGCCCGCCACCCACTGCTCAAGGGCCTGCGCCCCATGCTGCAGGACTTGCCGGACGACGACTGGATCGCCGACCCCGCCTGTGACCCGGCCGCCGAGGCCATGCAGCGCCACGGCCTGGTGTTCGACGCGCTCGTGCTGCCGCGGCAGTTGCCCGGGCTGCGCCGCTTCGCCGAGCGCCATCGAGGCTTGAGCATCGTCATCGACCATGCAGCCAAGCCGTTCATCGCACGCGGCGAGATCGAGCCCTGGCAAACCCACGTGGCCGCGCTGGCCGCCCTCCCCCAGGTCCATTGCAAGCTCTCGGGTCTGCTGACAGAGGCCGGTGAGCGCCGCGACGCCGCAGCGCTTCACCCCTACGCCCAGGCACTGTGGACGCTGTTCGGCCCCCAGCGCCTGCTGTGGGGCAGCGACTGGCCGGTGCTGCGCCTGGCCGCCGATTACGCCGACTGGTGGCAGCTCGCCCACCAGCTGGCTCACCAGTTTCAACCCATTCCCCAGCCTGACGACCTACGTGCGCTCTTCGGGGGTAATGCCAATCGCATCTACCGCCTTGCCTTGACTGACTAGCACCATGCTGACTGTTTCCTGCGAATCCCCCGGCATCCTCGTCGCCCACGACCGCCCGCGCCCGGAGCGCGGCCCCGCCGAGGTGCTGTTGCGCGTCAAGCGTGTGGGCGTGTGCGGCACCGACCTACACATCTTCACGGGCCACCAGCCCTATCTGAACTACCCCCGCGTCATGGGGCACGAGCTGTCCGGCATCGTGGAGGAAGCCGACGCGGACAGTGGGCTGAAGCCAGGCGACGCGGCCTACGTGATGCCCTATCTGTCCTGTGGCCACTGCATCGCCTGCCGCCAGGGCAAGACCAACTGCTGCGTGCGCATCCAGGTGCTGGGCGTGCATCGCGACGGCGCCTTCGCCGAATATGTCAGCGTGCCGCAGCGCTTCGTTGGCAAGGCAGGCGACATCACGCTGGACCAGGCCGCCATGCTGGAATTCCTCGCCATCGGTGCGCATGCCGTGCGGCGCGGCGAAGTCGCCGCCGGCCAGCGCGTGCTGGTGGTGGGTGCAGGCCCGATCGGCATTGGCGCAATGATCTTTGCCGGTCTGCGCGGCGCGGTCGTCACGGCCCTGGATGGCCGCCAAGACCGGCTCGATTTCGCGCTGAAGCATGTCGGCGTGGCTGCGGCCGTGCCGCTCGGCGAGGGCGACGAGGCGCAGCTGTCGGCACTCACCGATGGCGAGTTCTATGACGTGGTGTTCGATGCCACCGGCAACCCCGGTGCCATGGAACGGGGCTTTCGCTTCATCGCCCACGGCGGGCGCTACGTGCTGGTGTCCATCGTGCAGGGTGACATCCGCTTCTCCGACCCCGAATTCCACAAGCGCGAGGCCACGCTGCTCAGCAGCCGAAACGCCACGACGGAAGACTTCGAGACGGTCATGAAGGCGATGCGGGAGGGCCTGGTGCCCGACGCGGCGCTCGCCACTCACCGCATGACGCTGGCTGAAGTACCTGTCGGCTTCCCGCGCCTGCTTGACCCAGCGGAAGGCGTCATCAAGGCCATCGTCGAATGCTGAATCCGGCAACGAGGGAAGGCCAGCCGATCCTGCAGTTCGGCACCAGCCGTTTCCTGCAGGCGCATGTCGACCTGTTCGTCAGCGAAGCGGCCGAGCGCGGCGAGGCACTGGGCGGCATCACGGTCGTGCAGAGCACCGGCAACCCGGCCAGCACGATGCGCACGCAGGCGCTGGCGCGTGCCGAAGGATTCGACGTCGTGGTGCGCGGGCTGTCCGACGGGCAACCCGTCGAGTCCCGCAAGACCTGCAGGTCCGTGCGTGAAGCCTTCCATGCCGCCGACGACTGGACGGCCGTGCGCGCACGAGCCCGCGGGCCGGTGCAGGTGATCGTCTCCAACACCGGCGACGGTGGCTGGGCACTGGCGCCGGAAGACGCCGCGGGCCTGCTGGCCGACGGCGCCACGGCGCCCGCCTCTTTCCCCGCCAAGCTGCTTGTGCTGCTTCACGATCGCTGGCAGGCTCGGCCGGGCGCCGAGTTGACGCTGCTGCCCTGCGAACTGGTGTCGCGCAACGGCGATGCCCTGCGCGAGCTGGTCGTGGCGCTGGCGCGGGCATGGCAATGCGCGCCCGCCTTCGTCGACTGGCTGCAGACACAGCCGGTCTGGGGCAATTCGCTGGTGGACCGCATCGTCTCGGAAGCCCTGGAGCCCGTGGGCGCCGTGGCCGAGCCGTATGCACTGTGGGCCGTCGAGTCCCAGCCGCGGTTGCAGCTGCCCTGCCGCCATCCCGACATCATCCTCACCGATGACCTCGCCCGCTACGAGCGGCTCAAGTTGTTCCTG
Source organism: Roseateles sp. P1_C6 (assembly GCF_056406315.1). Taxonomy (NCBI): domain Bacteria; kingdom Pseudomonadati; phylum Pseudomonadota; class Betaproteobacteria; order Burkholderiales; family Sphaerotilaceae; genus Roseateles; species Roseateles sp. P1_C6. The sequence continues at coordinate 24,200 of NZ_JBFUAK010000016.1, forward strand.
CTCAACCTCGGCCACACCCTGCTTGCCGAGGGGTGGCTGACGGCCCGTCTCGCCGCCGACATGACCGTGCGTCAAGCCATGCATGAGCCCACCCTGCGCAACCCGCTCGAGCAGGCATGGGAGCAGGAGGTGCTGCCGGTGTTCGAAGCGCTCGGACAAGGCGAAGAGGCGCGCGACTACCTCGCCGTGCTGCGCGACCGGTTGCTCAACCCCTTCCTGGCCCACCGCCTGGCCGACATCGCCCAGAACCACGTCCTCAAGAAGGCACGGCGCCTGCAACCGGTCGTCGACCTCGCGCGCGAGCACGTGCCCGGGCTGCCTCAGCCGCGCCTGCGGGCCGCGCTCGCCGCCCACTGAACAAGGAACACGCAATGCAACGCATGGGCATGGTCATCGGCATCGAGCCGGGCCGCATCGCCGAGTACAAGCGCCTGCACGCCGCCGTCTGGCCCGCCGTGCTGGCCCGCCTGGCCCTCGCCAACATTCGCAACTACAGCATCTTCCTGCGCGAGCCGGAGAACCTGCTGTTCGGCTACTGGGAGTACCACGGCAGCGACTACGAGGCCGACATGGCGGCCATCGCCGCCGACGTCGAAACCCGCCGCTGGTGGACCTTCTGCAGCCCCTGCCAACTTCCGTTGGAAAGCCGCGCCGCCGGCGAGCATTGGGCGGCCATGGAATGCGTCTTCCATGTCGACTGAATTGCTGCCAGCAGACGCGCTGATCGTGCTGCATGCCCGCGACAACGTCGCGGTGGCACGCGTTCGCCTGTCCCCGGGAACCGAGGTCGCTCGCCCCGATGGGATAGCGCTGAATGTCACGGACTCGATCGACGCCGGCCACAAGGTGGCCTTGCGGGCCATCCAGGCCGGCGAGCCGGTGCTGAAGTACGGCCAGCCCATCGGCGTGGCCAGCGCCCCGATCGCGGCCGGCGAGCACGTCCACGCCCACAACCTCGGCATGGCCGCAGCGCTGCCGCCATCGCCAGCTGAAGGCCGCGCGGCTCCGGCCTTCGGCCTGCACGAGGCCGCCAGCTTTGAAGGTTATGTGCGGGCCGACGGCCGCGTCGGCACCCGCAACTACATCGGCGTGATATCCAGCGTCAACTGTTCGGCCAGCGTCTGCAAGGGGATCGCTCGCGCCTTCGAAGGCGGCTCGGCGCTGCCCGGTGTCGACGGCGTCGTCGCCATCACGCACGGCAGCGGCTGCGGCATGGGCGCGGGTGAAGGCCTGGAGCTGCTGCGGCGCACCTTGCGCGGCTATGCCATCCACCCGAACTTCGCCGCGGTGGTGGTGGTCGGACTCGGCTGCGAAGTCAATCAGGTCGGCGCGCTGCTCGATGGCATCGGCGACGCGGCGCGCATGCGCAGCCTGACCATCCAGCAGCAAGGCGGCACCCGGGAGGCGATCGAGCGCGGCCAGGCGCTGGTGCGCGAACTGGCTGCCGAAGCCGGCCTGGCGCGCCGCCAGACCGCGGCTGCCTCCCGGCTGGTCGTGGGGCTGCAATGTGGCGGCTCCGACGGCTATTCAGGCATCAGCGCCAATCCGGCGCTCGGTGCGGCGGTCGATCTGCTGGTGCGCCACGGCGGTACGGCCATCCTGTCGGAGACGCCTGAGATCTACGGCGCCGAACATCTGCTGACCGCCCGTGCCGCATCACCCGACGTGGCGCAGCGACTGCTGGACCGCCTGCGCTGGTGGGAGGACTACGCAGCCCGCAACGGCGCCGAGCTGGACAACAACCCCTCGCCCGGCAACAAGGCCGGCGGCATCACCACCATCCTCGAGAAATCGCTGGGGGCGGTTGCCAAGGGCGGCAGCAGCACGCTGATGGACGTGATTGGCTATGCGCAGCCCGTGCAGACCGCCGGCCTCGTCTTCATGGACACGCCGGGCTATGACCCCGTGTCGGCCACGGGCCAGGTGGCCGGTGGCGCCAACCTGATCTGCTTCACGACCGGCCGGGGGTCGACCTATGGCTGCAAACCCACGCCGTCGCTGAAGCTGGCGACGAACACGCCGCTGTTCGAACGCATGCGCATGGACATGGACTTCAACGCCGGCGGCATCGTGGACGGCACCCAGAGCGTCGCCGAAGCCGGCGAGGCGCTCTTTCGCCTGATGCTGGACACCGCCTCGGGCCGCGCGACGCTCAGCGAAACACACGACCTGGGCGACAACGAGTTCGTGCCCTGGCAGCTCGGCGCCGTGATGTGACGCGCGACCGTGCAGGCCGACTCTTCGGCGAAGATCGATAGCGCCCCCGCCGATGGGCAGAAGCCCCCAACTGCCTTGCAGCAGCGAGGCTTCAGACGGCCCCGTTGCTCTCGCCGACCCAGCGGCCCAGCGAGGCCTGCAAATGGTTGCACATGGCGGCGGCCGCGGCCTGAGGATTGCGGGCCTCCAGCGCACGGTAGATCGCCTCGTGCTCGGAAAGAGCGGCCTGCCAGGTGTGAGTGCTCTCGGTCCGCCCGCTCATGCGTGACGCGATGGGGGTGTGCCGGCCATCGAAGAGCGTTCCCACCATGCCGACCAATACCGAGTTGCCGGCCATCTCGGCAATGCTCTGATGAAAGCGGCGGTCCGACTCGACGGGCTTGCGGCCATTCGCATGGTCTTCCCGCATCGCGTTCAACGCGTCCTCGACCCGGTGCAGGGACGCCTTCGTGACCCGCGCCGCTGCGAGCGTGACGATGGCGCTCTCCACCACGACGCGCGCCTGCGCCAGCTCCGCTGGGCTTTCGCCGAGGGCCGACGTCGCCAGTTCACCATCCGGTGGCGGTGTGCAGACATACACACCCGAACCGCCACGGATCTCCACGCGGCCGTCGATCTCCAGCGCGATCAGCGCCTCGCGCAGCGATGGCCGCGAAACGCCGAGTTGGAGCGCCAGTTCACGCTCTGCCGGGAGGCGGGACCCCGTGGTGATTCCCTCCTCTTCGATCAGCGCACGGACCCTGTCGGCGACCAGCTGATATTGCCGACGCACTTCGCCGGCGCGGTGGGGGTTTGGCATTTGGATGTTGCTTCCCTGACAAAGTGGACAGACCAAATGTTATCGCAAACAGTTGATTTCGATCCGCAGGGCGTCAATGCCGGAGGACGACAGGTATTCGGGTATGCACCGGTAAGACCGATTTTCGGATGTGGCAAAGTGGCAAGACCAAATTGGTTTGACCACTGCTGCCGATACCCAAGCGCGAACCGTACAGCTTTTGACAACGCTGTCGCCCCGCGCGCACTTCGGCAGCGGGTTGAGCCGTCAGGAAGGCAAGCCCATAGAGCGCTCGGTACAGGCGCGCCACAGGAGACGCAGGTGAACAACCACCGCCGCATTGCAGTTTCAGCAGTGGCCGCAGGGGCGGCCATCTTCGGCATGCGTACGGCCCTCTTTCCGCACGCGCGCCTCTCTGGCTGTAGCCACGGTCATTCCCGAAAACAGCCATGCTGAAGATTTCCCTTGCCAGCCAGCGCGTCGCCAGCGTCACCGCCTTCTGCCTGTTTGCCTCTTTCGCATCCCTCGCTACCGAACCGCCCCGCCTCGTCCAACGCGACGACGACTGGGGCCTGAACTTCGTCGCCAACCCACGCGTGCTGACGGTCAAGATGGGGCGCTACAAGTGAGCGGCGTTCGCAAGGCCATCCTGGGCGCGCTGCTGACCACGTCGGTCTTCGGCGCCCTGGCGCAGACGGCGCCGGACATCACCATCCTGCCGGCCCCGCCAAGCGCCTGGCGCACCGTCGTCGGCCATTGGGAGGCCCAGGCCGAGCTGGGTGGTGACAGCGTCGTCGTACCCGCTCCCACGGCCGAGTACGCCCGCGCCAGCACACTGGGCGCCAGCACGCTCAGCAGCGCCGGCAAACGCGAGGCCGTGCTGCTGGACTGGAAGGACCTCTGGCAGGCCACGTTGCGTTTCGAGTCGCGCCAGCCGCTGGACCTGCGGCCCTACCTCGGCGGCACGCTGGAGTTCGACCTCGACGTCGGCGAGCTGGCCCAGGGCGGCGTGCGCGCCAAGGTGGCCTGCGGCGACGGCTGCGAGCGCAGCGTCAACCTCATCGCACCCGCACGCGCCGCCGCCGGCAAGGGCTGGCAGCACATCGCCCTGCCCATGAGCTGCTTCACGCGCGAGGGCGCCGACTTCTCCAAGATCAGGCTGCCGTTTGCGCTCGACAGCACCGGCAGCGGGCGCGTCAGCGTGGCCAACGTTCGCATCACGCAGGCGGCCAAGCCAGGTCTTGCCTGCCCGGACTACCGCACGGAGTCCGTCACGCCGGCGATGCTCGACGAGTCCTGGGCCGTCGACTGGTGGCTGCCGCGCCACAAGGAGAAGCTCGAAGAGAAGCGCAAGCTCGTCGAAGCCGGCACGGCGCCCCAGATCGTCTTCATCGGCGACTCCATCACCCAGGGCTGGGAGAAGGACGGCCGCGAGGTCTGGCAGCGCCACTACGCCGGGCTCAACGGCCTGGCGCTGGGCTTTGGCGGCGACCGCACGGAGAACGTGCTGTGGCGGCTGCAGCATGGCGAGATCGACGGCATTGCGCCCAAGGTGGCCGTGCTGATGATCGGCACCAACAACACCGGCCACCGCGCCGAGAGCCCGGCCACCACGGCGGCCGGCATCAAGCGCCTGGTCGACGAGATCCGCCAGCGCCTGCCCGGCACCCAGGTGCTGCTGCTGGCCATCTTCCCGCGCGGCGAGAAGCCCGACGACTTCCTGCGCGGCATCAACGAGCGTGTCAACAAACTCGTCGCCGGCTATGCCGACGGCCGCAACGTCCACTTTCTCGACATCAATGCCGCGCTGCTGAACGCCGACAGCACGCTGGGCAAGGACGTCATGCCCGACCTGTTGCATCCCAACGAGAAGGGCTACGGTCTCTGGCAGCGGGCGATGGCCCCGACGCTGCAGAAGCTCCTCAAGGAGGGTCCGTTGCGGCCCTGATCCCATGGACATTACCCCGACCACCCGCCGCGGCTTCGTCGCCGCCTCCACCCTGGCGCCCGCCCTCACCTCCCTCCTGGCAGCCTTGCCGCAGTGGGTGCAGGCCGGCGCCGCCGGCGTGAGCGCCGATGCGCTGAGCCTCTGGTACGACCAGCCCGCCGGCCCATGGATCGAGGCGCTGCCGCTCGGCAACGGCCGCCTGGGCACGATGGTCTTCGGCCGCCCCGCGCAGGAGCGGCTGCAATTCAACATCGACACGCTCTACGGCGGCGGCCCCTACGTGCCGGACAACCCGAAGTTCCGTGAGGCGCTGCCCCAGGTGCGCAGCCTCATCGAGCAGGAGCGCTGGAAGGAGGCCAACGAGCTCGTCTCCGAGGCGCTGATGGGCAAGCCCATCAAGCAGATGCCCTTCAGCGGCGCCGGCGACCTGCTGCTCGACTTCCCCGGTGTGAAAGCCGCAGCGCGCTATCGCCGCAGCCTGGACCTCGACAGCGCCATCGCTGTCACCACCTTCATCGACGGCGGCGGCCGCCACCGGCGCGAGACCTTCTGCAGCGTGCCGGACCAGGTGACGGTGATTCGGCTGGAGATCGAGGGCGATGGCACGATCGACCTCGACCTCGGCTACCGCCACGCTGACTACCAGCCTTACGGCGGCTTCGGCGACACCAGGTACGACGCCGATGGCGTCGTCTTCGTCGGCGCACCCTGGGACCACCGTGAATCGCTGAACGCCGAGAAGCGGCCGGCGTCGTTGGCTGTGCGAGCGGACGGCAGCGACGCCTTGCTGGTCGAGGGCCGCAATGTCCAGGCGTTCGGCATCCCCGGTCAGCTGCGCTTTGCGCTGCGCGTGCAGGCCGTGGGCGACGGCCACATCGAGGCCAGCGGCGACCGGCTGCGCGTTCGCGGCGCGCGCCGGTTGACGCTGGTCGTCTCCGGCGAGACCAGCTATGTGAACCGGCAGGACACCAGCGGCGACCCGGTGGCCGCCGTGCGCCAGCGCACCGCCGCCGCCGCGCGCAAGCCCTTCGCCCGGCTGCGCGACGACCATCTCAAGGCCCACCGTGCGATGTTCCGCCGCCTGCACATCGACCTCGGTGGCCACGAGGCGGGTGCCCGCACCACCGACGCCCGCATCAAGGGCGTACCCCGGCAGCCTGACGCTGCGCTGGCGGCGATGTACGTGCAGTACGCGCGCTACCTGCTGCTGTCGTCCTCGCGGCCGGGCAGCCAGCCAGCCAATCTGCAAGGGGTGTGGAACGAGGTGCTGCACCCACCGTGGGAAGGCAAGTACACGATCAACATCAACACGGAGATGAACTACTGGCCCGCCGGGCCGGCGAACCTGGACGAGTGCGTCGAGCCGCTGCTGAAGATGGTGGAGGACCTCGCCGTCACCGGCGCGCGTACGGCGCGCAACAGCTATGGCGCGCGCGGCTGGGTCGCGCACCACAACACCGACCTGTGGCGTGCCACTGCGCCCATCGATGGCCCGTTGTGGGGAATGTGGCCCACGGGCGGCGCCTGGCTGTGCACGACGCTGTGGCAGCACTACCAGTACAACCCGAGCCCGGCCATGCTGCGCCGACTCGTGCCGCTGTTCAAGGGTGCCTCGCTGTTCTTCCTCGACACGCTGGTCGAAGACCGCAAGGGGCGCGGCCTCGTCACCTCCCCGTCGCAGTCGCCGGAGAACAACCACCACGCCGACATCGCACTGTGCGCCGGGCCGGCAATGGACCGCCAGATCCTGCGCGACCTGTTCGACGCGGCCATTGCGGCGCAGGCCCAGCTTGGCGAGGACGACCCGGCATTCACCGCTGCCGTGCGCAAGGCGCGAGCCCGCCTGCCGGCCGATCGCATCGGCGCGCAGGGCCAACTGCAGGAATGGCTGGAGGACTGGGATGCGTCGGCCACCGACCAGCAGCACCGCCATGTCTCGCACCTCTACGCCGTCTACCCCAGCGAGCAGATCAACGTGCGCGACACACCCGCACTGGCCCAGGCCGCCCGCAAGACGCTGAACACCCGAGGCGACGAAAGCACCGGCTGGGCCACCGCCTGGCGGCTGGCACTGTGGACGCGCCTGGGCGACGGCGAGCGGGCCTACAAGGTCCTGCAAGGCCTGCTGGGGCCGGCGCGCACCTACCCCAACATGTTCGACGCCCACCCGCCCTTCCAGATCGACGGCAACTTCGGCGGTGCCGCCGCCATCCTGGAGATGATCGTGCAGTCCTGGGGCGGCGAGGTGCATCTGCTGGCCGCCGCGCCCAAAGCCTGGCCCGAGGGCCGACTGCACGGCGTGCGGGCGCATGGCGGGCTGGAGCTGGATGTCGACTGGAAGGCTGGCCGACTGACGCGGGTGCGCCTGCGCGGGCCGGCCAAGGCGAGCGTCGCGCTGCGCTACCTCGGCCAGCGCGTCACGGCGAAGCTGGATGAACGCGGCCATGCCCATCTGGGCGCCGCCGATTTCACGCCTGGCGCATGACCATGATTGAGCTCGTCACACCTTCGGTCGCGTCGCACGGTGCAAGCGCCCATGCGCAGCGTCGACCGGACCTGGGTGACGGAACCTTCCTCAATCCCGTCCTGCCCGGTGACCACCCCGATCCCTGCATCCTGAAAGACGGCGCCGACTACTACCTGGCCTGTTCGTCGCTGCAGTTCACACCCGGCCCCGTGATCTGGCATTCGCGGGACCTCGTGAATTGGTCACCGGTCGGTATTGCGCTGACCCGCCCCATCGGCACGGTGGGGGCCGTGGACCTGGTCAAGCACGACGGGCGCTATTTCCTTTACCTGGCCGCGTTGCAGGCCGGTCGCGCGGCCATCCATGTCGTGCAGGCCGATGACATTGCCGGCGCCTGGAGCGACCCGATCGATCTCGGACTGACGGATTGCTTCGGCGCCAGCCACGTCGTCGCCGAGGACGGCAGCCGCCACCTGTTCGTGAATGGCGTACGCCGCATCCAGCTGACCGACGACGGCCTCGCGACGGTGGGCGGACCTGTCCACGCTCACACGCCAGCACTCACCGAGCATGACGCCGGGCAGGCAGTGTTCACGTCATCCGGCCCGCGGCTGATCCAGCGCGAAGGGCACTTCTATCTGCTGCGTGCATCCGCAGGCGCGGGCGCTCAGACAGGCGAGCACGTCCTCACGGTCGCCAGATCGTCCTCCCTCTTCGGTCCATGGGAGGACTGTCCGTTCAACCCGCTCAAGAATGCCGACGCGACCTGGTCCATCAGTGGCAATGCCAGCCTGGTGGAGGGGCTGAATGGCGACTGGTGGCTGGCCTGCCACGGCCACGAACAAGGGCACCGCACCCTTGGACGCCAGCCACTGCTGCAGCCCATCGAATGGGGTCGCGACGGCTGGTTCCGTACCCGCGGCAGCGCGCTCGGTCGGCCCCAGCGCAAGCCTCGCTGGGCCCAACCCTGCCCGGGCGTGCCGGCGCTGTCGGACGATTTCAGCGGCCAGCGCATCGGCCACCAATGGAGCTTCTTCGACGCCGGGCCGGACGAGCTGCAGCGCGCACGCCATGGCGACCGAGGCCTTCTGCTCGCCGGCAAGGGCAGCAGCCTGGCCGACTGCTCACCGCTGACTTGCGTCGTGGGTGACCACGCCTACGAGGCCGAACTCGAGTTCGAGATCAGCGGCGACGCGCAGGGCGGCCTCGCCCTCTTTCACGACGCACGCGGCTTCGTCGGCATCGGCATCGACGGCGACGGCATGCACACCTACAGCTACGGCCAGGCGCATCGCTGGATGCAGCAACCGGTGCAGGGCCGCCATCACCGCCTGAGGCTCACGCATCGCCGCCATCTGGTCAGCTTCCATCACGCCACCAGCGACGGCTGCTGGATGCCCAACCCCTGGCTGCAGCAGGTCTCCGTCATGCACCAGAACACCTTCGACAGCCTCCACAGCCTGCGGCTGGCCTTGTTTGCCGCCGGCGCCGGTGAGGTGCGCATGAAACGCTTCACCTACCGCCGCCTGGATGCTTGATCCATTGATCCCTTGCCGCCACCCAAATCCATCGTCGTTGTCGGGATGTAGCTCCACGCATTGAACTACGCCCCGCCATAACGCTCGTGTCCGGTGGAGACAACCCGGCCGAGCACCTTCACTGAAAGGTAGAACATGAGAACCTTGATACCAGCCCTGCTGCTCGCCTTCGGCGCGACCGCAGGTTCGCTCGCCCAGGCGCAAAGCTGCGGCAGCGGCGGCGGCGCCACCGTCTGCCTCACGGCCACCGGCACGGCCAGCAACGTCCAGCTGGGCTGGACCGTCAGTGGCGCCGTCACGTCGCTGGAGATCTTCCGCGACACCGACGCCGACCCCAACGGCCGAATCCGCATTGCCGTGCCGGGCAGCAGCGCCAGGAGCTACAACGACGCCTCGGGTAACACCGGCACGCGCTACTGGTACTGGGTCAAGTTCACGACCAACGCGGGCAGCTACAACTCCGGCTCGGCCAACGCGACGCTTGGCGCCAACTGCACGCCGACGGCCATCACGCCCTACATCAACGCCAACGGTGCGTGGACGCAAACGGCATCGGCCACCATCAAGACCGGCGCCTCGGCCATCCTCGGCCCGCAGCCGACATCCGGCGGCATGTGGAGCTGGAGCGGTTGCGGCACCGCCGGTGCGTCGCGCGAGCAGACCATCCAGCCGCCTGCGGCCTGCACGGCCACCGCCACCTACACCAACAGCTGTGGCGCCAAGACCCAGCAGACGTTCTCCATCAAGGTGGGTACCTGGACGAGCACGAAGTTCGGCGGCGGCGGCTATGTCAGCGGCCTCGTCTTCCACCCGACGACTCCCAACCTGCTGTACGCGCGCACCGACATCGGTGGCGCCTACCGCTGGAACCAACCGACGTCGTCCTGGGTGCCCATCACCGACGGCCTGGGCTTCGGTGGCGGCGAGGCCAGTTTCCACGGCGTCGAAAGTATGGCCGTCGATCCGAACAACGACCAACGCGTCTACATGGGCGCCGGCATGTACACGTTCGGGGGCAACGGCCGCCTGTACATCTCCAGCAACCGCGGTGACCAGTGGACCTACGTCGCCCTGCCCTTCCCGCTGGGCGGCAACAACCCGGGCCGGGCCATCGGCGAGCGTCTGATGGTGGACCCCAACAAGCCGTCGACGCTGTTCTACGCCACGCGCACAGCCGGCCTTTGGAAGAGCGCCGACTCCGGCCTCACCTGGGCGCAGGTGACGTCGCTGTCGAGCGCCAAGCTGACCCAGGACCAGGTCAATGCCTTGGGCATCAACAGCGCAATGGGCGTCGAGACGGTCGTCTACGACACCAGCACCAAGGGCAGCGGCACGGCCACGCAGACGCTCTACGTGCCCATCGCGCCGGACTACGTCCAGACAGCCGGCCTGGCCTCGAACCTGTACAAGTCCAGCAACGGCGGCGCCTCGTGGACCCCGGTCGCGGTGCCGATCTCCGGCTATCACATCCCGCACATGGTGCGCGCCGCTGACGGCATGTTCTATGTGGCCTTCACCAAGGAGACCGGCCCGGGCGCCGGCGGTCCCGCCCGCCTCTACAAGTTCGACGGCAGCAACTGGACCTTGCTCAACAGCAATGACTCCGCTGGCTACGGTGGCTTGTCGGTCTCCGGCACCGGCGCGACCACGCGCATTGCGCTGGGCGTGACCAACACCTGGGGCAACTACAGCGGTCAGCAGATCATCCGGCTGTCCGACGACGCCGGCCGCAACTGGCGCGAGATCGCGGCCATGATGCCGCACACGCCGGCCGATGGCGGTTTCTGGGGCTGGCCCGACGATGTCGAGATCGATCCGCTCAACCGGGAGCGCGTGCTGCACGTCACTGGCGGCGGGGTCTGGGAAACCCGCAACGCGTCCTCGGCCACGCCGAGCTGGAACGAGCTGGTCGACGGCATCGAGGAAACGGCCGTCCTGGGCCTGGCCACGCCGCCGGCCGGTGCCACGTACACCGTGATCAACAGCACGGGTGACGTCGGCGCCTGGGTGCACACCAACCTCACGACCAAGCCGACGCTGACGCCGGCCACCAGCTGGAGCAACGCCTTCGCCGCCGACATGGCGTGGTCCGATCCGCAGTACATGGCCACCATCGGCGTCGTGCTGGGCAACAACACCGCCTACGGCATGTGGTCCGGCGACGGCGGCAAGGCCTGGGCGAAGTTCGCCACCTACGCACCGGGCGCGGCGGAAAACACGGGTGGGGAAGCGAGCATCGCCATCACCGCGCGCAACAAAGCGGTCTGGGCACCCGGCTACTCGGTGCCGTCCTACACGACGGACAACGGCGCCACCTGGGTGCCGACCAATCTGCCGGCGATCAACAGCATCTACCCCCGCGCCTACCACCTGGTTGCCGATCGCAAGAACCCGAACAAGGTCTATGCCTACGATTCCGGTGGCAACTGGTGGGGCACGCCCGGCAAGGTCTACACGTCGACCGATGGGGGCCACACCTTCACGCTGAGCCAGGGTTCGGTGAACGCGGGGCTGGCACCGAACTATTTCGGGAACACCTCGCTGGCGGTCAACCCCAACGTCGAGGGCGACCTCTGGCTTGCCGATGGCAACACCGTGTACCACTCGACGGATTCGGGCACGACCTGGACCAAGCTGAGCAACTTCGCGTCGATCTTCGTCGGCAACCCATGGGCGCAGGTGCAGGGCGCCTCTGCGGTGGCACTGGGCAAAGCCAAGGCGGGCGCCCCGTACTCGGCTGCGGTCTACGTCGTGGGCGTCAGCAACGGCGTCTGGGGCGTGCATCGCTCCGACGACGGCGGCGCCACCTGGACGCGCTTCAACGACGACGCGAACCAGTTCGGCGGCATTGGCGTCATGGCGGCCGATCAAGGCATCTACGGCCGCATCTACATCAGTGGCACCGGTCGAGGAATGCTGTACAGCAATTGAATCGAGGGTTCGGCAGGCCGGCGTCCAAATCCAGACGCCGGGCCTGCCGTTCCATTCATCACTGTCGTCGAGGCCGTGCCCAGACCCTGGGCCGGCCTCCTACAACGCTCGCATCCGGAGGAGACAACCGGCCGAGCACTTTCAACCTTGAAAGGTAGAACATGAGAACCTTGATACCCGCACTGCTGCTCGCCTTCGGCGCGAGCGCAGGCACCCTCGCGCAGGCACAAAGCTGCGGCAGCGGCGGCGGCGCCACCGTCTGCCTGACCGCCAACGGCTCGGCCAACAACAACCAGCTCAACTGGACTGTCAGCGGCAACGTCTCGCGGCTGGAGGTCTACCGCGACACCGACGCCGACCCCAACGGCCGCAGCCGCATCGCGGTACCGGCCAGCAGCGCCAGGACCTACGCCGACGGCTCGGCCAACACCGGCACGCCCTACTGGTACTGGGTCAAGTTCACGACCAGCGCCGGCAGCTACAACTCCGGCTCGGCCAGCGCCACGCGCGGCACGGCCTGCACGCCGACGGCCATCACGCCCTATGTGAGCGTCAATGGCTCCTGGACGCAGACGTCGTCGGCCACCGTCACCGCAGGCAACTCGGCCATCCTCGGCCCGCAGCCTGTCACCGGCGGCTCGTGGGGCTGGAGCGGCTGCGGCACATCAGGCTCGGCACGCGAGCAGACCATCACGCCCGCCGCCAGCTGCACGGCCACCGCCACCTACACCAACAGCTGCGGCGCCAAGACCACGCAGGCGTTCGTGATCACCGTGCCCGGCTCCATGCGCGACCTGACGAGCGTGCAGCTGTCGCAGCTGATGTCGCCCGCCTGGAACGTGGGCAACTCGCTGGACGCCTCGCCCAACGAGACCAACTGGGGCAACCCGCTGATCAACCAGCAACTGATCAGCGCGGTGAAGGCGGCCGGCTTCAAGACCATACGCCTTCCCGTCAGCTGGAACCAGTACGCCGACGCCGACGGCAACATCAGCCCGACCTTCATGGCGCGCGTCACCGAGGTCGTGGGCTACGCCCGCAACGCCGGCCTCTACGTCGTGCTGAACACGCACCATGAAGGCAGCTGGCTGATCCCGACCTACGCCTACCAAGCGAGCGCTAACGCGCGCCTGGCCAAGCTGTGGACGCAGATCGCCAACAACTTCAAGAACTACGACGACTACCTGCTGTTCGCCGGCACCAACGAAGTCATGGTCGCAGGCGACTATGGCCCGCCGACGGCCGAGTACCAGGCCGTTCAGAACGGGTTCAACCAGGTGTTCGTCAACACGGTGCGGGCCACGGGCGGCAACAACGCCAAGCGCCATCTCGTGGTGCAGGGCTTCAACACCAACATCGACTCGACCTACAACGGCTTCATCAAGCCCAACGACTCCGCGACCAATCGGATGTTCCTGGAAGTGCACTTCTACGATCCGTACCACTTCGCCCTCGACGGCGGCAGCAACATCTGGCAGTGGGGCGCGACCGCGACCAACCCGGCCGTGACCGAGACCTGGGCCAATGAAGCCTACGTGGACGCTCAGTTCCAGAAGCTGAAGACCCGCTTCGTCGACGCCGGCATGCCGGTGCTGATGGGTGAGTACGGCGCGATCCTGAAGTCCGAGTACGACCCGGCCGGCACCTACCGCACCGCCTGGACCAAGTACGTGACCAAGTCGGCCTTCCAGCACGGCCTCGTCCCGACATGGTGGGACAACGGCTATGACGCCGACCACCAGTTCGGCCTGTTCAACCGCTACACCGGTGCGCAGTACTTCCCTGAACTGATCAAGGCCATCGTCGACAACGCCAAGTGATGTGACGACGTAGACCGGGTCGTGAGTTCACGACCCGGTGTTTCCTGCTTTAAGGCGCGCGTGATGGCGTCGACCCAGATGAAACTGATACGAACCAAGCCTTTCTGGCGTCCGCTGCTGGCAACGGCGTTGGCGCTTTTGGCCTCTCTGAGCCAGGCCGAGCCCTACCGCTGGGACAGCCTGGCGATTGGCGGGGGTGGCTACGTGGCCGCCATCGTGCCGAGCAAGACCGAGCGCGGCCTGATCTACGCCCGCACCGACGTCGGCGGCGCCTACCGTTGGGACGCCGCGCAAGCGCGCTGGACCTCGCTGCTCGACGGCGTGTCCGAGGCCGACGTGGGCCTGCTGAGCGTGGACGCCCTGGCACTCGATCCCAAGGACAGCGCCGTCGTCTACCTGCTGGCCGGCGTGCCCTATTTCAGCGGCGGCAAGACGGCGGTGCTGCGCTCCACCGACCGCGGCGCCACCTTCAGCCGCGTCACCGACGTGAGCCACCTCTTCCGCGCCAACGGCAACGGTCTGGGCCGCAGCAACGGCGAGAAGCTGCAGGTCGACCCCGGCGACAGCAACGTCCTCTACGTCGGCTCGCGCACCAACGGCCTGTTCAAGAGCCTCGACGCCGGCGCCAGCTTCCAGCGCGTGGACGCTCTACCCGTGACCACCACGCCCAACGAGACCGGCATCAGCTTCGTGCTGCTGGACCCGACCAGCGTGGCGAGGGGCGTGGCGCAGCGCGTCTTCGTGGGCGTGTCGCGCTTCGGCTCGGTCGGCCCCAACCTCTTCCGCAGCGACGACGCCGGCGCCAGCTTCAAGCCGGTGGCCGATGCGCCCTCGGCCTACATCCCGCAGCGCGCAACGCTCGCCCGCGACGGCCATCTCTACATCAGCTATGGCGACGGCTCGGGTCCGCATGGCGATTGGAAGAAGCTGAACCCACCGGAGCCACTGACGGCCGGCCAGGTCTGGAAGTACCAGGTCGCCAGCGGTGGCTGGACCAACGTCACGCCCAAGGGCGTCAAGCGCGCGTTCTCGGGCGTGTCAGTCGATCCCGCCAACGCGAAGCGGCTGGTCATCTCCACCATCAACACCTGGATGCCGCAGGGCGGCGCCAACGCCGGTGACCGCTTCTACGTGACCGACGACGGCGGCCTCAGCTGGACCGACGTGGTGGAGCGCGGCTTCGCCATGGACACCAGCGGCGTCAGCTGGATCTCCGCCTACGCCATCCACTGGACGGGCTCCATCGAGTTCGACCCCTTCGACACCCGCGCCGTCTGGGTCACCTCCGGCAACGGCGTGTTCCGCACCGCCGACATCGACGCCAAGCCGGCCACCTGGACCTTCACCGTCAAGGGGCTGGAGGAAACCGTGCCCAACGTTGCCGTCAGCGTGCCCGGCGGCCCGCTGCTGTCGGTGATCGCCGACTACGACGGTTTCCGCCATCAAAAGCTCGACGCTTTTGCGCCCATCCACGAACCCCGCCTGGGCTCGACCTCGGGCCTCGCGGTCGCCGGCAGCAACACCGCGGTCGTCGTGCGCGTGGGTGGCAAGAAGATGTATCGCTCAGCGGACACGGGCACCACGTGGACCGAGGTGGCCGGCATGCAGGGTGGCTACGGCACGCTGGCGCTGTCGGCCGACGGCGCCGCGCTGCTGCACAGCTTCCGCCAGGAAGACGGCAAGCACCTCACCTTCCGCTCCACCGACTTCGTCAAAGCCAAGCCCGTCTGGACCGCAGTGCGCGGCCTGGAGGACGCGCCGGTGCGGCCGGTGGGCGACCCGGTGAACCCGGCCAAGTTCTACGCCTACGACCGCGGCACCGTGCGCGTGAGCACCGACGGCGGCGCCAGCTTTGCCGCCACCGCCACGCTTGCGCCCAAGGGCTCGTCGCTGGTGCGCGTGGCGCCGGGGCGCGAGGGTGACGTCTGGGTGGCGCTGAAGGAAGGCGGCCTGGCGCGCTCGACCGACTCAGGCCGCACGTTCACCACCTTCTCCAACATCGCCTCTTGCGGTGCCGTGGGCTTCGGCAAGGCGATGGCCGGCGCGCCCTACCCGACCGTCTTCATCTGGGGCTCGCCGCAGGGCAAGCCGCTCGGCGTGTACCGCTCCACCGACGCTGGCGCCACCTGGCAGCGCATCAACGACGACGCGCATCAGTTCGGTGGCCCGGGCAACGGCGAGTTCGTCATGGGCGACATGAACATCGAAGGCCTGGTCTACATGAGCACCGTGGGCCGCGGCATCGTCTACGGCATGCCGGCCGACGCTCCCCATTCACTCAAACCCTGAGCACCATGAATCAGCAACTTTCCCGCCGCGCACTGCTCCAGTCCTCCGCTGCCGTCATGGGGGCCGCCGGCCTGCCTGCCCAGGCCGCGCCCACTCCCTTCAAGCCGACCTGGGACTCCCTCGTCGACGGCTACCGCACACCCGACTGGTTCCGCGACGCCAAGTTCGGCATCTGGGCGCACTGGAGCGCGCAATGCGTGCCCGAGATGGGCGACTGGTATGCCCGCAACATGTACTTGCAGGGCAACTGGCAGTACGACCATCACGTCAAGACCTACGGCCACCCGACGAAGGTCGGCTTCATGGAGATGCAGAACCGCTGGAAGGCCGAGGCCTGGGAGCCCGAGGCGCTGATGGACCTGTACGCCAAGGCCGGTGCCAAGTACTTCGTCTCGCTCGCCAACCACCACGACAACTTCGACGCCTACGACTCCAAGTACCACCCGTGGAACTCGGTGCGCGTCGGTCCCAAGAAGGACATCGTCGGCACCTGGGCCAAGGCAGCCCGCGCCAGGGGCATGCGCTTCGGCGTCAGCAACCACTCGGCGCATGCCTGGCACTGGCTGGCGCCTGCCTATGGCTACGACCCCGAAGGCCCGCTGGCCGGCCAGCGCTACGACGCCTTCAACCTGACCAAGGCCGACGGCAAGGGCAAATGGTGGGAAGGCTTGGATCCGCAGGACCTCTACACGGGCCGCAACATGGTGATGCCCGACGGCATCAGCACCATGCGCACCGCCAACGAATGGCATGAACACAACGACCGCGTGTGGGACGAGAAGGCGCCGCCGCACAACCCGGCGTTCACGCGCCAATGGTTCCTGCGTTGCCGCGACCTGATCGACAGCTACAAGCCCGACCTCGTCTATTTCGACAACTCGCGCCTGCCACTCGGCCAGACCGGCCTGGACATCGCGGCGCACTACTACAACGCCAGCATGGCCTGGCACGGCGGCAAGCTGGAGGCCGTTCTCAACGCCAAAGAGATCCCGCCCGAATGGCGCGCCGGCGTCGTCGAGGACGTCGAGCGTGGCCAGCGCGCCGGCATCGAGCCGCTGCCCTGGCAGACCGACACCTGCATCGGCGACTGGCACTACAACCGCGGCGTCTTCGACCGGCATGGCTACAAGTCGGCCACCAGCGTCATCCACCGCCTGGTGGACATCGTCTCGAAGAACGGCAACCTGCTGCTGTCCATCCCGCTGCGCGGCGACGGCAGCATCGATGCCGACGAGCGCAAGGTCCTGGACGGGCTCGCCGAATGGATGGGCCGCAACGGCGAAGCCATCCACGGCACACGGCCGTGGCGCAGCTTCGGCGAAGGGCCGACGCAGGTCGGGGGCGGCATGTTCAGCGAAGGGCAGATCAAGACCTTCACCGCCCAGGACATCCGCTTCACCACCAAGGCCGGTGCGCTCTATGCCATCGGGCTGGCCTGGCCGACGAATGGCGTCATGCGCATCACCGCGCTGGCGCAGGACTCGGGCCTGGCACCGGGCGTGATCGAGCGTGTCGAAGCCGTGGGCTCCACCGACAGCCTGCCGTTCAAGCGCACCCCGCAAGGGCTGGAGGTGCGGCTGCCCGAGGGGCTGGCCGGCACGCCCGCGATCGCGCTGAAGGTGCGCGGCCCGGGCCTCGCATGAGCGGCCGCGCTTTTCGCTGAGAGCCAGCCGTGACACAGAAGCTTTCCCGCCGCTCGCTGCTCCAAGCCACGGCCGCCACCATGGGCGCCGCCGGCCTGCCCGCTGCGCAGGCGGCGCCCACGCCCTTCAAGCCGACCTGGGATTCCCTCGTCGACGGCTACCGCACGCCCGACTGGTTCCGCGACGCCAAGTTCGGCATCTGGGCGCACTGGAGCGCGCAATGCGTGCCCGAGACGGGCGACTGGTATGCCCGCAATATGTACATGCAGGGCAGCGGGCAGTACGACCACCACGTCAAGACCTACGGCCACCCGACGAAGGTCGGCTTCATGGAGATGCAGAACCGCTGGAAGGGGGAGAACTGGAACCCCGAAGCGCTGATGGACCTGTACGTGAAGGCGGGTGCGAAGTACTTTGTCTCGCTCGCCAACCACCACGACAACTTCGACGCCTACGACTCGAAGTACCACGCATGGAACTCGGTGCGCGTCGGGCCCAAGAAGGACATCGTCGGCACCTGGGCCAAGCTGGCCCGCGCCAAGGGGTTGCGCTTCGGCGTCAGCAACCACTCGTCGCGTGCCTGGCATTGGTTGGCGCCTGCCTATGGCTACGACCCCGAAGGCCCGTTGGCTGGCCAGCGCTACGACGCGTTCAACCTGACCAAGGCCGACGGCAAGGGCAAATGGTGGGAAGGCCTGGACCCGCAGGACCTCTACACGGGCCCCAACAGGGTGATGCCCGACGGCATCAGCACCGTGGCCGCCGTCACCGAATGGCATAAGCGCAGTTACTACACCTGGAGAGACGTGGAGCCACCGAACAACCCGGCGTTCATTCGCCAGTGGTTCCTGCGCTGCCGGGACCTGATCGACAGCTACAAGCCCGACCTCGTCTACTTCGACAACTCTCACCTGCCGCTCGGCCAGGCCGGCCTGGACATCGCGGCGCACTATTACAACGCCAGCATGGCCTGGCACGGCGGCAAGGTGGAGGCTGTCATCAACGCCAAGGAGCTCCCACCCGAATGGCGTGGCGGCGTGGTGGAGGATCTCGAGCGGGGCCAGCGCGCCGGCATCGAGCCGCTGCCCTGGCAGACCTGCACCTGCATCGGCGACTGGCACTACAACCGCGGCATCTTCGACGCCCACGGCTACAAGTCAGCCGCCAGCGTCATCCACCGCCTGGTGGACATCGTCTCGAAGAACGGCAACCTGCTGCTGTCCATCCCGCTGCGCGGTGACGGCAGCATCGATGCCGACGAACGCAAGATCCTGGAAGACATCGCCGCCTGGATGGGCCGCAACGGCGAGGCCATCCATGGCACACGGCCGTGGCGCACCTTCGGTGAAGGGCCGACGAAGGTCGGCGGTGGCATGTTCAGCGAAGGCCAACTCAAGAACTTCACCTCCCAGGACATCCGCTTCACAGCCAAGGCCGGTGCGCTCTACGGCATCGGGCTGGCTTGGCCGGAGAACGGCGTCATGCGCATTGCAGCGCTGGCGCAGGACTCGGCGCTGGCGCCGGGCGTGATCGAGCGCGTCGAAGCCGTGGGCTCCACCGGCAGCCTGCCCTTCAAGCGCACCCCGCAAGGGCTGGAGGTGCAGTTGCCGGAAGGATTGGCCGGCACGCCTGCAGTCGCGCTGAAGGTGCGCGGCACGGGTCTGGCCTGAGCAGCCCCCGATTTCCCTGAAAGCAAGCCATGACACAGAAACTATCCCGCCGCTCGCTGCTGCAAGCCACGGCCGCCACCATGGGCGCCGCCGGCCTGCCGGCCGCGCAGGCCGCGCCTACTCCCTTCAAGCCGAACTGGGACTCCCTCGTCGACGGCTACGAAACGCCCGACTGGTTCCGCGATGCCAAGTTCGGCATCTGGGCCCACTGGAGCGCGCAATGCGTGCCCGAGATGGGCGACTGGTATGCCCGGCGCATGTACATCCAGGGCAACTGGCAGTACGACCACCACATCAAGACCTACGGCCACCCGACGAAGTCCGGCTTCATGGAGATCCAGAACCGCTGGAAGGCCGAGAACTGGGAGCCCGAAGCGCTGATGGACCTGTACGTGAAGGCGGGCGCCAAGTACTTCGTCGCCCTGGCCAACCACCACGACAACCAGGACATGTTCAACTCCAAGTACCACGGCTGGAACACGATGCGCGTGGGCCCGAAGAAGGACATCGTCGGCACCTGGGAAAAGGCCGCCCGCGCACGCGGCCTGCGCTTCGGCGTCAGCAACCACGGTGCCCATGCCTGGCACTGGTACCAGTCGGCCTACGGCTATGACGCGGAAGGCCCCTACGCCGGCCAGCGCTACGACGCCTTCCACCTGACCAAGGCCGACGGCAAGGGCAAATGGTGGGAAGGCCTGGACCCGCAGGACCTCTACACGGGCCGCAACATCGTCATGCCCGACGGTTTCAAGACCATCCGCAGCGTCGAAGCCTGGCATGACCAGAACACCTACTACTGGGACGAGAAACCGCCGCTTCAGAACCTCGCCTTCACGCGCTCGTGGTACCTGCGCTGCCGCGACCTGATCGACAGCTACAAGCCCGACCTCATCTACATGGACAACCACGGCCTGCCGCTAGGCCAGGCGGGGCTGGACATCGCCGCCCACTACTACAACGCCAGCATGGCCTGGAACGGCGGCAAGCTGGAAGCCGTGCTCAACGCCAAGGTGATGCCGCCGGAGTGGCGCGCCGGCGTTGTCGAGGACGTGGAGCGGGGCTTTCGCGATGGCATCGAGCCGCTGCCCTGGCAGACCGACACCTGCCTGGGCGACTGGCACTACGCCCGCTCCCTCTTCGACAACCACCAGTACAAGCCCGCCAGCACGGTCATCCATCGGCTGTGCGACATCGTCTCCAAGAACGGCAACCTGCTGCTGTCGGTGCCGCTGCGCGGCGACGGCACCATCGATGCCGACGAGCGCAAGATCCTGGAAGAGATCGCCACCTGGATGGCGCGCAACGGCGAGGCCATCTACGGCACGCGCCCCTGGCGCACCTTCGGCGAAGGCCCGACGAAGGTGGGCAGTGGCATGTTCAGCGAGGGCAACTCCAAGCCGCTGACGGCCGAAGACATCCGCTTCACGACCAAGGGCGGCGCCCTCTACGCCATCGCGTTGGGCTGGCCCAAGGACGGCGTGCTGCGCATCCAGACGCTGGCCCAGGACTCGAACGTGGCGCCAGGCGCCATCGACCGCATCGAGGCCGTGGGCTCCGGCGACAGCCTGCCCTTCAAGCGCACCCGCAAGGGACTGGAGGTCAAGCTGCCCGAGGGCCTGGCCGGCTCGCCGGCCGTGGTGGTGAAGATCCGCGGCAACGGCCTGACTGCATGAAAGACACCAAACCCACGCTCTCCCGGCGCGAGGCATTGCAGGCCGCCCTCGCCGCTGCCGCCACCCCGCTGGGCGCTGCGGCAGCAACGGCCGCAATGGCCTCCTCTAGCGTGGCGAACGCCGCCGGCAACCTGGCGTCTGAGGGCGTCGCGACCCGCCGCACCCAGCCATCGCTAGCCGCGGAATGGGTGCTGACGACACCCCAGGGCACGCTGCGGATCAGCGGGCTCTGCGACCGGGCGCTGCGCGTGCGCTTCCTTCCTCCGCAGGCCACAACGCCGGCCATAACGCAGGCGCCGCCACCAAGCCTCGCGCTGCTGCCCGGCCGCGCCAAGCCTCTCATGAAGCAGACGCCGGGCGCGGACGCTATCCGCCTGGAACTGCCGGCCATCCGCTGCGAGGTGGACAACGGCACCGGGGCGCTGCGCTTCTTCGACCGCAACGGCGCCTTGCTGCTCGCTGAAGCGCCGGGCAGCCGGCGGCTGACGCCGTCGCGGCTGGGCGACGAGGCCGTGTTCATCGCCGAGCAGGTGTTCGAGTCACCTGAGGGAGAGCGGCTCTATGGCACCGGCTGCTTCCAGGACGGGGCCATGGACCTGCGCGGCCACCCGCGCCGCCTGACGCAGGTGAACACGCAGATCAGCCTGCCGTTCATGCTGTCCAGCCGAGGCTACGGCCTGCTCTGGCACAACAACGGCATGGCCGAGCTGAACATGCCTGAGCAGCGGGTGGCAATGAGTCGTGTCAAGGCAGAGAACAGGGCCGAAGTCGTGGATGTGACGACGACCACGGGCAATGCGCAGGTCGTGCGAAACCTGACGCGCTTTGAAGGCAGATTCCGAACGGAAGTGGCTGGCCGTTTCGCATTCCTCCTCGATGTCGGCCGCGCTATGGGTTCGCGCCACTCCGTGGAGATCGACGGCAAGTCCTGCGTCGAGATCGCGAACCACTGGCTGCCGCCGACGGCTGGCTTTGTCGTCGAGCTGCCGGCAGGCGAGCATCAGGTGCGCGTCAACGCCGACGACGGCGACTCTCCCTCCCTGCGCTTCGGCGCCGTGCGCGCCAGCACCGCGTGGCGCTCACCGGTGGCCGATGCCATCGACTACATCGTGATCGCCGGCCCCAGCGCAGACGAGGTGTTCGAGGGCTACCGCGAGATCTCCGGCGCCACGCCGATGATGCCGCGCTGGGCCTATGGCTACATCCACACCCGCGAACGCTTCCATTCGTCGCAGGAGATCGTCGACACGCTGCGCGAGTTCCGCCGCCGCAAGCTGCCCGTCGACGTGATGGTGCAGGACTGGCAGTACTGGGGCCGCCACGGCTGGAACGCGATGCGCTTCGACGAGGCCCACTACCCCGATCCCGCCGCGCTGGTGCGCGAGGTGCACGGCCTGAACGGGCGGCTCATGCTGTCGGTGTGGGCCAAGATCGGGCGCGACACCGAGCTCGGCCGCAGCACCGCAGCCGCCGGCCACTACATCGACCAGACCGACTGGGTCGACTTCTTCGACCCGAAGGCCGCCGCCTTCTACTGGAACAACCAGCGCGAACGCCTGCTCAAGCTCGGCATCGACGCCTGGTGGCAGGACGCGACGGAGCCCGAGAACGACGACCTCGTGGGCCGGCGAACAGCGGCAGGCCGCGGCGAGCGCGTGCGCCTGGCCTATCCGTGGCACGTCACGCGCACCGTCTACGAGGGCCAGCGCCAGGCGGCGCCTGACCGGCGCGTGATGATCCTCACGCGCTCGGCCTTCCCCGGGCAGCAACGCCATGCGGCAGCCACCTGGTCGGGCGACATCGGCAACGACTGGGACACGCTCAAGCGGCAGATCCCCGCGGGCCTCAACATGGCCGCCGCCGGCTATGCCTACTGGACGGTCGACGCCGGCGGCTTCTTCCGCCCGGGCGACGGCCAGTACACCGACAAGGCTTACCACGAGCGCCTGATCCGCTGGTTCCAGTACGCGACCTTCCTGCCGCTGCAGCGCGTGCATGGCTACATGACCAACACCGAGTTCTGGCGCTATGGCGACACGGTGGAGGCAGTGGCGCGCCAGTATCTGGAGCTGCGCTATCAGCTGCTGCCCTACCTCTACAGCTTGGCCCACGAGGTCCATGCGAAGGGCGCACCGATCATGCGCCCGCTCGTGTTCGATTTCCCGCAGGATCAGGACGCGCTGGACCAGGCGCACAGCTACATGTTCGGCCGCGCCCTGCATGTGGCGCCGGTCCTGGCGCCCGAGGTGTCGAGCTGGCCGGTGTACCTGCCTCAGTCCGCCGGCGGCTGGGTCGATTTCTGGACAGGAGAACGGCGCGCCGGTGGCCGCACGCATGACGTGGCGTCGCCGCTCGAGCGCGTGCCGCTGCACCTGCGCGCGGGCAGCATCCTGCCGCTCGGGCCGGTGCTGCAGTCCACCGCCGAAGCCACCGGTGAGGTGCTCGACCTCTACGTCGTACCCGGCGCCGACGGCGCCTTCGACCTCTACGAGGACGGCGGCCTGGACTACGCCTACGAGAAGGGCGGGTTCAGCGTGATCCGCATGACCTGGGACGACCGCCGCGGCGTGCTGCGCCTAGCGTCGCGCAGCGGGCGCTTCGCGGGCATGCGCACGACCAAGCGCCTGCGCATCCACCGCATCGGCAACGGCGGGCCGACGCTGCAATCCACACCGATGCGCGAGGTGATCTACACCGGCCGCGCCACCGAGGTACGCCTTGGATGAACGCTCTCTTCACGGCATGAAGACAAGACCAACACAACCCACACCTCCATGAAGACCACCACCCACGTTGCCGCCGCCGTCCTGGCCCTGGCGGCTTCCGGCGCCCAGGCGGCCGACGCCGTCATCGCCTCGCCCGATGGCCGCGTCGCGCTGCGCATCACCGACGACGGCAGCCAGTTCAGCGTCAGCCGCCGCGGCGAAGCCGTCATCGCGCCCTCGCCCCTGGGGCTGGAGCTGGAAGGCCAGGCCCTCGGCGCGTTGACGCTGGAGTCGCGCCAGGACGTCGCCGAAGACCGCGTCATTCCCCTCGTCGCCACGAAGGCGGCCACGGCCCGCGACCACTACCGTGGCGCGACGCTCACCTTCCGCGAGGCGGGCGCCGGCCGCCGCGTCTTCATCGATGCCCGCGCCTACGACGACGGCGTCGCCTTTCGCTACCGCCTCGAGGACACCGGCCCCGTGAAGCTGCGCGGCGAACGCACGGCCTTCGCGCCGGCCGGCGACCCGTCGTGCCTGGTCACGCCGGCCGACGGTTCGCACGAGCAGGCGTTCGAGCGCCTGAAGGTCTCGCAGCTGAAGCCCGGCGTCGCCTACGATGTGCCGGTGGTCTGCGCCACGCCGTCGGGCCGCACGCACTACGCCATCACGCAGGCCAATCTGCAGGGCTACACCGGCGCGTCACTGCGGCAGGAGGGCAACGCACTGCGCCTGCACCTGTCCGGCGTGCCGGGACGCGCCGGCCCCGCCTTCGTCTCGACCGCTGGCCTGACGACCGCCTGGCGCGCCGTCATGATGGCCGACCAGGCCGGCAAGCTGATCGAGTCCCACCTCGTCGGCAACCTCAACCCGGCACCGCAAGGCGACTTCAGCTGGGTCAAGCCCGGCAAGGCGGCATGGGACTGGTGGTCCGGCCCGCTGGTGGGCATGAAGCCCGACCTGGGCGCCTACAAGCGCTTCATCGACTTCGCCGCCGAGTCCGGCTTCCCCTACTACCTCATCGACGCCAACTGGGCCTCGGGCCCGAGCGGCTGCTGCGATGCCAGCCCGGAGACCGACATCACGCGACCGGCCAAGGGCATCGACATGCCCGAACTCGCGCGCTACGCCGCAGCCAAGGGCGTCGGCCTGCTGCTGTGGGCCCACTGGGTGCATGTGGACGCGCGCATGGACGAGGTGCTGGACACCTACGTCCGCTGGGGCATCAAGGGCGTCAAGGTCGATTTCATGAACCGTGACGACCAGCAGGTGGTGGACTTCTACGAGCGCATTGCCGCCGCCACCGCCAAGCGCAAGCTGCTGCTGGACCTGCACGGCGCCTATGTGCCCGCCGGCCTGCAGCGCACCTATCCCAACTACATCACGCAGGAGGGCGTGCTCGGTGCCGAGTGGAGCAAGATGACCACGCGCACCACCCCCAGCCACAACGTGACCCTGCCGTACACGCGCATGCTGGTCGGCCCGATGGACTACACGCCCGGGGGTTTCCGCAACGCGACACCGGCCACCTTCGAGGTCCGCGCCGAGATGCCGCTGGTGCAGAACACGCGCGGCCAGGCGCTGGCGATGTACGTCGTCTACGACAGCCCGCTGCAGATGGTGTCGGACGACCCCACGAACTACCGCGGCGAGCCGGGCTTCGACTTCATCAAGCGCGTGCCGACCGCCTGGGACGAGACCCGTTTCCTCTCCGGCGAGCCGGGACAGGGCATCGTGCTGGCGCGCCGCCAGGGCAAGACCTGGTACATCGGCGCGATGACGGGCGACCAGGCCCGCACGCAAAAGGTCTCGCTCGGCTTCCTGCCGGCCGGCAACTGGCGCGCCAAGATCTGGCAGGACGGCGAGGTCGTGCGCGAGGTGCGCCGCACGGAGCGCAAGGTGACCCGCAAGGACGTGCTGAGCCTGTCGCTGGCCGCGGCTGGCGGCGCCGCCGTGGTGCTGGAGCCATTGCCTGCCAAGTGACCAGCGTCGCAGTGCCATGACATCGACGAACCAGCTCCGGTCTTCGCCCGTGAAGTTCAGCAAACGACTCGCCGTTCTCTCCATCGTCACCGCGACCGTGGTGGCTGGCTGTGGCGGTGGTGGCGCGACGCCGGCCCTGGCACCCGCACCCGCACCAGCACCAGCACCAGCACCAGCACCAGCACCGGCACCGGCACCGGCACCGGCACCGGCCGTCGCTTTTGAATGGAAATCCAGCGAGCCCTTGATCAAGCCGCCGGCTGACCGGACGGACATCTTGGGCGTCAAAGACCCGACCATCGTCTATCACGACGGCCGCTATCACGTCTTCATGACCACGGCCGGGAAGAACGGCTGGGGCTTGGCCTACACGAGCTTTGCGAACTGGCAGGAGGCTCCCAATGCCCCTCAGTTCATGCTGGACAAGTCGCCCATGGGGCCCGGCTATCGCGCAGCACCCCAGGTCTTCTACTTCGCGCCGCACAAGCTCTGGTACCTGATCTACCAGGGCGGCGACCCGCTGTATTCCACGAGCAGCAACATCGCCGACCCCCTGTCGTGGACGGCGCCCAAGCCCTTCTATGCAAACGTGCCGGCGAGCGTGAAGGACGCCAAGGGCAATGCGACCTGGCTGGACTTCTGGAACATCTGCGACGACAGGAAGTGCCATCTCTTCTTCACGGGCGACAACGGCAGCTTCTACCGCGGTGAGACGACGATCGAGCGCTTCCCTCAGGGCTTCGCCGACCCCGTCGTCGTCATGAAGGAAAAGCTCGAGGACATGTTCGAGGCGAGCAACACCTACAAGATCACCGGCACCGACCAGTACTTGACGCTGATCGAGGCGATGGGGCCCAAGGGCAGGTATTTCCGGGCCTGGACCGCCGACCGCCTGGACGGCACCTGGCAACCCGTTCCCGGCGCCCCGATGAACCTGTTCGCTGGCACCGACAACGTCAAGTTCGACGGCCGGATCTGGTCCGAAGGCGTGTCCCACGGCGAAATGATCCGCGACGGCATCGACCAGACGCTGAGCATCGACCCCTGCCTGCCGCTGAGGTTCCTCTTCCAGGGCCTGGATCTGGAAAAAGGCAAGACGTATGAATACATCGAGCTGCCTTATCGGCTGGGCCTGATCACCGCCACCGCCCCCAACGCCATCAGCGTGTTGTTCAAGAAATGAACGCCTGCCCTGCCTCGTGATCAGCGCCACCGCGCCATCCCCGTCAACGAACCACACGCCTTTTTCGCCATGAAGTACAGCAAACAACTCTCCGTTTTCTCCATCGTCACCGCGACCCTGGTGGCGGGTTGTGGCGGCGGTGGTGGCGACGCGCCAGCACCCGCGCCCACACCTGCCCCTGCCCCTGCCCCGGCTCCGGCCCCTGCCCCGGCTCCGGCTCCGGCTCCGGCTCCTGCACCCGCTCCTGCTCCGGCCGACGGCACCACCTGGGCGAGCGTGAAGTGGGGCGGTGGCGGCTATGTCACCGGCCTCGTCTTCCATCCGACCACCGCCAACCTGCTGTACGCGCGCACCGACATCGGCGGCGCCTACCGCTGGAACCAGGCCGCTGCGTCCTGGGTGCCCATCACTGATGGCCCGGGCTTCGGTGCAGCCGAAGCCCGGTACCACGGCGTCGAAAGCATGGCCGTCGATCCGAACAACGACCAGCTCGTCTACATGGCCGCCGGCATGTACGTGTCCGAAGGCAATGGCCGCCTGTACATCTCCAGCGACCGCGGTGACCACTGGACCTACGTCGCCCTGCCCTTCCCGCTGGGTGGCAACAATCCCGGCCGGGCCATCGGCGAACGCCTGATGGTCGACCCCAACAAACCGTCGACGCTGTTCTACGGCTCGCGCACGGCCGGCCTGTGGAAGAGCATCGACTCGGGCCTCACCTGGGCCCAGGTCACGTCGCTGTCGACCCTCAAGATGACCGCGGACCAGCTCAACGCCAACGGCGGCACCGCGATGGGCGTCGAGACGCTCGTCTACGACACCGGCAGCAAGGGCAGCGGCTCGGCCACGCAGACGATCTACGCGCCCATCGCCCCGCACTACGTCAAGGCAGCGGGCCTGGGCTCGAACCTGTACAAGTCGACCAATGGCGGCACGTCGTGGACCGCGATCTCGACGCCGGTCACCGGCTATCACATCCCGCACATGGTGCGCGCTGCGGATGGCATGTTCTATGTCGTGTTCACCCAGGACTCCGGGCCAGGCGCCGGCGGCCCCGCGCGGCTCTACAAGTTCGACGGCAACAACTGGACCCTGCTGAAAGACCCGAACAGCGGCGGGACCGGAACGGGCCTTGGCCTCGGCGGACTGTCCGTCTCCGGCACCGGCTCGACCACCCGCATTGCGCTGGGTGTGACCAACACCTGGGGCAACTACAGCGGTCAGCAGGCCATTCAGTGGTCAAGCGACGCCGGCAAGACCTGGCGCGAGATCGCGGCCACCATGCCGCGCACGCCGGCCGACGGTTCCTTCTGGGGCTGGCCCGACGACGTCGAGATCGATCCGTCCAACCCCGACCGCGTGCTGCACGTCCATGGCGGCGGCATCTGGGAAACGCGCAACGCTTCCTCGGCCACGCCGAGCTGGAACGAGGCGATCGACGGTCTGGAGGAGACTGCCGTTCTCGGCCTGGCCACGCCGCCGGCCGGCGCCACGTACACCTTGATCAACAGTTCGGGCGACGTCGGCCCCTGGGTGCACACCAATCTGGCGACGAAGCCGACCTTGACGCCGGGTACCAGCTGGAGCAACGGCTTCGCCGCCGACATGGCGTGGGCCGACCCGCAATACATCGCCTCCATCGGCGTTGTCCTCGGTACCAGCACCGGCTTCGGCTACTCGTCTGGCGACGGCGGCAAGACCTGGGCGAAGTTCGCCACTTACCCGACGGGCGTCGCGGACAACAAGGGTGGAGAAGCGAGCATCGCCGTCACGGCGCGCAACAAGGCGGTCTGGGCGCCCGGCTATTCGGTGCCGTCCTACACCACGGACAACGGCGCCACCTGGGTGCCGACCAATCTGCCGGCGATCAACAGCATCTACCCCCGCGCCTACCGCCTGGCCGCAGATCGCAAGAACCCGAACAAGGTCTATGCCTACGATTCCGGTGGTCACTGGTGGGGCACGCCGGGCAAGGTCTACGTCTCGACGGATGGCGGCCACACGTTCACGCTGAGCCCCGGCTCGGTGGCCGCGGGGCTGGCGCCCAACTATTTCGGGAACACCTCGCTGGCGGTCAACCCCAATGCCGAGGGCGACCTCTGGCTGGCCGACGGCAACGCCGTCTACCACTCGACCGATTCGGGCGCGACCTGGGCCAAGCTCAGCAACTTCGCGTCGATCTTTGTCGGCAACCCATGGGCCGACGTGCAGGGCGCCTCGGCGGTGGCCCTGGGCAAGGCCAAGCCTGGCGCCACGTACTCGGCGGCGGTCTATGTGGTGGGCGTGGTGGGTGGCGTCTGGGGCGTCTACCGCTCCGACGACGGCGGCGCCACCTGGTCGCGCTTCAACGACGACGCCCACCAGTTCGGCGGCATCGGCGCGCTGGCGGCCGACCAGAACGTCTATGGCCGCATCTATTTCAGCGGCACCGGCCGGGGCCTGCTGTACAGCAACTGAACCTCCGTCTCCTTCATCTCCTTTCTTCAATCGCCCATGAACAAGAAAACGTCGACGGGCACCGTGCCCGATGAACCCGGCCGCCGCAGCTTCGTGCGCACCGTCGCAGGCGCCGGTCTGGCTGCCGTGGCCGGCGGGTCGGCGGCTGCTGCCCCCGCGCCTGCCGCCAACACCTCCGCCGTGGGCGCCCCAGAGCCCGGCCTGCCCTTCCACGCCTGGGCGCCCGCGCCGCCCATGGGTTGGAACAGCTGGGACGCCTTCGGCGCCAGCGTCACCGAAGCCGAGTACCTGGACAACGCACGCATCCTGGCCGAGCGCTTCCTGCCCTTCGGCTACGACACCGCCACCGTCGACATCCAGTGGTACGAGGCAGGCGCCACGTCGGGGTGGTACCGGAACTTCGCGCCGCTGGTGCTGGACGGCAACGGCCGCCCGCAACCCGCGCCCAATCGCTTCCCCAGCGCCGCCGGCGGCCGTGGCTTCGCGCCGCTCGCCGCCCAGGTGCACGCCATGGGCCTGCGCTTCGGCGTGCACATCATGCGTGGCATTCCGCGCCAGGCGGTCGGGCTGGAGCTGCCCATCGCCGGCAGCAAGTACCGCTGCAACGAGGTGGCCAACGCCGGCTCGACCTGCGCCTGGAACACCGACATGTGCGGCGTCAAGCCCGAGCACCCCGGCGCCTTCGACTGGTACCGCGCCTGGTTTGCCCAGCTGGCCGAATGGGGCGTGGACTTTGTCAAGGTGGACGACATCGCCGCCCCGAACTACCAGGCGAAGGAAGTGGAGCTGATCCGCCGCGCCATCGACGCCACCGGCCGGCCCATGGTGCTGAGCCTGTCGCCCGGCCCGTCGCAGCTGGAGCACGCGGCGCACCTGCAGGCGCATGCCAACCAATGGCGCGTGTGCAACGACTTCTGGGACACCTGGCCGCAGCTGCGCGACAACCTCGTGAACCTGGTGAAGTGGGCGCCGCACGCCCGCGCAGGCGCCTGGCCCGATGCGGACATGCTGCCCGTCGGCAAGATCGGCCTGCGCAACTACGACGAGCAAGGCCGCGGCGAGCGCGAAACCGGTTTCACGCGTGACGAGCAACTGATGATGCTCACGGCCTGGACCTGCGCGCGCAGCCCGCTCATCCTCGGCAACGATCTGCGCAAGCTCGACGACTGGACGCTGCGCCTGGTGACCAACCCCGAGGTGCTGGCGCTGCTGCGCGTGCCCGGGGCACGCGAGTGGCACTCGGTGGCACGGGGCCATCGCTTCGTTTGCACCGGCCCGCAAGGCACCTGGGCGGCGTGGCTGAACACCGGCGAAGCGCCATGGCAGGTGCCACTGCCGGCATGGCTGCCCGACGCCAGCCGCGACTGCTGGGCGCGTGCGGACCTGCCCGCAGGCACCCGCCAGCTCACCATCCCACCCCATGGCGCGCGGCTCGTGCGTTGCGCTTGAACACCTGACTGCGAGTTGCCATGAAACGTCGAGACCTCTTCGGCCTGATGGTCTGCACTGCGGCGGGTGCGCAGGCGGCCCCCACCGGCAAGGCCGTCTCCCATCCTTCGGCGCTGGATGCCGCTGGGCAGCTGCGCGCCCTGCCCATGGACGGGCCACCTGACGGCTTCGGCTGGCGGCGCGTCGCCGAGGGCCTGCAGTTCCGCTCTAGCGGGCTGACCAAGAGCGTGCTCTTCTACGGCCCGGGCCTGGTACGCGTCGCCGCCCACCTCGGCCAGGCCCACACCACCCAGCCCAGCCTCGTCGTCGTGGCGCGGCCGCAAGCCGTTGCTTTCGACGTGCAGGAGACCGGCGACCAGCTCGCGCTCACCGGCGCAGGCCTGCGCATCACGGTGGACAAGCGCAGCGGGGCGCTGGCCTTCTTCGCCGCCGACGGCCGGCTGCTGACGCGCGAGCGCGAGCAGGCACCCATCGAACTCAAGCAAGTCGAGATCGCCGGCAGCCCCAGCTACACGCTGACGCAGACCTTCACGCTGACGCCCGACGAGTCCCTCTACGGCCTGGGCCAGTACGACGAGCCCTACATGGACTACCGCGGCCGCGACGTGCTGATGGTGCAGACCAACATCGGCATCGTCGTGCCCTTCCTGGTGTCCACGCGGCGCTGGGGCCTGCTGCTGGACGTCTATTCCAAGATGACGTTCCGCGACCGGCCCGAGGGCATGAGCTTCACGGCCGAGAGCGCGCCGGCCGGCGCCGACTACTACCTCACGGCTGGCCCCGACATGGACGCCGTCATCCGCGGCTACCGCCACCTGACCGGAAGCGCGCCGATGTTCCCCAAGGCCGCCCTGGGGCTGTTCATGAGCAAGGAGCGCTACCAGACCCAGCAGCAACTGCTGGACGTCGTCAAGCGCTTCCGCGCCGACCACTTCCCGCTCGACTACATCGTGCAGGACTGGCAATACTGGGGTGGCGAGAAGAACGGTGTCTGGGACGGCAAGTGGAGTGGCATGGTCTGGGACGCCGAGCGCTTCCCCGACCCCGCCGGCATGGCGCGCGAGCTGCACGGCAAGCTCAACGTCAAGCTGATGGCCTCCATCTGGCCGAGCGTCGGCAACGACACGGACCTGGCCCGCGAGCTGGATGCCAAGAAGCTGCGCTTCGAGCCGCTGCACTGGATCTCCAAGAAGGCGCGCATCTACGACGCTTTCAGCGCCGAGGGTCGCCGCATCTACTTCAAGCATGCCAAGAAGGGGCTGCTGGACATCGGCGTGGATGCCTTGTGGATGGACGGCACCGAGGTCGAGGTTGGCGGCGCCGCCCACGACGCGCGCGAGGTCGAGGCCGACATCAAGAAGCTGGGCATGACCGCGATGGGCGACACCACGCGCTACCTCAACGTCTACACGCTGGTGACGACGCGCGGCGTCTACGAGGGCCAGCGCGCCGCGAAGGACCTCGCGGCCAAGCGCGTGCTGACGCTGACGCGCTCCGCCTGGGCCGGGCAGCAGCGCTATGCGGCCATGTCCTGGTCCGGCGACACGACGGCCTCCTGGACCACGTTCCGTGCGCAGATCGCCGGAGGCCTCAACGTCGCGATGGCCGGCCAGCCCTACTGGACGCAGGACACCGGCGGCTTCTTCGTCAACTACGGCGGCGGCCAGCACAACCCGTCCTGGCGCGAGCTGTACGCGCGCTGGAACCAGTTCGGCATCTTCAACCCGGTCTACCGCATCCATGGCACCAACGTCGACCGCGAGCCCTACCTGTTCAAGATGATGGACCCGCAGGTCTACGTCTCGCTGCTGAGCGCCGCGCAGCTGCGCATGCGCCTGCTGCCCTATCTCTACGGCCTGGCCTGGCGCAGCACGCAGGACGGCTACACGATGATGCGCGGCCTGGCCATGGACTTCCCCGACCAGCCGGCGCTGCGCAAGGTCGACGACACCTACATGTTCGGCCCCGCCTTCCTGGTGCAGCCGATCACGCGGGCCATGTTCCATCCCGAGGCCCCGCCGCCGCTGACCGTGCCAGCCACGCAGTTGCGCACCCCCGACGGCCAGCGCGGCCTGGTGCTGGAGTACTTCGACGGCATGAACTTCGAAAAGCCGGCGAGCCGCACTGTCGACACCGTCGTGGCCCACCACTGGCCCGATCCGCCGCTGGGCAGCATCCCACCGGGGCTGAAGGGCCTGAGCAACTTCTCGGTGCGCTGGACAGGCGAGATCACCATGCCGGAGAGCGGCGAGTACGAACTGGGCGTCGAGGGCGACGATGGCTTCCGCATGTGGCTGGACGACAAGCTGGCCGTCGACGACTGGGCCATGGGCGCCGCCCGCTTCAAGGGTCAGGTCATGATGCTGCGCGAAGGCCAGGTGCTGAAGGTCCGCGTGGACTTCTTCCAGGCAGGCGGCGGCCGCGTGCTGCGCCTGGCTTGGCGCACGCCCGCCCAGCGGCGCGAGGCGGCCGAGGCCCAGCGCAAGATCGACCAGAGCCAGGCCACGCTGTTGCCGGCGGGTTGCGACTGGTTCGACTTCTGGACCGGCAAGCAGCACACCGGCGGTGGCCGCGTCGAGCGCGACTACACGCTGGACCAGTTCCCGCTGTTCGTGCGCGCCGGCTCGGTCGTGCCGCTGGGCCCCGTCGTCGAGCACACCGGCCAGGACCACGACGCGCCGTGGGAGATCCGCATCTACCCCGGCGCCAACGCAAGCTTCATCCTCTACGACGACGACGGCGAGACCTACCGCTACGAACGCGGCGAGCGCGCCACCACCGCGCTGCGCTGGGACAACGCGCGCCGCACGCTGCATGTCGGCGTCCGGCAGGGTCGCTTCCCCGGCATGGTCGCGCGCCGCGAGCTGAACGTTCGCCTGATGGCGTCGTCAGACCAGAGCGAGCAGACGCGCACCGCGCAGTACGACGGCCGCGGCCTGGCGCTCCACTTTTCCAAAGAACACGAGACACGATCACCATGAAGAGGACCCTGCTGGCCTGCGCCCTCGCGCTAGCCACCCTTCAACCCACCCTGGCCCAGGACGCCAAGAGCCCGCAAGGTCGCCCAGACTGGCCCGGCGCCGGCCGGCTGTTCGCCGGGGTCAACTACCAGCCCGTGGACCGCACGCTGGAACAGGTGAAGTCCGACGTCGCGTTGATGAAGCAGTCCGGCTTCAGGGTCGTGCGCATGGGCGACCTGGCCTGGGACTATTTCGAGCCCGAGGAGGGGAAGTTCGACTTCAAGCACTTCGACGCCGTGATGGCCGAGGTGCATGCCGCCCGCATCCAGGTCATCCTCGACATCCCAGGCGCGCCGGCACCGATGTGGCTGCACCACAAGTACCCCGGTGTGGACATCGTCAACCAGGCCGGCACGCGCCTGGCGCCGGCCGAGCGCTACATGGACAACACCGCCGACCCGGACTACCGGCGCCTGGCCACCCGCATGGCCGACACGCTGGTCAAGCGCTATGCCAAGCACCCCGCCGTGCTCGCCGTGGGCTATGACAACGAGATCGGCAACGGCTTCATGTCCTACTCCGAGGCCGACCGCAAGCGCTTCGTCGAATGGCTGAAGAAGCGCTACGGCAGCATCGAGACGCTGAACAAGGCCTGGGCCACGCAGCGTTGGTCGCGCCGCGTCGGCCAGTGGGACGAGGTGCGCCTGCCCCTGGCCGACGGCCCTGGGCCCGCCGAGCGCTACCTCGACCTGCGGCGCTTCTGGTCCGACATGACCCTCGCCACGCTGGCCGACCGGGAGGCGGTGCGACGCAAGCACACGCCGGACAAACCGGTGCTGTCCAACTACTGGGACTGGTCCGGCCGCAAGGGCTTCGACTACCTGGGCAGCTACCGCGATCACACCACCTTCGGCGCGATGGGCTTCTATGCCGGCGACGCCATCAACGGCGGCTGGGAGGCGGCGCTGATCAAGGGCGGCATGACGGTGCCCACCTGGTTCAACGAGTTCACGGCCGGGGGCGGCGGCTCCTACGGCAGCAAGGGCTGGTCGCGCATGTGGGCGCACTTCGTGCTGCTGATGGGCGGACAGGCCGCGCTCGCCTGGACCTTCAACAGCCACCTCGGCGGCGAGGAGCAGGCGCTGTGGGGCCTGATCGACCATGACGACCGACCCTCGTGGCGGCTGGCCGAATGGGCCCGCATTGCCGGCGACTACACCAAGCTGGAGAAGCTCGGCTTCCCGCGCAAGGTCGAGCCCAAGGTGGCCATCGCCTATTCCTTCGACAACGTGCATGCCACCAGCCCCAACGGCCCGAGCAACACGGTGCGCCAGTACATCAAGGCGCCCTACATCAAACAGGCGCACGGCGCCTTCGAGCCGCTGCTGAAGGACAACATCGACGTGGCCGTCATCAAGCTCACGTACGAGGACCTCAGCCGCTATCGGCTGATCATCCTGCCGGGCATGTACCTGCTGGACAAGGCCGCCACCGAAGCGGTGCGCAAGTTCGTCGCCGACGGCGGCACGGTCGTCATGACGGCGCAGTCGGCCAAGGTGGACGACAACAACCAATGGCACGCCACGCCCAAACCCGCCGGCCTGACCGACGTCTTCGGCCTGCGCACCAACGAGTTCTACGACTGGGTTGGCACGGTCAAGCTGGGCGACGAGGAGATCAAGGGCACGGTCAACCACTTCGAGGTGCTTGAGCCCTCTACCGCCCAGGTGCTGGCGCGCTTCAGCAACTTCGACGGCCAGCCCCCGGCGATCACGGTCAACAGCTTCGGCAAGGGCCGGGCCGTCTACGTCGCCACCACGGCGCAGGCGCCGATCATGAAGCCGCTGCTGCACCAGCTCTACACCGAGCTGGGCATAGCGCCCGGCCCCAAGACGCCGGACGGCGTGTACGCCCGCGCCGTCGACGGCCGCGTGCTCTACGTCAACACCAACTGGACGCCGGTGGACGTGCCGATCAGCGGCGCGATGCAGGGCGTGCTGGGCGGCCAGCGTTGGGACAAGACGCTGAAGCTGGAGGCGCTTGGCGTGGAAATGCTGGAACCCCGGAATTGAAGATGGCCCCCGAGAGACGAGAACGAACCCGATGAAGAAGAAGACCTCCGCTCTGCTGCTGGCCCTGCTGGCCGCCACCGCCGAGGCCGACGTGCGCCTGGCCGAAGTGTTCAGCGACCACATGGTGCTGCAGCGCGACCGCCCGCTGAACCTCTGGGGCCAGGCCACGCCCGGCCAGACGCTGAGCGTCGACCTTGGCGGCCGCAGCGGCACGGCCCGCGTCGGCGCCGATGGCCGCTGGCGAGTGCAGCTCGCGCCGCTGCCGGCCGGCGGCCCGCACCGCCTCGTCGTCAAGGGCGACCAGACCGTCGTACTGAACGACGTGCTGGTCGGTGACGTCTGGCTGCTCGGCGGCCAGTCGAACATGGAGTGGCCGCTGGCGCAGACCGACACCGGCCCGCAGGAAATGGCCTCGCCGCAGAACGCGCAGCTGCGCCACCTGCGCGTGCCGCTGCGCGCCAGCGTGCAACCCGAAGCCGACATCGCGCCCGCGCCCTGGGTCGTTGCGGAGCCCGGTCGCGTGGCCGAGTTCAGCGCCATCGGCTACCACTTCGCGCGCCAGATGCAGGCCGTGCAAGGCGTGCCCATCGGTCTGATCAACACCGCCTGGGGCGGCTCCATGCTGGAGACCTGGATGAGCCGCGACGCGGCGTTGCGCGACCCCGACCTCGCCCCCGCCGTGCGCGCCTTGCCGGCCGACAACGCTGCCTTCACCGCGGCGCTGGGCCAGCGCATGCTGCCCCGCATCGCCGCCTGGCAGAAGGGTCTGCCGGTGGAGGGTGCGGACGCCTCGGGCTGGTCTGCCGCTGCCGACATCGACGCCGACTGGCCCACGCTGCAGGCGCCCGGCAACTGGGAAGGCCAAGGACTGGCCGATGTCGACGGCGTCGTCTGGATGCGCAAGCGTGTCGAGCTGAAAGCCGCCCAGGCCGCGGGAGCGGCGCAGCTGCACCTGGCCAAGGTGGACGACTGCGACGAGGTCTGGGTCAACGGCCAGAAGGTCGGCGGCCAGTGCGGCTGGGAGCAGGCACGCCACTACACACTGCCGGCCGGCCTGCTGCGCGCGGGCGCCAACTGGATCGCCGTGCGGGTGACCGACACCGGCGGTGGCGGCGGCATCCATGGCGAGGCCGCCGACCTGCGTCTGGACACGGCGGCTGGCACCGTGTCGCTCGTCGGCCCCTGGCGGGCACGCGTCGAGAAGCTCGTGGTGGCTGGCGGCCCCGTGGCGAACAACGCCCCGGCCCTGGGCCACAACGGCCTCGTCGCACCGCTGCAAGGCCTGTCCGTGCGCGGCGTGCTCTGGTATCAGGGCGAGGAAAACTCCGGGCGCGCGGCGGCCTATGCCGACGGCTTCAAGCGCCTCATCCAGGACTGGCGCGACCAATTTGGCGATGCCAAGCTGCCCTTCTTCTTCGTGCAACTGGCCTCGTGGCGGCCCATGGCCGAGAACCGGCCCGACGGCAACGGCTGGGCCGAACTGCGCGCCAGCCAGGCCGCGGCCCTGGCCCTGCCCCACACCGGCATGGCCACGGCGATCGACGTGGGTGATGCGATCGACATCCACCCGCGCAACAAGCGCACCGTGGGCCAACGCCTGGCCGCGCTGGCGATGCACGAGCTGGGCCTGCGCACCGCCCCGGCCACGGGCCCTCGCCTGATCGGCCATCAGTCGAAAGGCGGCGAATTCGAGCTGCGCTTCGACACCACCGCCGGCGGCTTGCGCACGGCACGCACCGGCGAGCCGCTGCGCGGCTTCTACCTAGCGGGCGCCGATCGGCGCTGGGTGCCGGCCGAAGCCCGCTTCGACGGCGACCGCATCGTGCTGCGCGGCGCCGCTGTGCGGTCGCCTGTCGCTGCGCGCTATGCCTGGGTCAACAACGCGAGCGAAGCCAATGTGGTCGGCGGCGACGGCCTGCCCCTACCGCCCCTGCGCACCGACGACTGGCCGCTGGAGTCGGCAGCGCGGCGCTACGGGCGCTGAGCCCGACGTCCGTTCGACGCACCGCTCAACGGCGCTCTTCCCATCCCCTTCAAGTGAATCTCTGCATGCACCACCTCATCCGACGCGCCGCTCGTACCGTCGCGCTGCTCTGCTTCATCGCCATCACGCCCGCCCACGCCGACGGGACGCTGAAGCTGGAGGCTCCCAAGCCCAATGTCGCGCCGACCCCGCCGATGGGCTGGAACTCGTGGAACAAGTTCGACTGCAACGTCAGCGAGCAATTGATCCGCCAGCAGGCCGACGCCATGGCTGCGTCCGGCATGAAGGACGCCGGCTACCAGTACATCGTCATCGACGACTGCTGGCAGAAGAGCCGCGATGCCGACGGCAACATCCAGGCCGACCCCGAGCGCTTCCCGTCGGGCATCAAGGCACTGGCCGACTATGTGCACGCCAAGGGCCTGAAGTTCGGCCTCTACTCCGATGCCGGCTCACTGACCTGCGCCGGTCGCCCGGGCAGCGCAGGCCGTGAGTTCCAGGACGCGAGCCAGTACGCCAAATGGGGCGTGGACTTTCTGAAATACGACTGGTGCAACACCGGCACCCGCAACGCCGAGGCGGCCTACACCGTCATGGCCAAGGCCCTGCGCGAGTCCGGTCGCGACATCGTGTTTTCCATCTGCGAATGGGGCACCGACCATCCCGAGCGCTGGGGCCCGACGGTGGGCCACCTGTGGCGCACCACCCATGACATCTACGACGGTTGGGAAAGCACGAAGGACAAGGGGAATGGCATGACCAACATCCTGGACATGCAAGCCGCGCGCGGTGGCCAGTCGGCGCCCAATGCCTGGAACGACCCTGACATGCTGGAAGTGGGCAACGGCGGCATGACGACGACCGAGTACGAGTCGCACTTCTCGCTGTGGGCCATGCTGGCCGCGCCGCTGATCGCTGGCAACGACCTGTCGAAGATGGACGCCGACACGCTGCGCATCCTCACCAACAAGGACGTCATCGCCGTCGACCAGGATCCGCTGGGCCAGCAAGGCTGCCGCGCGCTGAAGCAAGGCGACCTCGAGGTCTGGGTCCGTCCGCTGGCAGGCGGCGAGTACGCCGCAGTGCTGTTCAACCGCGGCAAGACGCCGGCCGACATGAAGGTGGCTTGGGAACAGCTCCAGTTGCCCGTCGACCAGAAGGCCGACGTGAAGGACCTGTGGAGCAAGAAGGTCACGAAGGGCGTGCGCGGCAGCTACGGCGGCAAGGTGGCGCCGCATGGCGTGATCATGGTGCGCATCAAGGCCGCGCCATGACGGGGACGGTGAATGCCTGCCACCCGACGCGGATGACCGAGTCGCTGCCGGGTCCGTCATGCGGATGAAGTCACTGCTGCTCACTCTGGCGGTTCTGGTCTGCGGCGCCCAGGCCGATGCGCTGACCGTGAAGGACGCCAAGTCGCTGGAGTCCGCCCTGCAGCGGGCGCGGACCGACAAGCGCATCCGCCGCATCGAACTGGCTGCTGGCAACTACCAGCTGTCGGCGCCCATCGTCATTGATGAGGCGCTGTCGGGCACGGCAGACGAGCCTTTCGTGCTCGCCGCGGCGCCGGGTGCCCAGCCCGTGCTGAGCGGCGCGACGTCGCTGCCGGCACTGCGCTGGGAGCGCTGGAAGGACGGCCTCTGG
Organism: Roseateles sp. P1_C6; assembly: GCF_056406315.1. NCBI lineage: Bacteria > Pseudomonadati > Pseudomonadota > Betaproteobacteria > Burkholderiales > Sphaerotilaceae > Roseateles > Roseateles sp. P1_C6. The sequence continues at coordinate 63,608 of NZ_JBFUAK010000016.1, forward strand.
CGCGCCCGGTTCGCTGGCGCAGCGTTCCAGCGCCTGTGGCTGGGGCAGCACGCGCTGGTGCGCGCCCGCTACCCCAATGTTGACCCGGCAAACCCGGGCTTTGGCGGCGCCGCCGATGCCACGTCGCCCGAGCGCCTGGCGCGCTGGCATGACCCGCAAGGCGCCGTGCTGCATGCGCTGCATGGTTATGGCTGGGGCGGGCTGCAGATCCCCATTCTCGGCAAGAAACCCGACGGCAGCCTCCTCCATGGCGAACAGCTCGCCAACAACCGCGTCATGACGCCGAGCGACAAGGACCGTTACGTCGAGAACGTGCTGGAAGAGCTGGACGCGCCTGGCGAGTGGTTCCACGACCGCCGCGAGGGCTGGCTCTATTTCAAGCCACTGGCTGGCGAACGGCCGCCGGCACGAGGCTTTCGCGGCAGCGCGCAAGAAGCCCTGATCCGCATAGAGGGCAGCAAGGCTCAGGTGCAGCACGTTCGGGTTCTCAACCTGGTGTTCCGGGAAACGGAGCCCACCTTCCTGAAGGCCACCGAGCCGCTGCTGCGCTCGGACTGGAAGTTCCATCGCGTCGGTGCCGTGACCATCGAGAACGCCGGCGACGTTCGCATTGAGGGCTCCGAGTTCATCGACCTCGGCGGCCACGCCATCGTCGTCAGTGGGCGCGTACAGCGCGTGACGGTTTCGGGCAACCACATCCACGACATCGGCGGCACGGCCGTGGCCTTCGTCGGCCGGGCGGAGGCCGTGCGTTCACCGCTGTTCGAGTACCACGAGCAGCTGGACGTCGCAGCCATCGACCGCACGCCCGGCCCGAAGTCGGACGCCTATCCCAAGGACTCCGAGGCGAGCGACAACCTCATCCACGACATCGGCCAGATCGACCGCCAGGCCACCGGCGTGCAGATCGCGATGGCCGCGCGCATCACGGTCGACCACAACAGCATCTACCGCATGCCGCGGGCCGGCATCAACATCGGCGACGGCACCTGGGGCGGCCACCGCATCACCCACAACGACGTGTTCGACACCGTGCGCCTGACCGGCGACCACGGCAGCTTCAACAGCTGGGGCCGCGATCGCTTCTGGCACCCCGACCGCGCCGAGATGGACCGCCGGGCGGCTACCTACCCCGTGCTGGCGCTGCTGGATGCCATGGAGCCCATCGTCATGCGTCGCAACCGCTGGCGCTGCGACCACGGCTGGGATGTGGACCTGGACGACGGCGCCTCCAACTACGTCATCGAAGAGAACCTGATGCTGGCCGGTGGGCTCAAGCTGCGCGAGGGCTTCCAGCGCATCGTGCGCAACAACATCCTCGTGGGCGGCAGCTTCCACCCGCATGTGTGGTTCGACAACGGCGGTGACGTGTTCGAGTCCAACCTCGTCATGGGGGCGCACCAGCCGGTGGAGATCAAGCGTTGGGGGCGCAGCGTCAACCGCAACCTCTTCATCGCCGAGGCCGACCTGCGAGCCGCCCAGGCCCGCGGCACCGACGCCGATTCGGTCGCCGGTGACCCGCGCTTCGCCGCGCCGGAACGTGGCGACTACACGGTCACGAACGCGGCACTTGCCGCGCGCGCCGGCTTCGTCAACTTCCCGATGGATGACTTCGGCGTGCGGCCGGCGCGGCTGAAGGCGCTGGCGGAGCAGCCCGAATTCCCCATGCCCCGGGCGCTGAGCCAGGTTGCAACGCTGCAAGCCGTGCAACTGCAGGGCCTGAGCCTCAAGCCCGTCGAGACCCTGGGAGAGCAGTCGGCCGCCGGCCTCGGCGACAAGGCCGGCCTCATCGTGCTGGCGGTCGAGGCAGGCAGCGTCGGCGCGGCCGCCGGCTTGCAGGCACGCGACGTCATCGTCAGCGCCGCCCAGCAACCGATCAGCGATGTCGCGACCCTGCAGTCGCTGCTGGCCGCAGGCCCGCGCGTCGAACTCACCATCGTGCGCAACCAGGCGCGCGTCCTGCTGCATTGGCCGCGCCGGGCCGCCGAAGCGAATCCGAGCAAACCATGATCCCAACGTCAAACATCAACATGAGACAAGCTTCCCTCTTTTCCTGGGTGTTCTGGGCCCTCGCACTGGCCTTCGCCGTGGGCAGCGCCAGCGCTGCGGACGGCGCGCGCCAGCGCACCCGCATCGACGAGGGCTGGCGCTTCGCGCTGGGCCACGCACAAGACCCGGCGAAGGACTTCGACCACGGCACGCGGTCGTTCTTCTTCGCCAAAGCCGGCKTTGGCGACGGCCCCGCTGCGGCGGACTTCGAGGACCGGCCATGGCGCCGCGTCGACCTGCCACACGACTGGGCCGTGGAGCTGCCGTTCAGCTCGCACGGCAGTCCGGCGCACGGCTCCAAGGCCATCGGCCGGGGCTTCCCCGAGAACAGCATCGGCTGGTACCGGCGTGAGCTGGCCGTTCCCGCGTCGGCGCGCGGCCAGCGCATCGCGCTGGAGTTCGATGGCGTGTTCCGCGACAGCGTTGTCTGGGTCAACGGCCACTACCTGCACCACGAGGCCAGCGGGTACTCGAGCTTCAACGTCGACATCACCGACTACCTGAACTTCGGCGGGCGCAACGTCGTCGCGGTGCGCGTGGACGCCACCACGCCGGAGGGCTGGTGGTACGAAGGCGCGGGCATCTACCGCCATGTCTGGCTGACGCAGACGGCGCCGCTGCACGTGGCGCCCCAGGGCAGCTTCGTGCGCGCCACCGTCGCCGGCGACCACGCTGAGGTGGCCGTCGACACCACGGTGCGCAACGGCGGCAATGCGGCCGAGTCCTTCAGCCTGCAACACGAGTTGCGCGACCCCGCCGGCCGCATCGTCGCCCGCGCCAGCGTGCCGACTGGCCGCGTGGCCGCCGACGCCAGCCTGGACGTGACAGCCCGACTGAGCGTCAAAGCGCCGCAGCTGTGGTCACTGGAGACGCCGCAGCGCTATACGCTGACGACCCTCGTCAAGCGCGGCGCCGAGGTCGTCGACCGTATCGACACGCCCTTCGGCATCCGCACCATCCGCTTCGATGCCAACGAGGGGTTCTTCCTCAACGGCCGCCACGTCAAGCTGCACGGCGTCAACAACCATCAGGACCATGCCGGCATCGGCATCGCCCTGCCCGACGCCATGCACGAGGCGCGGCTGAAGATGCTCAAGGGCATGGGCGTGAACGCCATCCGCTCGGCACACCATCCGGCGACGCCCGAGCTGCTGGATGCCTGCGACCGGCTCGGCATCCTTGTCATCGACGAGCACCGCATGATGGGCACTGCGCCGCAGATCCGTGACGAGCTGGAGCGCATGGTGCGGCGCGACCGCAACCACCCGTCGGTGATTCTGTGGTCGGTGGGCAACGAGGAATGGGCCATCGAGAACACCGAGATCGGCACGCGCCTGGCGCAGCAGATGCAGGCCATCGTGCGCCGCCTGGACCCGACCCGGCCCGCAACGCTGGCCGCCTCCAGCTCGGGCCAGGCCGAGGGCACATCGGTCGGCTCGCAGGTCATCGGCTTCAACTACAAGGGCCAGCATGACATCGACGCGATGCACCGGCGCTTCCCCGACCGAGCATCGGTCGTCACCGAGGAAGGCCTGACCTACGCGACGCGCGGCATCTACACCGACGACCCGGCCCGCGTGCACATCGCCGCCTACGACAAGCGCTCGGGGGGCGACTCGACCTCGAGCATCGAGGAGGCCTGGCGCTTCAACGCCGAGCGCCCCTTCCTGGCCGGCGTGTTCTTCTGGACCGGCTTCGACTACCGCGGCGAGACCACGCCCTTCGGCTGGCCCGCCGTCTCGTCGCAGTTCGGCATGATGGACACGACCGGCGCGCTGAAGGACAGCGGCCAGTACCTGAAGGCCGCCTGGACTGCCGAGCCCATGGTGCACGTGCTGCCGCACTGGAACTGGCCGGGTCGCGAAGGCCAGCCCGTCGACGTGCGCGTCTACGCCAACACCGACGAGGTCGAGCTGCTGCTGAACGGCAGCTCGCTCGGCCGCAAGGCGCTGCAACGCTACGGCCACCTGCAGTGGAGCGTGCCCTACGCGCCGGGCAGCCTGGTGGCGCGCGGCTACCGAGCCGGCCAACTCGTCACAACGCAGACCGTGGCCACCACGGGCGACGGCGCCGCGGTGCGGCTGACCGTCGACCGCGCGCGGCTGCGCGCCGGCGGTGACGATGTCGCGGTGGTCACCGTGAACGTCGTCGACCGCGAGGGCCGCGTCGTTCCCACCGCGGCCCACCGCGTCGCGTTCGAGGCCAGCGGGCCGGTGCGGCTCATCGGCATGGGCAACGGTGACCCCGGCTCGCACGAGGCCGACCGACCGACCGAACTGCATCGCTACGCAGCCGCCACGCGCTGGCGCCACCGCAGCATCGCCCGGCCCGAGGAGGCGGCCGCGCTGATGGCCGGGACAGGTGGCACCGGCGACGCCGGCTGGCGTGACCCCTTCGCCTGGGTTCCGCCGGAGCAGCAGCCCGCCGACAGTGCCTGGAACGTGGTGCAGGCCACCATCACATGCAAGGCGCCCGCCGGCGAACGCCAGGTGCTGCTCCTGGGCGAGATCGCGCCGGGCGTGCAGTTCCATCTCGACGGCCGCCCGGTTTCGGTGCGACAGGAGGCTGGCATGGCGGTCATCGATTTGGACCCGACTGCGGGCGCCGAGGCCACGCTGACCGCCGTCTTCCCGACACCGGCCGGTGGCACGCGCGCGCTGTTCGACGGCGCGCAGGGTGGCCGCCGCTGGGCCACGCTGCGCACCACCACACCGGCCGCACCCTGGCAGCGCAGCGTGTTCAACGGCCAGGCCCAGGTGATCCTGCAGTCCACCGGCAAGGCCGGGGACGGCGGCCGCGCCACGCTGCGCGCCGTCAGCGACGGCCTTGCGCCTGCTGCGACGGTGATCGAGATCTTCTGAGCGCCGACAAGTCTTACAGGCTGCCGGACAACAGCCGAACGTCACAAAACAACTTATGACCTCGCCCTCTCACGATCCCGCTCCGCCGACCGCCGAACCTGCACAGCCGCCGCGATGGGGCCGCCGGTTCAACGGCTACGCGCTGACCATTGCGGTGATCTTCCATCTGCTGCTGCTGATAGCGGTGCTGTCGTGGCGCTCACAGGTGCCGCCGCCAAAGAAGCCCCCCATCACGGGTATGAAAATCATCCAGCCCAAGACGGCATCGAAGCCTCCCGAGCCCCCGCCGCTGCCGCCCAAGATGCCCGATCTGGCGCCTCCGGTCATACCCGAGCTCCCGGTGATCGAGGTACGCAAGGTCGAACCCGTGCCACCCCCGCCTCCGCCTCCGCCTCTGCCTCCGCCCCCGCCGCCTGTGCCTGTGCCGGTGCCGCCGCCCCCTGCGCCGCTTGCGGCGGCCGCCCCGGCTGCCAGCAGCGCGGCGCCGGCCAAACTGTTTGACGAATGTGGAGACGCGCCGGACCGGCCGATGGTGGCTGAGGTTTACCGCCTGCGCGAAGGCACCACGTCCGTGAATGAAATGCGCCGGCGCAAACCCATCAAGACCGTTTGCCTGGCCCAGCTCGACATCACACCGCGTGACTTCCGCGACGGCTTCCCGGGCCTGGACATCAACGAATGGTTCGGGCTGGACATCCGCTTCACCGTCAACATCCCGCAGGACATCACCATGGATCTCATGCTGCTGTCTGACGACGGGGCCATCCTTACCGTGGATGGCGTGGAGGTGATCAACAACGACGGCATCCATGCGGCGAGCCCGCTGATGGACACGCTGAAGCTGGCCAAAGGCCTGCGCCACTTCCGTGTGCGCTACTTTCAGGGGCCTGGCTTTGGTCTCGCGCTGATGCTGGGTTGGAAGAAGCCGGACGGCAAGGACTACCAATACATCCCGCGCCGGCTGCTCGGCCGCCCGCCGACCGCTGCTTCGGCCCCACAGTAGGCCGAACGACATCGGGCGGATTCGATCCCAGGGGGAGCACAAGATGGACAAGACACCGACGGACCGCACGACCCGCCGCACGCGGTATGCCGTGTGCGTTCGGTGGTCTGTTCCACCCCTGCCCCCGAAGGCGCCATAGCGGCTCAGAGGGTGCGTCTGGCACCACGCCGGCCCAACGCCCCGCCTCAAGAACGCCGGGCTTGCGATCCAGTAGAGCGCTGCCCGCGCAGTTCAAAAGTCATGGAGAAATTGATCCCAGAATTTCACCGCGCCGAGCTTGGATAAACCGAACGCTGCCCAGCGATGGCGGTCGCTGGCTTCGGCAACGTGCCATCCAGTCTGTTGATCAGCACATTGTCGAAGTACGGCGTGCTGACCCTGTTCTGCGATGCGCCTGCCATCAGACCCGCCATTCCCTTCCCGTACAGCGTGTCGATCGCACTCACTACCGCTTTGCCATCGACGACGGCGGTGATGGTGGGACCATTGAAACGCAGCGCCAATTTGTGCCAGCGATTTGGCGAGATGCCCGCTAACCGAGCCGTCGCGAGCACTTTTTCGCCACCAGCACTGCTGTCGTTTTGCGCCTTGATCAAGGCCTGCTGCTCGGCGTCGCCTTCCAGCTTCTTCGGGTCAACCTTGCCGCGAACGACGACCAACCGCAACTGCCCACTGTCGTCCAGTTGCGCGAAGTAGCCCTTCGGCGTGACACCGAAACCCGTGCCAACGTGGTTCACACGCCCCATCACGGCGGCCGCGTCGCCAGGCTGCAGGTACACGTCGGCGCTGACTTCGTAGTCCTGCCAGGCGTCGTCGCCAACGATGGTGTATGGCTGCCAATCAGGACCCCACGAAATCGTTGGCACTGGCGTCATCTGACGCAGGCAACGTCCTTTCCCGCCCGGGCAAGCGGTCAACTCGAAGGCACCGCTGATGTCGGAGAAGTAGCGCGGCAAATATCCCCATTGCTTCGGGTCGGCGTATTGTTCGAAGGTCTCGTAATAGGGGAAGGGGAAAGCCTTGACCTCCGGGATCTTGTCGAAACCACCTTGGCGCTGCCCGCGAGTGGTCGTCAGCGAATAGACCGTATGCGGATCGAGGGTGAGCGTCACGACACCCTTGACCGGTTCGAGATCATCCTGGCGTACGAAATGCTCCTGCTCATTGCTGCGCCAGACGGCCAGCTTGTTCGACGACAGGCCGCCGCCAATTTCGAAACGGACCTGCTGCGGGGCTTTGGCAGCTTTGGTTTCCAGGATGACGCTGTAGTCGCCAGTTGGCGATTTCAGGGTGACATAAGTGCCGCCCGCCGTCAGGTCGCCACTAGCACCATTGAGGTAGCTCCAACCGATTTCGCTGAACTGACCGTAATGGGCGTAACCCCAAAGCACGGGGTTTAGCTGGTAATGCGCACTCCAAGGCCAGTTGGCCCGGATGGCCGCTTCTTTCTCTCCGGAATATGGGGTCATGGTGTACAAGCCGGCAATGCCATACCAGTTGACGACCTTGGTGGCGCCGCTGCGGACAAAATTCTCGTTGAAACCCTGCACCATCGATATCAGGCCGTCGTAGCCAGCCTTGTATACGTGCTGCTCGGTATTCCAGATCGGCTTGTTGAGGCTTCCAGCCAAATCGCGCACCGATGCGGGCGTGAATGATTCGGGCGGATTGATATGGGCGCCGATGATGTCGATCGAGTCGCGCAAGTCCTTGTCCGTCAGCATGTCCTTTACAAAATTGAATTTCCAATCGTCCGGCCAGTTGTCAAAGGCGTGAATCTTGGTCGACTTGAAACCGTTCGCGGTCAGCGTTGTGCGCAGCGCCTTGCTGAAGTCATAGCTCACGCCCTTTTCATTGCGAATGCCGATCGCGTCCAATTCCAGCCCATACACCTGGCGCAGGCCCTGAAGCCACTTCACATAGTAGTTGGCCGTGTCTTGTGAAAAGAAATCGAGGTCGCCCTTTTCGTCGCTGCCGGCATTTTTTGCAAACAGCGTACCCTGATCGCCCAGCCATCCGGGCGCGCTCCAGGCAGTGGCATCCAGCGAGAGTTTCGGGTTGCGTTTCTTGGCCTCCTGCATCACCCACCACATATAACCGCGCGAATGGTTCAAGTCATCGCGCTTGTGCATGTGACTGAGCATGGAGCCCTGCGTAGAGTTGCCGTCGCCGGGAATTTCGACATACAGCGCGATGACGGAAGCACCGAACCTGGGCTTGTACATCAAATCAAGAATCTGGCTGCGCTGGGGTTCCGGATAATCCTTCAACAAGACGGAGGTAGCCCCGCCCCCATCGACGATGCCAATGCCGTCAAAACGCTTCCCGCCCGCGTCGCCTTGCAGCGTAATGCACTGCTCCGACGCTGATGCGAGCACACTGTTTGATCCGACAATCAATAGCAGACATATAACCGGCAAGGAAAGGTCGCGCATACTAAAACTTCACGAAATCGTTGGATTGGGCTGCAAAGCTGAGCGCCCACCGGTCACAGCTGTAATCGCTTCGCGCCGGGATACCCGGTTACCACGGAGATCAGGGGCGGCTTAAGGGTCACAGGCTTCACTTGCGCTCAAAGCGCCAGTGATCGAACTCAAACATCGTCGGCTCGCCTTGACCCCTGAAGATGAGGTAGAGGTCGTGCAGGCCCGTGGCGCCCGAGACCGGCACGCTTTGCTGTTGCCACTGATCGCGGCCGCCGGTGCGGGCCACCGCCAGGGTGCCGAGATGCGGTCCATCGACGCTGTCGAGCCGCAATTCAATCTTGCCGCCTTCCGTCTCACTGGCCAGATTGGCGACGAAACGGGCCGCGCCCTTGCTGCCAAAGTCGACGCCGTTGACCTTGATGTAGCTGAGATCGGTGATGCGTGTGACGACCATGCCGACCTTGTCATTGCGCGCGGTCTTGATGCCAGGTGCCCAGTCGAACTGGTGATCCCGATCCCGCTTCAGGCGCGACGTCCACGCCATGGTCTCGGCTTCCACGCGTTCGTAGGGCGACAAGGGTTTGAGAGGAGCGACGCCGGCGTTGTCCCACCAGGGGAGCATGTTGATGGTGCCGTCCGCGTTGTAGTCGAACCGGGTCACGGTGACGGAGCGGCGTTCGCGATGGATGGGCGTGTCGGCAAAGTTCAGCCGGTAGTTGAACCCGAACAGGTAGGACCCACCCATGTAGTCGACGATGCCCGGGTGGTTGCCGGTCGAGTTGGTGTTGTGGTCCATGATGTCGCCCTTGTAGACCCAAGGGCCGGTGGGCTTGTCGCTCATGGCGTAGCCGATGCCTTCGGGGCAGCAGGCCGACGCGTAGGCCATGTAGTACTTGCCCTGGCGCTTGTAGAACCAGGGGCCTTCCTGGTAGTTGCGCGGTTTGCCCTCGGCCTGCTGGATCTCGCCGCTGTAGGAGATCATGTCCGGGTTCAGCTTCACGTAGTACAGGTTCGGGTTGCCCCAGTACATATAGGCCTGCCCGTCGTCGTCGACGAAGACCGTGGGGTCGAAATAGCCGACGCCCTTGTCGATCAGCGGCTTGCCCAGCGCATCCTTGAACGGCCCCTCGGGCTTGTCGGCCACCGCGACGGCAATCACGCTCTTGGGCCAGCCCGGTACGCTCACCGACGCATAGAGGTAGAACTTGCCAGCGCGCTCGACCACCTGGGAAGCCCAGGCGTCGTTGTCCTGCACCGCCCAGGGAAAGGTCGCCAGCGACGCCACGACGCCCTTGTCGGTCCAGTTCGACATGTCGGTTGACGTGTAGAGCCGCCAGTTGCGCATCTTGAAGTCGCGGGCTTCGTCCTCGTCCTGCCCGGTGTAGAGGTAGACAACCCCCTTGTGCACCAACGGCGCCGGATCGGCGGTGAAGCTGGTCTGGACAACGGGGTTCTCGGCCTGGCTCGGCTGCGACCAGACGCAGGCCTGGACAAGCGCCAGGAGCGCAAGCACGCGCGCAATCATGGAAGCCTCGATTCGGAAGGATGCGGGACGGCGAAACGGCCATCCGCTGGGAAAACTACGGGCGATTTCGACCCCTGCCACATGGCGCTTCACCTTTCAGGTTGATCAGTTCGGGCTGACATCAGCCCAGCATCTCGAGCAGCGTGCAATGGTGCTGCGGCATGCGCGCCACCGAGGCTTCGATGGCTTTGCGACGCTGATTCAGCGCCGCCAACGCCCGCTCCGGCGGGATCTCCGCGAAGACCGGATCGTTGCGCTCCGGCCAGTGCTCCATGCCGGCGTGGATGGCCAGCCAGCTGGTGGCGTCGAAGCCTTCCTCGTCGTATTCATGCAGCACGCCGTAGCGACGCCACAGCTCCATCCGGAAGGCCAGGGTCTCGGGCAGCTCCATCGTCGCGACATGACGCCACAGCTCGCTGTCGCGGCGGCGGGTCAGGCAGTAGTGCAGGATGATGAAGTCGCGGATGCGCGCGAAGCGGCGTGCCGCACCGTCGTTGAACAGCGCCCGGTCGTTCTCGTCCACCGGCCAGCCGGCCGTCAGCAGGGTCATGAGGCGGCTGATGCCGTCCTGGATCAGGTAGATGCTGGTGGACTCCAGCGGCTCCAGGAAGCCGGAGGACAGGCCGATGGCGACGACGTTGTGCACCCAGAAGCGCTCGCGGTGGCCGGTCGTGAAGCGCAGCAGCCGCGGCTCGCCAAGCGGCTTGCCGTCGAGCCGCGCCAGCAGTTGTTCGCGCGCACGGTCGGCGTCGATGAAGCGGCTCGCGAACACGTGGCCATGACCGGTGCGGCTCTGCAGCGGGATACGCCACGCCCAACCCCCTTCCAGCGCCGTGGCCTGGGTGTACGGCGCCAGTTCCTCGCCGACCCGTTCCGTGGGGCAGGCCCACGCGCCGTCGACGGGCAGCCAGTGGCTGAAGTCGACGAAGGGCTCCTCCAGCGCCTGGCCCAACAGCAGGGAACGAAAGCCCGAGCAGTCGACGAACAGGTCGCCCCCGATGCGCCGGCCGTCCTCCAGTTGCAAGGCGGCCACGCCGCCGTCGGCGCGGCGTGACACGTCGGTGATGCGTCCCAGCGTGTGGCGGGCACCGCGCTGCACGGCCAGATTGCGCAGGAAGGCGGCGTACTGGACGGCGTCGAAGTGGTAGGCGTACTTGAACTGCGCCTGCTCGCTGGGCAGCACGAAACGGCCCTTCATCGCCATCACCGTGGGCACGCACTGCACGCCCAGCGGCTCGGCCAGGCCCATGCGCCGGTGCTGGGCCCACAACGTCTGCGAGCCGAACAGGTTGCCGAAATGGCCGAAGGTGTGGAAGTAGTCCTTGCCAACGTCCCGCCAGTCGCAGAAGCGGATGCCCAGCTTGTAGGTGCCGTTGGTGGCGCGCAGGAAATCGCGCTCGTCGATGCCGATCAGCTGGTTGTAGTTGCGGATGGACGGGAAGGTGGCTTCACCGACGCCGATGATGCCGATGTCCTCGGACTCGACCACCTCGACGGTGGCGCGGCCTTTCAGCCCGGTGACCAGCGCCGCGGCCACCATCCAGCCGGCGCTGCCACCGCCCACGACGACGATGCGATCAACCTTCTGCATAGAGACTCTGCCAAGTTCTTGGGCGCATTGAACGACCTGCGCCGAGTTCAATCATTTCCGTCTCTGGCCACGCACGGCGTCGATCCACACAAGTGGGCATGCCGCCCGGACAGCCCGTCCGGGCGGCATGCAGGTGACGCCGCGTCAGGGGCGCGTCAGAACTCGTAGCGTGCGCTCAGCGAGTAGCTGCGGCCAGGGTAGAACCACGCGCGTCCCATCGTGCCGATGTGCTGCTGCTGCGTCTGGCGGACGATGACGTTGTTGAGGTTGGTCACGTTGAGCGACATGCTGAGCGTGTCGCTGAACCTGTAGTTCATGCCGGCGTCCCACTGGCCGAATGCCTCCTGCCAGGTTGGCAGGCCCCAGCCCACGTCCTGGGCACCCGGGCGCGCCGGGTCGGCGCTCGTCGCGTCCTCGCCACGCGTGCCATTGGCGTCCGCCGACTGCAGGATGCGGCTGTGCCAGTTGTAGGCCAGCCGCGCCGACAGCGGACCACGGTCGTACATCAGGACGAAGTTGTACGCGTTCTTGGCCATGTAGGGCAGCGGCAGAGCACTGAACGGCAGGCCGTTGGTGTCGCAGCCGAACAGGTGCAGCGTGCCATTCGTCGTCGCCCTGCCCGCATCGCAATAGGGGTTGTAGATCTGCTTGTACAGGCTTTGCTTGGCGTCGATGTAGGTGTAGTTGGCCGACACGCCGATGCCCTTGGCCCATTCCGGCAGCACGCCTTCCAGGAACGGGAGCTTGTCCAGGTAGGTCATGCCCGCAACCTCGAGGCCGCTGACCTTCGCCTTCCCCACGTTGTCGGGACCCGTGATGGGGAAAATCTGCGGATTGCCAGCTTCACTGTTGTAGGTACGGGAGTAGGCGGAGTTCATGATGACGTTCTTGACGTCTTTATGGAACGCCGTGGCCGTGATGGACTGGCCGTCACGCGGGTACCACTCCAGCGCCAGGTCATAGCTGTTGGCCGTGATGGGCTTGAGCTTGACGTTGCCGGTGTTCTCTCCACGGTAGGTGACCGTCTGTTTGTCGAAGTTGTAGTCCTGCCACAGCTTGATGTACTCGCCCAGCTGGTTGAAGCCAGGCCGGTTCATGCTCTGGGCCATCGCCAGGCGGGCCTGCAACCTGTCGGTGAAATTCATCTTCAGGTTGAGCGACGGCAGCACCTTGACGAATTGGTTCTGCACGTCAAGAGGTTCGGTGAGGTCGAAGCGCGGCAGATGGGGCGGCGTGTCCTGGCTGTATTTCGTCTCGAAAACCGAGTAGCCGTGCGAGACGTCGCGGGTCAGCACGACGCGCACGCCGGCATTGCCTTCGATGGGGAACTTCAGGTCGTCGAAACCGAAGCGCAGCGTGGCGTAGACCGCGTCGGTCTGTTCGCTGTGCGTGCTGGTTTTGGACGGGTCGTTGTCGTAAACCAGCTGCTGGAAGTAGTTCTTGAAATCCGCCTCATTGCACGTCACGGATGGGTACAGCTTCTTGCCATCCAGGCATTGCTGGTAGCGGTAGTCGGTAAGCAGCGTCTTGTACGTGTTCGGATAGTCGCGCACGGCGCCGATCGTCGGCATGACGATATTGGGCAGGGCGCCCGCCTTGCCGCCATAGAAGTTGCCGAAGTTGAACGTTTCGACCGGCACGCCTTGGTAGCGTGGGTCCTTCAGGTAGGCGAAGCTTCCGCGCGACTGCCATGAGCCATCGTCTGGGGGCATCTGGCCGGGCGTCACGTTCGGCTTGACGGCCCAGGGCTCGGCAATGGACGTCCAGGTCTGGCCCGACGCGTCGTAGTGGCGCGCGACACGGTAGGTGGCTCTCACGCCGACACGGATGTCACGCAGGATGGGGTCGTCAAAACGGTAACGTGCGTCTGCCTTCCAGGCGTAGAGGTCGGCATCTGCCTTGCTCATGCCCGGCATGACCAGATTCCAGTAGTAGTTGTCCGGATTGGCCAGGTACTCCTTGCTGGTCTGGTCGAACCCGATGCGCACGGGGCTTTTTCCTGGCACGTCGATGTGCATGCTCGGCGCGAAAGTTCCCAGCTGCAGGTTGCGGCCGACCGAATCGTTCTTCGCATGAACCCACTGGACGTCGTTCTGCAGCAGCCACTTGTCGTTGACGGCCCACTTGAAGTTCCACGCCAGTTCACGTGTCTGCGACTTGCTCTGATTCCAGCCGCGCGTGATTTGCAGGCCCAGCCCGCCGAGCGGGGAGGTGTTCGCTCCGGCGCCGGTCAGATAGGTGTAGGTGCCAGAGGTCAGCACGTTGTTGGCGTCGTACTTCGCATCGCTGATCGTCGACTTGTAGGCATTCTCCACACCGGTGTAGAAGCCCTGCTCGCTGCCCGTCTCACGTGCACCCGACACGAAATAGGTCAGCGATGAGTCCATGCTGCCCTGCTTCCACTGCAGTGCGCCATAGAAGCCGGCGCGTTCGTTGTCGCCGGTGTTGTTGCGGAACGAGGCCGATTTCGGCGCCCACGCCACCTTGCCAGCGATCAGGTCTGTGCGGGGGTAGTAGGCATCGAGCTGGATGCTCTCGTTCTGGAAGCTGGAGTGGTTGTACGACAGGTCCAGCAGCACGCCGACGCGGCCGATGTCCGTATTCCATTGGGTGGTGTACAGCCCCGACATGCTGGGCGAATTCTTGCCCGAGCGCTGCGTGTAGTTGTTGCCCACCGACAGGTAGGCCTTGGTTCCCTTGTAGTCAAAGGGCAAGGCCGTGCGCAGGTTCACCGTGCCGCTGACGCCGCCTTCGATGATCTCGCTGGAGGGGTTCTTGTAGACGTCCACCCCGGCCATCAACTCGGGCGGGACATCGCCCCAGCTCAGCTCGCGGCCCGGCCAGCCGGCGGAGAACGACTCACGGCCATTCAGCAGCGACGAGCCCCAGCTGAGGCCCCGCACGCTGATGCCCGAGCCTTCGACGGAGAAGTGCTCCGGATCGCCACGCGACTTGTTGCGGTCGATGATGACGCCGACGACGCGCTGCAGCACTTCGGTGATCGACTTGTCCGGCAACTTGCCGGCCTCTTCCGCGACGACCGAGTCGACGATTTCCTCGGCGTTCTGCTTGATCTTCTGGGCCGACTGCAGTGCCGCGCGCTGGCCGGTGATGACGACGGTTTCCAGGTTGTTCGGCGGCTTTTCAGCAGTCGACTGCGCCAAAGCTGCGCTGCCCACGGTGAGCAGCATCATGTGGACCATGCCGCGATGGATGGCGGTCGTTCTGAACTTTCTCATCGACTTGTCTCTCTCAATTGTTTGAAGTGAAGCCACGGTGTGTTCACTGCACGGTGATCAGGCCATAGACGGTGATGTCGGTGCTCAGCGTGTAGCCGGCGTCCGTCGGGCTGGGCAAAGTGCCGTCAGCGTTCGGCGTCGGCCGCTTGAGATTCACCGTGCCAGGCGCAAACTGCAACGCGCGAATGCCATACGCCCGGATTTCGGCGAGCGCAGCTGCCTTCGATTCGGCCGACACACCCCAGTCGTACATCCACCCTTCGGTCTGCGGAAGATCAGGGCTGCCGCACTTGTCCGTCACCGCGAAGTCCTTGAACGGGATCACGTACTCGGAAGGCGCTGCAGATGTCGGACGCAAGTGCGCCGAGACTGTCACATAGCAGTCATCATTGCCCTTCTTCACCAAGTGATTGGTCTTGATGCGCACATACACACCACGTTCGTTGTCAGAACTTCCTACGTCGAGTGCGGGCTGGTTTATTGCCAACAACATGTACAGCGAGTCCTCGGTCTTCACATCGAAAGGAAGCCAGTCGTAGCCGGAGTCGGTCTTCTTCCTTGGCGCGCCGATCTCGGCCGTGAGGAAAGACCACCAGTCCTTGGTAGAGCCGTCCCAGTTGGGGTTCGACGCCTTGCTGATGTCTACGCCGAAGGTCGCGGAGAAACCCGTCACCGTCAGGTTGCAGTTCGGCGGATTTGGCCCACCACCACACCAAGCGAGCGGGAAGCCCGCGGAGTAGTTGAGTTCACCAAACTGCGAAGTGCGCTTCGCCGCCGAATCAAAGCCGGCGGCGAACACACGCGGATCAACGATCACCTGGAAGTTCTCGGAAGCGCCTCCTGCTTTGGACAGGGTCACCGCGCAGATTCCCTTGGCGTTCAGGCGGAGCTCGGTGCTCGCCACCGTGCAAACTGCGGGGGTGGTGCTTGCATACGTCAGGGCATTGCCGCCGGCATCGACCGAAGCCAGCGCGACTGTCTGAGTCATACCCTGCAACTGGGCCACCGAAGGCGGCAGTGGACTGACTGCAATAAAGGCCGGCGTCTCGGCCATGGCCGCATATGAGGCATCGGCCGGCGCCGTCACGCCAAGCTGACAAGTGCCCGTGCTCATCACGGTCAGCGTCGTGCCGCTCACGGTACAGATCTCGGGCGTCGTCGACTTGTAAGTCGCCGGAAGACCCGCGTCAGTCTTGCCTGACAGCGTGACGCTTGCGGAAGCCGCCCGCAGAACGACGCCCAGTGGCGTCACCGGGCGTTGCGCATGCTTCAACACGTTGAACAGCTGGCTCGTATCGTCTGCAGCAGCCCATCTGGTGCCGTCCGTGCCAGCACCACCGGGCTGGCTCGCGATGACCTGGCACTCGCCTGCGGCCACCAGCGTCACTTGGTTGTCCGCGACCGTGCAGGTGGCGGGCGTGCCGCTGCGGAAGCTGACTGGCAGCCCTGAAGTCGCGGTAGCCGACAACGTGGTCGGCCCATTCAAGAGCGTGTTGCCGCCCGGATACTTGAAACTGATGGCCTGAAAGCGGCCCTCGGCAGCACCCCCGCCACCGCCACCTTCACCGCCGCCGCAGGCGGCCAAAAAAGCGCACGCTGCTACAACGGTCAACTTCCGAGCTTGCGGAATCAACTTTTTCGTCACGTTTTGTCTCCTGTTCTGAATTGACTGAGGCAGCCGGGCGCAGACCTTCATCTGCAACGCCCCTGCGCCCTTGTGATCGGGCTCGCCTTGCTTCGCTGACAGCGGCTTTTGTTCGTCCGTTGCACCAACTATTGGTCGGTGAGAAAACCGCCCCGTTGCGTCTGTGATCACTGCGTTTCAGGGCTGGCGAGCGCACGGGTAACCGCGCCGTGTGTGTCAGGAATGCATTCCGATGCCGTGCGACTAGAGTACAACTGGTAAGACCAAAGAGACATAGGGCAAACTCCTGGACTGACCAGATCTGTATTTTTTTTGGAGACTGTTGGTGCGAAATCGTCCACTGCAGAGGATCGTCATCGTGGGCGGCGGCAGCGCCGGCTGGATCACCGCCGCACCGCTGGCGCGGATGCTGTGCCGGCCTGACCAACCCGACCAACCCGACCAACACTGCGAGGTGACGCTGGTGGAATCGGCGGACATCGGCACCGTGGGTGTCGGCGAAGCGACGCTGCCGACGGTCCAGTTCTACAACCAGATGCTGGGCATCGACGAGGCCGACTTCGTCCGGCGCACGCGCGCCACCTTCAAGCTCGGCATCGAGTTCCAGGACTGGGGCCGCATCGGCAATCGCTTCTTCCACGGCTTCGGCGGCTTCGGCCCGGCCATCCACAACCGGCCGCTGTGGGCCTACTGGCTGCGTCTGCAGGCAATGGGCGACAAATTGCCGTCCTACGAGGAATGGTCGACCGCGACGGTGATGGCCCGGCAGATGCGCTTCATGCCGCCGACGCCGGGCGAGCCAGCTGCTTCCAATGCCTTCAACTACGCCTTCCACTTCGATGCGTCGCTGTACGGTGCCTACCTGCGCGAGTACGCCCTCCGGCACGGCGCCAAGCGCATCGAAGGCACCATCACGCAGGTCGAGACGCGCCCCGAAGACGGTTTTGTGACGGCGCTGCGCCTGAACGACGGGCGCCGCGTGGAAGGCGATCTCTTCATCGACTGCTCCGGCTTTCGCGCCCTGCTGATCGACGGGGCGATGAAGTCGCCCTACGAGGACTGGAGCCGCTGGCTGCCCTGTGACCGCGCCCTGGCCGTGCCGTGCGAGCGCGCTGGCCCGATGACGCCCTACACGCGGTCGACCGCCCGCACCGCCGGCTGGCAATGGCGCATCCCGCTGCAGCACCGCACGGGCAACGGGCTGGTCTATTGCAGCGGTTACCTGGGCGACGACGAGGCGCAGCGCACGCTGCTCGGCCACCTGGACGGCAAGCCCCTGGACGAGCCTCGGCAGCAGCGCTTCGTCACCGGGCGACGCAAGCAGAGCTGGGTCAAGAACGTGGTGGCCATCGGCCTGTCGTCAGGCTTCCTGGAACCGCTGGAATCCACCAGCCTGCATCTCATCATGGACGGTGTCAGCCGCCTGACGGCCATGCTGCCGGACCTGTCGTTCCAGCCGGCGCTGGCGGACGAGTTCAACCGGCAGATGGCCTATCGCTACGAGTCCGTGCGCGACTTCATCATCCTTCACTACAAGCTGGGTGAGCGGCGCGACAGCGAGTTCTGGCGCTACTGCGCCGACATGCCCATTCCCGACGATATTGCCCACCAGATCGACCTGTTCCGCAAGACCGGCCGCGTCGCCGTGATCGAACCGGAAGGCTTTGCCGAGCCGTCGTGGGCGTCGATCCTGCTGGGCCTGGGCGTCTACCCCGAGCGGTACGACCCGTACGTCGACCTGGTGGACCCGCAGCTGATCCGCCGCCACCTCCAATCGGTGCACGGCGCGATCTCGCGTACGGTGTCATCCATGCCGTCGCACGCGGACTTCCTGGACAGGATCACCGCGCCGCCGAAGGACTGACGCGCGCGGCGCTCCCCGAAGTCGCTTGTCGCTGCCGCACCTGCCTCGTCGGCGCCGACGCTGGCTCGTCGCATCGCCCGAGCGGGCTTCGCAGCACCCGCCCACACTGCGTCTGCCTCTTCAACTCCAAGGACAAACAGATGGACTATCGAGCCCTCCTTACCGTGCCACTGGCGGCGCTGGCTTTGAGCGCCAGCGGCGCCGAAACCCTGCGCCAGCCCGACGGCTGGGTGTCGGGCGCCGGCCATCGGTGGCCCGACGGCATGACGCATGGAGCCGGCGTCGCCCCCGAGACCGAAGCCAGCGGCCAGCGCGCGCTGACAGTCAAGTCCATTGGCAAGGGATCCAGCAGCGACATCGGCAGCATCGGCCAGTTCGTCGTCGGTTATGCCGGGCAGCGCGTGCGCTTCACCGGCCAGGTCAAGGCCGCAGGCCTTGATGGCTGGGGCGGCCTGGTCGTGGCCACGGGCTTCAAGTTGCTCTACATGGCCCACGTCGACCCGGACTTCGACAAGACGCCGCCGCTGGGCGCGGCCGGTTGCCCGGACTGGTGCGACGTCAGCGTGGTGGCCGACATCCCCGCCGATGGCCCCGGTTCGGTCAGCGTCGGCCTCGCCCTGGCCGGCAGCGGCCAGGTCTGGGCAAGAAGCCTGCGGCTGGAGGTGGTGGGCCGGGACGTGCCGTTGAGCACACAGCGCTTTGGCGTCGAGGCAGCCATCGCCGCACGGGAGCTGCACCAGAAGGTGCAGCAGATGTTGAGGGCATTGCCGCAAGACCGGCCGCCTATGCCTCCCCAAAACCTGTCCCTGCAATAAGCGCAGCGACGTCACCCAGGACTACCGACATGAACTTCCGCATCCTCCTGCTCGCGCCGCTGGCCGCCGTCGTGCTCAGCGTCAACGCCGCCAATCTCCGCATGCCCCAGGGTTGGTTTGCCCACCAGATGTCCCATCCCACTGACACCAAGACGGCTGCGGCGGCGCTGAACGGCTACGAAGTAGGCATCGATCCAGCCGCAGGCGGCGCGCCGACGCTGACGATCCGTTCGGTCTACCCGAAAACGCCGGGGCCCATCAGCGCAGCCTCGGCTCATCAAGCGGTGCTGGGCTATGCCGGCAAGCGGGTTCGCTTCAGCGGTGAGCTGAGGGCCGAAGCCGTCCGCGGCTGGGCCGGCCTCTACCTCCGCGACGGCTTCGGCGATTTGAGCGGCGACATGAATGTCTCAAGCGACAAAATGAAGCCGCTACCCATGGGCGGCGGCGTACCGGCGGATGGCGGCTGGCATGACGTGAACGTCGTGATGGACGTGCCCGCAGACGCCACGCACCTCGGGCTGGGCCTGGGCCTGGTGGGCGAAGGCCAGGTTTGGGCGCGTGGCCTGCGCTTCGAGGTTGTCGGCCCTGAAGTGGCACCGACGACGACACCCATCGGCATCGACCTGGAGCGGGCGCGGCGCGTCTACGCGCAGGCGCTGGCAGAAACGGCAAAGTTGCCACCGGCGCCGCTGAAGAATGCCGCGCTGGACTGAGGTGCTGCGCCGCGCCCTCCTCCCTGCCCTGCTGTTCTGGGCGGCCTGGGCCCTGCTGCACTGGGCCTGGCCCCAGGCGCGCTGGCTGCCTCTGGCCGCCCAGCTCTGGCTGGCCTACAGCGCCGCGTGGTTCACGCTCAACTGGCGCTGGTGGCCCCTGGCGGTGCCGCTGGCCGCCGCCCTGGGCGCGGCGGCGGGGACGCTGCTGCTGCCCGGCATCGGCCTGGCGCAATGGCGCAGCCCGCTCGCGCTATGGCAGCCTTGGCTACCGGCCTTCGCCTTCGCGCTGCTGATGCATCTGCCGACCCGCTGGTGGCGCTGGCGCGAGGAGCAGGCCCTGGCATTGCGCCTGGCGCACGCCGAGCACACGGCGGCGATGGCCGAGCTGTCGCGCCAGGTCAGCCTGACCGAACTCAAGGCGCTGCAGGCCCAGGTCGAGCCGCACTTCCTGTTCAATGCGCTGGCCAGCCTGCAGCAGCTCATCCGCAGCCAGCCGGCCACGGCTGAGCGCTTTCTCGGCGAACTGCACGACTACCTGCGCCTGGCCTTGCCCTCGCTGCGCCAACCCATGAGCACGCTGGAACGCGAGTTCCAGCTGGCAAGCGCCTACCTCACCGTGATGGCCACGCGGTTGGGTGCACGCCTGCACTTCGGCCTTCAAGCGCACCCAGACTGCAACGACCACAAGCTGCCGCCGCTGATGGTGCTGACGCTCGTTGAAAACGCGGTACGCCACGGCATCGAGCCCAAGCCGCAGGGCGGACGCATCGATCTGGAGGCGCGACGCGAGGGCGAACGCTTCGTGCTTGAAGTGCGCGACGACGGCGTCGGGCTGCAAGCGGCCGTGGCGTTGCCCGCGCAGGGCCAAGGGCTGGGCCTGGCCGATGTTCGCGATCGTTTGGCCGGGCTGTATGGCGAGGCCGCACGCCTGAGTGTTCAACAGCGCCCCGCAGGCGGCGTCTGCGCGCGCATCGAACTGGCCTGGGAAAGCTCCGAAACCCGATGAAGCACCCCACTGCCCTGCTGATCGAAGACGAAGCCCTGCCGCGCCAGCGCCTGCGCGAGGGGCTGGCCGAGCTGTGGCCGCAGTTGCAGGTGTTGGCCGAGGCCGAGGACCGTGAGCAAGGCCTGGCGCTGGTGCTGGAACTGCGGCCCGACATCGTCTTCGTCGACATCCGCCTGCCCGGGCTTGACGGCCTGCAGCTGGCGCGGCGCGTCAAGGGCCTGTGTCACGTCGTCTTCGTCACCGCCTACGACGCGCATGCGGTCACCGCTTTTGACCAGGGCGCGGTGGACTATCTGCTCAAGCCGCTGGCCACCGAGCGCCTGCGCGAGACGGTGCAGCGCCTGCAGCAGCGACTGCAATTGCCGCCGGCCGAACTCGCGCGCTGGTTGCAGCAGTGGACGCCGCCGTCCTTGCCAACCGCAGCGCCGGCCGTGCCCGGCGCACCGCTGCGCTGGCTGCAGGCCTCCCAGGGCGAACGCCTGCACCTCGTGATGGTGGCTGATGTGAGCCATTTCCGCAGCGACAACAAATACACCTGCGCCGTCACTGCGGAAGGCGAATACCTGCTGCGCCTGTCCTTGCGCGAGTTGCTGCTGCAACTCGACCCGGAGCAGTTCTGGCAGATCCACCGCGCCGTCGTCATCAACCTCACTCACGTCGCGCGTGTCGACCGAAGCCTCGGCGGCATGGAAGTGCGGCTCAAGGACGGGCGTACAACGCTGCCCGTGAGCCAGAGCTTCCAGCCGCGCTTCAAGCCGATGTAGCCCGTGCCGGCAGCCACCCGAATCACCATCTGGAAGGAACTTCATGCGCAACTGGTCCTGGGCGAACGCACTCGCCGCCGCCCTCTTTTTGGTGTGCGCTTCAGCAAGCGCCCAGCAAGCCGCCCCGCAGACTCTGGAACGCGTGACGGTGGCCGCCCGCAAGGGTGACGTCTCCAAATGGTTCCGAGCTGAAAGCCCGCACCTCGTCGTCTATTCCGACGCCAGGGAAGAGGACGTCATCGCGTTGCTGAAGAACCTGGAAAAGCTGGATCATCTGCTGCGCATCTACACGCTGCCCATTCGTCAGATTCAGCAGGAGGGGCCGAAGCTCACGCTGTACTACAGCCAGGCCGCAGCGCTGCGTGAAGTCGACGGCAGCCTGCCAGCCAATGCAATCGGCCTGTACAGCAGTTGCCCGTCTGGCGTTCAGGGGTTCGGGGCCGATCTGGAACGAATATCCGGAACCAGTGATGCGCAGCTCGAGAAGGCCCCGCTGAACGAAAGCCTGTCCTATGCCTTCGAGGCGTACGCGCGGCACTTCCTATACCGACACACCGACATCCGCACGCCCACCATGTTCATCGAGGGCTTCGCGCAGTACTTCTCGGCGGTGCGCTTTTCAGAACAGCAAATGGTGATTGGCCGTGTGCCAAAGAGCATTGCCAGGTACCTGAAATTCATCGACGACGGTCACCAGTACAGCCTGGAGTACGACGACGTGCTGCAGCACCACATCGCCAACGCCCGCAACTACGCAGGCGACGCTGGTGTGCGCCTCGAATTCGAGTCGAAATCCTGGTTGTTGACTCATTTCATGTTCTCGTCGGAAGACAACCGAAAGCGTCTGAACCGATTCCTCATGATCGCCGGCCATGGGGATTCCGCGTCGACGGCATTCGAACGCGCCTTCGACGTGAAGACGAGCGACATCGGTAAAACGATGTGGCGATATGGTCTGCGCGGCTTTCAAGCCGTCCGGGTGGCACTCCCGTCCCTGCCTGACGCCCGGGTGAGCATCCGCAGCCTGCCCCTGGCAGCGGGTGAGTTCGTGTTGGCCAATGCCGCTTTGAAGTCGTGTCCGAGCCCGCAGGTCGGGGAGTCACTGCTGAAAAAGGTCGCCCTCCTGGCGGCCAAATTCCCGACCGACGATCTTGCCCGCCTCACCTTGAGCCGGGCACAGATCGATTGGGGGGACCCGCACGATGCGTTGATTCAGTTGAATGCCGTCCTGCAGGCTGACGACGCCAACTTCGAGGCGCGGTACCTGCTTGGCGTGGCGAACTTCCGCCTTGCCCAGCGGAGCCAGGGCGACGCCAGGCGCTCCCATCTTCACGCTGCACTGAGTGAGCTTCAACGCGCCCGGGTCTTGTCCCCTCAATCGGCCGAAGCCGCCTTGGCTGCCTTCAGAGCTGAAGTGGCCGCAACCGATGACCCGGGCGGCGCGGCGCTTGAGGGAGTCACAACAGCTTGGCAGGCCACACGCGAAGTCGACGCGCTCGCCCGCGCCGCGGCGCTGGCCTATGCCTTTGCCGGACAGGCGGACGCGGCACATCAATTGCTGGTTTCACTGGCGCAGAGCATGCCGGACGAGCCCGTTGCCCAATGGGCGAGGCTGTGGCAAAGCCGGCTCGAAAGTGGCGTTAGCCGTGGCGCCATTCTTGCGGAGATGCGCCTCAGCCAACCGCCAGACACGCCGTTCAAGGAATGGACCATCGACAAGGAACGCGTGATGCAGCTCGTAGAGAGGAACCAAGGGGTTGAAGCTGCGGACTTCGCCATCAAGGAAGCGGGGCGCCAGGATTCACGGTCGCCAGCGAACGGAATGGCTGACCGCGTCGAGAAGAGATAGTGGAGCTGAGAAGTGGACGGTGAACCCTCCTCAACCGCAAGGGACGTGGGGATGCGGACGCGCGTGTAGTCGGGTCTGGGCCCGTCAAACACCGCGCAACTCGAACGGAGGCGAGCGCCTAAGCGACCGCGGCGCGGTGTGGAACTTGCCGGCGAACGAATTGCGAACAGTCACCGAGGATTGCACTTAGCGCCGATATCGACGTTCAGGTCCAAAACATCGAACAGGGTCAGCCCTCGGCGGCCATGACCAGGGCCCGCGTGTAGGCATGCTCGGCCCCGCCCTCGCAGAGGGTTTCGCGGCTCAGCGTCTCGACGATGCGGCCCTGCTGCATGACGGCCAGGCGATCGCACAGATGGGCGACGACGCCCAGGTCGTGGCTGACCAGCAGATAGGTCAGGCCGTGCTGCACCCGCAGGTCGGCGAGCAGGTTCAGGACTTCGGCCTGCACCGACACATCGAGGGCCGAGGTCGGCTCGTCCAGAAGCAGCAGCGGCGGCCTCAGGATGAGGGCGCGGGCAATGGCGACGCGCTGGCGCTGGCCACCCGAGATCTGGTGGGGGTAGCGGAATCGAAAGGCGAGCGGCAGGCCGACCTGCTGCAGGACCTCGTCGATGCGCTCGTCGACGCGATCCAGCCCGTGCACATGAAGCGGCTCCGCCAGGGCCGTGCGCACCGTGTGGCGCGGGTGCAGGGAACCGTAGGGATCCTGGAAGACCATCTGCGCGCGGCTGGCGTGAGCCAGGCTGCGCTCACCCCGGTAGGCCTGGCCGGCTATGGCCACCTCGCCGCGCCAGTGGTGGTATTGCCCGGCCAGACAGCGCAGCACGGTGGTCTTGCCCGAGCCCGATTCGCCGACCAGGCCGAAGGCCTGGCCGCGTGCCACGTCGAAGCTCACGCCGTGCAGCACCACGCGCGCCTCCTTGCCCTCGCCGAAGGACAGCTGCAGGTCGCGGACCGACAACATCGCCGTCATGCCGCGCTCCAGGCCGCGTCGCGTTGCAGCACCGGCAGCACGGCGCGACGCTGCTGCAGGCTGGGCAGGGCCGCCATCAGGCCCTGCGTGTAGGGATGGGACGCGTGGGCCAGATCGGCCGCCGCCAGCGTCTCGACGACGCGGCCGGCGTACATGACCAGCACGCGGTCGCAGAAGCGCCGCACCAGGTTGAGGTCGTGGCTGATGAAGAGCAGCGCCAGGCCCTGCTCGGCCACCAGTTCGTCCAGCAGGCCCAGCACCTCCTGGCGCACCGACACGTCCAGCGCCGAGGTCGGCTCGTCGGCGATCAGCAATTGCGGGCGCTGGGCCAGCATCATCGCGATCATGATGCGCTGGCCCATGCCGCCCGAGACCTCGTGCGGGTACTGGGCCGCCACGCGCCGCGGCTCGCGGATGCGCACCCGCGCCAGCAGCGCCTCGACCTGCTCGTCGCATTCGGCGCGCGAGAGCTTGGCGCCGCGCTGCACGGCCTCGCCGATCTGCCGGCCGATGCTCATGACCGGGTTCAGCGAGTATTTCGGGTCCTGCATGATCATGGACAGGCGGCGGCCGCGCAGGGCGGCCATGTCCCGCTCGCCGGCCTGCAGCAGGTCGATGCTGTCGAACTGCAGGCGCTCGGCGCTGATGCGGGCCTGGCGCGGCAGCAGCTTCAGCAGCGCGCGGCCGACGGTGGTCTTGCCGGAGCCGGACTCGCCGACGACGGCGAGCTTCTCGCGGCCGAGGCTGAAGGACACGCCGTGCACCACCGGCACGGGCGCTGCCGGGCTGCCGTAGGCCACTTGCAGGCCCTGGACCTGGAGCAGCGGTTGTTGTTCAGTCGTCATGACGCTTGGCGCGGGTCGAGCGCGTCGTTGAGGCCGTCGCCCAGCAGGTTGAAGGCCATGCTGACGGCCAGGATGGCGGCGCCCGGGGCGGCCACGGTCCACCAGCTGTCCAGCATGTAGCGGCGGCCTTCGGAGATCATCGACCCCCATTCCGGCAACGGCGGCTGAGCACCCAGGCCGAGGAAGCCCAGGCCGGCGGCTGTCAGCACGACCGAGGCCATGTTCATCGTCAGCCGCACCAGCACCGAGGGCATGCACAGCGGCGCCAGATGCCGGCACAGCACGCGCAGATGCGAGGCGCCCTGCAGCTGCGCGGCAACGATGAAGTCGGCGTTGCGCAGCGTCATCGCTTCGGCGCGGGCCAGGCGGGCAATGGGCGCCCAGGCGGTCAGCGCGATGGCCAGCACGGCGTGGTCCAGGCCCGGGCCCAGCGCCGCGACAAAGGCTAGCGCCAGCACCAGGCTGGGGAAGGACAGGAAGACGTCGGCCACACGCATGCAGACCATGTCGACCCGCCCGCCGAAATAGCCGGAGACCACGCCGATGCCCATGCCCAGCGGGCCGACGACGACGGTGACCAGCGCGACGATGAACAGCGTGATGCGGGTGCCATGCACGAGGCGGCTGAAGACGTCGCGGCCGAACTCGTCGGTGCCGAACCAGTGCGCCGGGCTGGGCGGCAGCAGCGCGGCGGCGAGGTCCTGGCGCAGCGGGTCATGCGTGGCGATCCACGGCGCGAACAGTGCCACCAGCACCAGCAGCGCGATGACGGCGACGCCGATGGCGGTCAGCGGATTGGCCAGCAGCTTGCGTGCTCTGGCGCTGGTCTCGCGGCGCCAGGCCTGCCAGGCCCCCATGGAAACGGCGGTAGCGGTCATGAGCGGGCTCTCGGGTCAAACACGCGGTAGAGCGCGTCGGCGGTCAGGTTCAGGGCGACGAAAAGCAGGCCGATGACGAGCACCGAGCCCATCACCGCGTTCATGTCGCCCAGCAGCAGGCTGCCGGTCAGGTAGCTGCCAAAGCCCGGCCAGCCGAACACGGTCTCGACGAGGACGGCGCCCTCCAGCAGGCCGCCGTAGGCCAGCGCCAGGATGGTCAGCAGCTGCACGCGGATGTTCAGGAAGGCATGCCCACAGACGACCTGGCGGCGGCTCAGGCCCTTGACGCGCGCCGTGGTGATGTATTCCTGGCTGAGCTGGGCGAGCATGAAGCTGCGCGTCATGCGACTGAGGTAGGCCATGGAGTGCAGGCCCAGCACGCAGGCGGGCAGCAGCAGGTGGCGCAGCGCGCTGCGCCAGGCCGCCGTGTCGCCGGCCAGCAGCGTGTCGACCAGCATCAGGCCGGTGACGCGCGGGATGGCGCCTTCAAACGACAGGCCGATGCGGCCGATGCCGCCGGCCCAGCCGAGCCAGGCGTAGAAGACCAGCAGGCCCATCATGCCGAACCAGAACACCGGCGTGGAGTGGCCGAGCAGGCCGAGCACGCGGGCGACGTGGTCGGGCCAGCGCTTGTGGTTGCTGGCCGCCCAGACGCCCAGCGGCACGCCCAGCAGCGCGCCGAGCAGGATGGCCAGCGTGGCCAGCTCGACGGTGGCGGGCAGCACGCGCGCCAGGTCCTCGGTGACGGGCCGGCCGGTCAGCAGCGCGCGCCCGAGGTCGCCCTGCACCAGGTCGCCCAGGTAGCGGCCGAACTGCGTCCACAACGGCCGGTCCAGGCCGAGCTGGCGGTAGACCTGCTCGTAGGTGGCGCGGTCGGCGTCGGGGCCGACGATGGCCAGCACCGGGTCCAGCGGCATCACGCGGCCGATCATGAAGGTCAGCAGCAGCAGGCCGAGCAAGGCCAGCGCCGCGCTCGTGCCACCGCGTATCCACCGCTTCGTCATGGGTGGCTCTCCTTGTAGACCTCGCGCAGCCGCGTCGCGCCGCTGGGGTGGCCGTGATAGCCGTGCACGGCACGGCGCAGCACCTGGGTGTCGAGCATCTGGGCGATGGGCTGGATGGCCCCGACCTGCGCGTCGAAGCGCTGCTGGGCCTGGCGGTAGAGGGCGGCCTGCGCGGTGGCGTCCGGCGTCAGCAGGGCCTGCTCGATGAGGCGGTTCAGCTCGGCGTCGGCATAGCCAGTGCGCCAACCCTGGAAGTTGCTGAGCCGTGCGCTGTCACGGTTGTCGGGGTTGTAGACCAGGGCGCGCAGGCTGGAGTGCGGGTGGGCCTCGGCGCCACCGCCGCCGCGGCCGACGACGATCTCGAAGCTGCGCTCGCGCATGGAGCCGTAAACCTGGTTGCCGGTGCCCGGCAGGATGCTGGCGCGGATGCCGGCCTGGGCCAGCGTGGCCTGCAGGCTGGTGGCGATGCCGGTGAAGGGCGCCTCGGCGACGACACGGATGGTCGTCTCGAAGCCGTCGGCCAGGCCGGCCTGGGCCAGCAGGCGGCGCGCGGCCACGGGGTCGAGCCCCTGGAAAGAGTTGGCATGTTGCCTTTTCTGGCTCAGCTACAAGCCTTGGACCATTTGCGTAGTAAGACTCTTGTCCAGTCCAGCCACGCCGCCTGCACCTCGAGGACACCTCCTCAGCCGGCGAAGCTTTGAACGACGAATGTGGAGGCGCCTGGAGCCAGTTTCAACTCAAGCTTCTGCCCGCGTTCCTGTAGAGCCACTACAGCTTGGAACCGGTCAAGGTGATTGCGAGCCTCTTCCATCC
>NZ_JBFUAK010000017.1:0-55834 GCF_056406315.1 Roseateles sp. P1_C6
GTGGCGGCCGCGCCGGCCAGCGTGGCGGCACCGGCCGGCCTGCCGGCCACCGCGTCGCCGTCCGCTGGGCCGGGGTCCGCGCCCGCGACAGCAGCGGCCAGTTCACCGACGACCGAGCCGGTCGGTGCCGCGGCAGCCATCGCGGCACCACCGGCCCAGGCCTTGCGCGCGCTGGTGCAATGCCATGCGGCCAACAGCTGCCGCGTGTCCAGCCGCGAGGGCCTGGATGAGCATTTCGAGATCGTCGCCGCGCTGACGCAGCAGCTGGATCGCCTCGCCGCCCAGGGCAGCCCGGCCGAGCAGGCGGCGTGGGCGCGCGAGCTGCTGGGCTTTCCCGACGGCCATGTGCAGGCCGCCGCACTGGCACTGGCGGCCCGGCTGCCACCGTCCGCCGAAACCGCCTCGGCGGCGGTTGCGGCGCTGGGCAAGACCTACGACGCCGTGCTGCTCGGCAAGGCCTACCCCGTGCTGCAGCAGTGGCAGCAACTGGGTCTGACGAGCGGCTACGACGACATGTTCGTGGGCTTGGTGCACACCGGCGGCTGGCAGGCCGCGCAGTCGGCGGCCGAGAACGTCGGACCTTTCCTGAACGCGGGCAACGTCGGCCGCTTCGAGCAGGTGGCCCGCCAGCTGCAGCCCGGCGCGCGCCAGCAGGCACTGCTGCGCTCGCTGCGCGACTACCAGCTGCAGCGCCAGGGCGGCTGACGCCGCAAGGCGGTGTCGTCCGACAGCGCGCACCGGCCGAACTCCCATACTGGGCCGATGCGCTTCGAGGACTATTACCAGACCCTGGGCGTCAATGCCGATGCCGACGCGGCCGCGATCAAGCAGGCCTACCGGCGCCAGGCTCGCCTGTTGCATCCGGACGTGAACCAGTCGGTGGACGCGCATGCGTCCATGGCCCGCATCAACGAAGCCTACGAAGCGCTGTCGGACCCGCAGCGCCGTGCCGCCTATGACGGCGTGCGCCGTCGCCACCGCGAGCTGCAGGCGGCCACCGTTGCCGCCCCACCGGCCGACCACACGGCGAGTGACCTGCCCAGCGACTGGAAGCAGGGCTTCCAGTACGAAGGCGCGCCCACCGCGGGGCGCTCGGGCGAGGGCTTCAGCGACTTCTTCACCGGCATGTTCGGCCGTGCCGCCAAGCCGGAGCCCGCCGATGCCAAGCCCGAGCGCGGCGCCGACGAGCATGTCAAGCTGACGATCAACGCGGCGGAAGCGGTGGACGGCGCCGTGCGCGCCGTCACGCTGCGCACGCTGGCGCCGGACGACAAAGGGCACCGGGCCGTCGTCACGCGCAACCTGCAGGTCAAGATCCCCAAGGGCATACGGGCCGGGCAGCACATCCGCGTGCCCGAGCAAGGCGCTGCCGGCCGTGGCGGTGCCGTCGCGGGCGACCTGTATCTGGAGATCCAGTTCAAGGACAGCCCGCGCGAGCAGAGCCGCGACGTGCACGAGCCGCTGCCACTGGCCCCCTGGGAGGCGGCGCTGGGCGGCGACGTGACGACCACGACACCCGCCGGGCCCGTCAGCGTGACCGTGCCGCCGGACACGCCGCATGGCAAGCGCCTGCGCCTGAAGGGGCGCGGCCTGCCCGGCGAGCTGGGTGGCGACATGGTGCTGGAGGTGGCGGTGGTGTTGCCGCCGTCCACGCTGCCCGGCGCGCGTGCCGTCTACGAGACCATGGCCACCGCGCTGGGCCGGGAGTTCCAGCCCCGCGCCGGCAAGCGTTGAGAGGCCCACGATGAACGACGAACCGGTGCTCGTGGGGGTCGTCATCGACGAGCAGACGCTCAGCCTGGACGAGCTCGCCTGCGCCTGTGGCGTCAGCGCGGCTTGGCTGCACCAGCGGCTGGAGGCTGGCCTGCTGGGCTGCTGCGGCGGCGAAGGCGCGGACCGGCGCTTCGCCAGCCCGCAGCTGAGCCGCGCCCGCCGCCTGCTGGCCATCGAACAGGATTTCGACGCCAACCAGGAGCTGGCCGCGCTGGTGGTCGACCTGCTCGACGAGATCCACAAGCTGCGCGCCGGCCGTTAGCGGGCAGATGTTGAGAAATCAACAGTTGCTGTTGCGCAAGCAGCAGCCTGTTGATTGGCAAACACCTCCTGCCCGCCGCGGTTCAGCCCCGGTGGTGCCGTCGTTTTCATAGGAGAAATGGCGCCTTCTGGCGCTGCCGAAGGCACCCGGCACAGCGCTTGCGATGAGAGCACCTGACATGACAGGTCAGCCCCCCCGCTCTCCATGAACTCGCTCGCCCTCGCTGACGCCCCGCTGCACCACGGCCCCGCCGCCGTGCGGCTGTACAGCCGCATCCGCGAGGACATCCGCGCCCGCATCGTCAGCGGCGCCTGGCAGCCGCACGACCGCCTGCCGTCCGAGAGCGAGCTGATGGGCCTGTACGGCGTCAGCCGCATCACCGTGCGCCAGGCGCTGTCGGACTTGCAGAAGGAGCGCGTCATCTTCAAGGTGCCGGGCAAGGGCAGCTTCGTGTCTCCGCCCAAGCCCTTCCAGGAGCTGGGCCGGCTGCAGGGCTTTGCCGAGGCCATGGGCGCGTTGGGCCATGACACCTACAACCGTGTGCTGGCCGTGGCCACGGTGCCTGCGACTGAAGAAGTCGCCCAGCGCCTGCTGCTCACGGCCGGCGAACTCGTCACCGAAATCCGTCGCGTGCGCCATGTCGGCTCGCAGCCCGTGTCGCTGGACCTGACCTGGCTGCCGTTCGCGCTGGGCCAGCGCGTCGCCCGCGAGGACCTGGCCGTGCGCGACATCTTCGGCATCCTTGAAGCCGATTGCGCGTCGCCGCTGGGCCACGCCGACCTCGTCGTCGATGCGCTGCTGGCCGACGCCGAACAGGCCGCGCTGCTGGCCGTCGAGCGCGGCGCGCCGCTGCTGCACATCGAACGCCTGACCCACGGCCGCGACGGCCGGCCGCTCGACTACGAGCACCTGTACTGCCGCGCCGACAACTTCCAGTACCGGCTGCGCCTCCAACGCAGCCCGCATCTCACATGAACCTCATAGAAACCGAAGTCGACGTCCTCGTCATCGGCGGCGGCACCGCCGGCCCGATGGCGGCCGTCAAGGCCAAGCAGGCCAACCCCGCGTTGCGCGTGCTGCTGCTGGAGAAGGCCAACGTCAAG
This sequence comes from Roseateles sp. P1_C6, assembly GCF_056406315.1. Lineage (NCBI taxonomy): Bacteria > Pseudomonadati > Pseudomonadota > Betaproteobacteria > Burkholderiales > Sphaerotilaceae > Roseateles > Roseateles sp. P1_C6. The sequence continues at coordinate 3,139 of NZ_JBFUAK010000017.1, forward strand.
CGCAGCGGCGCCATCAGCATGGGCATGGACGGCCTCAACAACGCCGTGCTGCCCGGCCACGCGACGCCCGAGCAGTACGTGCGCGAGATCACCGTCGCCAACGACGGCATTGTCAACCAGAAGGCCGTCATGGCCTACGCCGCCAACAGCCACGCGATGGTCGAGGAGCTGGACCGCTGGGGCGTCAAGTTCGAGAAGGACGAGACCGGCGACTACGCGGTCAAGAAGGTCCACCACATGGGCAGCTACGTGCTGCCGATGCCGGAAGGCCACGACATCAAGAAGGTGCTGTACCGACAGCTCAAGCGCACGCGCGTCGAGATCACCAACCGCCTCGTCGCCACGCGCCTGCTGACGTACGAGGGACGCATCGCCGGCGCGATGGCCTTCGACTGCCGCACCGCCGACTTCCACGTCATCCGCGCCAAGAGCGTGGTGCTTTCCTGCGGCGCCGCCGGGCGCCTGGGCCTGCCCGCCAGCGGCTACCTGTTCGGCACCTACGAGAACCCCACCAACGCGGGCGACGGCTACTCGATGGCCTATCACGCCGGGGCAGAGCTGTCGGGCATCGAGTGCTTCCAGATCAACCCGCTGATCAAGGACTACAACGGCCCCGCCTGCGCCTATGTGACCGGCCCGTTCGGCGGCTACACGACCAACGCGCAGGGCCAGCGCTTCATCGAGTGCGACTACTGGTCGGGCCAGATGATGTGGGAGTTCTACCGCGAACTGCAGGGCGGCAACGGCCCGGTGTTCCTGAAACTGGATCACCTCGCCGAGGAAACGATCTCGCAGATCGAGACCATCCTGCACACCAACGAGCGGCCCAGTCGCGGCCGCTTCCACGCCGGCCGCGGCACGGACTACCGCGAGCGCATGGTCGAGATGCACATCTCCGAGATCGGCCTGTGCAGCGGCCACTCGGCCTCGGGCGTGTGGGTCAACGAGCACGCGCAGACGACGGTGGCCGGCCTGCACGCCGCCGGCGACATGGCCAGCGTGCCGCACAACTACATGCTCGGTGCTTTCGTCTACGGCAAGCTGGCCGGCGAGAGCAGCGCGGCCTTCTGCGCGGCGAACGACTTCGCGCCCGTGGATGCCGGGCAAGTTGAAGCCGAGCGTCAACGTGTCCAGGCGCCGCTGCTGCGTGACAAGGGCCTGCCGCCCAACCAGGTCGAATTCAAGCTGCGCCGCATGGTCAACGACTACCTGCAGCCGCCCAAGGTCACGAAGAAGATGGAGATCGGGCTGGAGCGCTTCGAGTCCATCCGCGAGGACCTCGACCAGCTGCAGGCACGCGACCCGCACGAGCTGATGCGGGCGATGGAAGTGCACTTCATCCGCGATTGCGCCGAGATGGCCGCACGCGCGTCGCTGTTCCGCACCGAGAGCCGCTGGGGCCTGTACCACGCGCGGGTCGACTACCCCGAGCGCAACGACGCCGACTGGTTCGTCCACGCGCAACTGCACAAGGGCGCCGACGGCCGCATGGCCTGCTTCAAGCGCGCCATCGAGCCCTACATCGTTCCCATCGCCCAGGCCGACAGCTCGGCCTACGCACGGCTGCGCATTCCCGCTGACCCGGTCGCTGCCTGAGAGGACTGCCATGACCATGACCCAACCCATCCGCCCGCAGGCGCTGACGCCCAGCCAGGTGCCCGTCACCGTCGACGCCGACAAGTGCATCGCCCACAAGGGCTGCACCGTCTGCGTGGATGTCTGCCCGCTCGACGTGCTGGCCATCGACCTCAGCAAGGGCACGGCCTACATGAAGTTCGACGAGTGCTGGTACTGCATGCCCTGCGAGAAGGACTGCCCGACCGGTGCCGTCCATGTCGAGATTCCCTACCTGCTGCGCTGACCTCCACCACCATGAAAAAGCTGACTCTTCTTGCGCTGTCCCTGGCGTTCACGGGCATCGTCAATGCCGAGACCATCCGCGTCGCCATCGGCACGCAGGACACGACGATCAACTGCGCCACCGGCGGCCTGTTGATCCGCGAACTCAAGCTGCTGGAAAAGTACCTGCCCAGGGACGGCAAGTACAAGGGCGCCACCTACGACATCCAGTGGAAGAACTTCACCTCCGGCGCGCCGTTGACCAACGAGATGGTGGCCGACAAGCTGGACATCGGCTCCATGGCCGACTTCCCCGGCTCCAACAACGGCGCTGCCTTCCTGAAGGCCGGCAAGCAGAGCCTCTTCCTGACCGTGCTGTCGGGCAGCACGCTGGGCAGCGGCAACGGCGTCGTCGTGCCCAGGCAGTCGACGATCACGTCGCTGTCCGAGCTGAAGGGCCGCACGATCTCCGTGCCGTTCGCGTCCACGTCGCACGGCATGCTGCTGCGCGCCATCGCGTCGCAGGGCTGGGACCCGCAGAAGGACGTCAACATCATCACGCAGGCGCCCGAGGTCGCCGGCCCGGCTCTGCAGGCCAACAAGATCGAGGCGCACGCCGACTTCGTGCCCTTCGTCGAGCTGTTCGAGCACCGCGGCATCGCCCGCAAGATCTACGACGGCGCGCAGGCCAATGCGCCGACGTATCACGGCTCCCTGGTGGCCGCCGACTACGCGAAGAAGTACCCCGAGATCGTCGTCGCCTTCCTGCGCGCGGCGCTGGAGGCCGACAAGCTCATCGCCGCTGAGCCCGAGAAGTACAGCGAGCTGATCGAGAAGGTCACCGGCATCGAGGCCGCGGTGAACTACCTGTATCACGGGCCGCTGGGCCTGCAGACGCGCGACAACACCTGGAAGCCCGAGTACCGCAAGGCGCTGGCCACGTCCATCGAGACGCTGAAGCTGATGGGCCGCGAGTCGCCGCTGAAGGCCGAGACCTTCATCGACGACAGCTACATCCGCGCCGCGTTCAAGGCGTCCGGCATCGACTACGAAGCCAGGCTGAGGAACTACGACAAGCTGCCGCTGAAGGCCAACGACGCCGTGACCGGCAAGCCCATCACCGACTTCCAGCGTGTCGCCGGCATCTGGCTGGCCGGTGAGCCCAAGGTGCGCCACTACGCCACCATCGAGGGCGCGCTGGCCGACCTGCGCAAGCTGGAGGGCGAGGGCAAGAAGGCGCGCGGCGTCTATGTGCATGACCTCGTGCATCGCATCAAGCTGCTGGCGGCCAACGCGTCGTTCGTGGCCGACGCGAACGGCCAGCTGAGTGCCTTCCTGCAGAAGGATGCCGCCAACGCCTACGCCGCGGCTGTCAAGGGCAAGGCGCTGGATTTCGCCGGCGCGCAGGCCGCCGCCAAGGCCGTGCGCTGACGAGGCCGGCATGAGCGCCGTCCTCCCCGCCACCGCGCCGCCGCGGCGCGAGTCCCGCCCGGCCCGGCGCCTGCCGCTGGCCCGGTTGTCGCTGCAGCTGCTGTCCTTGCTGGGCTGCCTGCTGCTGTGGCAGCTGGCTTGCGCCTATCGCGTCAACCTCGGCTTCGTCACCTTCGCCAACACGCCGCGGCCAGCCGAGGTGCTGGAGGCGGCGCTGCAGCTGGCGCAGTCCCCCAAGCTGTGGCCGCACCTTTCGAGCAGCCTCATCCGCGTCGGCGCCGGCTTCGGCCTCGCGGCCGTGCTTGGCGTCATCCTCGGCCTGCTGATCGGCCGCCTGCCCCTGGCCAACAAGCTGCTGCTGCCACCGCTCGAAGTGCTGCGCCCCATCCCCGCCGTCGCGTGGATTCCCCTGTCGATCCTGATGTTCCCGTCGTCCGAGGGCAGCATGATCTTCATCACCTTCGTCGGTGCGCTGTTCCCCATCCTGCTGAACACCATCCACGGTGTCGAAGCCGTCGACGTGCGCCTCATCGCGTCGGCAAGAGGACTGGGCACAAGAGGTTGGCGCCTCTTCACCGAGGTCATCGCGCCGGGTGCGGCGCCCAGCATCGTCACCGGCCTGTCCATCGGCATGGGCACCTGCTGGTTCTGCCTCGTCACCGCCGAAATGATCGCCGGCCAGTACGGCATCGGCTACTACACCTGGGAGAGCTACACGGTGCAGGCCTATCCCAACATCGTCGTCGGCATGCTGGTCATCGGCGCGTTGGGCATGGGCAGCAGCGCCCTCATCACCTGGGCCGGTGCCCGGTTGATGCCCTGGCAAGGAGGCAAGCGATGAGCAGCGGACGTGTCCACGTGGAACACCTGTCCATCGCGCTCGGTGAAGGCCCCGCGCGCTTCGAGGTGCTGCGCGACCTGTCGGTCACCATCGAGCCTGGCGAGTTCGTCTGCCTGCTGGGGCCCTCGGGCTGCGGCAAGTCGACGCTGCTGGGCGCCCTGGCTGGGCACCTGTCGCCCTCGCAGGGCCGCGTGAGCCTGGACGGCGAGGTCATCACCGGCCCCGACCCCGACCGTGGCCTGGTCTTCCAGCAGCACACGCTGTTCCCGTGGAAGACCGTGCTCGACAACGTCGGCTATGGCCTGAAGATGAAGGGCGTGGCGCGCGCCGAGCGCGAGCAGCGCGCGGCCGAGCTGCTGCAGCTCGTGGGCCTGCAAGGCTTCGAGCACCGCTACCCGCGCGAGCTGTCCGGCGGCATGCAGCAGCGCGTGGAGATCGCCCGCGTGCTCATCAACCACCCGCGCGTGCTGCTGATGGACGAACCCTTCGGCGCGCTGGATGCACTCACGCGCAGCCGCATGCAGGAGATGCTGCTGGCGCTGTGGACGCGCATGCGCACGACCGTCGTGTTCGTCACGCACGACATCGACGAAGCCCTCTTCCTCGCCGACCGCGTGCTCGTCATCGGCCCGCGTCCGGGCCGCATCGTCGAGGAGTTGAAGCTGGACTTCACCCGTCCGCGCAGCGCGGCGCTGTTGACCGAGCCCGCCTTCGTGCAGCTCAAGCGTCGCTGCCTCGCGCTACTGCGCCAGGACGGCCATGCGCCGCCGCTGGAACGCCTGTCGCCCCTCGGCCCGCCGCAATGGCGATTTGCCACCTGATGCCCATGACCGAACTGATGGATCCCGAAGTGCAAGACCTGCTGCAACGCCTGGCCGACCCCGACGCCGGTGTGCGTCGCGTGGCCGTGCTGGACTTTGCCGACGTCGAGGACGAGGCCGTGCTGCCCGCGCTGGCGGGCGTGCTGCTGAATGACGCCGAGCCCACGCTGCGCGCCGAGGCTGCACGCGCGCTGGCCGGCTGGGACGAGCCCGCCGTTGTCGATGCGCTGGCCGCCGCCTTGAGCGACACGACCGAGGTCTCGGCCGCCGCCGCCCAGTCGCTGACCGAGCTGAAAGACCCGCGCTCCGGCGAACGCCTGCTGGCCCACGCCGCGTCGCCCGACGCCTTCATCAGCGCCTCGGCCCTGCGCGCGCTGCGCGAGCTGCGCGTGCCCGCCGCCGCCACGCCCGCGCTGGCGGCCCTGCAGCACGCCGACGCCAGCGTGCGCCGTGAGGCCGTCGCCGTGCTGGGCTGGCTCAAACACGCGCCGGCGCTGCCGCTGCTGACCCGCGTCGTCATCGCCGATGCCGACACCGAAGTCCGCCGCGCCGCCGCCGGCGCACTGGGCCTGGCTGCACCCGAGCAAGTGCCCACCGTGCAGGCCGCGTTGTGCAAGGCCTTGCAAGACCCCGCCTGGACCATCCGCGAGGAAGCCGCGTCCACGCTCGGCAAGCTGCGCGCCACGGCCGCGGCCAGCGCGCTCCGCGCGGCCATGGACGACGACTACTGGCAGGTGCGCCTGCGCGCCGCCCGGGCGCTGGGCCGCATCGCCGACGCACAGGCCGTGCCCGTGCTGAGCCAGGCCCTCATGCACCCCGCCGGCAACCTGCGCAAGGAGGCGGCCATCGCGCTGGGCGACATCGGCGACGCGCGCGCCGTGCCCGTGCTTCAAGCCGCTGCCGCCGATCCCGACCCCGAGGTCCGCAAGGCGGTGCGGCTGTCGCTGCAACGCCTGGGCGCACCCACCGGCGTGGACCGATGAACGTCCTGCCCGAGGCTGTCGAGCTGACGCCCGCATCGCTGCGGCTGCGCTGGCCGGACGGCGACACCGAACTCCCCGCCGCCCGCCTGCGCGCCGCTTGCCGCTGCGGCGGGTGCCGTGCAGGCCGCCACCGCAGCGACGACGTCGCCGTGCAGCTGACCGACGCCCGGCCCGTGGGCCAGTACGCGCTGCAACTCGTCTTCAGCGACGGCCACGACCGGGGCATCTATCCTTGGGTCTGGCTGCGGGAGCTGGCGGAACGCCGGGCGTTCGGCACGGTCAGCCAGGCTGGGGTGAAGGATGTTTCTAGCGTTGGATGGGGCGGGTGACCTGCAGGCGCAGGTGCTGCGGGCCTTGAAGCAGGGCATACAGGACGGGCGCCTGGCGGCAGGCTCCCGCCTGCCATCGACCCGGGATCTGGCGGCGAAGCTGGGTGTCTCGCGCAACACGGTCATCGCCGCCTATGAATCGTTGTGCGCCGAGCAGTTCGCCGTGGCGAAGTCGGGTTCGGGGACGCGTGTCGCTGCCCGCCCGCCGCGGCTGCAGGCGACGCCGCCGCCCCTGCCCGTGGAAGCGCAAAGCCGCTATGCCGGCCGGGTGAGGGCCCTGCCGCCGATCACGCTGGAGAAGCGCGAAGAGGGGCTGCGCTGGAACCTGCAGTACGGCGAGCCCATCGTGGACGTCGCCCTCTTCACCATCTGGCGGCGGGCGCTGATCCACGCCGCGCAGCGAACCGGTGCCCATGGCGCGCCGGCCCAGGGCCTGCTGGAGCTGCGCAGCCAGATTGCCGAGCACCTCGGCGTCTACCGCGGCATCCGTTGCACGGCCGCCGACGTCGTGATCGTCAATGGCACGCAGCAGGCCATCTCGCTGGCCGCGCGCATCCTCGTCGATGAAGGGGAGACGGTGGTGCTGGAGGAGCCGCACTACCAACTGGCGACGCAGGCCTTCACGGCCCATGGCGCGGTGGTGCAGCATGTGCCGGTGGACGACGAGGGCATCGTGGTCGACGCCATGCCCGGCGAAGGCGTCAAGCTGGCCTATGTGACGCCCTCGCACCAGTTCCCGTCGGGGCGCGTGATGTCGCTGCAGCGCCGAGTCGCCATGCTGGAGCGCGCCGCCGTGCAGGGCTTCTGGATCCTGGAGGACGACTACGACGGCGAGTTCAAGTTCGACGGCCGTCCGCCGCCCGCGCTGCACTCGCTGGACAGGCATGGCCGGGTGCTCTACGTCGGCACGTTCACGAAGACGCTGCTGCCGTCCATCCGGCTGGGCTACATGATCGCGCCCGAGCCGGTGCGCCGTGACCTGATCAGGGCCAAGATGCTGGCGGACATGCGCTGCAGCGCGGTGGAGCAGGCGGCGGTGGCCAGGCTGATCTCCAGCGGCGCCTACGTCCGCCACCTGAAGCGCGCCACCGTCGAGCTGAAGAAGCGCCGGCAGGCGCTGCTGTCCGGACTGCAGGCCCACTGCGGGGCCCTCGTCCAGATCGACGACGGCGGTGGAGGCATGCACCTGATCTGCTGGTTGCCCCAGCTCAGCTACGCCCAGCTGGCCACGCTGATCGCGGTCGCCACCGCGCGAGGCCTGGGCCTGCATGAGGTGGAGCATCACTACACGAAGAAGCCGCGCTGCCCGGGGCTGCTGATGGGCTTTGCCGCGCTGTCGGTCGCGCAGATCAACGCGGCCACCGCGATGCTGGGCGAGTGCCTGGCCGACGTGGTGGGCGGTGCTGCACTGAAGCAGCACCAGGCCTGATCCGCCGCGGCCCGGGAGCGGCGTGAAGCTGCCATCGGCTTCATTTGGCTCCAAGTGAGTGCTTTGAAAGTGGCTCTATCCGCGATGTAGGGGGCGTCTGAGACTGGCTGCGTCATCACTGTTTGAGACGGCCGACAGCCATGAAACACCAACTCCAACCCATCGCCCTGCTGGTTCGCGGCCTCTCCGCCGTCACGCTGTGCTCCAGCGCCTGGGCACAGACCCCGGACACGCCGGGACAGCAGCTCGAGCGGGTGCTCGTGACCGGCTCATCCATCAAGCGCGTGGACTCCGAGACCGCGCTGCCCGTGCAGGTCATCACCAAGGCCGACATCGCGCGCACGGGCGCCACCAGCACCGAGCAGCTGCTGGCGTCGATCTCGGCGGCCTCGGGCATGGGCTCGACCACCAACGCGATGGGCGCCGGCTCGTCCACGGGTGGCCTGTCCTCCGTGTCGCTGCGCGGCCTGACCGCCGACCGCACGCTGGTGCTCGTCAACGGCCGGCGCCTCGCGCCCTTCCCGGGTGGCGCCCAGGCCTCGGTGAACGTCAACACCATCCCGCTGGCCGCCATCGAGCGCGTGGAAATCCTGAAGGACGGCGCTTCGGGCGTCTATGGCAGCGACGCGGTGGCCGGTGTCGTCAACTTCATCCTCACCAAGTCCTTCGACGGCGTGCAGGTGGGCGTGTCGGCCGGCGCCCCGACGCGCGACGGCGGTGGCAAGAACAAGAAGGCGTCCATCGTCGCCGGCTTTGGCGACCTCGATGCCGACCGCTTCAGCGTCGTCGCATCCGCCGCCTACGAAAAGGAAGACGCGTTGTACGGCCGCGAGCGGGATTTCGCCCGCAGCGGCAACGTGCCACCGTTCTACACGAACGGCGCCACGGGCCAGGGCAATATCGAAGGCGCCTGGATCCCCGGCAAGACGCTGCAGGAGGTGGAGGGCACGCCGGGCTACCGCTTCTTCCGCTCGCCCAACAGCAGCTACGGCAGCCCGGTGGACTGCACGACCATCGGCATGTTCAAGCGCGCCAGCGGTGGCTACCAGGGTGCCCCGGTCTGCTCCTTCGACAGCGCGCCGTACGTGGGCCTGGTCCCCACCCGGGAGCTGAAGAACCTCACCGCCAACCTGACCTGGCGGGCCACGGAGAACCTCGAGGTGTTCGCCGACCTGCTGTGGGGCCAGAGCAAGATCACGCAGAGCTTCCAGTCCAGCCCCATCCGCGCCTCCTTCCTGGAGACCGACGATCTGTTCGGCCAGCGCCATGTCGACCCGGCCCTGTTGCTGCTGCCCGGCAACCCCAACTACCCGACGGCCTATCTGCAGTCGCGCGGCTTCACCGACCTCATCGGCAAGCCCCTGGCCGTCACGGTGCGCGAATCGGCGCTGGGCAGCCGCATCAACCGCGACACCAGCACGCAGGCCCGCATCACGCTGGGCGCCAACGGCCATGTCGGCGAGCACGACTACGAGCTGGCCGCGTCGCACAACGAAAGCAAGCTCAAGGGGCAGGCCGTCAACGGCTATTTCTCGCAGGTGGGCTATGCGGCCGTCATCAACGACCCCGCCAACAACAACCTCTGGAACCCCTGGGCACCGGCCGGCCAGCAATCGCAGCCGCTGGTCGACAAGCTCAAGGCGACGGCCTACACCGGGCAGACCTTGAACGGCCTGGCCAAGACCGACGTGGTGGACGGCAAGGTGACCGGCCCGGCCTTCACGCTGCCCGCTGGTGCCGCCCAGTACGCGCTCGGCTTCCAGTACCGCAAGGAGGCCTACAAGACCGACCCGTCCGCCGCGCTCTTCAGCGGCGACATCGCCGGCCTGGGCGGCTCGGTGGCGCCCATCGACCGCTCGCGCAACGTGAAGGCGCTGTTCGGGGAGTTGAGCGTGCCGGTGTTCAAGTCCCTGGAGGCGTCGCTCGAGGTCCGCAGCGACCGCTACAACGACGTGGGCTCGTCCACCAACCACAAGGGCAGCCTGCGCTGGCGCGCGGCACCCGGTCTCGTGCTGCGCGCCTCGGCGGGCACGGGCTTTCGGGCGCCGACCCTCGTCGACCTGTGGACGCCGCAGACCCTGGGCTCCTCGGAGCAGTTCGACGACCCCGCGACGGGCCAGACCGACCTGCAGGTCAATGCGCTGTCGGGCGGCAACCCCGCGCTGAAGCCGGAGAAGTCGCGCCAGAGCCAGGTGGGCTTCGTGCTGTCCCCCATCCGCCAGTTCTCGGCCACCGTCGACTTCTTCCAGATCCGCCTCAAGGACATCATCAACACGCCCTCCGCCCAGGAGGTGGTCTCGGGCTTCCGGCGCGGCGACCCGGCCTATGCCGGTCTCGTCAGGGTGAGCCAGGCCAACGAGATCCAGCAGATCACCACGGCCCTGACCAATGCCGGCGACGCCAAGCTGTCCGGCATCGACGTGGACCTGCTCTGGCGCGACACCTATGCGTTCGGGCGGCTGGACGTGAACCTCGTCGGCACCTACATGAGCAAGTTCGACGAGGCCAGCGCAGGCGGCTTCCTGTCGCACAAGGTGGGCACGACCGTCGAGAGCGACGGCTCGCCCGTGCTGGGGGCCAATGGCGGCGGCGTCGTGCTGCGCTGGAAGCACGCATTGAGCGCGACCTGGACGCAGGGACCTTGGTCCGCCACGCTGGTGCAGAACTTCTACACGGGCTATCGCGACGGCGACGACCTGAACGGCGACGCCCACCGGGTGCCCAGCCAGGCTCTGTACGACGCGCAAGTCAGCTGGAAGGGCTGGCGCGGCCTGCAGCTGACGCTGGGCGTCAAGAACCTGTTCGACAAGGCGCCGCCGACCTATATTTTCGTCAGCAACCAGTTCCAGTACGGCTACGACGTGTCGCTGTACGACCCGCGCGGCAGGCTTGCCTATGTCAACGCGTCGTACCGTTTCTGAAGGCTGGGTGGCGGCCTTGCTGGTGGTCGCTCTGGCCACCGTCGTGGCCAGTTTGCCGGGCACGGCGGCAGCGGGCGAGCAATCGGCCTGCGCGCTGAAGGCCAGTGGCGCGCCGCCCGCTGTCGTCGAGACCTACACGTCCGAGAAGTGCAGCTCCTGCCCGCCGATCGAGGCCTGGCTGTCCTCGCTCGCGGGCGACAAGTCCGTGCTGCCGCTGGCCTTTCACGTCGACTACTTCGACGACAAGCACTGGAAGGACCGTTACGCCAGCGCCGCCTACACGCGGCGGCAGAAGGAGGTGTTGGCCGTCAGCGGGGCGACCGGCATCTACACGCCCCAGGTGCTGGTGAACGGGCGTGACCGCACGCTGCCGCCCGTTCCCGCCGCGCTGGACGCCGGCGTGGACGTGGCGATGCAGGCGGACGGACGCCGGCTGCTGGCGCAGGTCTCGTCGCAGGCGGCCAGGCCGCTGGAGCTGGCCGGCTACTGGGCCGCCAGCGAGAACGGCCTGAGCAGCTATGTGGGCGGAGGCGAGAACGCCGGCCTCACGCTGAAGCACGACTTCGTCGTGCGCGACTACCGCAAGCTCCGGCCCTTCAAGCTGCCGCCGGGCACGCCCGTCCAGCTGGTGTACGACGGCGAGCTGGACGGGTCGCGCGAAATCGCCCTGGTGCTGACCGATCCATCGAGTGGCAGGCCGGTCCAGGCGCTGCGCTGGAAGCCCCGCTGCTAAGTGGCTCCTTCCGGTGCCAGGGCAGGTGGCTCTTCAAGAGCCCAGGGGTGATGCCCATCATGAAGCCATGAATGCACCCGACCGGTTCCTGGCCACCACCGCTCGCGCCACGCAGGACATCCTCAGGCATCGCCTGCCCTACCTGATCGATGCCACCGGTGAGGACCTCAGGTCGTCCCGTGGCTCGCTGCCGCTGGAACTGTTGCGGGCCGGGTTCGTCGAGTGGGCCGGCATGAAGTCGCGCTCCGACGCCGTCGCCCGCCAGGGGCTAGACGCGCTGGACGGGTCGTACAACTACTTGCCCGTCGTGCTGTGCCGGGATCGCCAGGCCGTGCGCCAGGCCCTGGCTTGCGACATGCGCTCCGGGCTGCTGGTCATCGGGACACCTGGGTGCGCCTTGAGCGGACCTTCGGGCGCACGCGTCCAGTGGCCCGTCGATGCGCCCGACAACATCGAGATGTCGGCGACCGCCTGGTTCGGCGCGCCGGCGCATGTGGCGAGTGGCCAGGACCTCTGGCAGCTGCCGCTGGCCTGCGATGCGCGCAGCCTGTCCGCCGACACGATCAGCAGCCGGCTGCGCGAGGTGGAGGCCTTGTGGATGCACTGCGGCGTCGCCCAGGGGTTCGTGCTGCTGAACCTGGACGGCATGTGCTCGCTCAGCGAACGGCGCGACGGCGTCGCCGACGAGGTCTTCGCCGCGGCGCTGGCATGGGCGCAGCGCGGCCTGCATGACGCGACGGTCATCGTCCACGGCGAGGGCGTGGCCTGCGCCAAGGGCCAGCTGGCCATGGGCCATGTCGCCCGACATCTGGGCCGCGCGTTGTTCAGGCCTGCGGGCGGATGGGGTCTTCGCGCCGCACGCGCGTGACGTCGTCAGCGCAGGCGACGTCGCCGAGTGACCGCTCCCGGCACGTGCAACGGCAAGGTCGGGGGCTGCAGTCGCATACTCAGGTGATGGACAAGCACCTCAACGTGCAACACGGCAAAGGGCCATGCCATGAATAGCGAACCGCGAGGCGATCGTCGAAAAGCCAGGTTGCCGGCCATCGCGCTCGGGGCCATCGCGGCCCTCGTCACCGCGGGTGCAGTGTCATGGGCCACGCCGGACGGCAATCTCGTCGTGACGTCGGTGCCCGCGCTGGCAGTTGGCCTGGTCGTGTTCGGCATTGCGTCGTGGCGTCAGCGTCGCGGTCGCGCGGGTCGTTGACGCCGGCCGCCACGGTCTGGCCGACCGATCTCCGATGGGGCGGCCTACTCACCCGCCGGCTCAAGGAAGCAGCGCCGATAGCTCTTGAAGGGTGGGTTCGCGAACCGCGTGTTGGCCGCTATCCCTTCCGGGTCGGCCGCCACGCTTTCTCGGTAGCGGCGGTAGGCGTCGTCGTCAGGAAAGGCGAACAGCGCGACGGCCTCGTTGGCCGGGCCGGTGGCGCCCAGGCCTGCGAAGCTCATGGCGGCCCCTGACGGCGCCTCGCGTGGCATGAAGAAGCCGTGGTGGACGCCGCCGTGCCGGCGGATGAGGCGCACCCAGGTGCGCGCGTAGTCTGCAAACTCGTCCAGCCGATCGGGGTCGAGTTCGTAGCGAACTTCGCAAACGAGCTTGTGGTCGGGCATGAGGCTCAGTGTCCTTGGCCGAGATTCAGCATCCAGGGTTCATCGAGCCGCTTCACTCCGGCGCCTGCGTGGCTTCCGGCGTCGCCACCACCACCGCCTTCTCCGGCCACGCGCCACCCGCGCTGAACGCCGCCCAGGCCCAACCCACCCAGCGCAGCAGCGACGTGGCCAGCCACAGCGCCCAGCCCAGCATCAGCACGCGGTACAGCCACACCGGCGCGCTGATCGCCCAGGCGCCTGCAGTGTGCTCCGTGAAGCGGTCGGACACCCAGCTCAGCAGATGGTTGCTGGACCCCGGCCCGGCGACCAGCAGGTCCGGGTAGCCCAGCAGGCCGGTGCGCAGCACATCCAGCAGCGCGGCGATGGCAGAGAAGGTCCACAGCACCAGCAGCAGTTGCACGAGGATGCGCAGCCAGCGTTTGCCACCCCGGCCGCCCCAGCGGCGCCGCGCCTCCAGCGCGCCGAACCAGCCGGCCAGCACTGCGAGCGCCCACAGCGACACGGGCGCCACACCCAGCGCCAGGATGATCCACGCCGGCCGGCCCATGACCCCCGGCAGGCCGCGCGGCGCGAACCAGGCCAGCGCCAGCACGACCACCAGCACGCCCCAGATCAGCACGGCGGGCCCGATCAGCGGGCCGCCGACGGCCAGCACGATGCGGTCCTCGGGCACGTCCAGCTGCAGCGCATCGTTGACGCCGGGCAGGCCCAGCGCCAGCCCTTCGTGGCGCCACAGCGCGCCCATGCCCTGGGGTTCGCGCCAGCGGATGTCCAGGCTCTGCGCGCCCGGCGTCAGCGGCAGGCTGAGCGCGCCGTCGCGCAGCTGCAGGGCCAGCTTCTGGCCGTTCATCTGCACGCTCTGCAGCTCCGCGCCGGCGGGCAGCTTCAGCGTGTGCGGGCCGCCGAGGCTGGCGCGCAGCTTCATCTCCAGCTGCACGGCGGTGCTGCGCTCGCCCGGCTCCAGCGTCGTCTTCACGCTGTCCAGCGTCAGCGTCTGACCGCCTACGCCAGCGGGTTTCTTCACGGCCAGCTTCAGCGTCTCGCCGGGCCAGGGCCGCCATTCGGGCAGCCATTCGCCGTCCTGCTGCAGCGCCGTCGCGGCCAGGCCGCTGGCGTCCACATGCCATTGCGGTGACGCGGCGAGTGTCCAGCGCTCGACCTGGTTGGGTTCCTTGCCGGCGAGCAGGGTCAGCGACTCGCTCGGCTGCAGCGTGCTGGCGACCTCGGCCTCGTCCTCGCCACCCAGCTGCAGGCTGGCAACGCCGCCGTCCACGGTCACGCGTGCATCACCCACGGCCTCGCCGGGCAGCAGCGCCCAGCGCACGCGCAGCGGCGCGCGGCTGGGGGCCAGCCGCTGGATGTGGGTCTGCGCCTGCCAGCGCAGGCCCAGGCTCAGGCGCCTGTCCACGCGCACCAGTGGCGGCAGCGCGTCACGCTGGGTGCCGGCATCCTCGGTCCGCTGGCTACCGGCCGCGACCTCGCGGCTCAGCGTGATCGCGCCGGTGCTCTGGCCGCGCGGGTCCAGCCCGGCCAGTGCCCAGCCCTTCAGCTCGGTCTGCAGCGCGCGCGGCGGCAGCGGCAGCGCGATGTCCAGGCCACTGGCGTTGCCCACGTCGGCGGACAGCACCAGCTGGTGCACGCCGGCCGGCACGGCGGCCCACAGCTGGCCCTGCTCGTCGCGCCGCGTCGCCGCGGGCTGGCCGTCCAGCGTCACGCTGCCAGGCTGCCAGCCGGTGCCCTGGCCGGGCAGTGGCACGGCAACGAGCGCCTGCGCGTGGATCTCGGCGCGCAACTGCACGGCCGAACCCGACGCGCTGACAAGCAGCCGCGCCAGCTCGGCGCAGTTGGGCAGGCAGTCCGGCGGCGCGGCCAGCTTGCCGCGCAGCGCCTGCAACTGCTCGTCGTTGGGCCAGGCGACCTGGGCTTCGCTCGGTTGCGGCGTCAGCGTCAGCGCCACAAGCAGGGCCGCGGCGGCGCCGRCAGCCGTGCGCGGCAGGCGCGGCGGCCGCCAGCCGGCCACGGCCGCCAGCGCCAGCGCGAGCAGGGCCAGGCCGGCGACCTTGAGCAGCGCGCTCGCCCACGGCGGCAGCAGCCACAGGTTGAGTGTCTGCTCGGGCGTGACGGGGCCGCTCCAGCGCAGCTGGTGGGCGCGCCAGGTCCACGTCGGCAGGCCGGGGCCGGTCTGCACACGGGCATTGGGGTCGACGCGCTCCATGACGCTGCTGGACTGGGACAGCGACGGCTTGGGGGCATACCGCTTCTCCAGCGGCGGGGGCGCCATCAGCGCAGGGACGGGCATTTCTTTCTGCTCCACGATGCGCACGCCGGCGTCCGCCCGACCGGCTTCCTCGTTCATGACGAATCCCGCCGTCCACCGGTTCTGCTCAAGGCTCGGATAGATGGCCTCCCTGACCTGCTGGACGGCGAAGGGCAGCAGCAGCAGGGCCAGCATTCCTACAACCGCAATGCGGCCGCGAGCAAACGCCGCCTGGGCGCGGCCCAGCGGCAGCGCTCGGGCTAGCGCCGTCAGCGCCAGCAGCCCGAACCAAAGTGCCGCCGGTGGGCTGCCCGGCGTGTGCCAGGTCAGCACCAGCGCGACGCCCAGCAACACGCCGATGCGCCAGCCCAGCAGCCGGTAGGCCGCCAGCGCGGCCAGCAGCACGAAGAAGAAGTCCCACAGCGTCCACATCGTCACCCAGGCGCCTTCGGCGCGGCTGGGGCCTTGCGCGTGCAGCAGCCGCCAGCCGGGCGGCAGTTGCAGCGTGGCCGTCAGTTGATCCACGCCGACGCTCCAGCCGCTGGCAGGCAAGGCGCCGTCGCGCACCCAGCGGCTGTCGGCGTCGATGCGGGCCGTGCTCTGGCGCACCTCGAAGCCGGCCGGGCCGTCCGTGGCCAGCCGTGTGATGGGCTGGTCCTCCCCGGCCAGCGCCGCGCGGCCCAGCTGGCCCGGCGCTGCCATCGCCAGCCGCGAGCTGGCGGAGAGCTGGCCGTCGAAGCGGTCTGCCGCGGTCAGCGCACGCCCGTCGAAGTCCAGCCACAGCCGGCGCGCCAGCGTCAGCGCGTCAGGCGGCGGCTTGGCATTGCCGCGCTGCAGCTCGGTCAGCTTCAGCGTCTCGCCGGGCTTGAGGCGGAATGCTGGCAGCGCACGCCAGGCGTCGGGCATCTCGATCTGGCGCGGGTCCACGCTGGCCGGGCCTTCGGGGCGGATCTGCCGCAGCGCCGGTGCCGCCTTGACGGCCCAGACCTCCTCCTGCGCTGCCGCCTCGGGCAGCTGCAATGCCTGCACCGGCGCGTTCAGCCGCGCGCGCAGCTCGATGTGCCAGGCACCCGGCCGCGCCTGCACGATGAGGCGGCCATCGTCGGCCAGCCGTGTGGGCAGCGGGCTGTCCAGCTGCATCGCGCGCAGGCCCGGCAGCAGCGCCAGCGGCAGCTCCACGGCGCGCGCGCGGCCGGCCACGCGCAGGTCGAAGACGGTGGTGACGGTCAGGGGCAGGTCGTCCTCGACAAGGCGCACGGTCTGCACCGTCACGCTGTCGCTGGCTTCTGCCGGGCTGGCCACGGCGCGCAGCCAGAGCCGCCCCTCGCCGTCAGGCGCGCGGCTTTGCGTGGCGCCGTCGCTGGTCACGACGATGGCGCCGAGACCTGCCGGCACGCTCAGGTTCTGCGGCATCTGCGCCCAGCTGATGCGGCCCTCGACGACATGCGTGCCGGGCGCCAGCCAGACGGCCGGGTGCTCGTCGCTTTGGGTCACTGGCAGCGGCTTGCCGCCGGCCTTGACGTCCTGCGGCCAGGCGCCGGCCTCGCCGGGCAGCGCCACGCGGGCCGGAGCGCCGAAGACCTGCACGTCGAGCCTGAAGCTCGCGTCACGCGGCCCGGCGCTGAGCTGCAGGCGCCCGGGCCACACGCACACAGCCGGTTCGGCCGCGTCCTGTGGCGCAGGGCAACCCAGCGGCGGCTGGCCTTGCTGGGCCCACGGCAGCCAGTCGCGCAGCGCGGGTGGCAGCTCGGTGGGCGTCAGTGGGGCGGCCTGCGTGAGGGCGCAGATCAGGCCCAGCGCTGTGGCCCCTAGCCAACGGACAAGGTGGTTTGACGGCATGGTTTCCTCCCGGGTGCGCATGCTCGCAGAAGCGCGGCCTTGGGCGTGCGCTGCGTTTCCCTAACATCGCGGCCTGTCTGAAACGATGCCGGTGCCGATGTCCCTCCTCGAGCCCTCGCCTAGCGCCCCGATCGACGCCGCGACGATGCGCTGGCAGGCGCCTTTGCTGGCGCTGCTGTCTGCCCGGCGGGTGGGGTCGTTGCCGCAGCATTGCCTGTGGGCGGTGCCGGCGAGCGTGTTGCCCAGCGTCGCCTTCCTGGGGCTGGCCCATGCCATCGCGTGGGCGCTGGGCATGGACGTGTCGTCGATGAACCCGCCGGACCGCCCGCCGTCGCTGGAGTCCTTGTTCAGCGGCGTGGTGTTCGCGCCGGTCGTCGAAACGCTGCTCCTGGCCGGCCTGCTGGGCTTGCTGTCGCGCCTGTCGAGGCGGCCGCTTTTCGTCGCCGCCGCGTCAGGCGTGCTGTGGGGCGGCGTGCATGGGGCCTACGGCGCCATGTGGTTCTTCGGCACGTTCTGGAGCTTCTACGTGTTGGGCTGCAGCTACCTGGCCTGGCGCCCGCTGGCCTGGTGGAAGGCCTTTGTCGTGGCGGCGGTGCCGCACGCGATCATCAACCTGATGGTCTGGTTGCTGCTCTTCCTGGCCCGCTAGGGACGCCTTACTGCACGGGCTTCACCCGCACGATGCGGCCGTGCGCTTCCAGCACCAGGTACAGCAGCCCATCCGGGCCTTCACGCACGTCGCGCATGCGGCCGGCATCGGGGAACAGCCGCTCCTGCTCGGCCGGCCGGTTGTCGGCGTCGAGCTTGACGCGTTCCAGGTGGCCGAACTTCAGCGAGCCGATGAAGAAGCTGCCCTGCCAGGCCGGGCCGTACTTGGCGCTCTTCAGCCGCACCAGGCCCGAAGGCGCGATGGACGGCACCCACTTGACGATGGGCTGCTCCATGCCGGCCTTGGCGGCGATGCCGTCGCCGATCTTGCCGCCGCCATAGTTCTCGCCGTAGGTGATGATGGGCCAGCCGTAGTTCAGCTTCGGGCTGATGAGGTTCAGCTCGTCGCCGCCCTGCGGGCCGTGCTCGTGCTGCCACAGGCGACCCTTGTCATCCAGCGTCAGGCCCTGCGAGTTGCGATGGCCGTAGCTCCAGATCTCGGGCTGGGCGCCGGGCGTCTTCACGAACGGGTTGTCGGCCGGCACGCTGCCGTCCTTGCCCACGCGCACGATCTTGCCGAGGTGGTTGTCCAGCGTCTGCGCGCTCTGCATGCCGCTGAAGCGCTCGCCCAGGCTCAGCATCAGCTTGCCGTCGGGCATCTCGACGATGCGGCAACCGAAGTGGTGCTTGCTCTCGACCTTGGGCTTCTGGCTGAAGATGACCTTCACATCGGTCAGGCGCTTGGCGTCCTCGCTGAGCCGGGCGCGGGCCATGGCCGTGCTGTTGGTCTTCTTGTCGGCGCCGGGTTCGGCGTAGCAGAAGTAGATCGTGCGGTTGCGCGCGAAGTCGCTGTCGGTGATGACGTCCAGCAGGCCGCCCTGGCCCACGGCGTCGACGGCCGGCACGCCCTGGATGGGCGCGCTGGGTTTGCCGCCAGGCCTGGCCGTGCGCATCGCACCGTCGCGTTCGGTGATGAGGAATTGGCCGTCGGGCAGGAAGGCCACCGCCCACGGCGTCTTCAGGCCTTCGACGACGGTTTCGAGTTGCGGGGTCTGGGCCTGGGTGGCGGTGCAGCCCAGGGCGACGAGCAGGGAGAGCAAGTGCTTGCGCATCGGAGGCGGGGTGAGGCGGGGAACGGGCGCGCATCATCGCAGCGCGGGCGCGGTTTCGCTGCCTGCCCGTGAGATGACCTCGGCATGGTGCTTGCCCGCAACCCTGGGTGAAGATGCAGCGCTATGCCCGCCGCAACGGCGACTCCGGCGTCGTGGCCTTTGCGACCGGGCCACGCGGCATTGCCGTGCAGTTCGTCGATGGCTCGGTCTACGTCTACGACCTGGAGCGCCCCGGGCGCGCCCACGTCACGGAGATGAAGCGCCTGGCGCGCGCCGGCCAGGGCCTGTCCACCTACATCAGCCGCGAGGTGCGGGACAACTACGCGAAGAAGCTGCGTTAGCTAGCATCCGTCCCTACACGACAGGGAGACGATCGATGGTTGCGCGGTGCATCGGGTGGTGGGTGGCCATGCTGGCCTGCTGCCTGGCCTTTCCGAGCTGGGCCATGCTGCCGGCACCCGACGTCATCGTTGGCCGCGCCGATGCGGATGCCAGCGGTGGCTGGCCCGTGGCGCTGTGGGTCATCGACGGCGAGCGCAGCCACTTCATCGTCCGCGCGCCGCGCCAGCAGCTGGGCCCGCTGCGGTGGCGGCCGGCGGATGCGCAGGCGCTGATGGCCCTGGAGCGTTTTGGGGCACCAACGCTGACCCAGTCGCTGGACACCCATCCATGCCCTGCCGGACTGGGCCGGGGTCACATCGTGCCGCCGCCGGCAGCCGATCCTGCGGGCGAGAGTGGCGCCCTTGCCCACCCCGCCTGCGGCGGGCGCAGTTGCGGTGGTGCGGCCTGGCGCGTCGACCTGTCGGCACAGGCCGGCGAGGTGCTGCCGCTGGCCAGACTGCTGCCTGGCCTCGCCGCCTCGCGACCGGAGTGGCTGGTGCTCTACGTGGTCAGCCCGCTGCCTAGCCTGCCCTTGAAAGGCGTCCGGCAGCTTCACCTGGCCGACGCGCTGCGGGGCCCGCGCAGCATGGCGCAATGGAGCCAACTCCGCATGCCCGCCGAAGCCGCGGCGCGGTTTCCTGCCATCCACACAGCCCTGTTGGAGCAGGCTGCGGAGGATCAGGGCCTGGCGCAGGCGTCGGTGCTGATGCGCGCCGACAGCCTGTCCAGCTTCATGGGGTGGGGGCTTGTGGGCGATTGGGATGGCGGCGAGGCGCCGCGCCGCGCCCTGGGTCTGAACGGCGATGCCGCGAAGGGCCAAGCGATCGTGCGTTTGCTGCTGCGGCTGTCGCCGGGTGACCGGCCGGCCGTGCTGGCACCACAGGCTGGGCCGTGGCAGGCGGCGGCGGAGTACTCAGACAAGCTGAAGACCTTGGAGCCTTGGCCCGAGACTCCGTCGTCATGCCGCAGGCAGTTGTCCGCCATGAATTGCGAGGCGGCCTGCGAGCGCAAGGCGCCCGCCTGCCTGCAGTTATGCCTCAGTCAGAAAAGCGAGGCGGAGGCATCTCTGCAGGGCAGCTTCGATGCCATCGCCGAGCGTCAGCGCCAGGCTTGGCGCTGGATCGAGCAGATCACCGGGCGGCCGGCGGCCGAATGGCAGACACGCTGACACGCCGCGCGCTCAGTTGCGCCACAGCTCCGCCACGAGCGCGAGACCCGCGCTGAACAGGTCCACACCCAGCACGCCCGCGATCGGCCCGGTGACCGTCGAGCTGGCGGCTTCCCGCTGCGCGCGCGACTGCTCCCTGGCGATGGCGACCAGGGCATCGCCCACGTCTGCGGGGCTGCCCCAACCCCGCCGCGTCGGCGCGTGCGCGTAGCTCTGCAAGGCCTTCTCGACGGCCTGCGGGTCCAGCAGCGACAGCGCCGAGCGGCAGTGCGAGCAGGCGTCTTCCTTGCGCAGGTCCACCGGCGCACCGCAGCTGCTGCAGTGGATGACGCCTATCCGTTGGGCGATGTCGGCGATCTCGGGCTTGGTGAGCTGGCGCACGAAGCCCTTCTCGATCATGAAGGACGCGAAGCTGCTGAAGCGCCCGTGCCGGTTCTCGCAGCGGTGGGTGATGTAGCGGCCGCTGCGCACGATGTCGAAGCCCTGAGTCAGCCGGCCGCGGCATTGCGGGCAACGCAGCGCTTCGGCCAGCGGCCGGCGCGGCGCGTCGACATGCTGGTGCATCTGCTTGAACACCGCCGCAACGGCTTCGGGCGCCAGCCGGAGGTTCTCCATCTGGTCGAACCAGATGCCCTGGCAGCCGAAGCAGAAGTCGATCTCCACCGTGCCACCGTACTGCGCTGGCAGCGCATGCAGCTGCATCTGCTCGCTGCAGGACGGGCAGGGACGCTGAGACGCAATCATCTCGGCTGACTCGCGGGCCGAGCGCCGGGCCGCTCCCAGGCCGGCCCGCGTAGGCGATGTGCTTGCCGGTCGACCCGGCAAGCATCGCCGTCCCCTCGGGGGCTGAGGCCGGACACATTGCGCCCAGTGGGCGCGATGTGCCTGCCGAAGGGCTGTGGCGCGAGCCGCAGCGCGGCCTGCAAGGCCAGCCAAGGTACGCCCTGGACGAGGGGTGTCACGTTCTAGCCGTCGAGGCGCTGTTGGAACACCAGCCCCGCGTGTTCCCGCAGCGCGTGGAACTTGATCTTGGGCCAGTTGCTCTCGATGGCGCGCAGCTCGGGCGCGTACTCGACCAGCACGGTCGGCGCGTCGACCGCGTCGTAGGCCATGCGGTGGTCGTTGGCGTCGATGAAGCGCTTGAGCTCCTTGTCGCCGCCGTCCTCGGGCGCGCAGGTGACCCAGCGCGCCACCTGGAAGCGGCTGGGCATGATGCGGGCCTTGCAGCCGTACTCATGCTCCAGCCGGTGCGCGACGACCTCGAACTGCAGCTGGCCCACGGCGCCCAGCAGCAGCACGCTGCCGGCGATGGGGCGGAAGACCTGGATGGCCCCCTCCTCGCCCAGCTGCTGCAGGCCGGCCTTGAGCTGCTTGGTCTTCAGCGGGTCGGCCACCTCCACGGCACGGAACATCTCGGGCGCGAAGAACGGCAGGCCGGTGTACTGCAGCGCCTCGCCCTCGGTGATGGTGTCGCCCAGCTGCAGCACGCCGTGGTTGGGGATGCCGATGATGTCGCCGGCAAAGGCCTCGTCCAGCAGTTCGCGGCGCTGCGACAGGAAGGACACGACCGTGTTGGGCCGCAGCTCCTTGCCTGAGCGCACGACCTTCAGGCGCATGCCACGCTCGAAGTGACCGGAGGCCACGCGCAGGAAGGCGATGCGGTCGCGGTGGGCCGGGTCCATGTTGGCCTGGATCTTGAAGACCACGCCGGTGAACTTGGGTTCCTCGGGCTGCACGGTGCGCTGCATGGCCACGCGCGCGTCCGGCGCGGGGGCCAGTTCGACGAGGGCGTCCAGCACCTCTTGCACGCCGAAATTGTTGACGGCGGAGCCGAAGAACATCGGCGTCTGCTTGCCGGTCAGGAACTCGTCCCGGTTGAACGCCGGCGCGGCGTCGCGTACCAGCTCGATCTCGCCTTGGGCCTGCTCGTATTGCATGCCGAAGCGCTCCGCATAGGCCGGGTTGTCCAGCCCTTCCAGCACTTCCTCGGTGCCGGCCGCGCGGTCCTCACCGGGGGCGAACACGCGCATGCGCTGCTGGCGCAGGTCCATCACGCCGTGGAAGGCCTTGCCCATGCCCACCGGCCACGTGAACGGCACCACCGTCATGCCCAGCTCGCGCTCGATCTCGTCCATCAGCGCGAGAGGCTCCTGCACCTCGCGGTCCATCTTGTTGACGAAGGTCAGGATGGGCGTGTTGCGTGCACGGCAGACCTGCAGCAGGCGCCGCGTCTGCGGCTCCACGCCGTTGGCCGCGTCGATGACCATCAGTGCCGCGTCCACGGCGGTCAGCACCCGGTAGGTGTCCTCGGAGAAGTCCTGGTGGCCCGGGGTGTCCAGCAGGTTGATGACGCAGTCGCGGTACTCCATCTGCATGACGGACGAAGCCACCGAGATGCCGCGCTGCTTCTCGATCTCCATCCAGTCCGACGTGGCGTGCCGGCTGGCCTTGCGCGCCTTCACCGAACCGGCAATCTGGATCGCGCCGGAGAACAGCAGCAGCTTCTCCGTCAGCGTGGTCTTGCCGGCGTCGGGGTGGCTGATGATGGCGAAGGTGCGGCGGCGGCGGACTTCGGTCTCGATGCGGCTGGCGGTGGGTTCGGACATGGGTGGGCCTGGGGCTAACCCGTCATTATCCGTGGCGCCTGCGCAAAGCCTTTTGGCACCGCCGCGTCACTGTGCGCCCGACGAGCCGCTCCAGCCGTAGATCCAGACATGGCACCAGCCACCGTGGCCGGTGGCCTCCTCGCGGTCGATCGAGTAGGTGCCGTTCTTGCCGACCCAGGTCTGGGCGCCTGCGCGCGCATCGGCGCAGCTCTTGCCCATGAACATGCGTGTGATGCGCGTCGGCGCTTCGGGCGGCGCAGGTTTCGGCGCGGGCGCCGGCATGGCAGCCGGCAGCGTCTGCGGCCTGGGCCTGTCCTCGATCGTCAGCGAGCCGGCAGAGGCTTGCGCCTTTTGCTGTTGCTCCTGCTGGCGGGCTCGCTCGGCCGCAGCGGCCACCTGCTGGCGCAACTGTTCGTCGCGCCGGCGCTGCGTTTCGGCGCGTTCGGCGGCCTGTGCGTCGGCGCGCGCCTGCTCGGACTGCTGGCGCTGCGCGGCCAGGCGGGCGGCCTCCTGGTCCTGGCGCTGGTTGGCCTGGTTGATGAGTTCCACCTGGCGCTGGCGCTCGGTGCGCTGCTGGGCCTCGGCCTGCTGGCGCTGTCGTTCGGCCTGCTGGGCCTGCTGTGCCTGGGCGCGGTTCGCGGTCTCGTTGAGCCGGTTCAGCGACTGGGCCAGCGCGCGTTCGCTGGCGGCCCGGGTTGCATTGAATTGCACGGCCCGGCGCGCCCGGTCAGCCTCCTCCTCGGCTTCGGCTCGTGCATCCTCCTGAGCCTGCCGGGCGGCCTGTGCCTGGTACTGGCGGCGTTGCTCTTCAAACTGCCGGGCCTGCTCCTGCCGCTGCAGCTCGGCCTGGCGCGCGTCCTCGGCGGCGCGGAACTTGCTGTTCTGTACGCTGCGACGCAGCTTGGCGATGTCTTGCTCAGACAACTGGCGCGGCGCCTCGACGGCAGGCGCCGACGCCGCGTCGGCGACCGCGGGCGCTTGCGCGCCGCACGCGAGCGGCAGGCAGCACATGGTCCACAACGCGGCGCGCAGAAGGTAGGGGTTGGTCATGGTTCAGAAACCGGTCGCGGCCGTCTTGTCGCAGCTGGCCTTCAGGAACTTCATCGCGAACTCGACACGGTCGGCCATGTCGACGTCCTTGATCTTGAAGTAGAGGTAGGCATTGAACCGGCTGTCCTGTGCGCTCGCATAGACGTAGCCAGTGCCGCGGCTGATGACGGTCTTGCCCCAGGCGACGTAGTAGGGGCCCGCATACTTGACATTGGGGTCTTCGTACTTGGCCGTCTTCGTCACGCGATAGGGCAGCTCGTCGTAGCCGAAGAAGGTTTCCTTCATTGCCGTGCCGTCGCTGACATACACCGTGTCCGGCTTTTCCTTCGTGGAGGTTTCGAGCCGGGTCGTGCATGGGTCCGCATTCGCACGCGGGTCCAGGCCCTCTGCCTTCGTGACGTCCAGCATCTGCTGAAGGTTCGTCGTCGCGGCCTCGCTGCTTCCGCCACCGTAGGGCCCGTCATTCTGTGGGACGCCGTTCTTCAGCCAGCGGTTGACGTAGGTCTTGGTGCCACTCAACGACATGGCGTTGGTGGTCTTGTCCAGCGCGTACACAAAAAGCGCGCCGTCGCCGGCCAGCATGCCGAGAAACTGTTGTGCACCCGCCGCCGTCTGCTGCTGTGCGGAGGCGGGTGACAGGTTGGCCGCCAGCAGGCAGGCGCAGGCGGTGGGCAGGATTGGACGAAGCATCTGACGGTCCCGGTGTGAATGCAGAGGTGGGCTCAGAAACCGGTAGCGGCGGTCTTGTCGCAACTCGCCTTCAGGAACTTCATCGCGAATTCGACGCGGTCAGTCATCTCGGCGTCCTTGGTGACATCGCCGCCGTACACCAGTTCGATGTTGAACCTGGCACCGGGCGAGCGCGCCGTGATGCGGCCGTTGGCGGCACGGCTGATGACAGCCTTGCCCCAGGCAAGGTGGTGGGGGCCTGCGAACTTGACGGCCGGGTCTTCGTAGGTGTCGGTGACGGTCTTGAGATAGGGCAGGTAGTCGAAGCCGAAGAAGGTTTCCTTCTTGAAGGTGTACTGCTCGGTCGCCACGTTGCCGACCTTTTCCTTGGTGGAGGTGTCCAGGCGCGTGGTGCAGGAGTCGGCGTTGCCGCGATCGTCCATGCCCTCAAGCCTAGTGATACTCAGCAGCCACTTGAGTTGAATTGAGACCGGCTCGGCGCTGTCGCCGTAGGGACCGTCGCTGGCGTCCGGGACGCCGTTTTTCAGCCACCGGAATGTCGTCTTCTTGCTGCCTTGGACAATCAGCTTGTTCCCATTGCGCTCGGACAGCCCGACGGACAGGCTGTCGTCCTTGGCCAGAAGCGCCAGGAAGCGCTGCGCGCCGTCGGCGGTCTGTTGCGCCTGCGCCGTGGCCGCAGACGTGAATCCGCTCATCATGCAGGCCAGCGCCAGCGGCGCGATTCGATCGAACATGGACTCCCCTAGACGTTGAACTTGCACGCCGCCCGGATGCCGTCATCGACAGGGGCATCTCGCGACATGACGAGCGTCCCGCAATTTTGCTGACGAAGCGGCCGGGTTCCTCGGCCGCGGTCAGCGCAAGTCGGCCGCTAGCGCGAACTTGTTCGCACAGTCGTCCCCAGGATGAACTCGGGAGGCAGACTCCTGCCAAGGCTCCGGGGCTCGTCGCGGCTGCTACGTGTTTCCCTGCTCGCTGCACTGCTGCTCGGCCTCGCCACACCCGGCTTCGCGGCGCCCCCGCTGATGCAGAACCCGCCGGAGATCCAGCGCCGCGGCGCCGCGGCAACTGCGCATCCAGGGTGGCGACATCAGCTTCGGCAGCCTCAACCCGGGCCTGTTCGGCGCGGGCCAGGAGGTGGGCGTGGGCTGGCGCACGGGCAGGGAGACGGGCTTCAACTGGGAGGTGCGCGCGCCGGGCGACCGCATGGCGTCCACCACCGGCGACGAGAAGGGGCCGGCGAACGCCTTCCTGGAGATGGGCCGCGCGCCGCCCGGCGGCCACAACATCGAGGAAGGCTGGCAGTGTGCCGTGACCTGCGCGCGATGCCGCTGCTGTCGCCCGCCAATCCGCTGCGCGCGCTGATGGCCGATCTCTACGACACCGGCGGCCGCGAGGTGGCGGGCCAATGCCGCAACCTCGGCCGCAAGGTGAATGGCAAGCGCGTCGGCGGCGAGACGCGCGCAGCGCGACGCCGTCGTGCTGAACGGCAAGACGCTGCAACTGCGCCAGGCGGATCGCCTGGATCTCGGCAGCCGGCTGGACGATGGCTCGATCAACGGCAGCTTCGACTGGCCCGACGGCAGCAATTTCCACGCCGAGCAGTTCGCGGGCGCCGCGCTGGCGGTCGCGATGTTCAGCTTCTCCGAGGGCGATGCGCGCTGGCACTGCCAGCCCGGGCGTTGACGGCTACATGCCCTTGAAGCGCCCGCGCTGCGCGCGGCTGACGGGCAGCGGCTGGGAGAGGCCGCGCAGGTGCACCCACAGCTCGCCGTCGTCGCGCCGCTCGATGCGTTCGATGGCGCGCGCGTTGACGACCGAGCCGCGGTGGATCTGCCAGAACAGCTGCGGGTCCAGCTGCTCCATCAGCTCGCCCAGCGATGTGCGCAGCAGCAGGTTCTCACCGCCCTGGCTCAGCGCCCGTGTGTGGCGCAACTCGGAGCGCAGCGCGGCGATGTGCTCCACGTCCATCAGCTTCATCGTGTTGCCGGTCCAGGCCTGCAGGAAGCGCAGCTTCTCCGCCGCGGCCGGGCCCTGCTGCTGCAGGCGCTGCACGGTGGCGGCCAGGCGGGCGGGCGTCAGCGGCTTGCGCAGATAGTCCACGGCGCCATGTTCGAAGGCGTCCAGCGCGTGTTCCGGGTGGGCCGTGACGAACACCAGCCGCGTGCGCGCCGGTGCCAGGCCGGCCAGCGACAGGCCGTCGATGCCGGGCATGCGGATGTCCAGGAAGGCGACGTCGGGCTGCAGCTCGTCCAGCAGCCGGCGCGCCTCGGTGCCGCTCTTCGCGCGGGCCACGATGGCGAGATCGGGCCAGGCCTCGGCGAGCAGCTGGTGCAACTCGTCCAGCAGCTGCGGTTCGTCGTCGGCGATGAGGGCGGTGGTCATTCCAGCGGGAGGGTCAGCGACGCTTCGGTCAGGCCTTCGGCATCGGTCGCGAGGGCCAGTGTCGCGTCGTCGCCATGCAGCGCGTGCAGCCGCTGGCGCAGGTTGGTCAGCGCCAGGCCGTGGCCGGCGGGCGGCGCGTCGGCAAGCGGACAGCCGCTGTTGCTGACGGACAAGCGCAGCTGGCCGCCGGCGCGCTCCGCCCGCAGCAGCACCTGCCCGCCGCGCTCGCTGGGTTCGATGCCGTGCTGGATGGCGTTCTCCACCAGCGGCTGCAGCATCAGCGGCGGCAAGGGCTGGCTGCGCAGCGCGTCGTCGACGTCGATGCGCCAACTCAGCCGCTCGCCCAGGCGCAGCGCCATGATGGCCAGATAGTGCTCGACGAGCTGGCATTCCTCGCCCAGCGTGGACTCGGGCTGGCGGATGCGGGCCAGCGCCGTGTCCAGGAAGCCGCTGACGGCATCCAGCAGCGGCAGCGCGCGGTCCGAACCCTGCCTGACGAAGCTGCGCAGCGTCGCCAGCGTGTTGAACAGGAAGTGCGGCTCGATCTGG
Source organism: Roseateles sp. P1_C6 (assembly GCF_056406315.1). Taxonomy (NCBI): domain Bacteria; kingdom Pseudomonadati; phylum Pseudomonadota; class Betaproteobacteria; order Burkholderiales; family Sphaerotilaceae; genus Roseateles; species Roseateles sp. P1_C6. Next base: position 30,762 of record NZ_JBFUAK010000017.1, read on the forward strand.
GCCTGCAGCATCTGCAACTCGGCTCGCAGCCGGGCACGTTCCTGCTCGACACGGCGCAGCGCCCGCAGCCGGCGCAGGCCCTGCAACAAGGGCAGGCCCAGCATCAGTGCGCCGAAGCTGAAGTGCAGCCAGGCCCGCGTGACGCGGTCATTGCCGCTCAGCAGCGCGGTGGTGAGCACCTGCTCGGCCGCCCAGCCCAGCATGGCGCCGGTCAGCAGGGCGAGCAACAGCACGCCGGGCAGGGCGGCGCGCTGATCGGGGCGCAGGCGCCGAGCGGTCAGACCGCCAAGGGTGTCCGTCACCGCGTGGCCCAGCCAGAGTCCCAGCGACAGCGCCCAGGCGGCGTGTGCGTGCAGCCAGGGCGCCGTCGCCCCGAACAGCGCCAAGCCTGCCAGCAGCGGAGCGGGGCCTTGCCAGCCCAGACGCTCTTCCGCCAGGGCCTGGGCCATTTCGTGGCCGAGCGGCAGGTTGGTCGTGCTCATGGCGGCGTCAGGTTGCCGGCCTGGCGCGGCAGCGTCTTGAGCGGCCCCTGGCCGGTGGTGGCCGTGGCGCTGGGCACGACCTCGATCTGGAACTGTGTGGCCTGCAGCCGGCCGCCGCCTTCGAGCAGGAAGCCGAAGCTCAGCGCCGTGGCGTCGGCGGGGATGTCCAGCACGATGGCGGCGGGCTGCCAGCCGAAGTTGCCGCGCAGCGGCCGGTCGCTCATGTTGTCGAAGGCAGTGCCAGGCTGCTGGCCGCTGTCGGCCCGCATCCACAGGCCGCCCCAGGCCACCAGCTGTTCGCCGCTCAACTGGGCGGTCAGGCGCACGCGTTTGCCGGCGTAGTCGGCGCCAGACACCTGCTGCATCAAGGTCGTGAAGCCCTCGGTGCCGGGCTGGCAGTCCAGCCTGAAGACCTTGGGGCTGGGCGCGCCGGCCACCGGCGCGACGCGGCCTTCGCAGGTCTTGGCGTTGCCGGTCTGCAACCAGCCATCTGGCAGGCCGGTCGGCTTGGCCAGCGCCGTGGCGAGTGCGCCCACCGCAATGGCGGCGACGAGGGCATAGGCTTTCATCGGTCAATCTCCCGTTGCTGACCTCAATCGGTCCGCATGCAGCCTAGGGAGATCGGGCTCGGCCTGCCCCGCAACGGGGTGAAGGGTCGAGGAACGCGCAGCAACTGCCGAAAAGCCGACACCAGCGCCAGCTCTCAGGCCGCCGGCAGGAAAGGCTTGACGACGCCGAGCACCCGGTCGACGTAGGCGTCCTTTTCGCCGACAGGCGCCGCGTAGTGCAGCGCACTGCGCGCTGCGGCCAGGCCGGCGCGCCGGGCCATGGCCCACGCGGCCAGGTATTGCGAGGCCAGGCAGCCGCCCGCCGTGGCGATGGGGCCGCGGGCATGGAAGGGCTCCTCCAGCACGCGCACGCCGGCCTCCACCACCCAGGGCTTGGTGGTCGAGTCGGTGCAGGCGGGCATGTCGGCCAGCAGGCCCAGGCGCGCCATCAGCAGCGTGCCCGAGCACTGGCCGCCGATGAGCTGGCGCACCGGGTCCAGCTGCAGCCGGTCGAGCAGCGTGCCGTTGGTGGCGATCGCACGGGTGTGGATGCCGCTGCCGAACAGCACGATGTCGGCCTCGTTGGCGAACTCCAGCGGCTGCTGCGCCGTGATGGTGACGCCGTTCATCGACGTGACCTGGGCGGCGGGGCTGGTGATCTCGGCCGTCCAGCCCTGGTGGCGCAGCCGGTTGATGAGACCCAGCGCGATGAAGCTGTCGAGCTCGTTGAAGCCGTCGAAGGTCAGGATGGCGACCTTCATGCGCGCACTCACTCTTCCAGCAGGCTGCGCAGCATCCACGCCGTCTGCTCATGCACCGTGAGGCGCTGCGTCAACAGGTCTGCCGTCGGCTCGTCGCCGGCCTTGTCGACCAGCGGGAAGATGGCGCGTGCCGTGCGGGCGATGGCTTCGTGGCCCTGCATCAGCAGCTCCACCATCTTCATCGCCTTGGGCGGCACGGCGGGCGCATCGGGCAGGCCGCTGAGCTTGGTGAACTGCGCGTAGCTGCCGGGCGCCGCGTGGCCCAGCGATCGGATGCGCTCGGCGATCGGGTCCACCGCGTTCCACAGCTCGGTGTACTGGGCCATGAACATCGCATGCAGGCTGTTGAACATCGGCCCGGTGACGTTCCAGTGGAAGTTGTGGGTGGTCAGGTACAGCGTGTAGGTCTCGGCCAGCAGCTTGGACAGGCCGGCGGCGATGGTCGCGCGGTCCTTGTCGCTGATGCCGATGCTGATGGAGGGGGCGGTGGATTTCTTGGCCATGGGCGGCTCCGAGATGAGACGGCGGCAAGCCTAACGGATTCAATGCGACGGTCAGACGAAAAAGCCCGCCGGCGCGAGGGCGCTGGCGGGCTTGCAAGCAGGTTTGCCGAGGATCAGGCAGCGCGGCGGCGACCCAGGAAGCCGAGCACGCCCAGGCCCAGGGCGAGCATGCCCCAGGTGCCCGGCTCCGGCACGGCGGTGGCGACGCCGTCCATCGCGTAGATGTCAGCCGAGCTGACCGAGTAGCCCTTGTCGGTCAACGCGTTGACGTTGGTGTTCCAGCCCATCGCGTCGAAGGCGGCGATGTCGTTGCGCGTGACGTTCTCCGTGTAGCAGGGCGAGGAGGTCGGGTCCATGATGCCGACCTGGCGCGAGCTCTGGAAGCAGCCAGCAGCGTCCGGGTCGATGAAGCCGATGTTGTCCTTCCAGTGCGAAGCCTGCGCGCCGTCGCCGGAGTAGGCGCCGGTCGAGAACGTGGCGGGCTCCTGGAAGGCGGCGTCGCCGATGCCGAACACGGTCTTGCCGTCGATGGAGAAGTAGGCCGGGCGGTTGGCCGACCATTGCAGGATGGCCTTGCCGTCGGCGCCCACGGAGTTGCCGTAGCGGAACAGGTCCAGCGTGCTGCCGATGTTGAAGTCGGCGATGTCGGCCGAGCCGAAGGCGCCAGCCTCGAACGGGGCGGCGAGCGGGCCGCTGCCGTGCATGACGATGTCGAAGGTGTCGGTACCGCTGACGAAGCCCAGCGCGTGGCCGATCTCGTGCACCGCGACGGCCGTGAAGTCGTACTTGCCGGCGTCGATGCCGTTGCTCGGGTTGTAGTCGAAGCCGAACTGGTTGCTGAATTGGATGCTGGCGTCGTACTTGTTCAGCGGCGCCACCTGGCCCGTCAGGCCCAGGGCCTTGATGACGGACTGGTTCACGTCCAGGTAGTTGTTGATGACGGCGTTGCCGGTGCGCGTCGTCGTGGCGTCCTGGATGCCGATCTTGTTGGCGATGTCCAGGTAGTTGTTGGTGCGGATGGTCAGACCGCCGCCGGCATTCAGCTTGGACAGGTTGGCCACGGCAATGGCGTCCAGCGCGGTCGTGCCGGTGGCGGCCAGGCCGGCGTAGACGTCGCTGACGGAGGCGCCGGCGCTGTAGCTGCGGGTCGAGCCGAGCACGCCCGGGTCCAGCGCGTCAAAGCTGATTTCGAACCGGACCGTGACGTCGTTGGTCAGCGTCTTGTTCCAGTAGTTGGCGGCCTTCTGGAAGGCCAGCAGTGCTGCGGCGCCGTTGGGCGACGTGCCGAAGCTGTTGGTCGCGTCGACCAACACGATGTTCAGTGCGCTGGCGGGTGCGGCGCAGACCAGCGCGGTGGCGGCGGCCAGCGCGTGCAGGAGTCGGGTACGGCTCAAGTAAATCTCCGAAAAGTGAATGAAAACGGCGCCGCCTCATAGGCGACGCCGCACACTTTTGCGAGGATAGAACGGTGTTGATTCGTGACAAATGTTGCGATACCCCGAGCTGCGGGGCAGTGTTTCCCCTGCTTTCGGCCGGGCTTCGTGCGTGCCTGTCGTCTCCCTTGCCCCTGTTACAGCCGTGCCGTCGCCTGCCTCGTTGCGGCGGGATGCGGTGGCGCGTGAACACGCCATCGGGCGTCGTCACCGTGGCCGTGTTGCCGTCCGGCGCCAGCTGCACGTTGGCCGGGAAGCTGGCGCCGCCGACAACGAACGGCTCTGCGGCCCCGGCGTCACGCGGCAGGTGGCCCGCCAGCGCCGCCGGTGACGCTCACTGCGACAGCCGACTGACGCCGTCCAGCTGGCAGGCGTAGATCGCGTTGCGCAGCGCCGCGATGGCCTCGTAGCGCGTGAAGCTGCGCCGCCAGGCGAGCACGACGCGGCGCGTCGGCACCGGCTCGCTGAAGGGCACGAAGCGCAGGTGCGCACTGTCGGCCCCCACGCCCAGCGAATAGCCGGGCTGCCCCCCTTGGGACGAGCCGGGGGAGGCCCAGGCATCGCCGGGCACCGATAGCCGCGGCACCACCGTCACGCCCATGCCGGACGCGACCATGTGCTTGATGGTCTCCAGCGACGAGCCCTCGAAGCTGCGGCGAATGCCTTCGGCGTCGCTGGAGAAGCGCGCGTACTCGGGGCAGACCTCCAGCACATGGTCGCGAAAGCAGTGGCCCGTGCCCAGCAGCAACATGGTCTCGCGCTTGAGTTCCTCGGCCGAGATGGACTCTCGCGTGGCCAGCGGGTGCGTGGCGGGCAGCGCGACGACGAAGGGCTCGTCGTAGAGCTGGGCCGTGGCCAGGCCCGCGTCGGGGAAGGGCTCGGCCATGATGGCGCAGTCCAGCTCGCCGGTGCGCAGCATCTCCAGCAGCTTCACGGTGAAGTTCTCCTGCAGCATCAGCGGCATCTGCGGGTAGAGCTCGATGGTGTGCTTGACCAGCTCCGGCAGCAGGTAGGGGCCGATCGTGTAGATGATGCCCAGCCGCAGCGCGCCGGCCAGCGGGTCCTTGCCGCGCTTGGCGATCTCCTTGATGGCGCCGGCCTGGTCCAGCACCGACTGCGCCTGGCGCACGATCTCCTCGCCCAGCAGCGTCACCGACACCTCGCTGCCGCCGCGCTCGAAGATCTTCAGGTCCAGCTCTTCTTCCAGCTTCTTGATGGCGACCGACAGCGTCGGCTGCGACACGAAGCAGGCCTCCGCCGCACGGCCGAAATGACGCTCGCGGGCGACGGCGACGATGTAGCGGAGCTCGGTCAGGGTCATGGGGGCGAACGCTACACTGCGGCCGCCCCGAGGGGTGCCCCAGGGTTTTCCAGGAGACGCCAGCCATGACCGACCGCAAGCCGATGACCTTGCCGCGCCTCGCGCAGATGCATGCCAGCGGCGAGAAGATCGCCATGCTGACCTGCTACGACGCGGCCTTCGCGAGCCTGCTGGACGAGGCCGGCGTGGACATCCTGCTGATCGGCGATTCGCTGGGCAACGTGCTGCAGGGCCGCGGCTCCACGGCGCCGGTCAGCCTGGAGGACATGGTCTATCACACGTTCTGCGTGTCGCGCGGCCACAAGTGGGCCTGGATCATTGCCGACCTGCCGTTCGACAGCTATCACGTCAGCAAGGAAGAGGCCTGGAAGAGCTCGGCCGCGCTGGTCAAGGCGGGCGCCCACATGGTCAAGCTCGAAGGCGGCGGCTGGACGGCCGAGACCGTGCGCTTCATCAGCGAACGCGGCATCCCGGTTTGCTGCCACCTGGGCTTCACGCCGCAGACGGTGAATGCCTTGGGCGGCTTCAAGGTGCAGGGCCGCGACGACGCCGGCGCGGCGCGCATCAAGCGCGAATCGCAGGAGCTGGTCGACGCCGGCGCGGCGATGCTGCTCTACGAGATGGTGCCGGCCGCGCTGGCCGCCGAGATCACGGCCGCGTCGCCGGTGCCCGTCATTGGCATCGGTGCCGGCGTGGACACGTCGGGCCAGGTGCTGGTGCTGCACGACATGCTCAACATCACGCCGGGCCGCAAGCCGCGCTTCGTCAAGGACTTCATGGCCGGCAAGGACTCGGTGCTGGCCGCCGTGAAGGGCTATGTGGACGAGGTGAAGGCCAAGACCTTCCCGGTCAACGAGGTGCACGGGTTCTGACATGCAGGTGATCCACACCATCCCCGAGCTGCGCGAGGCCCTCGCCATCCACCGCCAGCGCGGCTTCGTGCCGACCATGGGCAACCTGCACGACGGCCACCTGCAGTTGGTTGGGCAGGCGCGCGAGCTGGTCGGCCCGGCCGGTGCGGTCGTCGCCAGCATCTTCGTCAACCGGCTGCAGTTCGCGCCGCACGAGGACTTCGACACCTACCCGCGCACGCTGGCGCGCGACTGCGAGCTGCTGGAAGGTGCAGGGTGCGACATCGTCTTCGCGCCCAGCGAGAAGGAGCTGTACCCCGAGCCCCAGGGCTACAAGGTGCTGCCGCCTGCGGAGCTGGCCGACATCCTGGAAGGCCATTTCCGGCCCGGCTTCTTCACGGGCGTCTGCACGGTGGTGCACAAGCTCTTCAACATCGTGCAGCCCACGCTGGCCGTGTTCGGCAAGAAGGACTACCAGCAGCTGATGGTGCTGCGCCGCATGACGGCGCAGATGGCGCTGCCCATCGCCATCCACGGCGGCGAGACGCGCCGCAGTGATGACGGCCTGGCGCTGTCGTCGCGCAATGGCTATCTGAGCGACGCCGAGAAGTTGGAGGCGCTGCGCCTGTCGCGCACGCTGAAGAGCCTGATCGCCCACTGGCAGGCCGGCGAGCGCGACCTGGCCGCGATGGAGGCCGACGCGCTGCAGGCCCTGCGCGACGCCGGCTGGGCGCCCGACTACCTGACGCTGCGCCGCCAGCACGACCTGGGGCCGGCCACCGACGGCCAGCCGCTGGTCGCGCTGGGTGCCGCCCGGCTGGGCAGCACCCGGTTGATCGACAACCTCGAGGTCAGTTGACGGCGGTCACTTCGACGTCGAAGACCAGGGCCGCGCCGCCGGGAATCGAACCCTGGCCCTTGTTGCCGTAGCCCAGGCTCGCCGGGATGGTGATGGTGCGCTTGCCCCCCACCTTCATGCCGGTGATGCCCTGGTCGAAGCCGCCGATGACCGAGCCACTGCCGAGCTTGAACGAGTAAGCCGCACCGCCCACGTTGCTGTCGAACTTGGTACCGCGGGTGTTGGCCACGCGCACGTCGTACAGATAGCCGCTGTAGGTCACCGACACGGTCTTGCCCGCGTCGGCCGACGCGCCGGTGCCGACGACGCTGTCCTCCGTCTTCAGCGCGGTGACGCCGGTCCAGCCGCTCGGGTCGACGGCCAGCAGCTCGATGTCGAACACCAGCGCCGCATTGGGCGGGATGGCCGTGCCGGCACCGGCGCTGCCATAGCCCAGGTTCGCGGGGATGGTGACGGTGCGCTTGCCGCCCACCTTCATGCCCTGGGTGCCCTGCTCGAAGCCGGCGATGACGCCGTTGGCGCCGATGACGAAGGGCAGCGGCGTGCCGCCCACATTGCTGTCGAACTTGGTGCCCTTGGTGTCGGCGTTGCGCACGTCGTAGAGCCAGCCGGTGTACGTGACCGTCACGGGCTTGCCGGCATCGGCTGTCGCGCCGGTGCCGATGGCCGCATCGGCCGTCTTCAACGTGGTCACGGCGTTCCAGCCGTTAGGGTCGCTGTTGACGGGCGTGCCTGCGCTGCCACCGCCGCCACCGCAGGCGGTGAGACCGAGGCTGGCGATGAGCGCGCTGGAGGCGAGCAGGAGAGCGGAGCGGCGGGAAGCAAACATGGACATGACGGGTACGGCAAAGGGGGTGAAGAGAAGGCGCTCGTGGCGGCGGCGCGGACTATAGCCAGCCCACGTAAAGCCTTGTAAGCAGAGTCAACAGCGCGCCGCCGCAGCCGTTGAGCGGGGCAGCCACCGGAGTTACCCATGCGCTTGTTGCCCACCCGTCTTGCCCCTCTTTTGCTCGCGCTGGGCGCGGCTGCCGTGCTCAGCGCCTGCGGCGGCGGTGCCGAAATCGTCATCGGTGATGGCGGTGGTGGGGGCGGTGGCGGCGGCACGCAGTACCCGCGGCCCAACCCCAACCCGAATCCGCCCACGCTGTCCTGCAGCGCGGCCGGCCTGGCTGCATCGGCCGCCAGCACCTGGGGCACGGTCTGCATGCTGACCAGCAGCGGCGAGATCGTCGTCGAGCTGTACGACACCTACTCGCCGCAGACGGTGGCCAACTTCTACAAATACGTCGCCGCGGGCTTCTATACGAAGACGCTGATCCACCGCGTCGACCGCGACTTCGTCGTGCAGGGCGGCGGCTACACCAGCGGCATGGTCGTCAAGCAGCCGCTGTACGCGCCCATCAAGCTGGAGAGCAACAACGGCCTGTCCAACCTGCGCGGCACCATCGCGATGGCCCGGCGCAGCGACGCCGACTCGGCGACCAGCCAGTTCTTCTTCAACGTGGCGGACAACACCAGCCTGGACTACCAGAACGCTTCCAACCCGGGGTACGCCGTCTTCGGCCGCATCATCTCGGGCCTGAACACGCTGGACGCGATCAACGTGGTGCCGACCTACACCTACAGCCCGACGGACATCGAGCCGCGCACCGAGGTGCTGGTCTACTGGGCGCAACGGCTCAAGTAGGCGCCACCCATCGCCCGGGCCCGCCATTCGTCCTCGGGGCTCGCCGTTCATCATCCGGCCGCCGTGGGTTTGCGGCGGGCCGGGCAACATGGCCGCCATCACAACGCCGATGGAGATGACCATGTTCCGCAGCAAACGTTCCTGGGCCGGCCTGTTCGGCGCCGCCGTCGCCATCCTCACGGCCCTGTATGTCAGCCGCAGCGAGGCGGCGCCCGCCGAGTTCCGCGACCTGCGCGTGGAGGTGGTCGGCCAGGGCCGGCCGGTTCTGATGATCCCGGGCCTGAACAGCGCCGCCAGCACGTGGACGGACACCTGCGCCGCGCTGCAGCCCGGCGTGCAATGCCACATCGTGCAGCTGCCCGGCTTTGCCGGCGCGCCGGCCGTGGCCAGCGACAACTTCCTGAACGGCATGCGCGACCGCCTGCTGGCCTACCTGGACGACCGCAAGCTGGACAAGCCCGTCATCATGGGCCACAGCCTGGGCGGCGCGCTGGCGCTGCAGATGGCGGCCGAGCAGCCCGGCCGTATCGAGCGCCTGGTCATCGTCGACGCCCTGCCCTTCCTGGCCGGCCTGCGCGGCATGACGCCCGAGACGGCCAAGGGTGCCGCCACGGCCATGCGCCAGCAGATGCTGGCCGCCACGCCGGCGCAATGGGAGGCCGGTGCCCGCCAAGGCGCGATGGGCATGAGCCGCAGCCCTGCCAACGGCGAGCGCGTCGTCGCCTGGAGCCTGGCCAGCGACCGCACGACCTCGGCGCAAGCCATGTCCGAGCTGTGGGGCGACGACCTGCGTCCGCTGCTGCCCAGGATCACCGCGCCGACGCTGGTGCTGGGCGCCTGGGCCGCCTTCGAGCCCATGGGCTCCACGCTGGCAAGCACCCAGCGCGTCTTCGAGACGCAGTACGCGGGCCTGAGCGGCGCGAAGGTGGTCATGAGCCAGCGCGGCTATCACTTCCTCATGTGGGACGATGCCGACTGGCTGGTCGGCGAGGTCAAGGGCTTCCTGGCTGCCGCCAAGTAGATCGGGGAGAGGGCGGGGCATGAAGACGCGCACGCGAATGGCGGTTCAGGCGCTGCTGTGGGGCGGCTACGTGGCCGTCTCGCTGGCGATGGTCGCGAGCTTCCAGCCTCTCAGCGGCTCGCTGGTCTTCGTGATGGTCTGCCTCGGTGTCGGGCTGTGGGCGGCGAGCGAGGCCCTGCGGGCGCTGGCGTTGTGGCAAGCCTGGCTGGACCGCTCGCCACGCTCGCTGCTGTTCTGCCTGGTGCTGATGCCGCCGGCGTTCGCCTTCGGCGTGCAGCTGATCCTGTTCGTCATCAACAAGGCCGGGCTGGCGCTGGGGCTGCTGCAGTTCCCCCCGGCCATGCCGCAGGGCTGGCTCGTGCTGTTCAGCTACGCGTTGAACACCAGCATCATGCTGTGGCTGTGGATGGCCGTCTGGGTGGGGCTGCAGATGCTCAACCGCTGGCGCGTCGGTGAGATCGCCAAATGGCAGGCCGAGGCCGCCGCGCGTGAGCTGGAGCTGCAGGTGCTGCGCGCCCAGATCAACCCGCACTTCCTGTTCAACGCGCTGAACAACCTGCGCGCCCTCATCAACGAAGACCCGGCCCGCGCCCGCGAGATGCTGAGCCGGCTGTCCAACACGCTGCGCCACACGCTGCAGCACAGCGCCAAGGAGCGCGTGCCGCTGGCCGACGAGTTGGCTGTCGTGCGCGACTACATCGCGCTGGAGCAGCTGCACCACGAGGAGCGGCTGCGCGTGGACTGGCAGGTCGACCCCGCCACGGCCGGCGCCAGCGTGCCGCCCATGCTGTTGCAGCTGCTGGTGGAGAACGCCATCAAGCATGGCGTGGCGCGCACGCCGGGCGGCGGCGTGGTCGACATCCGCATTGCCCGCAGCGGCGAGCGCCTGCACATCGCCGTCTGCAACCCTGGCCAGTGGACGCCCGCGGCGGCCGCGCCGACCAGCACGGGCCTGGGTCTCGTGCACCTGCGCGAGCGCCTGGCGCGGGCCGGTGGCGCCGGTGCGGGCTGCCTGATCGCCGCGGCGGACGGCCGCGTCAAGGTCAGCGTGGAGCTGGTCGCATGAGGATCTACATCGTCGAGGACTCGCGCCTGGCCCGCCAAGAGCTGCGCACGCTGCTGGCCGCCATCCCCGACGCCGACATCGTCGGCGAGGCTGCCGAGCTGGCGCCCGCGCGCGAGGCCATCGACACGCTGCAGCCCGAGCTGCTGCTGCTGGACGTGGAGCTGCCCGGCGCGACCGGCTTCGATCTGCTGGACCAGCTGGAGCATGTGCCGCTGGTCGTCTTCACGACCGCCTATGACCAGCATGCGCTGGCCGCGTTCGAGCGCAATGCGCTGGACTACCTGCTCAAGCCCATCGACGCGGCCCGGCTGGAGGCAGCACTCGCCAAGGCCCGCGAGCGCCTGCGCCCCGCCGCCCCGGCCGTGCCCGCCGCCGCGGTGAAGGGCGCGGACGACATGGTCTTCCTGCGCGACGGCGAGCGCTGCTGGTTCGTGCGCCTGGGCGACATCGCCGGCTTCGAGGCCTGCGGCAACTACGCCCAGGCCTGGTTCGACGGCCAGCGCCCGCTGCTGGCACGCACGCTGACCGCGCTGGAGGAGCGGCTGGACCCGCAGCTGTTCTTCCGCGCCAGCCGCAGCCACCTGATCAACCTGCGCTGGATCCAGGGCATCGCGCCGTGGCACAACGACGGCTACCGCGTGACGCTGCGCGACGGCCACCAGGTCGAGGTGTCGCGCCGCCAGGCCAAGCTGTTGCGCGAGCGTCTGGAACTCTGACGGTCACGCCGCGCTGCTGCCTGACCCGTGGAATCGACGGCTCATCGGCCGCCGCGCGACCCGGGCGGCCCAGCCAATTAGGCTGCGCCGCTTTCAACCTTCCAACCCGGACTTCCGCATGACCCGCTTCGCTTCCTTTTCGCTGGCCCTTGTTGCCGCCGCCCTGTGCTCGGGCTGCGTGTTCGCGCCGCCCATCCAGACCCACACCGACGCAGCCGAAGTGACCAAGATGAGCAAGCAGGCCCTGGCCACCTGTGGCACCGGCAACGTGCGCGAAGTCAACGCGAAGAGCTTCACCTGCAAGTGAGCGCAGCCGCTTCAGGCTTTTAAGAACTCCGCCTTCGTCCCCAGCCAGCGCGCCACCTGGCGGCGGGCGGCTTCGGGATGCTCGTCCAGCAGCCGCGGCGCCAAGGCGCGCGCGGCCACCAGCAGCGGCGCGTCCTCCTGCAGGTCGGCAAAGCGCAGCAGCTCGGCGCCGCTCTGGCGCGAGCCCATGAACTCGCCCGGCCCGCGGATGTCCAGGTCGCGCCGCGCGATCTCGAAGCCGTCAGTCGTCTCGGCCATGGCCTTGAGCCGCGCCTTGCCGGTGTCGGACAGCGGCGGCGTGTAGATCAGCACGCACACGCTGGCCTTGGCGCCGCGGCCGACGCGGCCGCGCAATTGGTGCAGCTGCGCCAGGCCGAAGCGCTCGGCATGCTCGATGACCATCAGGCTGGCGTTGGGCACGTCCACGCCCACCTCGATGACGGTGGTGGCCACCAGCACGCTCATCGCGCCGCTGGAGAACTGCGCCATCACGGCCGCCTTCTCGCCCGAGGCCATGCGGCCGTGCAGCAGGCCCACCGTCGTGTCGGCCAATGTCTCGCTCAGCTCCGCGTGCGTCTCGGTCGCGTTGCGCAGGTCCACCGCCTCGCTTTCCTCAACGAGCGGGCAGACCCAGTAGACCTGCGCGCCATCCGCCACCGCCATGCGGATCTTGTCGACCACGTCGTGGCGCTTGGACTCGGTGAACACCTTGGTGACGATGGGGCTGCGGCCGGGCGGCAGCTCGTCGATGGTGGACACGTCCAGGTCGGCGAAGTAGGTCATCGCCAGCGTGCGCGGGATGGGCGTGGCGCTCATCATCAGCATGTGCGGCTCGAGGTCCATCGCCTTGAGCTTGTTGCGCAAGGCCAGCCGCTGCGCGACGCCGAAGCGGTGCTGCTCGTCGATGACGGCCAGCCCCAGCCGCGCGAACTTGACCTTGTCCTCGATGACGGCATGCGTGCCGATGACGAGTTGCGCCTCGCCCGAGGCCGCCGCGTCCAGCATCCTCTGCCGCGCCTTGCCCTTCACGCTGCCGGTGATCCAGGCGACCTTCAGGCCCAGCGGCTCCAGCCATTGCACCAGCTTGCGGAAATGCTGCTCCGCCAGGATCTCGGTCGGCGCCATCAGCGCGCATTGCCAGCCGGCGTCGATGGCCACGGCCGCGGCCAACGCGGCCACCACGGTCTTGCCCGAGCCCACGTCACCCTGCAACAGCCGGTGCGTGGGCTGCGGCCGGGCCAGGTCTTGCGCGATCTCCTCGGACACGCGCTGCTGCGCTGCGGTCAACTGGAACGGCAGCTCGGCGAGCAGCTTCTCGTGCAGGCCACCGGGGCGGGCACGCAGCGCCGGCGCCACCAGCAGCGCGCGCTCACGCTGGGCCTGCAGCTGCGACAACTGCTGGGCCAGCAACTCCTCGAACTTGAGCCGATGCCAGGCCGGGTGGCTGTGCTCGTGCAGCGCCGCCTGCGAAGCGTTGGGCGGCGGGTGGTGCAGGTACTGCAGCGCATCCTTCAAGCTGGGCAGCCCGTGCGGCACGACACCGGCCGGCAGCAGCTCGCGCAGGTCCGCCCGCGCCAGGCCCGAGGCCACGGCCTTGCGCAGATAGGCCTGGGGCAGTTGGGCGCTGGTCGGGTAGACGGGCGTCAGTGATTGCGCCAGCGGCGTGTCCTCGTCGACCACCTTGACGACCGGGTGAACCATCTCGCGGCCGAAGAATCCCACGCGTGCCTCGCCGCGGATGCGCAGCCGCGTTGCGGCGGACATCTGCTTCTGCTGCGATGGGTAGAAATGCAGGAAGCGCAGCAGCAGCGTGCCGGAGTCGTCCTTCACGCGCACCAGCAGCTGGCGGCGACCGCGAATTTCCACCTGGCAGTCCACCACGCTGCCCTCCACCTGCGCCGGTTCGTTCTCGCGCAGCGCGGCAATGGGGATCAGCCGGGTCTCATCCTCGTAGCGCAGCGGCAGGTGCAGCGCCAGGTCGATGTCACGCAGCAGGCCGAGCTTCTCCATCGCTTTCTGTGGCGCGGACTTGGTCGGTGACTGGGGGCTGGCGGCGGCCTCGGGCGTCGGCATGGGCGGCATTTTGGGGCCCCCGCGAATGAGCGCCGGCCTTGCCGGCCAGGCAGCGGCTTTCGAGCAGAATCCGCGCCCACAAATCCAGAGCCTGAACAGGGAGGGCGGTATGAAAAAAGGTTCGCTTCAAGCAAGCGGATGGTGGTTGGCCGTGGCCGTGGCCGTGTCGGTCGCGCTGACGGCATGCGGCGGTGGCGGTGGCGGCAGCGAGGGCCCACCACCACCGACGGCGATTCCAGACAGCCTGGCGATCAGCGCGCCCGCCAGCGTCGAGTCGGGCGCCGCAGTGCGATTCGGCAACACGACGGGCGCGCTCGCGGGCCTCAAGTACAGCTGGGACTTCGGCGATGGCGCCACCAGCGCCGAAGCCGCGCCCAGCCACAGCTTTGCCAACGGCGGCGAGTTCGACGTCGTGCTGAAGGTGACCAACGAGGCCGGGGCGAGCCGCGAGGTCCGCAGCAAGCTCACCATCACCAACATCGCCAACGTGCGCGGGCTGGTGTGCACGGGCGCCGACAGCACCGGCTGGTGCTGGCAAAACCCGCGCCCCACCGGCAACCGGGTCAACGCCGTGTTCTTCCTGGATGCCAACCTGGGCTGGCGCGCTGGCGACGTCGGCGAGATCTTCAAGACGATCGATGGCGGCACCACCTGGGTGAAGCAGAGCTCCGGCATCAGCACGGCCATTCAGGGCATCGCCTTCCTCGATGCGCAGACGGGCTGGGCGACCGGCGCGTTCGGCGCCGTGCTGCGGACCACGGATGGCGGCACCACCTGGAAGGTGGACAAGCTGTCGGACACGACCGGGGGCTTCTACGACGCCAATGCGATCACCCCCGTCGATGCCAACACGGTCTATCTGGGCCGGCCGTCCAACGGTGGCTATGGGGCGGTCCTGGTGTCCACCGATGCGGGCGCCAGCTGGCGCGTGCCCACGCCGGCGCCTGCCGTGATCACGAAGGGCGGCGCGTTGTGGGCCACCGAGGGCAATGTGGTGAAGCGTTCGGTCGATGGCGGCAAGACCTATGCCGCCGTGTTGAACCTCCAGGTGGACGCAGGCTTCAACTACTTCGACTCGATCAGCGTCGTGGCGCGCGACGACTTGCGCGCGGCGGTGCTGGCCAGCCAGTCTCGCTACGACTACACCGCGCAGAAGTACGTCACCAAGTACCTGGTCAAAACCACGCAGGATGGCGGCGCCACCTGGCTGACCGCTGACGGCAACGGCCTCGCCGACTACGGCAGCGGCCTGCGTCTGATGAGCATGTCCCAGGACGGCAAGACCTTGAACTCGCTGGCCAACCAGAGTCAGGTGCTGCGCAGCGTGGATGGTGGGCAGACCTGGACGTCGCCGGGCGCGATCGATCCGACGGGCTTCTACGGCTTGACGCCCACGCAGCTGGGGCTGGATGTGTTTGCGGCCATCGGCTACGGCGGCGTGTTCCTCAGCGAAGACGGCGGCCTGACCTGGCTCAAGCTGAAGCTGCCGACAGGTCTTGAGAGCTACATGCTGTCAGGCCTCGGCTTGCGTCGCGTCGATGCCCAGACCTTGTTGATGACCGACAACAGCGGCAGCTCCTATCTCAGCAAGGACAAGGGCGCGAGCTGGACCACCATCGTGGCATCGGGTGGCGGTGGCTATCAGCCGCCGCCGGTGGCATTCCGCGACGCGAAGAATGGCGTCATGGTCGATGAGAAAGGTCGCCTGCTGGGCACGCAGGACGGCGGCATCACCTGGCAGGTCAAGCGCACGGACTTCGGCATCGTCAACTCGCTGCAATTCGTCAGCAAGCAGGTCGGCTGGCTGGTCGGCAATGACGGGCGTCTGTACAAGTCCACGGACGGCGGCGAGAACTGGCTGACAGGGCCCGTGGCTCAGGGCACGTTCTACGCCAGCGTGAAGTTCGAGGACGACAAGCTGGGCTGGGCGCGCCGGAGCGCTTCCAGCAACTATGGGTTGGCCGTCACCCAGGACGGTGGACAGACCTGGACGGAACAGAAGCTCCCCTATGCCGTCGTGTCGCTGCGGCTGGGCGCCGAGGCGTGGGTGGCAGGGGGCAGCTCGGGCGAGATCTACGTCTCCAAGGACAAGGGCGCCAACTGGAAGCCTGTCTTCAGCGGCACAGGCGCCTACCTGTACGCCATGGCGTTCTCCGACGCCAAGACGGTCTGGGCGGCGGGGCACGACGGCACGTTGCTCAAGTCCGACGACGCGGGTGCCACGTGGACGTCGTCCAAGCCGGCCGGCATCAACACCTTGCGCGACATCAGGTTTGCCAACGCCAAGGTGGGCTGGATCGTCGGCGACAACGGCCTGATCCTGGTGACCGCCGACGGCGGCAAGAACTGGCGCGTGCAGGCCAGCGGCACCACGGCCGCGCTGTCCACCATCCAGATCCTCGACACCAGCACCGCCTGGGTCACCGGCGCCGGCGGCGTGCTGCTGGCCACCGGCAACGGCGGCAACTGACGTTCGAAGGCAGGCGGCGCCGCGCCCTCAGAGGAAGTAGCGCTGCCGCAGCCGCTCGTAGCGGCCATCGCGCTTGAGGGCATCCAGCTCCGCCTGCAGCCGCCGCACGACGGCCGGTTCTGCGTCGGGGCGCAGGCCGTACCAGTACGACCGGCTGGTGTCCTGCTCCATCACGGGCTGCAGCGTCGCATACGGCAGCTTGAGCTGCCGCATGTTCCAGGCTGCGGCCCAGTCCAGCAGGGCCACGAACTCCATGCGGCCAGCCAGCAGCTTGCGCACGTTGGTGGCGTCGTCCAGGCCGTGCTCCAGCTGCACGCCAGGCTTCAGGCCGGCGGCTTGCAGTTGCTTATCCGCGGCGGAGTCGCGCACCACGCCGATGCGCTGCGTGCCGAGGTCGCCGAGCTGGTTGAGCTTGAGGTCGACGCGGCTGGCGAGCCTGTAGATCAGGATGCGCCGCTGCGCGATCGGGCCGACCCACTGGAACTGCGCCTCCCGCTCCGGCGTGCGCGTCAGCGAGAACAGCACGCTGGCCGGCTGGGCCTCGGCCATCTGCATCGATCGCAGCCAGGGCATCACCTGCAGCTCCAGCGGCAGGCCGGCGGCGGCGGCCATCAGGCGCAGCAGCTCGACGCTGAAGCCCTGCGCGGCGCCGCTGTCGTCCTGGTAGTTCAGCGGCGGCAGGTTCTCGGTGAAGCCGAGCAGCACCCGCTCCGCGGGCGCCGCGAATGCCGGAAGGCGCGGTGCGAGGCAGGCGGTCAGGGCAAGACAGGTGCGGCGTTTCACGGCGGCTGGAATTTGGGCGCGAGAGTCTAGGCCGGCGTACCTGACCCGCCGATGACAGGGCGGGGACAATCGTGGCGTCATGCCGAACCACACCGTTGCCGATTTCGATTTCGACCTTCCACCCGAGCTGATCGCCCAGCACCCGGCGCGCGAGCGCAGTGGCTCGCGCCTGCTGGACGCGACCGGTCCCGCCGCCGTGGACCGCGTGTTCCGCGAACTGCCCGAGCTGCTGAGCGCCGGCGACCTGCTGGTGTTCAACAACACCAAGGTCATCAAGGCGCGCTTGTATGGCGTCAAGGCGACCGGCGGCTCGGTGGAGGCGCTGGTCGAGCGCGTGCTGCCCGGCACGCGGGAAGTCTGGATGCACCTGCGCGCCAGCAAGAGCCCGAAGCCCGGCAGCCGCGTGCGCTTTGCCGATGCGTTCGATGCCGAGGTGCTGGGGCGCTGCGGGCCCGACGACGGCCTCTTTCACCTGCGCTTTGCAGGCGACCCCTTCGCGCTGCTGGACGCGCATGGCCATGTGCCGCTGCCGCCCTACATCGCCCACGCCGACGACGCCGAGGACGAGCGCCGCTACCAGACCGTGTTCGCCAAGGAGCCCGGCGCCGTCGCCGCGCCGACCGCGGCCCTGCACTTCGACGACGCGCTGCTGGCCCGCCTGGCCGAGCGCGGCGTGTCGATGGCGCACGTGACGCTGCACGTGGGTGCCGGCACTTTCCAGCCGGTGCGCGTCGAGACGCTGGCCGAGCACAAGATGCACAGCGAGTGGTTCGAAGTGCCGCAGGCGACCGTGGAGGCCGTGGCGGCATGCCGTGCGCGCGGTGGCCGGGTGGTGGCCGTCGGCACGACGACGCTGCGCGCACTGGAATCCGCCGCGCGCGGCGGCCAGCTGCAGGCCGGGGCGCGCGAGACCGACATCTTCATCACGCCGGGCTTCGAGTTTCGCGTCGTCGACCGCCTGGTCACCAACTTCCACCTGCCCAAGAGCACGCTGATGATGCTGGTCAGCGCGCTGGCTGGCCACGCCCGCGTGATGGCGCTGTACCACCACGCCATCGCGCAGCGCTACCGCTTCTTCAGCTATGGCGACGCGATGCTGCTGGAGCGCAGCGCGCTTCAATCGCCGCTGTAGGCCGCGGCCCTGGCGCCCTTGTCGCCGAGGTGGCGGCGCAGGATCTCCTGGACGCTGCCGTCCGCCAGCATGGCCTGCAGCGCGCGGCGCAGGCGCTGACGGTCGGTTTCGGGCATGGCCTGGGTCATGGCCAGCGTCACCGGGTTGCGCTCCGTGGGCGCCACGTCCAGCGGCACCAGCGCCTCCGGGTCTTCGAAGCTGTTCATGACGCCATGCCAGCTGCCCGGCAGCGCGAGCAGCGCATCGGCGCGGCCCGCCCGCAGCATGCGCACCGCACCGGGGAAATCGGTGGCCTCCACCATGCGGCCCTGGCTGCGCAGGCGCTGCACCCAGGCGTCGATGACCGGGCCATGCGCATAGCCGCGCACGCTGAGCAGGTGCAGCGACGCCTCGGCATCGAAGGCAGCGATGCTGCGGATGCGCCCGGCCAGCGCTCGTGGCATCAGCACGTGGTAGCGGGCCTGGGCGTAGGGCACCAGCTCCGCGATCTCGCGCCGCTCCGGCGTCGGCAGGGCCGACAGCGTCAGCTGGATGACGCCGCGCCGCATCTGGTCCCAGATGCGCACGCGCGACTCCACCACCAGGCGCAGCTCGCAGCCCGAGCGGCGCGCCAGTTCATCGAACATGTCCTTGTCGATGCCGCTGGGCCCCTGCTGCGGGTCCTCGTAATAGAAGCGGGCATAGGTGTAGACGGCCGCCACATGCGGCCCGCAGCCGCCCGGCGCCGCCCACAGCCCCGCCGGGATCAGCAGCAGCGCGGCGATGGCAGCCTGGACGAGGGGCGTGGTCATGTGTCTGCCTTGGGTGGGGCGAGGCCCAGCCTAGCCGCCCGATGCCGCGCGCGGCAAGGCGTGCAACCCTGAGCCCGACCGCGCTGCGACAATCACGCCCCCATGCTGAAGTTTGACCTCCTCAAGACCGAAGGCCGCGCCCGCCGCGGCACGCTGACCCTGAACCATGGCGTCGTGCAGACGCCCATCTTCATGCCGGTCGGCACCTATGGCACGGTCAAGGGCGTCACGCCGCGCTCGCTGGAGGACATGGGCGCCCAGATCATCCTGGGCAACACCTTCCACCTGTGGATGCGCCCGGGCCTGGACGTGGTCCAGCAGTTCGGCGGCCTGCACCGCTTCGAGAGCTGGCACAAGCCCATCCTGACGGACTCGGGCGGCTTCCAGGTCTGGTCGCTGGGCGCGATGCGCAAGATCACGGAAGAGGGCGTCAAGTTCGCGTCGCCGGTCAATGGCGACAAGCTCTTCCTGACGCCCGAGGTGAGCATGCAGATCCAGACGGTGCTCAATTCCGACATCGTCATGCAGTTCGACGAATGCACGCCCTACGAGAGCAAGGGCGTGCTGACGACCGAGCGCGAGGCCAAGTCGTCCATGGAGCTGAGCCTGCGCTGGGCCAAACGCTGCATCGGCGAATTCGACCGGCTGCAGAACCCGAACGCGCTGTTCGGCATCGTGCAGGGCGGCATGTTCACGAACCTGCGCGACGCGTCGTTGGCCGGCCTGGCCGAGCTGGACCTGCCGGGCTATGCCATCGGCGGCCTGTCGGTCGGCGAGCCCAAGGCCGAGATGCAGCGCATCCTGGCCCACACCGGCCACCAGCTGCCGGCCCACAAGCCGCGCTACCTGATGGGCGTGGGCACGCCGGAGGACCTGGTCGAAGGCGTCAGCCAGGGCATCGACATGTTCGACTGCGTGATGCCCACCCGTAACGCGCGCAACGGCCATCTGTTCACGCGCTTTGGCGACCTGCGGCTGCGCAATGCGCGTTACAAAACCGACGAAAGACCCGTAGATGAAACCTGCGGTTGCGAATGCTGCAAGGGCTTCAGCCGCGCCTATCTGCACCACCTGGACCGTTGCGGCGAGATGCTGGGCCCCATGCTGACCAGCGTGCACAACCTGCACTACTACCTCAACCTGATGCGCGAAATCCGCGAGGCGCTGGATGCCGGCCGCTTCGAGGCTTGGCGGGCGCAGTTCGCGGCCGATCGCGCTCGCGGCATCTAGGCGGCGCTGACTGCGTTGTCAGGCGGAGTCACGCCTCCCAAAAACTAGGGGTAACCCGTCGCTTTCGGTGGTGACGTCCCCCTTGTTTGGAGGTGAAGAAGCGTAAATCCGTCACAGGCTGAACCCCAGAATCGCTCGGCCATTGCTGCCGCCAGGCGGGCCTGAGCCTGTCTGTAACTGGGTGAAACATTCCTTGCGGTAGCGCCGAACTTCCGAGGGTTTCAGATGTCCATCAAGTCCTTGCGCGCCCGTGCGGCGGCTGCTCTGCGTCGTGCTTCCAAGACCGCGTCCACCCGCGTCGAACCCAAGAAGCCCGAGCCCTGGAAGATCGAGACCCTGGAGCCCAAATTGCTGCTGTCGGCCGACGCGCTGCCGGCCGTGCACCTCCTGGCAACGCAGAGCGAGGCGACGGCGCCCAAGGTCTACGGCTTCGAGCGCGGCGAGGGCGCGGCCTGGGTGGACGCGCGTGCGGCGGGCGATGACGCCTCCGGCCTGCTGCAACTGGGCCAAGGCATTGCGCCGAGCGACGTGGCCGTGCGCCGCGTCGTCGATGACGGCACCGGCGAAGCGACCGCGCTGGAGCTGGCCCTGCGCGGCAGCGCCGACCGCGTGCAGATCCGCGGCTTCTTCACCGACGCGAATCCAGTGCAGGCGGTGGCCTTTGCCGATGGCACGCGCTGGAGCGCGGCCGAGCTGCCGGACCTGATCGAGACTGGCCCGCAACGTCAGGCGCTGGCAGCAGGCGTCACCGAGACCGCAGCGACCATCACCAACGGCCCCGGCAACAACCTCTATCTGTTCGGCCGCGGCGATGGCGCGACGACCGTCCAGTCCTACTCCGACCCCAACCTCGGCAAGGTCAACACCTTGCAGTTCAAGGCCGGCGTGCTGCCAGCGGACGTCAGCGTCGCGCGCGCGACCGACGGCCAAGCGGGAGGCAACGTCGCACTGGCGCTGACGATCAACGGCACCGCCGACGTCATTTCATTCAACGGCTTCCTGTACGGCGGCACACCGGCCAACGAGTTCAACGGACTGCAGAAGGTCACCTTTGCCGACGGCACCGTCTGGGACATCTCGCAACTGCTGTTCCTGCTGGGCATGGGCACGGCGGGCAATGACGGCTACAGCGGCGGCGCGGGTGCCGACCTGCTCAACGGCGCGGCCGGCAACGACAGCCTGAACGGCGGCGGCGGCAATGACACGCTGTACGGCGGCGCGGGCAACGACAACCTCGAAGGCAGCGACGGCGACGACATCCTCGACGGCGGCAGCGGCGACGACACGACCAACGGCGGCTACGGCAACAACACCTTCCTGTTCGGCCGCGGCGATGGTTCGGACCGGCTGTACTACAACCACAACGGCGGCCAGGCCCGCATCAACACGCTGCAGTTCAAGGCCGGCGTGGCGCCTGCCGACATCATCATCCGGCAGGCCTACGACAACTACCTCGGCGGCAACCGCGCGCTGGAGCTGAGCATCGCCGGCACGACCGACAAGGTCACCATCAACTGGTTCTTCTACAACGACGACCCGGCCAATGCCTATGCCGGCATCCAGCGCGTGCGCTTTGCCGACGGCACCGAGTGGACGGCCAACCAGATCGTCACGATGCTGCTGGCCGGCACCGCGGGCGACGACAACCTGCGTGGCACCAGCGCTGCCGACAGCATCACCGGTGGCGCCGGCAACGACACGCTGAACGGTGCCGCGGGCGACGACGTCATTTCAGCCGGTACCGGCAACGACAGCCTGTACGGCGAGGCAGGCGCGGACCAGCTCTTCGGCAACGACGGCGACGACAGCCTGGACGGCGGCGATGGCAACGACACGCTGGAAGGCGGCGCGGGCAACGACACGCTGAACGGCGGCTACGGCAGCAACAGCTTCGTCTTCGGCCGCGGCGATGGCCAGGACCGGCTCTACTACAACCACAACGGCGGCCAGGCGCGCACCAATGTGCTGGTCTTCAAGGCCGGCATCGTGCCGGGCGACATCGTCGTCAAGCAGGCCTACGACAACTACTTCGGTGGCAACCGCGCGCTGGAACTGAGCATCGCCGGCACGACGGACAAGGTCACCGTCAACGCCTTCTTCTACGGCGACGACCCGGCCAACGGCTATGCCGGCCTGCAGCGCGTGCGCTTTGCCGACGGCACCGAATGGGATGCCGCCACCATCGTCAGCATGCTGCTGGCCGGCACGTCCGGGGATGACAACCTGCGTGGCACCAGCAGCGCCGATGTCATCAACGGCGGCGCCGGCAGCGACACGCTCAACGGCGCCGGTGGCGACGACATCGTCTCCGGCGGCACGGGCAATGACAGCCTGTACGGTGAGGCCGGCGCCGACAGCCTGAAGGGCGACGAGGGCGACGACGGCCTGGATGGCGGCGACGGCGACGACACGCTGGACGGCGGCGCGGGCAACGACACGCTGTACGGCGGTTACGGCAGCAACACCTTCCTGTTCGGTCGTGGCGACGGGCAGGACCGGCTGTACTACAACCACAACGGCGGCCAGGTCCGCATCAACACGCTGCAGTTCAAGGCCGGCGTGCTGCCGGCCGACATCGTCGTCCGGCAGGCCTACGACAACTACTTCGGCGGCAACCGCGCGCTGGAGTTGAGCATCGCCGGCACGACGGACAAGGTCACCGTCAACGCCTTCTTCTACGGCGACGACCCGGCCAATGCCTACAACGGCATCCAGAAGGTCCGCTTCGACGACGGCAGCGAATGGGACATCGCGGCCATCCTGGCGCGCCTGTATGTCGGCACCGATGGTGACGATGTCTGGCGCGGCACGAACGCCGCCGAGACCTTCAGCGGCGGCCTGGGCAATGACAGCATCGCGGGCGCGGGCGGCAACGACGTCATCGACGGCGGCGCGGGCAACGACAGCCTCTCCGGCGAAGAGGGCGACGACACGCTGATCGGCGGGCCGGGCAACGACAGCCTGAACGGCGGCAACGGCAAGGACTTGCTGCAGGGCGGCGACGGCGATGACACGCTGGATGGCGCCGACGGCGACGACACGTTCGACAGCGGCGCGGGCAATGACACGCTGTATGGCGGCTACGGCAGCAACACCTTCCTGTTCGGCCGCGGCGATGGCCAGGACCGGCTGTACTACAACCACAACGGCGGCCAGGTCCGCATCAACACGCTGCAGTTCAAGGCCGGCGTCGCACCGGCCGACGTCATCGTCAAGCAGGGCTACGACAACTACTTCGGCGGCAACCGCGCGCTGGAGCTGAGCATCGCCGGCACGACCGACAAGGTCAGCGTCAACGCCTTCTTCTACAACGACGATCCGGCCAATGCCTACAACGGCATCCAGAAGGTCCGTTTCGACGACGGCACCGAATGGGACATCGCGACCCTGGTGGCCAAGGTGCAGACCTTCACCGACGGCGATGACAACGTGCGCGGCACCAATGCCGCCGAGACCCTCAGCGGCGGCCTGGGCAACGACACCATCGCCGGCGCTGGCGGCAACGACGTCATCGACGGCGGCGCAGGCAACGACAACCTGTCCGGCGACGACGGCGACGACATCGTCACCGGCGGCACGGGCAACGACAGCCTCAGCGGCGGCAACGGGGTCGACCTGCTGCAGGGCGGCGACGGCAACGACTCGATCAACGGCGGCGCCGGCAAGGACCAGCTGTTCGGCGAGGCCGGCGACGACACGCTGGACGGCGGCGACGACAATGACCTGATCGAGGGCGGCGCGGGCAACGACACGCTGTACGGCGGCTACGGCAGCAACACCTTCCTGTTCGGCCGCGGTGACGGCCAGGACCGGCTGTACTACAACCACAACGGCGGCCAGGCGCGCGTCAACACGCTGCAGTTCAAGGCCGGCATCGCGCCCGCCGACGTGAGCTTCAAGCAGGCCTACGACAACTACTTCGGCGGCAATCGTGCCGTCGAATTCAGCATTGCCGGCACGACCGACAAGGTCACCGTCAACGCCTTCTTCTACAACGACGACCCGGCCAACGCCTACAACGGCATCCAGAAGGTCCGCTTCGACGACGGCACCGAATGGGACGTCGCCTACATCGTGGCCACGCTGCTGGCCGGCACGTCGGCGGATGACAACGTCGCCGGCACCTATGCCGCCAACGAGATGCACGGCGGCGCAGGCAACGACACGCTGGCCGGCCGGGGCGGCGACGACGTGATCTACGGCGAAGAGGGCAACGACGCCCTCTACGGCGAGGATGGTGTCGACACGCTGGTTGGCGGGGCTGGCAACGACTACCTGGACGGCGGCAACGGCAACAACGTCTTCGTGTTCGGCCGCGGTGACGGCCAAGACAACATCGCCGGCCGCTACGACGCCACGGCCGGCAAGCTGAACACCATCCAGTTCCGCCCCGACGTGCTGCCGGGCGACGTGACCGTGCGCCGCGTCTACGAGAACCAGAGCGGCGGCGTCAACGGCCTGGAGCTGGCCATCGTCGGCAGCAACGATCGCATCACGGCCAACTACTTCTTCTACGGCGACGACCCCGTCAACGTCTACAACTCGCTGCAGCAAGCCACCTTCGCCGACGGTACGGTGTGGAACATCGCCCGGCTCGTCGAGCTGATGAGCGCGGGCACCGAGGCCAACGACAACCTGCGCGGCACGACCGGCGCCGACGTGCTCACCGGCGCCCGCGGCGATGACATCCTCAGCGGCAACGATGGCAACGACCGACTGCTGGGCGGCGAAGGCAACGACGCGCTGTACGGCGGCTATGGCAACGACACGCTGGACGGTGGCACGGGCAACGACTACCTGGACGGTAGCTACGGCAACAACACCTACCTGTTCGGCCGCGGTGACGGTCAGGACACCATCGTGTCGCAGTACGACTCGACGGCAGGCAAGCTCAACACGGTGCAGTTCAAGGCCGGCGTGGCCGTGGGCGACGTGCTGGTGCGCCGCGTGGGCGGCACGCAAGGCAATGGCAACGAGTCCATCGAGCTGGTCATCGCCGGCACGACCGACCGGCTGCTGATCAACTACTTCTTCCAGGCC
>NZ_JBFUAK010000018.1:0-31853 GCF_056406315.1 Roseateles sp. P1_C6
TGGCCGAGACCATCAACGGCCTCTACAAGGCCGAGGTGATCCATCGGCGCGGGCCGTGGAAGACCAAGCAGGCGGTGGAGCTGGCCACGCTGGAATGGGTGGCCTGGTTCAACCACCACCGATTGATGGAGCCGCTGGGCTACATCCCGCCGGCCGAGTTCGAGGCCAACTACCATCGACAACGCGCTGGTCAGGCCGCGACCGTCTGACTTAAACCAATAGGCCTCCGCGATTGCCGGGGCGGTTCAATATAGCGAGCCGGATGTCGTTGGGCTTGACTCCTCCGCACTGCGAAAAAGAGTGCATCAAGAACGATCTAGAAGGGCCGACGTGCTGCAATCTCGAGATGTGATTAACGAGTTTTCTAAGGCTCTGGTCGATGGCCGCGGGGCTATGTTCGTTGGGTCGGGGATATCGACCCCCTCTGGCGTGCCAGGATGGGCTGACCTACTCCGGGACATGGCCGAAACACGGCTGAGCATCCAGCTGAGTCCCGACGACGACCTCCCGTTGATCGCCCAGCACATCGTCAATCGAACCAACAATCGGGCTCCGCTTATCGCCCATTTTCGCGATGTGCTGCAGAAAACCTACGCTCAAAACGCGTATCACGCCATCTTGGCCAAGACCAACGTCAAGTGCGTTTGGACCACCAACTACGACACCCTGATTGAGGAGGCATTTCGATCCCAGTTCAAGGTAACGGTGCGTGCTTCCGACGAAGCTATCTCACGCGGTGGAAGGACTCCGGACATCGAGGTGGTCAAGATGCACGGCTGCATTGAGCAGTCCAACGCCAACGACTTAGTTGTCACACAGGAAGACTACGAAGACTTCTTCGAGCAACGACCTGCGACCGCTCATCGACTCAGACAGGATCTTATCGACCGGCAGTTTCTCTTCATCGGCTATTCCTACGCCGACAGCAATATTCGGAACATCGTGGTGGAGGCGCGCAGGCTGGGAAAGCAAGCTCTCCGCCAGCACTACATCGTCCTTCGACGGGTAAAGCAAGGCGCGAAAGCGGAGATTGCTGCGAAGCAGGCGCGCCAAGACCTCTGGCTGAACGATCTATCCCGCGTAGGCATCGCCGCATGTCAGATCGATGAGTTCTCGGAGCTGGAGCAAATCCTGCAAGGGATTGCGCTCCGCTCAAGGGGCCAGACTGTCTTTGTGACCGGATCGCATGAGCGAGACAGCACTGCCGCGGCGAGCCATCCTAGATCCGTTGGCGCGAGGCTAGCCGAAGTAGAGGGGCTGGTCCTTCTCGATGGCCAGTCGACAGGCACCGGTAGAGATGTGACGTCGGCATACATGGAGACATGCTTGCGCAACCGGGTCGACATCCTTCACCGCTTGCGGCTGTTCTCGAACCCGTATGCGGCAAATCCCAGCTTCTCGAACGACGCGAAGCTTCTGCCGGCGCTTCGGGAGTGGCGCGCTCCGCTGATGAGGGCTGCACAAGTTGTCATCGTGTACCCGGGTGGCATGGGTACGGAGGCCGAAGTGCAACTCGCGAAGGATGTCGGATGCTTGCTCCTCCCGGTTCCTGAGCAAAAAGGTGATCTGCCCTCGCGCATGTTGGAGGACCCGCGGATTAGCGCAGCGCTTGAAGCGGCCGACCCGGCCTATGTAGCCAGAGCGCGCAGCCACTGCGTCACTCCAGAAGATGTCGTCGCGTGCGTTCAGAGGATGATTGCGCAATGAGCGATAGGCGCATCGTTCACATTTCCGCCCCGTCGCGTTCGTTCAGTGCCGGCCCCGGGTGCCGCACTTTGGTCATGGCGCTTGTTGGGGCCAGCCATCCAAGGCAGATCGACGAGCAGGCGAGGAAGATCTATGCGCTCGCCGCATTGCCCGATGGACCGGAAATCATCAGCGACTTGAGCCTTGTTCAGCCTGAAGCGGGGTCGCCGCTGTGGCGACGCGTGTTGCAGGAGACGCCCGCCGCTGCCGCTTGCCTGCCTATCTACAGCGTGTCGCAAACCGCCGACGGGCGAATCGATCCCAGCGAACTGCTCGACGTCGCCATCGAACAGATGGAAGGTGGAGTGGGCCTCCTTACGATTCATCCGACACCGAGCAGGAAGAATCAGGAACTGGCTGCCAGACGGCTTGTCCCCTGCACATCGCGCGGCGGAGGACTGGTTATCTCAGACGCGGAGAGTCGAGGCTGGAAAGAGGAGAACGTATACCTCCAGATCCTTCCTCAACTCGTGGCGCACGCCAAGCGAAACGGTACGGTGTTAAGTCTGGGTGCCGCCTACAGATCAGCGAACATCTTTGATTCCGGGGACAGGGCTCAGCTCGCAGAAATTGACGCACAGGCGCAACTCGCGCGCGAGATCAGCAGTCAAGGAGTAGGCGTGATCATCGAGTCGCCCGGTCATGCACGACCAAAGGACATCAAGCGGATCGCTGTCCCGTTGCGCGCCACCGGCTTCCCGATCATGCCGTTGGGCCCGATACCAACTGACACCGCCATCGGTCAGGACCACATCTCCAGTGCTATAGGTGCCACGCTTCTCGGGCTGGAGGGATGCGCCCACATTCTCGCGGCGGTCACGAGAGAGGAGCACACCGGCGGTATTCCAAGCTTGGAGTCCACGATCGAGGCGGTTGCCGCGGCGCGTGTGGCGGCTCGCGTGATTGACCTCGACCAGTTAGATGATGACGAGCCGGATCTGGCTGTCGCGCGTACTCGTTCAAGTGGACGAACTTGCGTAGTTGGCAAAAACAGCCACGGTTGCGACCGCTGCGTAAAGGCCTGTCCACTTTGAGCAGCTGCCGTGTGGCGCGATTTAGCGTTCACCAAAGAGCTCTACACCTCAAAGTTGTGGGCATCACTGCTTGCCAATCAGGGGATGGAATCTGTTGCGCAGCGCAGTCTCTAGCGTCGGAGCGATTAGGTCGTAATTCTTGACAGGCAGCTGGAACGTATGAAGTCGGAAGCTTCTGGATGCCATAGCGGGGCGAGCCTTCAACTTCAACGCGAAGGTAGTTTTGTTCAGCTCGAGGTTGATGTGCTCTAAGACGCGGGCGCCAACCTTCTTTGACTTCCCCAGGTACAGCGGCATCCAATCCGGCAACGTACGGTGCTGCGCGATGCGCTTCTTTTTCAGATTCGGAGTGAAGCTCTTCTTGAAGTCTTCGTGCTCCCATTCTTCGCGAAGAGCATTGACCCAAGCCGAGAGTTCCGTTGGTCCGCCAGCGGTAGAGACGTCGATCCGATACAGGCCAGGGTAATTGTGTTGGGCAATTGTGGTCTCGTCGGACAGCGGACAAATCAGCGGCATGTCCAGTTCTGCTGCAATCTTCTCGAAACCTGCGAACAGGACAGTCAGCTGGTTGTCTATCTCAAGTATTTGCTGCATAGGGAGTTGCATCGTGATGGCTATTTACCGTAGCCGCAAAACGTGGTCGTTGTCGCCCTTCTTCACTTCAACGACCACATCCATCGCCTTCACCATCTCGGCAAAGTTGGCGTATCCGTGGTCCTTGGTATCAAACGTCGAGTCCAGACGCTTGATCATGTGCCACGTCGCGGCCTTGTTTACCCAGGGCTCGCCTTTGGACTCGGACAGCAGGCGCACTGCCCTGCGCAGCATGTCAGCGGCAGGATTTGCCGGCGCTGCCGGCGCAACTGCAGCTTCACCAACCGGCATCACATCCTCGGGCGGAGGCGGCGCAATGAGCGCGTCGTAGTAGCGAAACTCATTGCAGCTCTTAGCCCAATGTCGGTTGGTGCTCTTGCGGTTGCCGATGCCAATCAAGGTGCGACCAGCCGCCTTAATTTTCTGGGCAACTGGCATGAAATCACTGTCGCCGCCGATGACGATGACCGTGCGAATGTGAGCAAAGCGCCCGATGTCCTCGGTGGCGTCAAGGCACAGCTTGATGTCAGCGCCATTCTTTGCGGCTGCGCCTGGCGGAAAGAGTTGGATGAGCTCAACTGCACTCTGCAGCAACGCATCTCGATACCGACCAAAGAACTGCCAGTTCCCGTACGCTCGATTGATAGCAACTGGCCCGAAGGACGCGCTCAGCTCAACGAGGGCTTGAACGTCAATCAATGGTTCCTGCGGCCTAAAGCGGTTGTCCTGCTTGGCGTAGGTCCCGTCGCCATACTTGGCATCAATGAGGCCTGCATGCAGATTCTCAAAATCCCAGTACATCGCGACGGAGCCGCCGTTGTCGTCATGGTCTCGGCCCATGTTCGCCCTCCCCTTCATGCGGGATAGTAGTTGCCCAAGCGCTGAACGTCTGCTGCAGCCGCCCTGGGCCACTCATCGTAGGGGCGCTCGCTGCGTAGCGCCGGCACAGGAGGGCATAAGGCTAAGCCACCTCACTGAGCAAAACGACAGACTCTCCCACCTCTTCCTCCAACTCATGGTTGTGTGTGGGATGCCGAGCCAACAGCTCCTCGAACTGCGCACGCTCGACCAACGTCACATTGTTCGCCTCCGCCCTCTCGCGTGCACCCCTGGTGAAGCGCTGGTTGGTCACAGCCAGCTTTCTGAATTTCGTACCCGGGAACCTCGCCTGATAGAGGGCTGCACCGGCAAGGACCTCTTCCACCCCGTCCGAACCGACCTGAGGATTGATGCTGCACTTGCACTGCAAGAGCTCACCTTCCCTGCCCTTGAAGGCAATGATGTCGACGCCGCCATCTCCACCGTGCTTTGGCGTCAGCTGAGCTGCATAACCGGCCTTTGACCACAACAATTTGCAGAGGATCTCAAACTGGAACCCGTCCAGTCGGTCAACGTCGTCCAAGGTGTAGAAGCGCTTTGCTGTGCGCTCTCCCACAGGGCCATCTCGGACGAGGTCAGCGAACGGGACATCTCGGCCCACGCCGTTGAGCATGGACTCCATCGCAGAGCCGCCAATCGTTGCGTCCGCCAGGCCACCTTTGCGCCGAAGCAAATCGTCAAGTCGAAGGTCGAACGTCGCGTAGTCGTCCGATACGACGATCGGGCAGTAGACAAAGACGTCCTTTTCTTGGCCGATGCGGTAGGCACGATCAGTAGCCTGGTTCTCCTTCGCCGGGTTCCACGCTCGCGTGAAGTGAAAGACGTGGTTCGCGGCCGTGACGTTCAGCCCCGCGCCGGCCGCCAGCGTCGACAGAATGATGACGTTGAAACCCTGAGTCGCCGAAAAGCGCTCGATGTAGGCGTGTCGGTTCTGCGAGTCACCGTTGATGATGTGCGGCCTGAGCCCGTAGACCTCCCGCATGAAGTAGTACAGCGCCGCCTGCACCTCTCTCACCTCCGTGAAGACGATGGCTTTCTCACCGGCCGCCTTGATGCGTTCCAGCTCGGCAAACAGCCAGGCAAGCTTTGGAGAGTTCAGGAAATGCGCGTCGTGACCAGCCTTGTCCGGTAAGAATTTCAACCCAGGCAGGCAGTACGGCTCAGCACAGACCGCCTTCATCAGATGCAGCGCACCGAATGACAGGCGCGCTCGCTTGCGAGCGTCTTGTTCGGTGCTGGCATCCTGAAGCTTCTTGAGGCCGCCAAGGTAGAGCAGACTCTGGTGCGGGGACATGCGCACCTCCAACCGCTCCGTCGGCGCGAGGATCTCCGCAAAACGCATCGTCGCGTCGTTCACACCTCGGTGCGCAAAGTACTTGTTCTTCAGCTCATCGCAGATGTCGAGCTTGGTGCGTCGCAAAGTCTGCGGAGCGATCACATCCTGCAGATGCTTGAGGGTTGCTTTTTGCTCATCGGTGGCGCACTCGATGGGCCTGCGATACGTGCGGCCGAAATCCTCCAACCCACCAAGCAAGCCTGGCTGGACGAAGTCAAAGAGGCACCACAGATCCGCCAGAGTGTTTTCAACCGGTGTTCCCGTGCAGGCGATACGGAAATCTGCCTTCAACGCCTTTGCTGCCAAAGTAACCTGGGTTCCTGGAGTCTTGATGCGCTGAGCCTCGTCACAGATCACGAAAGCGAACGGCTGTCGAGCAAGAGAGAACTCGTAGCTGGTGAGGACGTCGTAAGTTGTCACGATGACCTTTGCCTCACCGACCCAGTTAGGCTTCAGCAGCTCGGTGACACCCCTACCCTGCAGCTGCTCGTCAATCAAGCCCAGTGGCTGCTTGCGAGACTTGAGCTCGTTCCCATAGAGGACGAGCACTTCAGGGTAGGAGTCGTTGAAGAACTTCTTGGTCTCAGCGGCCCAGTTCTCAACCAGGCTTTTTGGCGCCAAGATGACGGATGGAGCGGCGTTCGCAAACTTCTCGTAGTACCAGCCGAGCACGGTGAGAAGCTGAACAGTCTTTCCCAGGCCCATGTCATCCGCGAGCAACGCCCCTCGGCAGTCCGCCGGAGCACGCGACACCAGATGCTGGAACCATGCGATGCCGTTGTACTGGTGCTTCCTAAGCTTGACGCTTGGCCGTAGGGCATTTGGCAACTCCGCTTTCGCGTCGCTCGGCAGGGCCAAGTTCTGCTTGCGCCCTTCGAAGTAGTCAACGCCAAAGAAGTTCAGCTTTACGAGCAGCGTTTCTTTCTTCGGTCGCTCCGGACGCGGCTTGCCTGGCCTATCTGGCTTTACCCTCTCCTCAGCGCCGAGCATCGTGCGGAAACTGTCGACGAGATTCCTCGCCTGGCCGGTTTCCACTGACGTGGGCAGCGAGCTATTGATGACCTCGCTCGCACCAGTGCTTTCTGCTTCTCTGACCTGTTCATCGAACTCGTCTACCCACTCCTTGCTCAGCGGAATGACGACCTGGCCTTCGTGCCCCGCCAGCGTGACCTTGACCATGGGCGTCAGATCCCGGGGTATCCAGCCAGGCTTTCCTTCGTCTTCCGTCGAGGGCTTCTGGATGAGCGGAACGTAAAGCGCCTTGGCGACGCCGATACCTTCAATCCGCCCGCTGTAGCCCTCAAGCTCGTAGATGTCCTCAAAGGAAATCTTGGTTGCCGGCTGGACGCGCCAGAGATGCTCAACGTAGCGCCCGTGCTCCAGCTGAACCGTCGAATCGCCATCCATCGTCAGGTCATACTCGTTCCAAGGGAGCACGGCCCGCTCTTGCTGCAACGCAGCCTCTAGAGCCTGTAGAAATACGCCGAGTTCATCCGGGCCACCAAATGCCGTTGTCTTGGTGCTTGCACTTCCTCCATAGAAGTGCTCCGTGACGATGAGGTCCACGCGCTCGATCCGACCATCCTGCGTGCGAGGCGTCACCGAGAAAACGGCGGCGAGCGCCCCGGCGCCGGCCTTGTCTTGTGTGAAGTCGTCCTCTCTCAACACCTGATGCGCCGCTTCGCCAAGGAACGCCCACGGGTTGTGAACGAAGCGCTCCGCCTTACTGCCCGCAACCTTCCGGCCGGGCATCTCGCGCTTCACAACCTGGAGGACCTGGCGCACCGGCTCTGAGATCACCACGCGGATGTGCCCACCATCTCGCGGGGTCAGGTCGTAGTGCGGCTGCACGGAATTGAAGCCATCGAAGGCCTTCAGCCAACCGGAAGGCGCCCCGTCAAAGGTTGGCTCCACAGTCAGGACACGGCCAAATGCAGTCTCCTCCTTGCGAAGCGGCATGCGTAGCGTCTGCGGGGTAAGGACGTAGGTGGTCTCAAGGTAGGGCCCGCGGTAGAGCGCTCCCGCATGATCAGCGAAGGCACGCATCTCTCCCCAGCCGAGTTCGTTCGCGTGCTGGCTGCGCTGGTCGGCTGCACGGCCCGAAAACCGGCGCACGGCGTCCTGAAGCTGCCAGCATGGCTGCGGCAGAAGCATCTCCTGCCCGTTCACTGATGCAACGGCACCGGCAACCCGCGACACATCCGCCTCCTGGCCTTCCAACACCCAGCCGTCGACCACTACGTCGAACGTCTTGTCTGCGAGGCTGTCGCGAGAGTCCAGGATGGGATGCACGGCCACGGCGGGCGGCAGGTCAAGCGCAAGGACGGCGCCGGAGTGCTCCGTCGAGTTCAGAAGCTCGTAGACCAACGGCCACGGCAGAGTCACGCTCGAGGTGCTGAGTGCCGCGCGTTCTTCGATGACGAGCTGTGCGAGATACGCGGCTAGAAAGGTCTCTTCTGCGGAGGCCTTGTCCGTGGTCGAGAGCAGTGCGTCAACGCTGGGCTCCGATAGAGGGGTTGCGAACCGAACGGCAACGCCGGCGTCGGTCCATTCGCGGACCAAGACACGCGAGTCCTCAGGTGAGGCACCGAATCGCTGCCGAATGAAGTCAAAGAGGCTCATCAACGCTCCACGAAATAGAAGGCGGACCGTGCCTCAGCCCAGCGAAAGTCCCATGCCTTCAAACGACGCTCCAGCTTTGCATGCTGCAACGGATCTTCAACCCACAAGCGGCCAATGCCCGGGCCACTGCGGCGGTCGACGATCCGCGCCTGCGGATATTCGGCCACCAGCTCACGCAAAGACTTCATGTCGAAGAGCGCCCCGCTGGGTGCTCCGTCCGATACAGGGGCGTCCAGGCTGGTGGCTGCCGGCCTGTCTGGAGCGGCATTCCTATCAGGAGCCCTGGCCACGCGCCGAGCTTGCTGTCTCGCAGGCTCGTCCGGGTAGATGCCTAGTTTCTGGAGCTCGTAGCGAGCGGTGTCTTGCCAGTTGTGCATGTGCATCAATCGAGCAGCGCACTTGTGGCGGTAGCCGTGCTTAAGGTCTTCTCCCGTCCCTGTGTACTCGCGGCTGTAGGGCTCGAATGGCAGCTCGTTTGCCTTGTAGACGTAGGCAGCGTTGGGCACCTTGCTGAACTCCACAACCAAGTACTCGCCCAGTTGCATCATGAAGGCATCGACGTCGGCGTTGGAGCTCATCGTCGCGTAGGAGTCCTCCTCCCGCGCGATGAGGTTTCGGATACCTTCGTTGCTGAACGCCAAGCTTCGAGTCTGGGAGCTGAAGATGAGCCGAGTCCAGGCGATCTGCTCCATGTACTGGCTCCAGAACTCGAGGCGCCCTTCGTCAGCTTGCCGGCGAGCCGCGAGCACCTCGAAGAAGTCCTTCAGGTTGGCCTTGTTCACCCACTGAAGGACCATGCGCCAGACGTCGTCGCTGACACGGTTCCAAGCGGTAGCAAGACCTGCTGCGCGCAGCTTGGGATTTCGCCAGACGTCCTTGCGGCAGACATAGTCACGCAGGCGGGGGTGAACGGAAGCGTCCGTGCAGCGCTGATACCTGGTCAGCATCAACTCGAGCGCCGCGTCCCGATAAACCGGCCGCTCGCTGATGAGCGTAAGTAGCTTGGGGATGCTCGCCTTGAAGCGGTCGTCTGAGTGCTCTGTGCATCGTTCCACTGCACTCAGGACAAGGGCGTGCCAGAACCAGCTCGACTCGGGAATCGCCAGGTCTGAAGACAGCTTGTCTACGGCAACTTCATCTCCGTTCAGGTAGTCAAGGGCATACCGGTGTGCGGCCTTTTCGCTGACCAAGCCAGGGTCGGCGCGCAGGACCATGACCCAGTCCGGCACGACCTTCGAGCTGCTCTGACGGTCGATGAGCGGCCAAGTGCGTTGCAGGAAGGCGCGCAGTCTTTCCCATCCCACCTGCTCCGGCTCCGAGGCATGAGCAGGGTTGAACGAGAAGTAGGAGCCCAGCAGCCCAAACCAGGTCAGGCGCCAGAGCTCACCGGCTTCCGCCTCGCCTCCGTATGTGTCCAGCAACCCAGGGAAGTTGCGGTGGCCCAGAGCGCAGGCGTTGTTTTGCTCCTTGACGCGCTCAGTGAGGGCGCCCGCGACTACGTGAAGCTGGATTTCATCCAGCCTCTGCCCTCGCATGAACGCGAGCGCGGCGGCATAACCGTCGGCTTTGGACGGCCGCGCCTTGGTATAGCCTTGGAAAACCTCAGCTGCCGCCGCAGCAGCCCTTTGCACAATTTCGGGGTGACCGAACGCAATGGTCGGGAGATTGAACGACGCCAGCACGCCGGCAAGTTGCCTGGCGAGCGAGTCCAGGGCTGGTGCGTTCAGCACTGGCCGAACTCCTTAGCGTTCATGTCTGGCGTGGCTTCCTTCTCCTCGTCCATCGCCCAAAAATCAACCTTCAGCTCCACCCGGCGGCTTGCGTCCTTGGACGCCTTCATGGAGTTGAATGAGTAGCCGCCTACGAGGAACAGGTCGCGGATCTGGCGCTTCTGGCCGTCGCTTAAGGCCACTTCATCGGCGCCCGGCTGCGAGTACAAGACGCAGACGACGCGTCGACTTCTATCCAGGCTCAAGCCCAGGTTGTAGAGGTAGGTCCCGTCCTGGTCAGTAAACCCTTCGACGACTATTCGCCGAATCCATTTCTCCCCAAGGTCGGAGGCCTGGGCCTTCAACAAGACCGGCACGTAGCGGCGCAAGAACTTAGCACCTGAGCCTTGGATATCGGACCGCCCACTGTCAAAGCGAACGATGTCCCCGAGGTCGATCCGGTACGTCGACTCGTTAACTTTGACTTCAGGGAAATCACGCGACTCCTCCCGAATCGTCGACATCAACTCCTTGATGTCCTTCTCGCGCTGGATCTTGCGCTGCTCAGCGCTCGTGACATCCTTGGTGACAGAGATGAGCGTGACCGCCATCACCAGCAGGAAAAGCACCATCAGGGCCGACATCAAGTCGGAGAAGGAAATCCAGAAGGGGCTCTCCCCTTCAACTTTGCCGCTGCGCTTAAGGACTATGCGGGCAAACATCGCTTAGACCTTCTTCAACCGTGACAGCGCCGAGCCAAGCTCTTGGACAACGCCGGTGAGCTGCTGCACGCCACCGCCCAGTTGCCTGTCGGTCTCCCCGACGGCCTTGCGCACCTGCTCGGTCAGCTGCGTACCAAAGTTCTGGAACGCCGTCGTCAGGGTCTTGTTGACACCTTCGAGGTACTGGAGGCTCTGGCTCTCCGCCGCCTTCAGCTGGACGACGATGCCCTCCAGGTCGGTGAGCATTTGGCGGGAGAGCCCGGCCTCCTTCTTCGCGTTCTCAATCAGCGCCGTCAGTGAGGCAACGCCCGTGTCCACGGTGCGTCGAGTCGTCTCGTACTGCTCAAAGCCTTGCTTGACGGCCGAAGCAGCGGTCTGGAGCGTCGCGGCAGTCGTTGAAAGCTGCTCGGCAACCCTGACAGACCGGTCAAAGACGCCAGAGACGGCGCCGCCGGCAGTCTCGAACCGCTGGGCAGCTGTGCCCATGTTCAGCGCGCCTGAGTTCATCCCATCAATCGCCCGCGTGGTGACGTTTCCAAGAGCGTCGATGTTCTGTTGAGTCTTGGTGACCTGCTCCTGCACCGTTCTCAGCAGCTCATCAACCTGACCGGTCAAGCCTCCAACCAATGCCTGGGTGCGATCAGCCAGGGCGTCATTCCGGCTCTGCTCGTGCGTCGCGGCAGACGCGCGCGAAGTCTCCAAGTTCTTCACCGTTGCCTCAACGGTTTGCAGCAGGTTGGCGATCGCGTCATCCATGGTCTTCTTGGACTTCGTCTGCTCGTCTGAAACCAGCTTGCGAAAGTCGTCCACGAACTGGCGCATCTGGTCGGTCAGCTGCTGTTGGTTGGCCGCCGACTGTTTCATCGCGTCCTCGAGAGTGCCGCTCATGCGGTTGGCGGCTTGCTCGTTGGAGCTATTGATGTCCTGGACGAGCTTCTGCAGCGCCTCCTGGACCGTCGTCATCATCCCCACTGACCGGTCCATCTGGTCGTGGATACCGCGCATCTGGCCGCCGAAGGTGTCTTCCAGCTTGGCCATAAAGCCCGCGAGCATGCTCTCAAGCATCCCCGAAACCGCCTGGGTATTGCCCTTGCTGGACGTCTCCATGGCCTCGGTCATCTGCTTCAGCGGCCCGGCGAGCGTGCCGGTGATGGCGTCACCAATCTGTGAGCCCAATGCGCGGCTGCTCTCGGCCTGCGCGTGAATCTGACGCTCGACCAAGTCGGTCATCATCCGCGTCAGGTCCTCCACCAAAGCTTGCTTGAGCTGCGCTGAATGCGCCTCAGATTTCTCGGACGCGTGGACCAGACGGGACAGATATTCCTCGCCAGCCCCTGTCTCGTAAAGCGAATCAATCGCGTGGCAGAGCTTTTCCACCAAGCGATAGAACATCGCCAGGAAGAACCTGCTGAAGAACGTCACGAACATCGCACAGCCGATGGCTATTGCTGACGCGATGAAGGCGTGAGCGACTCCATCGAGCAGTGGCTTTAATCCCGCAACCGCGGTGGCCGTATTGCTCGCATCGAACTTGCTCAGGCCTTCCAGCAGACCTGCGAAGGTCCCGATGATGCCCAGCCCTGTCAGGACGCCCGGAAGGTGGCGCGTGAAGTCATCGAACAGGCGGCTGTCCACAAGGACGTCGCGTGTGAAGAACATCTCCGCAGGAACCGTGGCACGGACTTCGGTCAGCGCGGTCGAGCCGTTGCCAGCCTTCTTGAGTTCATGCAGGGTGTCGTCGTACTCGTCCCAGAGGTGCTTGAGCGGTTCGTGCTTCAGCAGCTGACGGACGTCAGCCGGCTTCACCTGCTTGCTCGCTGAGTGCAGCCTGCGAATGCGTCGCACAGCCAGCCAAAGTTGAAGGCCCACGCGCGTACCCTGGCCCAGGTAGCCCACGAGGAAGGCAAGCGTCAGAGCCGTGACGATGAGGAAGATGGCAAGGGGAATCCCGGACAAGTTCCTCAGGACAGGATGGATCTCCCCTAAGAGACTCAGCAGCGCGGCGGTCATTTGGTCTTCTCTCCCTTGTCGTTGTGTTCATCCGGCGCCGCCGTGATGCCGTTGCGTTCGCAGTAGTCGAACAGCAGCGTCTCAAGCATGTTTGTCTGCGATCGACGCTCGCGCGCAGACGCGGCTTCAAGCAGCTGCTTGAAGGATGGTGAGACGCGGAAACTGACGGCGACGGTCTTCTCGGCGGGCATACCGGTGAGCTCTGTATAGAGCATCACAATACATGCAACCAAATGTTGCTGACAAGGTATAGAAGACCACTAGACCGGGTGTTCAATGCGTGCGGTCAAACGTTTAGGCTGCGGGATCGCGGCTTCTAAGGCCGCCGCGTCGGCGGGGTGAGGCCGGCGGTTGGATTTCTTCATCTAGCTACACGTCGGCGACAGCGCCTTTCGATGACGAGGCGCCCGGAACTCGAGCTAGCAATTCCTAGGCGCCGCAGGACGAGGCTGCGGATTTAGCTCCGCCGACCTCATGCCCCGGCTTCTGATCCATCTCCTGCGGGCTGAGCGCTGGCGAGTTCCAAAGCCGGGGCCGCAGCCGACCCCGGGCTGGGCAGCTCATGCACGTCACTCAGCCCCCGCTCGATCGCGCGGGTGCGTCGGCCCAGCTCATCGAACTTGTTGGCAGCCTGGTCGATGGACCTCTTCGTCGCGTCGACGATGTCCCCAAACTTCTTGAATTCAGCTTTGGCCAGGCCCAGAACCTTCCAAACCTCTGACGACCGCTTCTCGATAGCGAGCGTGCGAAAGCCCATACGAACGCTGTTCAGCAACGCCGAAAGCGTCGTTGGGCCAGCCACCAGTACACGCAGGTCCGTGTGCAGTTGGTCCTGAAGGCCTGGAAAGCGCATCGCTTCGGCAAAGAGCCCCTCTGTGGGCAGGAACAAGATGGCAAAGTCCGTGGTCAGCGGCTGGCGGATGTACTTCGTGGATATCTTCTTTGCCTCTGCCTTCAACGACGACTCGAAGGCTGTCGTTGCTTGTTGGATGACGGCACGGTCACCGCTCTCGTGAGCGGTGAGGAGCTTGTCGTAGTGCTCCACCGGGTATTTCGAGTCGATCGGCAGCCAAACAGGCGTCTCGTCGGCGGCGCTCGGGATCCGGACGGCGAACTCCACCATCTCGTTGCTGTTGTTGCCGCCGGTCTTGAGGTTTCGCTGAAACTGGTCGGCAGTGAACAAGCTCTCGATGATGGCGCCCAGCTGCACCTCGCCCCAGGTCCCGCGCGTCCGCACATTGGTCATCACCTTCTTGAGGTCGCCAACGCTGCCGGCCAGTTGCTTCATCTCGCCCAGGCCTGCGTGCACCTGCTCAAGGCGCTCACCCACCAACTTGAAGGAGTCGCCCAGGCGCTGCTCCAGAGTGGCGTGAAGCTTCTCATCCACCGTGCGACGCATCTCCTCGAGCTTCTTACCGTTGTCATCCTGGATGGCGGCCAGGCGCTCATTCAACGTGACGCGCATCTGCTCGGAGCTTTGCTGGCTGGCCGTCGATACTGCCTGCAGCTTCTGGCTCACAGACTCCTGCAGCGTCGAGAACTGGTTGCGCATTTGGCTTCCGTTGCCCTCAAGCTGGTCCTTCATCGCGGACGACATCGTCTTCAGCTGCTCCAGAACGTCTGCTTTGAGAGACTCCAGCGTCTGGCGGGCCGCCAAGCTCAGCGCGTCGAAACGCTCTTGCATGCGCGTTTCGAAGGCCGTCGCGTTCTCTGCAGCGGCCAGACGAGACTTACCGGTCTCGTCCGCCAATGTGCGCAAGACGCCAGAAAGCTCTTCGCGGAAGGCAGCAAGCGTCTGAGTGGCTTCGGCTCGACCAGCGGCGGCTTCTTGGTTTGCCTGGCCAAGATGGGTCAACAGCGCCTGGCCGGACTCTTGCAGCCTGGCAGACAGGGCGGCCTGCAGGGCCTCGAACCGCACCGTGAGTGAGCCATCGAGGCTCGCCAGGCGCTGCTCAACCTTCGCCTCAAACTGGCCGAACGCATCTTTCAGCTCGGTGCGGGAACTCCGTGACTCTTCAAGAGCTTTGGCCATCTGCTCGTTGACCGCAGTCCGGCTGGCCTCAAGGCCCTGAGACGTCGCCTCCTGGAATTCGGTCAGCTTGCGGCCCAGGGCCTGCTCAAAGCTGGCAATGCGAGTCTCCAACCGTTCCTCGAACTTCTGGAAGGCCGCTTGAAGCTCCACGCGGCCGTTGCGAGACTCCTCCAGCGTACGCCCAAGCTGGTCGTCGAGCGCGTTGCGCGAGGCGGCGAAGCCGGCGGTCATCTCCTCCGTGAAGGCCTGGAGTCTTCGCTCAACGCTCTGGGCACCTCCTTCAAGCCTCCCCTGCCCTTCGACGACGCGAAGAACGTTCTGCTCCAAGAGAGACATTCGCGCGTTCAGCTCCGGGGGCATCTCCAGCTTCGGCTTGCGCAGCAGCAGCGCCATCCCTACCAAGAACGACAGCCCGGTCAAGGCCACCAGAACGTACAAAATCACTTGAGCATCAGCCATCTTTTCAGTCCGCAAGAGGGTCTCGAGGTCACGATCAAACGGATTTCGCGGCACCCACCGACGCAATCCAGCACAGGGTATTCACAAGGCCCATCTGCTCTGGCGTAGAGCACTTGATGGTCATCAAAGCCGGATTTGCGACAAGCACCGTCAAGCACTTCGCCCGCGACACCGCGACGTTCAGGCGGTTCTTGCTAAACAAGAATTCCATGAAGCGCGGCAGCTCGGCCTCGCTCGACGTCGTCATCGAGATGAGGACGACCTCGGCTTCCTGCCCCTGGAACTTGTCGACAGTCCCGACGCGGGCGTCTGCAGGCAGCGTGTCTCGCAGCAGGTTGACCTGCATGTTGTAGGGCGCCACGACGAGGATGTTTTCCGGCGTCATTGGGTGGACGCTGCCGTCGTCGGTGTAGCCTTGGCGCAGCAGGTCTTCGTAGAGCTGCTTGATGAGGGCTGC
This sequence comes from Roseateles sp. P1_C6, assembly GCF_056406315.1. Classification (NCBI taxonomy): domain Bacteria; kingdom Pseudomonadati; phylum Pseudomonadota; class Betaproteobacteria; order Burkholderiales; family Sphaerotilaceae; genus Roseateles; species Roseateles sp. P1_C6. The sequence continues at coordinate 15,601 of NZ_JBFUAK010000018.1, forward strand.
CTCCTCCGGACTCTGCTGGGAACACCCTTCATGGTCGACCGGCGCGAAAACGATCCCGGCTGGCTTGAGCAGCTCATGAGCGTCATCCCGAAGAACAAGCACCCTCTTCTCGTTCTTGGCCTCGGGCTCCAGGCGCGAATCGTAGACCGCGTCCGAGATAAAGCTGCAGACCGCCGGGTGCATGCGCCAGGTCGTCTCCAGAAAGATGCCGCGGTTCGGCGCGATCGTGGCCACGCCGTCCAGAAGATAGTCCAGGGACGAGTCGCCCGAGCGGCCTGGGTGGACGCCCTTGGTTGGCTGCGAGAGCTGCATCTGGTCGCCCAGCAGCACCAAGTTGTGGGCGCTGGTGCCCACGGCAATCAGGTTGGCCAAGGACACCTGGCCGGCTTCGTCGACGAAGAGATAGTCGAGGTACTGGTCAGCATCCGGCCTCGAGAACAGCCAGGCAGTGCCGGCGACCAGCTGGGCGCCGCAGGAAAATACCGTGTCGTTGTCATAGACGTTCTCAATGCCATCGCCAGGGTAGGCAGAGTCGTCGTCCTTGGACGACTTCTTGACCCCCTTGAACGACACGCCCTTCTTTGCGGCCACCTCCACAACCTTGTCCAAGAGGTGGTTGATGGGCCTGTGGGAGTTGGATGTGATGCCGACCTTCTTGCCAGCCGCGAGGAGCGCCACGATCACATGGGAACCGGTGTAGGTCTTCCCAGCGCCTGGCGGTCCTTGGACGAACAAGTAGCTGTTCTGCATGCCCATCACGACGGCCGTACAGGCCTCAACGGTGGCCTTGCCGACGATCATGGGCGCATCAGGCTGTTTGCCGGCAATGGACGGCACGTCGCGGCGCAGGACGCTTTCGAGTGCCGGGTACTTGTGGCTGTCGCCGATCACCGTGTCGGCGAAGCGAAAGAGCGCGTCTTGGATCGACTTGGTCTGGATAGGGCTGCCAGGCCCCAAGCTCAGGCGCTCGGGCGGACGCTCCTTTGACGGGCCAAACTTGATGCGCACCCGCCGCGCTTCGCCGTCCATCTCCAGCCTATCCAGACCTTCACCAGTATCGGCCCGCGTGATGCTGCTGCCGTCACGCAGCTTCGTCTCCTGGACGGGGTATAGGAACGTGTAGACCGTGGACTTCTTCACCGCCTCCGGCGGGAAGGCGGGATCCGCAACTAGGCCAGCCAGGCATTCCGGGTCTTCAAGCAGGTCATCCTCATCCAGTTCCATGCGCTGGAACATGGCCCAGTAGTCGGGCTTATCGGCCCGGCGGTGGAAGTCCAGGAGCTGATAGGTCAGCTCCCTTGCAGTCTGTTCAGCGGTCCAGGTCAGCCGGTCCTCGGGTAGCGGCTCGACCAAGGCTTGGCGATACGGGACGAGACGAGCCTCGGCATCTGTTAGCGGCTCTGAGGGCGAGGCCTTGCCAGCCGCGCTGCCGGTTGGAACGCGAGGCTCAGCCCATGGCAAATCCTTCGGCCGGAGCGTCAGCAGCCAATCTCGAAGCTCCTGCGTCGAGCGAACATCGTCCTCGTTGTACTTCTCGATGGAGTCCAGGAGCGCCTGCTCACCGGTTTCCTTCCAGCGCTCGTACCAGACGATGCTGGCGCCGGCGTTGGTGACCTCGCCCTCGCGGGCCTCAAGGTAAAAGTGCTCGATGTTCTTGATGGAGTAGCGGGGCTCCGAGACCATGATGCCTTCACGCACAACTTGGTAGAGATCCACAAGCACGCCGCGGCGCAGCCAGTTGTCCACTTCCGCCTCACGCGTAGCATGAAGCGTCATCAGCTTCTTGAGGGCGGTCTCCTCGTACTTGGCGTAGTGGTAGACGTGAGCACCCGGGTAGGCCTTCAGGCGAGCCACAACGAAGTCAACAAAGGCTTCGAAGGCAACGCACTCTTCCTGGCGGCTGTGGGCCCAGAAGCCCTTGAACTCCCACTTGCCGCCCGCGAAGAAGTACAGGCCAAACAGGTATTCCAGTCCGCCCTCTTCTAGAGGGTCTCCCTCCATGTCGAAGAACATGTCCCCTGCGTTCGGCTCGGGCATGCGCAGAAGGCCGCGGCCGGGTGCAGTCGGGAGCAGTTCAACGATTCCCTCGCCGGTCTGCCGGGCTTTGTCCTGCAGGTAGGCCTGGTGCCGCAGCTTCTCCAGCGTGCCGGCCTGGATCTTGGGAATCGGCGTCCCCTTGGCCAGCGCGCCGAGCTTGGCCATGGTGTCCACGCCAGCGGCTCGAAGCTTGATGATTTGTCCCCGCGCGATGTTGGCGACCTGGTTGAGGTGGTCGTCGTCCAACCAACGTTGCTTGCAAAGGTCAATCCACCCGCACAGGTCGCAGTGGTTGCAGGGATCCGGATAGGTCGACTTCCCTTCCGAAGCGATGCGAGCGAAAAAACGCTCGAGCAGCGCCTCGAAGTAGTGGGCGTAGTCGGCGCAACGATAGGTCTTCTGGGAGCGGTCTCCCAGGATGACGTGCATGTACATGGGGGCAACGCCCTGCACGACGGCCAGCAGCTTGGAGTAAAAGGACAGCTGCACCAGGAACTTTGCCTTGGACTTTCGCGAGAGCTTGGTGTCCGCGACCTCGTAGCTGTAGTCGCCCAAGGCAGACGACCGGGAGACCTTGATAAGGAAGTCTGCGTAGCCGGCCAACTCCCCTTGCAGCAGCGTGGCCTGAAAAATGACGTCGACACCAGCGCGCATCGCCGCCAGCGTGGCGGCCACCTTAGCCTCCAGGCTATCGTTACCTTGGGCGATATCAACGACGTTCAGCCCTTGGTCGCGAAGGTGCTGGACATAGGCGCCCTCGTGCTCATAGCCCTTCTGCTGGATGAGCTGGGTTGATTCGTCCGCCTCGGCCCGTTTCATCGGGGTATGCAGATTCTGCAAGTCGAGCGACGTGAGGTGCTCGCACTCGAGAAAGTTGACCAAATCGGTCGCGGCGTAAAGACGCCCTGAGCCTCGTTTCTGCACAGCCTCTCCCCTTGTAACCATTCTGTTACGAGGACCCCGCGCCGTCCACTAGGACCTGCGCGGAGACACCAACACCTTGCGCTGTGATCAGCGGATGGGGCATTGGTTCAAAGACAGCAGGTTGTCTGTGTAGCGCCCGTCTGCCACGGTGCGCAGGTACGGCAGCTTGCCGTTCTCCCGAACCACGACCACGTCCGCGCGCTTGCCGTTGATGGAGTCCTTGACGAAGTATGTGTGCGTCCGGCTGTCGATATCCGCGATCACTTGCGCACGTGGCAAGTACCAAGGGGCAGCCATGTTGCCCAGATGGGTGATGTGCTCATGGACGCTGTTGACGTTGGGCTTAGTGATACAGGTAACTTGGCGGTCAGCCATGATCAATCTCCGATGGATTCATTCGCGCCTTCGGGACCCGGAAGGCATCGGGTGGAAGCTCAGCAGCTCCGGCAAGGCTCAGTCACACGGGTTCAAAACCCGACGACCAAACTCGACCCGAGTACGGCGGGCTACGTCCTATTGGCCCAGCCCACCGGAAGCCGGGCCTACTTACCGTGCTCCTTGCGCACGCCCTTGAAGGGGGTGCCGTCCTTCTTCTGGTCCATGAAGCGGCCGGTGTCGGTGTCACGCTTCACCCAGGTGTCCGTGACGGGGTTGTGCGTCTGCGAACGGTCGCGGACAGCTCCACGACGAGCGTTGTCGCCAACAGGTGCGTTCTTAGCCACGGGGTACTCCTTAAACGTTGAGGGTGTGAGTCCAGCGCGGCAAGCCACTGCGGGAGAGGAACTCCACCAGGTGCTTGCTGCCGAAGAACTGGATCCGGCCACCGGAACTGAATGCCAGCGCCGACTGGTCGACTCGCAGGTTGTTCGCGCGCGCCCGTGCCGTCAGCTGCGCCAGTAGCTCGCCGTTCGCGCTAGTGGTGCCGCTGCTCGACCGCGCGTCGAACACCGCGAAATTGACATCGCCGCCGCCAACCGCAGGCTGCCGAAGATGCGCAAAATTGATCTGCATTCCCAACTCCATGCCCACGTGAAAGTGCAGGCATGGGCGAATTCTGTGAAGCCGCTAGATCACGGAATGACCTGGATAAAACCTCAGGCTATGAGTACAGATCTGCTGCGGCGCTCAACTGCTGCGCCACCCGTTGACGGAGCTCTGGCGGTGCCAAGACCTCGACGTCGGCACCGAACCGCAGCACGTCCGTGACCAGCTCCTGATCCTTGGAATACGGGACTTCCAAGTGGTAGCTACCGTCCGCCAGCCATTTGCTGGTTTGCTTCGAGTGCCAGCGCTCCAGAGAGACGTAGCGGGCACGAGCCGGACTAAATTTAAGGACAGCGCGCTTGTCGGCTTTGCCCGCATAGATGCCGTAGCCGCTCCGAAAGTGCTCGTCCAACTCTTCCTGGCTTACCTCGAAGGTGGGCTTCTCTGTTAGCTTCACTGCCTGGATCGCGTCCAAAGCGAACATGCGTAGCTCTTTGCGAAGGTGGCACCACGCATCCAGCAACCAGTTTTCGCGGTAGTGGACCAGCCTCACCGGCGATACCTCTCGCTCGGTCTCCTCGTTCTTGTCGCGGTTGAAGTAGCGCATCACCACCCGTTTCCGTTCGAGAACCGCCTGGGTCAACAGCTCGAAGTTCTTCACCTCGATGCGCCTGCCAGCAAAGTGGATGAGCTTGACGCGCTTCTTGATGTCCTTCGCGGCGGCCGAGGATTCACCAAGCAGGCTCTCAAGCTTTTGCTTCAACGGCTGAAGGTGGGACTCCAACAGCCCCGGCTCGACGCCGCTTACCAGGTGCTGCATTGCCAGGAGCGCATAGAGCTCACTAGCGTTGAACCACAGTCCGGGGAGCTCAAACCGCTTCCCGCCTGGTAGATCGCGGATTACCCATTTGTTTGCGTCGCGGTCAAAGTCGATTGGGCAGTCGATGCGATCACGAAGCACGGCGATATCGCGCTTGATCGTTGACAGCGACACCTCGAGCTCTTGCATAAGATCCTGCATCGTCGCGCCGCCTCTGTGGCGCACGATGCTCAGGATCTTGTGAATCCGCTCCGTGTTTTCCTTCTTTGCTCTTGACGGCATGCTTCCTCCTCATCGTGTGAACACGAAACCGCCACGCGGTCGGAGCTAGTACAGCAGCCGACGGCGTACGAAGCAACCTCTAGCGCGCACAACCAACGCACTGTTAGGTCAGAGCAACAGCGAAACGTTGGAATCGGCCGCCGCTTGCAGCCGCAGATCAGCCTTCACAGACGCGCCGACAGAAACTTGGCCCAGTTCACGATGCCACAGGAACGACCTGCGGGTCGTGGCGGAACCACTTGCACCGAGGGAATCGAACAGCGTCACCGACTGTCCTGAGGTTGGCCAAAGGTGCAAGGCGTCCTATCCACCGGCGTCGAGCAGCACGCTCCTTGCACCGGTCGCGCTTCTCGTACTGCTGCGACTGAGCGATTCCGCTCTCCCTTGTCCGCAGTGGCTGTGTTAGCTTGGCCTTCACAAGAGGCAGGGAGGACAGAATGGCAGACACAGGGGTTGGTGCGCCCGTCGGGGGCAAAGTTAGCGCACTCCTAGCTCACTCGGTGAGCTAGTGGCGGCAAACAATCGGCGCCACTGTGAGCACCCAAGACACCCTCGCTCTCTACGAAGACCTCCGTGCACGACGCGAGGAGCCAGCCTGGCACCTTCTCGCTGCGATGCAGTCTCCTGCGATTTGCACTTGCCTGCATGTCCTATTCCTGACCGAACGCACGCTACCCACGTCAGCCTTTCATGAGCGCTTGCACAAGCAGCTTGAGACTGTTCGCCGAGCGGGGGCTGATCTGCCCAAGGCAGCCAGCGAGTACGCCTCAGACTGGATTGCACTGGGCTGGCTCAGACGCAACTTTCCAGCCGGCGCTGCCGAGGAGATGGTGGAGCTAACCGCTCCTGCCGTTGATGCCATCCGGTACGTGCTTCGCCTGAGCCGTCCAAGGGCCACGGCCACGGAGAGCCGCCTTGCGTCCGTTGTCCAGCTCCTGCAGACGCTGGCTGAGGAGACAGATGCAAATCCTGAAACTCGCCTTGCTGGGCTGCAAGCAGAGAAGGAGCGCATCGAAGCAGAGATCGAGAGCGTGCGGGCGGGCAACGTCTCCCAGCTGACGGCGGCCAGCGCCGCCGAGCGAGCAAGGGAAATTCTTTCCCAGGCGGATGAACTGCTCGGTGACTTCGTCCGCGTCCAAGAACTGCTCACGACCATCAATCTGCAGCTTCGTCGCGAGCTCGTCGAGAACGATGGCGCCCGCGGAAACATCCTTCAGAGAATCTTTGATGGCATCGACGTTGTGAAGCAGACGGAGGCCGGCCGCGCGTTCGATGCCTTCTGGCGGCTGCTGACGAACCACGCCGCGTCATCCAAGTTCGAAGCCGCCCTCGCTCAGGTCTCTGAGCGTCCGTTCCTGGCAGCTCTGGAACCCTCTGAGCGCCGATCGCTGACCAAACTCAAGAACCGCATGGTCGAGGGCGCGGGCAACGTTCATTCGGTCCAGGCGAGCTTTGCCTCAAGCCTGCAATCGTTCGTCCGCAGCCGAGAGTTCAGGGAGCAGCGCCGACTCGTCTCCCTGCTTCGCTTGGCGCTGACCTCTGCAATCTCCCTTGCTGAGGAGGTCAGGCCAATGCAGAAGATTGACTTTCACCTGACCCGCACAAGCGCGGCCGTTCGTTCGGCGTCGCAGTGGGCGCTCCACGATCCTGCGGAACACGTCGTGGACGGAACCATGACCGAAATCGAGTCTAGCGATGCGCGCCTCGAAGACATTGAGGACCTTGTGCAGCGCTCCGAAATCGACATGCGCTCTCTCAAGCAGAACCTGCTGGCCATCCTGAGCCAGAGCGACGACTACGTCAGCATCGGCCAGGTGCTAGAGCAGTACCCAGCTGAGCAAGGTCTTGGTTCGGTGGTGGGCTACCTCCAGCTTGCCACCCGCCATGCCAGCCCGACCGAGCACCGCGAATTTGTGCGCTGGAAAGGCGGAGACGACGTCTGGCGTCGAGCGGATGCTCCGCTCTTCTACTTCTCGAAGGAGTGCATTGATGAGCTTCGCGAGTGAACCGTTGCGCGCCGACGGCCCACCCCTCCAACCCGCCGGTGAGATGGGCAACGGGCCGAGCCTGGCGGATGAAGCGGCGCCAGCCAACCTACCGTCGAACGTAGCGCACTGGATAGCTTCAGCAGGCGACGACGAGCCGGAGAAAGCGCCCACACCGTCCACCACCGTGCTCTTCAACGGGGACAAGGGCAGTTTGAGGTTGGACACGCGACGCTGCTTGGTCAACCTGCTGAACGGCCCGAGCATCGACGGTCGAAGGCAAGGCGCGCTATGGACAGTTCTGCTTCGCGATCGTGAGGCCATCGAGGCTTTTCTGCACAACATCTTCCTGGACCTTGTTGTGGACATCGGCCAACAGGTCGCGTTCATCAGGCAGGTCCCTGACGAAGGGGAGACAAGCATCCCCATCCTGCTGCGCCGGCAACAGCTGACTCTTATCGAGTCGGCCCTCGTCCTCTACCTACGGCAGCGGCTCACAGAGGCAGATTCAGCCAACGAACGCGCTGTCGTCTCTGGTCAAGAAATGAAGGAGCACCTCTCGCTCTTCGACCAGGCGCGAAACACCGACCTGGCGCGCTTCGACCGGCAAGCACAGGGGGCTGTCGACAAGTGCAAGAAGTTGAACTTCATCCGGCCGCTGAAATCCGGCGACGCGCGCTTTGAGGTGTCCCCGACGCTCAAGCTTTTGTTCACGTCAGAAGACATCCAAGCTTTGACGGCGACCTACGCGGCCCTGAAGAGCGCGCCCCCAGGGTCTTCCGAACTGACCATGGATGAAGCCGTCGCACGAGGCATCGCTGAGGGCGAAGGCGATGGTGAGGTCGATGGCGAAGCAGAAGACGATCAAACCGACATCCTGGAGTGACCATGAATGCTTCGCTTCCGCAAGAGTTCCCTTCATCCGACAGCGTGGGTCTCGGATCCAAATCTCGCCCGCCCGTCGATACGACGCGCCTCGAGCGCGAGCGTCAGGAGCAGTTTCGGCTTGTGCGAATCCAGAGTTTCAACTGGGGAACGTTCCACGGTCTGCTCAAGCTTGATGTCTCCGAGAAGGGGATGCTGTTCATCGGGCCTTCTGGCTCCGGAAAATCGACAATCTTCGACTCTCATGCAGCGCTGCTGACGCCGCCCCGCTGGTTGCACTACAACGTGGCCGCGCGCGAGAGCGAAAGCAAGCAGGACCGAAACGCCCTCACCTACCTGCGCGGTGTCTGGGGTGAACAAACGGCAGGCACAGGGGAAATCGCTCAACAGCAGCTGCGTCCTGGACCCACCTGGGCGGCGATTTCCGAGGTCTACCGAAACGGCCGCGACGAGACCGTCACCCTTGTCCACGTCTACTGGATCAAGGGCACATCCAACGAGCTTCGCCAGGTCGAGAAGCGCTACATCGTGGCTGACCGGTTGTTTGAGCTCTCGGAGCTGGAGTTCTTTCCGGAGTCTGGGTTCAACGTCCGCCGCTTCAAGGCCGACCTGGTCGACGCGTGGGATACCCCGGACTTCCCTGTCTACCAGGAGCGCATGCGCTCGCGTTTGGGCATCGAGACGGAAAACGCGCTCAAGCTTCTGCACAAGACCCAGTCCGCAAAGAACCTGGGCAGCCTGACCGACTTCTTGCGCGACTTCATGCTGGACGAGCCGAAGACGCATGAGATGGCCCAGGAGCTCGTGAGCCAGTTTGGTCGGCTGGAGAACGCTCACAACGAAGTCGTGTCCGCGGCGAGGCAAATTGCCACCCTGCTCCCAGCACGAGAGTTCAATCAAGAGCGCGAAACCAAGATCGCTGCGCGCAGCAGCCTTCAGGAAGCGCGCACAGGCATCGATCTTGTCGCGGCTGAGCTGCTTCATACGCTTCGCCTTGAGCGCAAGGAGTCGTTGGAGGCAAGGCGCCAAGCTGAGGAAGGTCGCGAGGCTCTCCGACAGCAGGAGGTCGATGCCGCCAGAACGACCCTGGAAGGACACAAGCAGCGCCGAGAAGGTCTTGGCGGTCAGCAGCTCACGACTCTGGAAACGAGCCAAAGAGCTGCTGAACAAGAGCAGGCCGATCGGTCGCAGCGCCACACCAAGGTGGCCGATGCGTGCAGGCATCTGGGCCTGACAATGCCGGTTCAGTCGGAGAAGTACGCCGAGCTAGCTTCCCAGGGGCGCCGAGAGCTACCTTCCGCACTTGCTGGGCAGGATGGGCTTTCGCAACAACGGCAGGATTTGGCCGTCCTGCAGCACGAACGCAAGAAAGAGCACGAGGCCGTTCTTGCCGAGATCGCCACGCTCGCTCGCAGACCCAGTTCAAAGATGGGGGCTGAGCTAAGCAACATGCGCAGGCGGATTACCGACGCGCTAGAGCTGGATGAGTCGGCCCTGCCCTTCGCTGGCGAACTCATTGAGGTCATGCCTGCCGAGAAGGGGTGGCAAGGCCCGATTGAGCGGGTTCTGAAGGGGTTTTCTCGCACGCTGCTGGTGCCTGAACACCTGTACCTGCCGGTATCCAAGTTCGTCAACGCGACGCACCTGCATGGGCGTCTCGTTTACCTACGTATGCTGCCCCACAACGGCCGGATGCCTGCACCGAAACCCGATGGTCTCTTCAGGAAGGTCGCGATATCGCAGGGCGACTTCCAACGATGGGTCCAGGATGAGCTGCTGCAGTACTTCGATGCCGAGCTCGTTGAAGGCCCCGAAGACTTGAACGGCGTCTCGTTTGGCATCACCCGTGGCGGCCTGTTCAAGGCTAACAACAAGCGGCATGAGAAGGATGACCGCTCGGCCGTCAACGACGCCCGCAACTGGGTTCTCGGAGCCGACAGCCGTGCAAAGGCGAAGGCCTATCAAGACCGCGAAGCGGAGCTCCGACTGGAGCTCGATACGGTGAAAGCTCAACTTCTTGAGCTGGACCGCAAGGAACAGGCACGAGTCACTCGAGCCCTGCATTGGCAGACGCTCGTGAATTTCAGCTGGGAAGAGATCGACCATGCAAGCTCGGCCCTGCGTGCGGCTGAGTTGGCAGCACAGATTAGGGACCTTCGCGCGAGCAGCCCAGACCTGGACATCCTTGAAGCCAAGATCAAGGAGGCCGGGGATGCCCTGAAGAAAGCCGAAGATGCCAAGAAGGCCCAAGACGAAAAGACCGCAGAGGTCCGGGTCAAGCTCAACATCCTGAAAGAAGCGATGGACAAGGCCGCTGCCTTTCCAACGATTGAGCCGACGCCGCTGCAGCGCACCACTGTGCACGCAAGGTTGGACGCCGGTGAACGCGATCCCACCATCGAGTCCATGTCGGAAGACATGCGCTACGTGGACAAGGTATTGGGCAAGGAGCTGGGCGAGCTGGACACCGAGATAACCAAGCTGCACCACAGGATTGAGCAGAAGTTTGCGGACTACAACAAGGAGTGGGAAGCCGAGGCCGAGGGTCTCGACCCCACGCTGGCCAGCTATGACGAGTACGACGCGAAACTGACCCGCCTTCAGGTCGATGACCTCCCTCGTTTTGAGGTCAGGTTCCGGGAGTTGCTGAGCGAACAAAGCAACCAGCATGTGGCCCTCCTGTCAAACCAGCTGGAGCAGGAACGCAAGGACATCTCTGACCGCATGGACACGGTGAACGAGAGCCTGGCGCGCGCCGAGTACAACAAGGGAACGCACCTGCTCATCGAAGTCGAAGAGCACACGCCGCCTCAGGCTCAAGAGCTAAAGGCAGATCTGCGTGCCGCCCTGAGCCAGTCTCTTGGCATGGACGACAAGGAAGCGGAAGCGCGGTTTCAGGCGATGAAGAAGTTGGTCAGGCGGCTTGCAAGTCAGGACCCACAGCAAGTCAGCTGGAGAAAGCTGGCGCTGGACGTGCGCCTACACGTTGAGTTCATCGCTCGCGAGCTGGATGAAGACGGCAGAGAAGTTCAAGTTCACCGGAGCGGCGCCGGCAAGTCGGGCGGCCAGCGGCAGAAATTGACGGCCACCTGCCTGGCCGCAGCCCTTCGCTACCAGCTAGGAGGCCCTGGCCGTCTCCTGCCGACCTTCGCCACCGTGTTTCTCGACGAGGCATTCGACAAAGCCGATGCGGACTTCACTGACGCGGCCATGAAGATTTTCAAGTCGTTCGGCTTCCAACTCATCATCGCCACACCTATCAAGTCGGTGATGACCATTGAGCCTTACGTGGGCGGCGCCGTCTACATCCACATCAAAGACCGCAAGCACTCTCGAGCGCTCGCCCTTCCCTACGACGTAGAGAGCGAGCGTATAGATTTCAGGTCGATCAACGGCTCCAGCGCGAACGATGAAAAGCCCTGAGGACGTCGCCCAATGGGTTCAGCAACGCTACCTGCGCCAGCGATGGCGTTGGCTTGATGGTCATGGCGTTTGGCCGCTGCAGGTGCCGCTCGGGCGGCCCACCCAGAAGATGGCGCTGGCAAGGCCCGATGCTGTAAAGACATGGTCTTCGGCTTGGGGAGCCTGGCGAGACACCCACTCCACCAACGGAGCCGGTGCGACAGGCCCAGCACTCCTCACCACCACCGTCGCGTGGAGCAGCGTTGGACCGCAAACTCTTCCAGAAGCGTTGAGCTTTCCGTCACCGGCATCCGTGGCGGAGCACTGCGGAGAAGGCGCCAAGTGGCGCCGCATCGTGCATCGGCGTGAGCTCATGCTCGAACGTTGGCCCGCGCTTGCCGTCTCCGGCTTCGGCCCCCACTACGAGAGCCTGGGCTCCTACGACGAGCATGATTTCTCTCGGCTGCTGGACCTCCTAGACTGGTTCATAGCCAACCCCAAGTCTGGGCTGTACCTGCGCCAGCTCCCTGTGACTGGCATTGACACCAAATGGGTCGACAGGCGCCGCAAAGGCATCGTGGCGGATTTGCTGAAGCGCATCACGCGACCATCGAGCATTCCAGCTGAACTACCGGACGACGAAGCCGGCAGTGAAGAGGCAAAACTGGAGGAGATGGGTTCAGACTTTTACGAGGTCTGCGGCCTGCGACGTCCCGCCACCAGGCTGCGCATGATCGTCCTGTGCCCCGCTCTGCGTGAACAGCTTGGCGGCCTCCGAGATGTCGAGTCGACCATAGAGGACTTGGCGCAGCTGAAGCTGAAGCCGGAACAACTGCTCGTCGTTGAGAACAGGGACACCGGCCTGTGCTTGCCGGACGTGCCAGGTGTCATAGCCATCATCAAGCTCGGCAACTCCGTGCCCCTCATTCAGCAATTGCCGTGGCTCAACCAGGTACCGGTGGTGTACTGGGGCGACATCGACACGTACGGTTATTCCATCTTGGCGTTGGCGCGTAAAACTCTTGGCCCTGTGCGTTCTGTGTTGATGGACGAAGCGACGTTGACCGCTCACCTCGATCGACTTGTTGCCGAAGGCGAGCAAGCAAAAGGCGTTGAACGCTCGCTCCTAAACGAAGCCGAGAAACAGGTCTATGAGGGCCTGATCGCTGGAACTTGGGGCGCATCAAGGCGCCTTGAGCAAGAGCGGTTGGAATGGCCCGTGGCACTGCAAGCGGTGCTTGAGGCACTCGCGGCGAGGTGAGCCCGGCGGCCCTGGCTTGGATACCGCAACGCGATTCCTCCGCATCCAGCGAAGAGGTCGATGAACTTGCCATCAGAGGTGCCTGGCGATTGCCAGCGCAACGGCTGAGCTCAAGATGATGGCCGGCAGCATCAAGAGAAGAAGGGCCAGGAGCGTCGGGAAGGCGCCGCGATCCTTCACCCGGTCCAGGATGAGAGCCTTTTTCTCTCGGCTTTCCAGCAGCGCTTTGATGACTTCGGCCATATCAGTCCCCTTGCTTTGGCCGCCAACAACCGGTCGACCTTGAGGACATTGTGGGCAAGGTCGCGTCGCGAACAAGGTGCTCAAAGCGGTGCGGATGGATCACATTGAATGGTCGTCGCCGGCGACAGCGAGCTAAGTACTTGATTCAACACAGATGCGGTGTATGGGAAGGCTAGCCAGCTGCCCTCCGTTTTGGAAGCAAGCGCCCAGCGCCTACGGGCTGTGTCTCCTCCTCGTAGCAGTTCGTGGGAGCCATTCAAGAGATCCGGGTGCCCTTGCGTAAGCCATTGTTTCCGTTGGGATCAGGAAGCCAAGCGGGCGCGCTTGGCGCTCGGGCGCTGGCGTGGAAGCGATGCCTGATATCGCTTCCGCTGTTCTGGGCCCTGGACGGCCCCCCGGAAGTGTCAGAAACACGAGGGTGCGCTTAAGCGTGATGTCGTAGCCGTAGCCGACGCCCGGCTAGGTTGATTCGCTTGGGGTCATCCGTGCAGCCCTTCACCCCTGCAGGCTTGCCCTGGACGAGCTCGGCGGCGATAGCCCTAAAGGCCTGATGGCCAACGGGGCTCAAAACGTTAACCAAGTTCCCTAGCGACGACATTGCGAAGGCAACTTCGACTGCTGCAAGCCTCACATTCATGGAAAGCCCCGGTGCCGCTAGCCAGCCGAGCGGCTTGGTGGGAAATGCTTGTGAGAGGCTGCGATAGCTGCGGCGCCCGTTTGACCAAAGTACGTGTGCCTACATCGCCCCTTGATCAGCATGTATCTTCAGTGCCGCCTCGTGAACAACTGCTCCGCGCACCCAGGGACTACGCCTCGCGCTCTTCGAGCCAGTGACTGCCTTCACCAGCGACCTCGCAGCCGCTCTCGATGATGATCTCCGCGTCGCGGCGGTTCTCCGGCGTGTCCGGGAACCAAATGCCACCGTCTAGGGGCCTACCGTCCTCGGTCTCATGAAGACCTAAGAGCCAACGCACCCGTATCTCCTTCATGGCGTCCACTCCTTCTAGCTTCGCGCCGCTCCACATAGCGGTGCGCGCCCATCGCGGCGGCTGCAGAAGCGGTCGACCTGCTGCCCGCATCGGCATGTTTCAACGATCCATGCATGCCGTCAACGGGCGTTCGATGCCGAGCAAGGTAGCTAGGGAGATACCGTTTGAAGGCAAAGACGTGCGGTGGCTGGCCCTCCTTGACGACTGGCGCTACAACCCTTTCAGTTCACGCGCCAGCTTAGCGGCCAGCAGCTTCATCCACGAAATTCGCCGCCGCTCCAGCGAACAAGCTTGATGCTGGTGATTGTTCGAGCAGTCGACACGCTGCGAGCCTGCCCTCGCGGTGCGTCGATGTGATTCATGCATGTTCTCGCAAGGCAGGCGGCTCGGCACCGCCTATCCTTCGCTCTACTGCTAGCTGAATCTTCATCCGAAGGTTCCGACCACGAGACCACGAATGCATGACCTTCGCCTGCTCTCCCCGCTCGACTTCGAGGCACTGGTTCGCGATCTGCTGCAGGCAGAGTTCAACATCCTTCTGGAGAGCTTCGGTCCTGGGAAAGACGGCGGCATCGACTTCAGATACTCAAGGGACGGCCGGTCTACCGTCATTCAAGCCAAGCACTACGTGAACAGCACGGTGCGTAGTCTTGTCGCGTCCGCAAAGAAGGAAGCCGCGAAGGTCAGAAAGCTTCGTCCGTCCCGCTACATCTTCGCGACATCGCTATCCATCTCGGACGTTCAGAAGACCAAGATCCTGGATACGATGTCGGGTGTGCCCTTGAAGCGAGAGGACATATTCCATCAGGAGGACATCCTCAATCTGCTTGGTCGACACCCATCCGTCCTGAGGCGTCACTTCAAGCTATGGCTGACTAGCACGGAATCCCTCGAGCGCATCGTTCATGCGGGCATCTACAACCGCACGGACGCCGAGCTCGAGGTGGTGAAGGGCCAGATCTCTCGCTATGTGTACAACAAGAGTGTTTCTCAAGCGGAAGCCATTCTTGAGAAGCGAGGGTCGCTGATCATCAGCGGTCACCCGGGAGTCGGTAAAACCACGTTGATGCGAATGCTAATGTGCTTACACATTCAGCAGGAGTGGCAGGTATTCGTCGTCGAAGACTTGAAAGAGGCGATGGAAGTCTTCTCATCCGGTCAGAAGCGATTGGTCGTGTTCGATGACTTCCTTGGCCAGGTCAGCCTGAGCACCGAAACAGTCCGAGATGCCGACAAGAGCATCCATCGGTTCCTTGAGCGCGTGCAGCGGGCGAAGGACCTCCGGTTCATCCTGACCACTCGCGACTACCTCTTGGGCCAAGCCCAGCAGCAATCGGAGAGGCTGAACTCCCCTGAAGTCAAGTTGGACGAGCTTGTTCTTGATGTTGGCAAGTACACCAGGAGCATCCGTTCCCAGATCCTGTTCAACCACATCTACTTCTCAAACCTGACCATCGCTGAGAAGGTCAGTCTGCTCGAGGACGACTATTTCCTCGAAATCATTGACCATCGAAACTTCAGCCCTCGGCTGATCGACCACATCACTAGGTCCGACTACCTAGCACTTCAGTCTGAGTCCATTCGAGAGGTGGCGAAGAGCGTCCTCGCGAATCCATCTGTGCTTTGGAAGACCCCGTACGAGAGTCATCTGAGCCCCGATAGTCGCCTCGTCCTGCAGGCACTGTTTTTCGCAGATTTCTGGATGTCGGTTGACAAGCTTGAAGCATCGTTCTTCAGGCTTTGCTCGGAAGTCGGAGTGCCATCCATGCCTATCGAGCCGCTTCGGTTTCGCCGAGCAATGAAGCCGCTCGAAGGGTCTATGGTTTCCATCTCACGCGGCAGCGTTGACTTCAGCAACCCAGGCATCAAGGACTTCCTGAAATTGGTGATCCTTGATGATGGCCTGTTCTGGTCATTGCTGGCCCGGTTCGCAACGCTTGCGGAGGTGGGCGCCGCATACCGCTTCTACCGTCCGCTCAGCGAGAAGCTTGGAGCTGGAAAACAAGCGGCTCACAAATGGCTATCAGCATTGAACCGAGCTTTAGCCACCGACGCATCGCGGCCGATTCGCCTGCTTGAGCTTGCGATTCAAGTAACGGCGGGCTTTCCCGAGCATGACGACGGGTTGATCCCTTTGATTGACGACCTCGTTGCGAGAGTTCGTGCGGCTCCTCTCGACTCTTCCGACGAAACTGAACCGCCCCGGGTTTCGAGGAGGCTCCAACTCAAGAGAATGGAGCTATGAGGAAGTCCACGAAGTTTTCGCCTGAGGTCCGTGAGCGCGCCGTGCGCATGGTGCTGGAGCACCGCGCTGAGCACCCGTCGCAGTGGGCCGCCATCGAGTCCATCGCCGGCAAGATCGGCTGCGTACCGCAGACGCTGCACACCTGGGTTCGCCAGCACGAGGTCGACGCCGGCCAGCTCGAAGGCGCCTCGACCGC
>NZ_JBFUAK010000019.1:0-30959 GCF_056406315.1 Roseateles sp. P1_C6
AGGCAGGCCGAGGTGATCCATCGGCGCGGGCCGTGGAAGACCAAGCAGGCGGTGGAGCTGGCCACGCTGGAATGGGTGGCCTGGTTCAACCACCACCGATTGATGGAGCCGCTGGGCTACATCCCGCCGGCCGAGTTCGAGGCCAACTACCATCGACAACGCGCTGGTCAGGCCGCGACCGTCTGACTTAAACCAATAGGCCTCCGCGATTGCCGGGGCGGTTCAGGATGGACTTCTAGCACGGTGACAAGCGATCCTGCGTGACCCTTGTGCGCTCCAGCGATAACGCGAACGAAGTCATTGTGGAAGAACGCGACGCCAGGAATGGCATCCCGGTTCAGAAAGGCTTGGCCGAGGTGGAGCGATCGCATTCGTGACGCTTAACGTTGAAGCTGAGCCGAAGGCGGCGGCTCGCCGACGCGAGTCGGCTCGAGCGCCAGGTTAGGCCACGGGCCCCGCTCAGACGGACGGAAAGATGTCGTCGCGCTCCGCGTACGGCTGTTTGTCGATTTCCGGAAAAGCGGACTCGTAGTGACCCCAGCCCATGCGTTCATAGTATTTCGTCATCGCGTCGAAGGCATTGTCGGCCTCGACGGTCCAGATGAGTCGCGCGTCAGGCTCCAGGAGTGCTCGGTTCCGTTCTCCGGCTGGGCCTGCTAGGCAAAACGTCTGACTGGATGCCGAAGCCCATAGTTCGTGGAGCATTGCTGGGGCCTAACGTTGAAGCTGAGCCGTGAGCGGCGGCCTGCCGACGCGAGTCGGCTCGAGCGACTGGTTAGACCGCTGCATTTAAGACCCGGCGCGCACTGCGTCCCGATTCAATCCAGCGGACAGCGAGATCGTGAAATGAAGCGCCCATGCTTGTCATTTGCGCGCACGAACTCTTGACGCCAGTCGCGTACGCGCGGGCGAGCTTCAGGGCGTCCGTCTCGCGACCTTCATGAATTAGGCCCGTAACCAATGTGATCGCGTATGCCCCTCGCAGTACTTGGTTCGGATGTGCCGCAACTAGGTCTGAGAACCTGGCCGATTCCATTCTGACTTCCCATGGGCTTAAGTTCGATTCAAGCAGCCGAGCAAGGGCGGCAGCGACTTGATCCGGGGTTTGGCCAGGTTGCTCTAGGTCGCTTTCAAGAATCGGCAATCCGGCGCACGTAAACGCGCCCAGCGCCCGAAAGGAAAGTGGCTGGTCCTGGTTCTCTTCGACTCCAAGGATGTCCCAAAGAATGGGATCCAAATCCATCGGCTTGAAGCTCAGTACTGCACTGGTGCGCGCATCGTTGCGATGCACAGATACGCAAAGTGAGACAAAGCTATCACCAGACCTTGCAAAGATCTGATTCCCGCTCTTCTTCCAGGGAGTACCACGCAGGCATGCCCCAACAGCTGCCAGTAGCTGCTTCTCGAACTGCGACCTCTGTTGGTAAAGCGTGGCCATGTATTTGCGGTCTAACGTTTGAGCTGAGGCTCGAGCGCCGGGATGGCGCTTGGCCCGCGAGACGGATGATAAGAACGCCTGGCTCGCGGGCCAAGTGCCATGCCGGTGCGAGTCAGCTCCAGCGAAGGGTTAGGCCGCATCTGGCGCCGGTGACCAACGCTGGAAGCCTGCGTACTACACGGGATAGGTGAAAGGCTCGACCTGGATGAACGGATCAAGCCAGAGACGGAAGCCGTACGGGGCAGCAGATGTTTCGTCGTATCGCCCCGCGAATGCCTTAGTGGCAGCGAACTCAAAGTATTGGCCTCGCCTGTCCCGCACAACGCGAACTGCCGGACAACTTAGCAAGTTGACCTTCATTAGGGGCTGAGCTTGCTGATCGCAAATGACCTCGATAGAGATGTCGCCGTCTAGAGGCCAGATTGTCAGGTCGAGTGTCACGCCTTGACGCTGCACCTTGTACTGATAGCAGATGCCTTCCGCGTCTTCGATCGGAGCGACGCCAAGTGCTTCTAGAAGGCTGGTCGGGTCCCACACAAACTCTGGCATATGCGGCCTAACGTTGAAGCTGAGCCGAAGGCGGCGGCTCGCCGACGCGAGTCGGCTCGAGCGCCAGGTTAGGCCACGGGCCCCGCTCAGACGGACGGAAAGATGTCGCGCTCCGCGTACGGCTGTTTGTCGATTTCCGGAAAAGCGGACTCGTAGTGACCCCAGCCCATGCGTTCATAGTATTTCGTCATCGCGTCGAAGGCATTGTCGGCCTCGACGGTCCAGATGAGTCGCGCGTCAGGCTCCAGGAGTGCTCGGTTCCGTTCTCCGGCTGGGCCTGCTAGGCAAAACGTCTGACTGGATGCCGAAGCCCATAGTTCGTGGAGCATTGCTGGGGCCTAACGTGTTCTAGGGCGACAGCCATTGCTGCATAAAACCGCAGCGGTCGTCGCAAGTGTTTGATGGGCAATGACTATGCCCATAAAACATCGGCAAAAGCGGCGCACGGTTACAACGGCGCTGGTGAGTTTTTCCGCCGGTTCGCGTCAGCCAAGATCAGCGCAGTGATCGCCCCGGCCACCAGCACGCCCAAGCCGCTGAGCGTCACCCCAATCGGCACGCCCGCTGCCTCGCAGCCGGCGTAGCCAGCCAGCATCACCAGCACACTCAGGTTCTCGTTGAACCCTTGCACTGCGATCGACCGCCCCGCGCTCAGCAGCGTGGCACCGCGGTGCTGCAGCAGTGCGTTCAGCGGCACCACCATCGCGCCGCCCACGGCGCCGACGAGGGCCAGCACGACGGCCGCAACCGCCACGTCGCCGACCTGCGCCACCACCGGCATCAGCAGCCCCAGGGCCACGCCGGCCCACAGCCCGCGGCGCGCCTGGTGCAGCGCCAGCCAGCGCCCCGCCGCCGCCGCGCCGCCGATGACGCCCACCGCCACGGCGGCCTGCAGATAGGCCGCCTGGCTCAAGGGCAGCGCCAGCGCCACGCCGGCCCAGCGCAGCACGGCGAACTGCAGCGTCGCGCCGACGCCCCAGAACAGCGTCGTCGCGGCCAGTGACAGGCCGCCGTCGCGGTCGCGCCACAGCAGTCGGTTGGCGGCGCGGAACTCGCGCAGCAGCGTGACTGGGTCATGCGCCAGGCTGCGCTGGCGCTGGCCGCTGTCGCGGATGCCGGCATTCAGCGCGCTGGACAGCGCATAGATCAGCAGCAGCGCCGCGAGCGAGCCGGTCAGCTTGTCGGCAGGCAGGTCCCAGCCGTCGCACGCGAACGCCAGGCCCGACGCCAGCCACTGCGGGCTGACGAGCGCGCCGCCCAGCACGGCACCCAGCAGCGCGGCGGATACGACGCTGATCTCTATCCAGCCATTGGCCTTCACCAGTGCTTCGGGTGCGGCCATCTCGGTGATGAGGCCGTATTTGGCCGGCGCGTAGGCCGCGGCCCCCAGGCCCACGACGGCCAGCGCGGCGACGGGGTTCAGGCCCAGGGCCAGCAGCGCCAGGCCCACCATCTTGACGAGGTTCATCGCCGCCATCACGCGGCCCTTGGCGAAGGCGTCGGCCAGCGGCCCCACCCACGGCGCGAGCAGCACATAGGCGGCCATGAAGCCGACCTTCAGCAGCGGCGCCCACCAGGTCGCAAAGCCTTGCTGCGTCAGCAGCGCGATGGCGACGATCAGCAGCGCGTTGTCGGCCAGCGCGGACGCGAACTGCGCACCGATGACGAGGCTGAAGCCGCGCGGCAACGTCGGGCGCGCGGTGCAGAGGGCGGTGGCGTCGGTAGAGGTGGCATGCACGAGTGCCGCACTGTGACGGCGCTGCGTGAATTGCCGATGACGCGGCGGCCGTCGTCAGGGCAGCGGATGCACGCGCGGCTCGCGGTCCCACTGCCGCGTCGCGGCGGCCTCGACGAAGACGAGGGCGTTGCGGTCCAGCGCGCACACGCCGTCGTCGGGCACGAGGTGCAAGGCCTCGATGAGCACCTTGCCGCCCTCGTCGTGGCCGATGGCCTTCAGGTGCGAATAGGCCTGGCGCACGAAGGTGGCGGCGGTGTCGTCCTGCGCCAGCTGCTGCGCGGCGGCGGACGACAGCACCAGCGCGACCGCGTCGAACGCGGCCGCGGGGCTGCCGGCCAGGCGCGCGTCGGCGGGCTGGTGGCTGCCGTCGTTCAACGTGGCGCCACCGATGCGGGGGCTGAGCTTCTGCACGCGCGCACCGGCCTTGCGCAGCGCCTTGTCGACAGCGGCCAGGCGCCTCGCGTCGGAGTCGTCGCTGTACACGATGGCCACGCAGCGGTCCTGCAGCGATGGCGGGGTCTTGTCGATGATGCCCAGGGCCGGCGAGGGTGGCAGGTCCTGCACAGGCGCGGCAGGCTTCGCGGCGGGCGGCAGCGTGGCCATGCCGAGACCGGCCGCGACACGGCGGGCCAGGTCGGTGTCGATGACGCGCAGGTGGCCCACCATGCGTTCGCGCACGGCCGGCGTCTCGACCTTGGACAGCTCGAAGACCAGCGCGGACACGATGTGGGCCTGCTCCAGTGCGTTCTGGCTGTGGAAGAACATGCGCGCCTGGCTGTAGTGGTCGGCAAAGCTTTCGGGGCGAATGCGGCCCTTGGCGTCCCCCTCGCCCGGTGCCGCAAAGCTGGTGAAGCCGCGCTGCGCCTCGTACGGCGCGTCGGCCGCCAGGCTGCTGGGCTCGTAGGCCACGCGGCCCGTGGGCACGCGGGTCTGCATGTGGCCGTCGCGCGTCTGCGTGTGGAAGGGGCACTTGGGCGCGTTGATGGGCAGCTGGTCGAAGTTGGGCGTGCCCAGGCGCGACAGCTGCGTGTCCAGGTAGCTGAACAGGCGGCCCTGCAGCAGCGGGTCGTTGGAGAAGTCGATGCCCGGCGGGATGTTGGCCGGGCAGTAGGCCACCTGCTCGTTCTCGGCGAAGTGATTCGCCGGGTTGCGGTTCAGCGTCATGCGGCCGATGACGGTCAGTGGCACCAGCTCCTCGGGCACCAGCTTGGTCGGGTCCAGGTGGTCGAAGGGGAAGGTCTCGGCCTCGGCCTCGGTGAACAGCTGCACGGCCAGGTCCCAGGCCGGGAAGCGCCCCTCGTCGATGCTGGTCCACAGGTCGCGGCGGTGGGCGTCGGGGTCGGCGCCGGCCAGCTGCACGGCCTCGTCCCACAGCGTGCTCTGCAGGCCCAGCACGGGCCGCCAGTGGAACTTGGCGAAGATGCTGCGGCCGCGTGGGTCCACGAGGCGGAAGCTGTGGATGCCGAAGCCCTCGATGAAGCGCAGCGCACGCGGCAACGTGCGGTCGCTCATGGCCCACATGACCATGTGCATGCTCTCCGGCATCAGCGAGATGAAGTCCCAGAAGGTGTCGTGGGCGCTCGCGGCCTGCGGGAAGCCGCGGTCGGGTTCCATCTTCACGGCGTGGATCAGGTCGGGGAACTTCATCACGTCCTGGATGAAGAACACCGGGATGTTGTTGCCCACCAGGTCCCAGTTGCCCTCGGGCGTGTAGAACTTGACGGCGAAGCCGCGCACGTCACGCGGCGTGTCCACGGAGCCCGCGCCGCCGGCGACGGTGGAGAAGCGCACGAACACCGGCGTCTTCTGGCCCACCTCGGTCAGCACGCGCGCGGTCGTGTGCCGCGCCAGCGAGGTGTGCAGCTCGAACACGCCATGCGCCGCCGAGCCGCGCGCATGCACGATGCGCTCGGGGATGCGTTCGTGGTCGAAGTGCGTGATCTTCTCGCGCAGGATGAAGTCTTCCAGCAGCGTCGGCCCGCGCGCACCGGCGCGCAGCGAGTTCTGGTTGTCGGGGACGGGGATGCCCTGGTTGGTCGTCAGCGGCGGGTGCTCGCCGCCGGCCGGGTGGTGCAGCTCGCCCCCCTGGCCGCGTTGGGCCTTGGGCGGGTGAGCTTCGGTGCGGGGCGGCTTGGGCATGCGTGACTCCTGGCGATGACGGGGCGGGGGGGGGGCCATCGCACTCTAGAAAGTCCGCTCGATGCGGGATGTAGGACTGGGCGACTTGCGAAGCTGTATTTATATACAGTATCGGCATGGACGTTAAAAACAAGCTCGCCGTGCTGGCGGACGCCGCCAAATACGACGCCTCCTGCGCGAGCAGCGGTGGCGACAAGCGCGATTCGCGCGATGGGCGCGGCATCGGCTCCACCACCGGCTCGGGCATCTGCCATGCCTACACGCCGGACGGCCGATGCGTGTCGCTGCTGAAGATCCTGCTGACCAATTGGTGCGTGTACGACTGCCTGTATTGCATCAACCGCAAGTCCAGCGACACGCGCCGGGCGCGCTTCAGCATCGACGAGGTCGTGCAGCTGACGCTGTCCTTCTACCGTCGCAACGTCATCGAGGGGCTGTTCCTGTCCAGCGGCATCATCCGCACGCCCGACTACACGATGGAGCAGGTCATCGAGGTGGCGCGGCGGCTGCGCGAGGAAGAGCACTTCAAGGGCTACATCCATCTGAAGACCATCCCCGACGCCAGCCCCGAACTGGTGGAGCGCGCCGGGCGGTGGGCAGACCGGCTGTCCATCAACGTCGAGCTGCCCAGCGCGGCCAGCCTGGCGCAGCTGGCGCCGGAGAAGAACGCCGATGGCATCGCCCGCACGATGTCGCGCATCCACCTGCGGCTGCAGGCCGCGAAAGAGGCCAGGCGCGAGGCGTCAGCGGTGCGCGCGCTGCCCGGCGCGAGCGCGCGGGCCATCACGCCGCCCGCGTTTGCGCCGGCGGGGCAGAGCACGCAGCTCATCGTCGGTGCCGACGCGTCCGACGATCGCGCCGTGCTGCAGCTGTCCAGCCGGCTCTACACGGGCCAGGGCCTCAGGCGCGTCTACTACTCGGCCTACAGCCCCATCCCGCATGCCAGCGCCGCGCTGCCGCTGCAGGCCGCACCACTGCTGCGCGAGCACCGGCTCTACCAGGCCGACTGGCTGATGCGCTTTTACGGCTTCGGTGCCGATGAGATCGTCACCGAAGCGGGCTTCCTGTCGCTGCACCACGATCCCAAGCTCGCCTGGGCGTTGGCGCATCCGGCCGGCTTTCCGCTCGATGTGGACCGCGCACCGCGCGAGGCCTTGCTGCGCGTGCCGGGGCTGGGCGTGGGTTCGGTCGACAAGCTGCTGGCCGCGCGCCAGGGCCGCCGCCTGCGGCGCGCCGACCTGCTGGCGCTGGGCCCAGCCGCGAAGCGCGCGCTGCCCTTCCTGATCGCGGTGGACCATCGCCCGCGTGCGGCCGACGTGCAGGCGCTGGCCCGCCCGGCCCAGCCGGCGCCGCAGCAGGTGGCGCTGTTCTGATGCAGCTGCCGCTGCGTCATCCCGCCGACTGGGCCTGCTTTGCCGCGCAGTTGCCGGCGCTGCTGGCCGGTGACACCACGGACTGGACGCACGACGTTGGCGCGCAGGCCGCGCTGTTCGACGACAGCGTCGAGCCCGGCCAGGCGGCGTGGGCGCCGCCCGTCGGCTGGGACGAACTGGGCCGTCGCGTTGCGATGCACGCCGACGACGCGCGCTACGCCCGCCTGCTCGCGTTCGCCCGCCGCCTGCAACGCGAGCCGCTGCTGTGGGCCGACGTGCTGGACGCCGAACGCCGCCGCCTGCAGTTGCTGGCCCGGCAGGTGGACCGCGAGATCCACAAGATGCACGCCTTCGTGCGCTTTCGCGAGGTGCCGGACGCCGACGCGGCCGGCGGGCGCCGCCATGTCGCCTGGTTCGAGCCGGCCCACCACATCCTGCGCGCCGTGGCGCCTTTCTTCGTGCGCCGCTTCGCCCAGCATCCCTGGGCCATCCTGACGCCGCTGGGCTGCCTGCACTGGGACGGCCGGCAACTCAGCGGCGCCGGCCCCGCCAGCCGCGACGACGCGCCGCCCGAGGACGCCGGCGAAGCGCTGTGGCTGACCTACTACCGCAGCATCTTCAACCCTGCGCGCCTGAAGATCGCGGCGATGAAGAAGGAGATGCCGGTGCGCTATTGGGCGCAGCTGCCGGAAGCCGCGCTGATCAGCGAACTGGTGCGCGATGCACCGCGGCGCGAGGCGCGCATGCGGGACGTCTGATCGCGCCCGCCCGCGTCCGGCGAGGCAGGGCCGGGCGAGGACTTCAGGTCCGCTCGAACAGCAGCGCCAGTTGACTGGCGATCAGCAACTCCTGGCGCGTCCAGGCGCGCGTGGCGCGTGCATCCACCAGCCACAGCGCGCCGGCCAGTTGGGCGCCGTCGTACAGCGGCACCTCGATGCGAGCCTCGGCCGCGCCCGGCAGCCCGGCCAGCTCGGCATGGCAGGGGTGCAGGGCCGCGTCCGGCAAGGCCAGCGGCGCGCCGTGGCGGGTCAGCAGGTCGATGTAGCGCGGCTGCAGTGCGGCGTTCAGGCCGCCCTCGCTGCCCAGCGTCCAGCGGATCACGCTGGCCAGGCCCAGGATGCGCGCGCTGGCCGCCTTCAGTTCGGCCAGCGCCTCCAGCGGCGTGGCCGCGGCCAGGCGCTGGCGCTGGCCGCACAGGTGCAGCAGCAGCTCCTCCGGCGTTACGGGCGCGCCGACGTCCTCGGCCGGCGGTGCGGCGAGCGTGGCGCGGGCCGGCAGGCTCAGGCGTTCGATCTCGGATTGCAGGGCCAGGTGTTGCCAGAGGTGCTCCAGCGCGCCGGCGGCGTCGCCCTCGGTCTGCAGCAACTGGGCCAGTTGCAGATGCGCCTGGCGCGCCTGCGCGCGGGACTGGATGCGCTGCGCCAGCGCCAGCGCGTGGCGCGTGGAGCGCACGGCGGCCGCGGTGTCGCCGCGGGCCAGCGCGATCTCGGTCCACGTGCGGCTGGCCGCGGCCTCCAGCCAGGGGTAGCCGCGGCGGGCGGCGATGTCCAGTGCCAGCCGGCAGTCGGCCACGGCCCAGTCCATGCGCTGGCGAGCCAGCGCGGCGCGGGCCAGGTGCCAGTGCGCCTCGGCCTCGAAGACATGGTGGGCGCCGCGCCGCGCGGCGGCGAGGCCGTGGCTGAAATGACGCTCGGCCGCAGGCAGGTCGCCGGTCTCGAAGCTGCCCACGCCGATGTTCAGCGCCAGCTTGGCGGCCAGATAGCTGTCGTCCGCCTGGTTGCCGAGCTGGGCCAGGTGCTCGCCGGCATCGCGCATCTGGCGCAGGCCGCGCGCCCAGTCGGCCTGCGCGTAGTGGATCTGGCCCAGGCCGATGCGCGCGGCCACGCCGGTCTGCAGATGGCCGCTGACTTCGGCGAGGTCCAGCGCGCGCGACCATTGCTCGCTGGCGAGCTGGTACTCGCCCTGTTGATAGGCGATGCGCCCCAGCGCCTCGCACACGCGCGCGGCCTGCACGGGGAAGTGGCCGGCCGCGGCCTGGGCGCCGGCCTGCTCCAGCGCCGGCAGCAGCTCCAGCGCGTGGCCGCGCGGCTCCAGCAGGCCGAAGCGCGCGTAGAGGGCATCCACGCCGACAGCGGTGTCGCCGGCCGTGAAAGCGTTTACGCTCAACGCCGCCAGCAGTCGATCTGCGGCCGGTGGGTGGCGTTGCGCGACGCGGGCGATACGGCCCAGCAGTTCCGCGAGGGCCTCGCTGGCAGCAGGTTGAAGGGTGAACACGGCGGCGGTATCGGGTTGGTTTCTCACTGGTATTCTTGTCGATTCCGAGTGCGCGCCGGCGCTGGATTCCGAGAATGCGGGATCACTGGCTTCGGGACTCTGCGTAGCCTACACCAGCGGCCGTAGACCAGTTTAAAACCAATTGACGTCCCTGGTCGTTGGTATTAGAGTGGTATCGATTCAAGTCCATCGACCATGCCGCTCGTTCTCGACCCCTCACTTTTGACTTCCCGTGACTCAGGCCGGCCCGTGCGCTGGTGGGTCGGCATCGACGGCGGCGGCACCAGCACGCGGGCCGTCGTGGCGGATGCGGCCGGTCGGGTGCTGGGCCGCGGCGAGGCCGGCGCGTCAGCGCTGGGCCAGGGTGCCGAACAGGCCTGGCGGCATGTCGCCGAGGCCGTCCGCCGCGCTGGCGTGGCCGGCTTGGAACTGCAGGATTGTGCGCTGGGCCTCGGTCTTTCGGGCACCGGCGTGCCGGCGCAGTTGCAGGCTTTCGTGGCCGCCGACCCCGGTGTCGCCCGCTTCACGCTGGTCACCGACGGCCTGGTCGCGCTGCTGGGCGCGCATGGCGGCCAGCCCGGCGCGCTGATGATTTCCGGCACGGGCTCGGTCGCCGAGGCGCTGCTGCCCGACGGCAGCCGGCGCATGGTGGGCGGCTGGGGCTGGCAGATCGGCGACGAGGGCAGCGGCGCCTGGCTGGGCCAGCAGGCGATGAAGCTGGCGCAGGCCGCCTTCGACAGCCGCGCCGCCGCCGGCCCGCTGGTGCAGGCCGTGTGGGCCCAGACCGGCGCCACGCGCGAGGCCATGCTGGCCTTTTGCGCGCACGCCGGCCAGGGCGGCTACGCCGGCCTTGCGCCGCTCGTCTTCGAACATGAAGCCAGCGACCCGGCAGCCGCCGCGCTGCTGGCCGACGCCGCCCGCGCGCTCGATGCGCTGGCCGCCGCCCTTCACTCGACCCTGCCGCTGGCCCTGGCCGGCAGCATCGCGCTGCGCCTGAGCGACCGCTTCAGCCCGGCCCTGCAGTCCCGCCGCGTCGAACCCCAAGGCGATGCCGCTGCCGGCGCGCTCTGGCTGATTCAACAGGAAACGACCTCCGCATGAGTGCTGTCTTCAATTTCAAGCCCGATCCCAACGCGGCCTCGCCGCTGTACATGCAGCTGGCGCAAAGCCTGGCGCAGGCCATCCGCGAGGGCGTGTTCCACGCCGACGAGGCGCTGCCGTCAGAGCGCGTGCTGGCCGAGCAGCTGGAGCTGTCGCGCGTCACCGCGCGCAAGGCCATCGATCGATTGGTGGAGCAGGGTCTGATCATCCGCAAGCGCGGCTCGGGCAATTACATCGCGCCCAAGCTGGAGCAGCCGCTGACGCGCCTGACCAGCTTCTCCGAAGAGCTGCACCAGCGTGGCTTCATCCCCAGCTCGCGCTGGCTGCTGCGCGGCTTCACGCCGGCGGCGCCCGACGAGCAGCTGTCGCTGGAGCTGAAGAGCGGCGAACGTGTCGCGCGGCTGGAACGGCTGCGCCTGGCGGACTCGGTGGTCATGGCCTACGAGGTCTCGGTGCTGCCGCAAACGGTGCTGCCCGACCCGCAGAAGGTCGATGCCTCGCTGTACACCCACCTGGGCGACCGCGCGCCGGTGCGGGCCCTGCAGCACATCCGCGCGCTGAACGCCGACGCGAAGCTGGCCGGTCTGCTGGAAGTGCCGCTGGGCGCCGCGGTGCTGTTCATCACCCGGGTCGGCTATCTGGCCTCGGGCCAGGCCGTCGAGCTGACGCACTCGTACTGCCGCAGCGATTACTACGACTTCGTCGCCGAGATGAGGCGCGACTGATGAGGCTGACGCTGGACGGCGACGCCGTCACGCCGCAGGGTGTGATCAGCGGGCGCCTGGAGATCGAGAACGGCCGCATCGCCGCGATCAGCGGCGACGCCATCGACCCCTCGCGCGCCGGCGAGGGCGGCCGGCCCATCCTGCTGCCCGGGTTCATCGACACCCATGTGCATGGCGGCGGCGGCCGCGACACGATGGAAGGCGGCGACGCCATCACGACCATTGCGCGCCGCCACGCCCGCCACGGCACCACCGCGCTGCTGGCGACGACGATGACCGCGCCGGTGGGCGAGATCGAGGCGGCGCTGAAGGCCCTGGGCCCCATCTGCCGCGAGCGCGGTGCGCAGTCGGCCCGCGTGCTGGGCGTACACCTCGAAGGCCCTTACATCAGCCCCGACCGGCTCGGCGCCCAGCCGGCGCATGCCATCCCGGCGACGCTGGCCGAGGTGCAGCGGCTGAACGACTTCGCGCCCATCAAGGTGCTGACCATCGCGCCCGAGATGCCCGGCCACATCGCGCTGATCGGCCCCCTGCGCGACGCCGGCATCCGCGTGCAGATCGGCCACAGCGCCGGCGGCTATGACGACGGCGTGGCCGCGATCAACGCCGGCGCGGCCGGCTTCACCCACCTCTTCAACGCGATGACGGGCCTGCACCACCGCGAGCCCGGCATGGTCGGCGCGGCGCTGGCGCATGGCGAGCATGCCGAGCTCATCCCCGACCTGCTGCACGTGCACCCCGGCGCGATCCGTGTGGCGCTGCGCTGCATCCCGGGCCTGTTCTGCGTGACCGATTCGACCGCCGCCGCCGGCATGCCCGATGGCGAGTACCGCCTCGGTGAATACACGGTGCAGAAGTGCCTGGGCGGCGTGCGCCTGGCCGACGGCACGCTGGCCGGCAGCGCGCTGACGATGGACCAGGCGCTGCGCAACCTCGTGCAGGGCGTCGGCCTGACGCTGCCCGAGGCGTCGCGGCGCGTGTCGACCGCGGCGGCCGAATACCTGGGCCTGACGGACCGAGGGCGCCTCAGCGCCGGTGCGTGGGCGGATGTGGTCGTGATGGATGCGGCGCTGAGCTTGCAGCGCGTGTTTGTGGAAGGTGAAGAGATCGATGTCGTCGCTGATGCTTGAGGAGGCGCTGAGTGCGCCGGACGCGGTGGCCCGCCAGTTGGCGGCCGACCCGCTGAGTTATGCCCGCCTGGGCCAGGCGCTGCAGGACGTGCCGCCCACCAGTGTGCTGACCATCGCGCGCGGCAGCTCCGACCATGCGGCCCACTACCTGGCGTATCTGGTCATGGCGCGACTGGGCCGGCTGGTCACTTCGCTGCCCATGTCGCTGATCACGCTGTACCAGAGCCGCATCCACTGCGAGGGCCTGCTGTCGCTGGCCTTCTCGCAGTCGGGCCAGAGCCCGGACCTGATCGCGCCGACGAAGTTCTTCCGTGAAGGCGGCGCACGCACGGTGGCCTTCGTCAACGCCAGCGGCTCGCCGCTCGCGGCCGCGGCGGAGCACGTGTTCGAGCTGCACGCTGGTCCGGAGAAGAGCGTGGCCGCGACCAAGAGCTACATCGCCCAGTTGGTGGCCGGTGCCCGCGTCGTGGCCGCCTGGCAGCAGGACGACGTGCTGCGCGCCGCGCTGAACGTGTTGCCCATCGCGCTGGAGCAGGCGGCCAAGCTGGACTGGAGCGCCGCGCTGCCGGTGCTGCAGGGCGCGGACCGCCTCTTCGTGCTGGGCCGCGGCACGGGCCTGGCCGTCGCGATGGAAGCGGCGCTGAAGCTGAAGGAAACCTGCGGCATCCAGGCCGAGGCTTTCTCCGGCGCCGAGGTCAAGCACGGCCCGATGGCGCTGGTGCGCGACGGCTATCCGCTGTTGGTGTTCGCGCCGCGCGGCCCGGCCCAGGCCGGCCTGCTGGCCATTGCCGAGGAAATGCGCAGCCGCGGCGGCCGCGTGCTGCTGGCCGCGCCCATCGGCACCCCGGGCGCGGAGCTGCCGCTGGTCACGACGGGCAACGAGGACCTCGATCCCATCGCCCTCGTGCAGAGCTTCTATCCCATGGTCGAAGCGCTGGCGCGTGCACGCGGCTTCAACCCCGACGTGCCGCCCAACCTGGCCAAGGTCACCAAGACCCACTGAGAACTGCCATGAGCACTTTTGACCCCGGCCGTCTGGTGATGGTCGACATTCCCGGCAAGGCCCTCGACGCCGAGACCGCGGCCTTCCTGCGCGAACAGCAGATCCGCTCGGTCTGTCTGTTCCGCAAGAACATCGGCAGCGAGGACGAGGTCAGGGCGCTCATGCGTGACCTCATCGCGGTGCTGGGCCCCGAGGCACTGATCGGCATCGACCAGGAAGGCGGCGCCGTCGTGCGCGTGACCTTCCTGCCGCAGCCGCCGTCGGCGATGGCGCTGGGCGCCAGCGGCGACGCGGACCGCGCCGAGGCCGTCGGCGCGGCCGTGGCGCGCGGGCTGAAGTCGCTGGGCATCAACTGGAACTTCGCGCCGGTGCTGGACGTCAACAACAACCCGTCCAACCCGGTCATCGGCGAACGCAGCTTCTCCAACGATCCGGTCGAGGTCAGCCGCCTGGCGGCCGCGTGGATGCGCGGTTCTCTGAAGGCCGGCGTGGCCTGCTGCGTGAAGCACTTCCCCGGCCATGGCGACACGCATGTGGACTCGCACCATGCGCTGCCCACCGTCGACAAGTCGCGCGCCGAGCTGAACGCGCTGGAGCTGGTGCCCTTCAAGGCGCTCGCGTCCCAGGCGCCGGCCATGATGACGGCCCACATCGTCTACCCGCAGATCGACCCCGACCGGCCGGCCACGCTGTCGCCGCAACTCATCGGCGGCATCCTGCGCCAGGACTGGGGCTATGACGGCGTCGTCATCACCGACGCGCTGATGATGAAGGCCGTGGCCGAGCGCTTCGGCTACGCCAAGTCTGCCGTGATGGCCATAGAGGCTGGGGCCGACATGGTGCTGGCGCAGGGCTCGCAGGCGGAACAGCTGGTCGCCATCAACGCGCTGCGGCAGGCCTTCGACAGCGGCCGCCTGACGCGCGATCAGGGCGACACCGCCTGCCGCCGCCTGGACCGCCTGGCCGCCGCCTACCCGGCCCGTGCCGTGGACGACAGCGCTGCCCGCACGGCCGACCACGCACTGATGGCCGAGGCCTGGGCCGCGGGCCTGACCGCGCTGCGCGGCGCCAAGCCGCCGGCGCTGAACGCGCCCATCCGCGTCATCGTGCAGGGCGATGTGCCCACCGACATGGTGTCGGAAGCCGGCCCCACCGGCCGCCAGGCGGTCACGCTGTTCGACGGCTTCACCGACGCGCAGGTGCAGATGGTCGACGACATCGCCCAGCTCGACTGGACCACGGTGCCCAAGGACGGTCGCGTCAACGTGCTGGTGTCCACCCGCCGCGCGCGCTACGGCCTGGCGGCATCCGAGTGGCGGCCCGACCTGCACCTGTCGCTGTGGAACCCCTACCAGGCGCTGGACGTCGCCGGCCCGACGCTGCTGAGCTGGGGCTTCGCGCCGGGCGCACTGGCCGGCATCAAGGCCTGGCTGGAAGGCCGCGCACAAGCCAGCGGCAGCGCGCCGGCGGGGCTGCAGTGATGGACGCCGCCACTCGCAACCCCATGCGCTGGGTGCCCACGCTGTACTTCGTGCAGGGCATGCAGTTCTTCGTCGTCATGCTCATCGCGGGCCTGATGTTCAAGAACCTGGGCGTGGCCAACGACGACATCGCCGAATGGACGGCCGCGCTGGGCCTGGCCTGGGCCATCAAGCCGCTGTGGAGCCCCTTCCTGGAGCTGGCGCGCAGCAAGAAGCTCATCGTCGTCGTGGCGCAGTATGTCGGCGCCGTGGGGCTGGGGCTGATGTCGCTGGCGCTGCACCTGCCGCACTGGTTCGGCGCGGCCATCGTCGTGCTGTTCCTGATCGCCTACGCGTCGGCCACGCACGACATCGCCTGCGACGGCCTCTACATGGCCTCGCTGGACAGCAAACGCCAGGCCACCTACGCGGGCTGGCAGGGCGCGTTCTTCAACGGCGCGCGCTTCTTCATCACCGGTGTGGTGCTGAAGCTGGCAGGTTATCTGGAGGGGCAGGTCGGCGCGGTCAACGCGTGGTCCGGCGTCTTCCTGATGCTGGCCGGTCTGGTCGCCATCCTGGCCACCTACAACGCGCGCTTCCTGCCCGGCACGCTGAGCACCGAGCACAGCGAGCTGACGGCCTCCGGCGTGGCGGCGATGCTGAAGAGCGTCATCGCCGACTTCTTCCGCAAGCCCGGCATCTGGCGCGCGGTGCTCTTCATCGTCATGTTCCGCTTTGCCGAAGGCCAGGTGCAGACCATCGGCCCGCTGTTCTTGCTCGAAGCACGCGACAAGGGCGGCCTGGGCCTGACGACCAGCCAGGTCGGCGACGTGTACGGCTGGGTGGGCACGGGCGCCTTCCTCGTCGGCTCGGTGCTCGGCGGCTGGGTCACCAGCAAGCTCAGCCTCAGGCGCGCGATGCCGCTGCTGGTGCTGGCGATGGCCGTGCCCAACGTGACCTTCTACTACCTGGCCAGCACGCTGCCGCAGGACATGCTGCACATCGGCGCGGCCGTGGGCGTGGAGATGTTCGGCTACGGCTTCGGCTTCGTCGGCATGATCCTGTACATCATGCAGGCCGTGGCGCCGGGCCGCTTCCAGACCGCGCACTACGCGCTGGGCTCGGGCGTCATGCAGCTGGGCTTCATCCTCAGCAAGTTCATCAGCGGCAAGATCCAGATCGCGATGGGCTACGAGCACTTCTTCGCGTGGACCATCGCCTGCGGCCTGCCGGCACTGCTGCTGCTGCTGTGGGTGCCGATGCCGCGCGCGAGCGCGCCGGCCGAGGCGGTGCCCGCATGAAGGCCGCCGTGGCGCTGCTGGCCCTGGTGGCCGCGCCGGCATTCGCGGCCGGCGAGTTCTTCGACGACTTCCTGCAGCCCGACCTGGACGCGCTGCGCGCCGCTGGCTGGGTCGTGCGTGAAGGCACAGGCCACCCCGGCCTGCCAGGTTCGCGCTTTGCGCCCGGTCAGCTCACGCTGGACGGCGGCCTGCTGAAACTCAAGCTCTCCACCGACGGCACGCCTGCCAACACGGTGCTGGCCCAGCTCTGCGCGCCGCGCAAGTTCCTCATCGGCACGACGACGGCGCGCGTGCGCTTCCGTGACACGGCGGGCTCGCGCGATCCCATCATCCAGAGCTTCTTCCTGGCCGGCCCGCTGAAGCACGACTACGACCCCGACTTCAGTGAGGTCGACTTCGAGTACCTGCCGCATGGCGGCTGGGGCGAGCCCGAGACGCGCCTGTACGGCGTCAGCTGGCAGACGGTGCGCATCGACCCCTGGGAGTCGTTCAACCAGGCGTCCATCCTGCAGGGCTCGTTCAACGGCTGGCAGCTGCTGACCGTGCAGGTCGAGGCCACGCGCACGCGCCACTACGTCAACGGCCGGCTGATCGGCGAGCACACGGGCCGCAATGTGCCGGCCAAGGCCATGGCCATCAGCTTCAACCACTGGCTGTCCGCGGGCGCGCCCGAGGGTGGGCCGCGCGCCTACGAGTTCGACATCGACTGGGTGCTGCACGCGGGCGGCAAGACGGTTAGCCCCGCGGCGATGCAGGCCCGCGCCGAGCAGCTGCGCAAGAAGGGCGTGGCCCGCACCGACACCGTGGCCGACGTGGGCCTGAAGAGCGAATGCAACCTATGAAGAAGACCTTGATCGCCGCGCTGGCGCTGGCTGCGGCCGTTGCCCAGGCTCAACCGAAGGCGCCCGTCGTCGGCACCTACATCCTGGCCGAGCGCGGTGTCGATGTCGTCGAGCAGCTCAAGCCCGGCCGGGTGACGCACCTGCTCTACGCCTTCCTGCTGATCTGCGGCGAAGGCCAGCGGCCGCAGGAGGCAGCGGCCTGTGCGGGCAAGCCGCAGTTCAGCATCGCGCCGCATGCCGATCAGGACACCTTCTCCGCGGCCTTCCAGCGCCTCAAGAGCCGTGACCCCAAGGTGCAGGTGCTGGCCTCGGTCGGTGGCTGGGGCGGCTCGGACCCGTTCTTCCACCTCGCGGCCACGGCCGAAAGCCGCGCGGCCTTCGTGAAGTCGTCGACGGACTGGCTGCGCGCCCACCCGGGTTTCGACGGCCTGGACATCGACTGGGAGCACCCCGGCTCCAACGGCGCCGCCAACGGCGTGCCGCTGGGCAGCAAGGCCGACGGTGAGCGCTTCGTGCAACTGCTGCAGGACCTGCGTGCGGGCCTGGACACGCTGGGCCGCGAGGCCGGCCGCCATTACGCGCTGACCGTCGCCATCAACACGACCAGGGAGCAGCTGGTGCGCATGCCCATGGGCCGTGCGGCGAAGTCGCTGGACCTGGTCTTCATGATGACCTACGACTTCGCCGGACCGTGGACGAAGAAGGCCGCCAATCACACGCCGCTGCGCAGCGCCGACGACCGCAGCCTGCAGGCGTCGGTGGCCAACCTGAAGGCCGAGGGTGTGCCGGCGAACAAGCTGGTGGGCGGTGTGGCCATGTATGCGCGCGGCTTTGACGGCGTGAAGGCCGACGGCAGCTATACCAAGCCCTACCCGAGCGAGGACGGCTCCATCGCCTTCAAGGACCTGGGCACGCTGGGCCTGAGCGCCAAGTTCGACAAGCGCAGCCAGTCCTGGGCCATGGTCGGACCCGGCAAGTTCGTCGGCTACGACGACCCGCGCGCGGTGCGCGCCAAGGTCGCATTCGCCAAGAAGGCTGGCCTGGCGGGCGTGTTTGCCTGGGAGCTGAGCCAGGACAACGGCGAGATACTGGATGCGATGAACACCTTGCAGCAACCGTGAACAGCGGGCGGTCTCGGCGCATTGCGTCGGTCGACGCGCTGCGCGGCTTGGCCGTCGCAGCCATGCTGCTGGTCAACAACCCGGGCGACTGGGGCCATGTCTACGCGCCGCTGGAGCATTCGGTCTGGCATGGCTGCACGCCCACCGACCTGATCTTCCCGTTCTTCCTGTTCATCGTCGGCGTGTCCGCCGCGCTGGCCCTGGGGCCGCGCGTGGACGCCAGCGCCGCACCGTGGTCGCTGCAGTCCGCCGTGGTGCAGCGCGGGCTGCGCATCATCGGGCTGGGCCTGGTCTTGCACGTGCTGGCCTGGTGGCTGATGGGCAAGCCCGAGTTCCGCGTGATGGGCGTGCTGCAGCGCATCGGCCTGTGCTTCATCGTCGCCGGCGTGGCGGCCATCCGCCTGCGCGCACGCGGGCAGTGGGTGCTGCTGCTGGTGCTGCTGATCGGTTACGGCGCCTTGCTGCTGTACGGCAGCCCGACGCTGGACAAGCTCGGCAGCCTGAACCAGCGCGTCGACACGGCCGTGCTGGGCCGCTGGGCCTACGAGTGGGACGCGGCGACCGGCAGGGCCTTCGACCCCGAGGGGCTGCTGTCCACGCTTGGGGCACTGGGCAGCACGGTGCTGGGCCTGCTGTGCGGCGGGTTGCTGCGCCGCGAGCAGGTCCGCGGCCTGCTGTTGACGGGTATCGCGGCGGCACTGGTCGGCTGGTGGTGGTCGGCCTGGCTGCCGTGGAACAAGCAGCTGTGGACGCCGTCTTTCGTGCTCTGGACCGGCGGCCTGGCGGCGGTGGCGCTCGCCGCCTCGCATCAATGGATGGACCGCTGGGGCCATCGCCCCTGGGGGCGCGCCTTCGGGCTGAACGCGATCGGCGCCTATGCGGGGGCCTGGATGTGCACGGTGCTGCTGGCCGCCACCGGCTGGATGGCGCCGCTGTACCGCACGGTGTTCGGGCCGCTGGGCGCGAAGGTCGGGCCGGAAGGCCAGTCGCTGGCGTTCGCCGTCGCCTTCGTGGCCGTGTGGGCCGTCATCGTCTGGGCGCTGGACAAGGGCCGGCTGTACTGGAAGATCTGAGCCGTGCATGACGACGCGTTCGCCCTCCGCATGCCGCCGGACATCCGGTCGGTGCAGCTTGGCGAGCACTCCATCGTCTTCATCGACAACTTCCTGGCAGACCCCCAGGCGCTGGTCGACGCGGCGCGCCAGGCGTCCTTCGAGCCTTGCCCCGGCGCCGATGAACGCCGGGGCTACCCCGGCGTGCGCGCACCGGCGCCGACGGCTTACTCCGAGAGCCTGACGGCGCTGCTCGAGCCGCTCATCAAGGTCAACTTCGGCGTGCCCGAGTCGTTGCCCGTGTTGAAGACGCCTTGCGCCTTCTCGCTCACCACCGTGGCGCCGCACGAGCTGGGGCCGCTGCAGCGCGTGCCGCACTTCGATGCCAGCACGCCGCACTACATGGCCGTGCTGCTGTACCTGTGCGACGACCGGCACGGCGGCACGGCGTTCTACCGGCACCGGGCCACCGGGCTGCAGCAGATCACCGCGGAGAACCGCGACCGCTACGGTGCGCTGATCTACGACCAGGTGGACCGCCAGCCCGCGCCGCTGCGCTACTTCGACGACTCCGACGAACAATTCGAGCTGCTGGGCGTCATGCCCGCACGCTTCAACCGCTTGGTGGTGTACCGCGGCAGCCTGCTGCACTCGGCCATCGTCAACCCGCAGCGCTTGAGCAGCGACCCGCGCACGGGGCGGCTGACGGTCAACACCTTCTACGACTTCTAGCCTTCAAGAAAAAAAGCCCGGCGGCTGCCGGGCTTGAAGGAGACAAGCGAGAAGAGATCAGAACTTGGCGGTCAGACCCAGCTTGTAGGTCGTCTCGCCCTTGAAGGACCAGGCCGGGTAGCCGGCGCGCAGCGGGTCCTTGATGCCGGTGTTGCTGGCGGCGGCGGCACCGTACTGGACGTCGTCTTCCTTGGTCAGGTTGACCGCGTCCAGGCTCAGCTTCAGCCACTTGTTGATGTTCCAGCCCAGGCTCAGGTCCAGCGTGCCGTAGGCGTCATGCATGCGGTTGCCGTACCAGTAGGCGCCTTCGCGGATCATGTACTTGGAGCGCCAGTTGTAGGCCAGGCGGCCGGAGTAGCTCGCGGTCTCGTAGTAGCCCACCAGGTTCATGTTGTGCTTGGAGGCCTGCGT
The DNA here is from genome assembly GCF_056406315.1 of Roseateles sp. P1_C6. Lineage (NCBI taxonomy): Bacteria > Pseudomonadati > Pseudomonadota > Betaproteobacteria > Burkholderiales > Sphaerotilaceae > Roseateles > Roseateles sp. P1_C6. The sequence goes on from NZ_JBFUAK010000019.1 coordinate 20,390, forward strand.
GAAGACGCCCAGCTGGTCGATGTAGCTGCTGGCCGGCGCGTTGCCTTCGGTGAAGGTGTAGTTGCCGATGACGCCGAAGCCGTTGCCGAAGCCGTGGTTGGCCTGCAGCTCCACGCCGCGGATGCGGCCGCCGCCGGCGTTCTCGAAGCTCTGCACCGTCCAGTTGTCCACCTTGGTGAGCGGGTCGATCAGGCCCACCTTCTGGTTCGGCGTGGCCTTGGCAACGACGAAGTTCGAGATGTCCTTCACGAAGAAGGTGGCGGACAGCAGGTTGCCGCGGCCGTAGTAGTACTCCAGGCCCAGGTCGGCCTGGCTGGACTTCATCGGCTTGAGGCCGACGTTGCCGATGGTCCAGGTCTCGTTGTTGGGCCGGTCGTCGTTGTAGCCGGACACCGTCACGCCGAACATGTTGGCAAAGTTCGGGCGGGTGATGGCCTGGGACGCCGTGGCGCGCAGCACCAGGGCCTTGCTCAGGTCGAAGGCGATGTTCAGGCTGGGCAGCACGTCGTTGTACTGCGCGCCGGTGACCGCCGTCGTCTTGGCCCAGTTCTGGTTGCCGCTGTACTGGTCGGCCGGCGTCGTGCCGTCGAACTTGTAGCCGGTGCTGGTGATCTTGGTCGAGATGTAGCGCAGGCCGAAGTTGCCGCGCACGCCCTCGGTGTCGAACTCGAACATGCCGTAGGCCGAGCGGTTCTTCTCGTTCAGCTCACCGTAGCCCGAACGGTCCTCCACCCAGCCGGAGATGTTCTTGCCGGTGTTGCTCAGCATGGCGCCGATGTCGGCGCGCGGGATCGTCCAGCTCGCTGCGTCCACCGAGCCGTTGAACAGCGAGGCCGTGCTGACGGGCGCGATCGTGGCGTTCCAGATCGGGCGGAAGCTGCGCTTCTCGAAGGTGTGGTCGGCGAAGCGGACGCCGGTCTTGAACGCGCTGATGACGCCCCAGTCCAGGTTGAAGGTCGCGTCGAGCTGGGCGAACTTCTCCTTGTCCTTGTTCGGGCCGGCCGACGTGGCCCAGGTTTCCGGCGACATCTGCGCCGGCAGTGCGCTCACGCCCCAGGACTGGTTGTTCGACGGGTTGATCTGGATCTGGTGACCCGTGGCGTCGATGGTGCCTTGCCAGTTCGGGCGCGTGAAGGGGCCGGCGGCGCCGTCGAAAGCGGCGGTCTGGTAGTTGGTCGTGATCGACGTGCCACCCTTGGCCTTGGTGTTGCCGAGCACGAAGTCCAGCTTGCCGTTGGCCAGTTGGTAATGGGCATCGGCGACGACGCTGTCCGAGTCCATGCTGGCGCCGCGGGCCCAGACCTGGAAGAACTTGTGGGGCAGCGGATTGGCGGCCGTGGTCGTGCTGTGCAGGCACATGCCGTTGGGGTTGAACGCGGAACTGACGGCGGTGTTGCGCTTGTCGCAGTTCGCGTCGTGCATCAGGTAGTCGCTGGCGTTGGAGCTGTCGGCATCCAGCTTCATCTTCAGCACGTTCAGGCCCAGCTCCAGCCCTTCGACGGGGCGTGCCTGCAGCGCGACGTTGAACGACGTGCGCTTGCGTTCCTGCACGAAGGCCGTGGGTGCCACGTCGCTGTTCCAGCGGCTGTCGGCCTCGACGCCATTGCGGATGTAGTTGCCCTTGGACAGGCCGGCGGCCACCAGCACGCCGAAGCCGCGGCCGGGCGTGCGCCAGCTGTAGAGGCCGGACACTTCCTTCTCGGGGTCGCTGAAGGTGCTGCGGCTGTAGTGCGTGCTGACGAAGACGGTGTTGGCGTCCAGGTCCAGCGGCTTGCGCGTCTTGACGATGACCGTGCCGCCGATGCCGCCTTCGGTCAGGTTGGCCTGCGAGGACTTGTAGACCTCCATGCCGCCGATCAGCTCGGGCGGCAGCAGCGAGTAGTTGAACGAACGGTCGATGTCCATCTGGTCATACCAGCCGGTGGACGCGACGGACTGGCCGTTCAGCGTGGTGTAGGTCATCTGCGGGTCGGAGCCGCGGATGGACACCGACGCGCCTTGGCCGAACGAGCGTCCGACGGACACGCCCGGAATGCGGCCCAGTGCCTGGCCCACATCGGAGTCGGGCAGCTTGCCCACGTCTTCGGCCGACACCGCGTCGACGACGGCACTGGCGTTCTTCTTGATCGTCGCGGCGGTCTGCAGCGATGCGCGGATGCCGGTGACGACGACCTGCTCCAGCTGGGCCGGCGCGGGTGCCGCGGCCTCCTGCGCCTGGGCGGCGAACGACACGCTCAGCAATGTCAGCGACACGGCGGTCGCGATGGGGGTCTGCTTGACCTTCATGAACTGGTTCCTTGTTGTGGCCGATGGGCGGGCCGGCACGGCCGGGGCCCGATGGCCGATACCACTTTGAGTCCGGTTGGCGCTGGTGTCCTTCGAGGTCGGGTGCGACCAGCGCAAGGCCACTATAAGAAGCGACAAATCCACTTTGCTACCAATTTTGGCTGAGTAGTTACCCGGGTGGCTCATGGGAGGAGGTGGCGGAATGCTGCGTCTTCTCAGTAGGACAGCGGCCAGGATTGCCAAAGTGGTATTTGATTGGTGCCGATGTGAAAGCGCACGTTTGTTGTGCGTCGGCGACGAATTGCCTGCTGAAGGTCGAGACCAGCGCTTGTGAATTGACCATGAATCAGAAGTGGACTGTGGTTGGTATGTCGGCTTGAGGGTTTTGGCCGAGGTTGGCCGTGCGTGCGCGCCGGGACAATGGCGCATCCCATCCGAGCGATTCGATGACAGACAACTCCCAGGGCCTGCGCCGCACGGCGGGGCGGCAGGCATGAGGCCGATGCCCTGCGCGTCGGCGGCCGATGCGCCACAGCTCAAGGAACTGCTGGAGCAACGCGCCGAGCCCCTGCTGCTGAAGGGCCTGGTGGCCGACTGGCCCGCCGTGCAGGCCGGGCGGGCGACGGACTTGGGCATCTGCGACTACCTGCGCCGCTTCGACCGTGGCGTGGAGGTCATGGCCACCAAGACGCGCGCGGCGGCGCGCGGTGTCATGGGCTACAACGACGCGCTGACCGACTTCGCCTTCGTCAAGGCGCGCATGACGCTGCCCGAGTTCATGGCCAGCCTGCAGGCCTACTTGGCCGTCGACGGCGCGCCGTCCATCGCTGCGCAATGCGCCAAGGTCGGCGAGGTCATCCCGGGCTTCCTGGCCGAGAACACACTGCAGGCCCTGCCCGGCGTCGTGCCCAACTTCTGGCTGGGCAACGCGCTGACGGTGCCGGTGCACCACGACCACCCCTACAACCTGGCCTGCGTGGTCGCCGGGCGCCGGCGCTTCACGCTGTTTGCGCCCGAACAGGTGGGCAACCTCTACATCGGCCCGCTGGAGCACACGCCATCAGGCGCGCCCATCTCGGTCGTGCACCCCAAGTCGCCGGATTTCGAGCGCTACCCGCGCTACCGCGAAGCGCTGGCCTCAAGCTGGGTGGCCGAGCTGGAGCCGGGCGACGCGCTCTACATCCCGCCGCTGTGGTTCCACCAGGTCGAGGCGCTGGAGAAGGTCAACGTGCTCATCAACTATTGGTGGCCTGTCGCGAGTGACTCGCGGCAGGCGCAGCTGCCCGCGCCGTCCGCCGCGTTGATGCAGGCCATCCAGGTGTTGAACGCGCTGCCGGCCGCCCAGCGCGACGCCTGGGCGGCGATGTTCGATCACTACGTGGTGCAGCGTGAGCAGGAGCCCGCGGCGCACATCCCCGAGCCCTGGCACGGCGTGCTGGCGCGGCGGCGGTGAACGGAGCCGGAGCCGCATGCAGCCGATGAAGGAAGTCCACGGCATCACGCGCGAGCGCTTCGAGCGCGACGTGGTGCCTGGCTACGAGCCGGTGGTGATGCGGGGCGCGGTCGGGCATTGGCCACTGGTGTCGCAAGGGCGCGCGGGCCTGGAGCCCTGCCTGCAATACCTGATGGGTTTCGACGGCGGCCAGCCCGTGGATGCCGTGCTGGCCAAGCCCGAGCCCACGCGGGCCTTCGGCTACAAGCCCGACCTCGACGGCTTCAACTTCATGCGCGACAAGCGGCCTTACGCGGCCTTGTTCGAGCAGCTCTGGCGCTACAGCCACTTCCCCGACCCGCCCAGCCTGGCGGCGCAAAGCGCGCTGGTGTCCGAGGCCTTGCCGGGCCTTGAGCGGGCCAACGTGCTGCCGCTGCTGGACGCCGCCATCCCGCCGCGCATCTGGATCGGCAACCGCGCGACGGTGCCGGCCCACTTCGACGACTCGCACAACATCGCCTGCGTGGCAGCCGGGCGGCGCCGCTTCACGTTGCTGCCGCCGCATTGCGCGCCAATGCTCTACCTCGGCCCGCCGGACTACGCGCCCACCCCGGCGCCGATGTCGGTCGTGCCCGACCTGCACAGGGCCGACCCGGTGCAGTTCCCCTTGCTGGCCGAGGCGCTGCAGCAGGCCCGGGTGGCCGAGCTGGAGCCGGGTGATGCGATCTACATGCCGCCGCTGTGGTTCCACCAGGTCGAGTCACTGGCGCCGCACCTGAACATCCTGCTGAACTATTGGTGGCGACCGCTGGCCGCACCCCAGCGCCCCGACGACCTGCACCTGGCCGCACTGCGGCTGGCCATGCTGGCCTTGCGGCATCTGCCCGACGGCGAGCGCGAGGGCTGGCGCGCCTTGTTCGGGTACTACGTGTTCGGCGCCCGCGGCGAGGGGCTGGCGCACATCCCCGAGGGGCAGCGCCACCTGTTCGGGGACATCGACGCGGCGGCCGATGCGGCGGTGCGCCAGGACATCCTGGACCGGCTGAAGCCCTGACGCTGCGCCGAGCCGCCCCAAGCCAGCCGCCATCCCCTCGGGGATCGGCCGATGTACCCGTCGGCCGAGGGGCTGACGTGCCTTACCAGGTGTAGATCTGCAAGGCCTTGTCGCCCACGCCGGGCGGTATGTCTGCCAGCAGCTCGCGGTGGTCCGGGAAGTTGGACGCGCTGCGGGCGACGAAGTCGTCCACCGCGGCCAGCTTGTGGCGCGCCTGGTGCTCGGTGGGCGGCTGCAAGTCCTCGGGGTCCGGGAAGATGCCCATGCCGGCCAGCAGCGCATACCAGGACACGGCCGGGTAGCCGCCGCCGATGCGGCCCGCCTTCAGCGCGGCGACCAGCGGCTTGCGCGACATCCACGTCATCAGCACGCCTTGCAGCGAGTCCGACAGGTGCATGTTCTCGGCGTTCTGGCGCCAGTAGTCGGTGTCGGTGCGCGAGTTGGTCTTGTAGTGCGCCACGATGTAGTCGCGGGTGTTCTCGAAGCGCTTGTGCATGGCCGCGTTGAACTGGTCCTGCGCGGCGGTGCCGAGGTCGCCCTTCTCCAACACCTCCACCAGCATGGACGCCGTGACCTGCACGAACAGCAGCGCCGTGGCCTCCAGCGGCTCGATGAAGCCCTGCGACAGGCCGATGGCCACGCAGTTGCGGTTCCAGACCTTGGCCATGCGGCCCACGCGCATCTTCAGGTGGCGGGCCGGGATGTCGGCATCCAGCAGGCCCAGGTGCCGGCGCAGCTCGGTCTCGGCCTCGTCCGCCGAGCAGTGGGCACTGCTGTAGACGTAGCCATTGCCCTGGCGCTGGGTCAGCGGGATCTTCCACGCCCAGCCGTGGGGCAGCGCGGTGGACACGGTCTGCGACTCCAGCGGGCCGTCCAGCGGGGTGGGCAGGGCGACGGCCGCGTCGTTGAAGAGGTTCTCGCCGAAGCCGATGAAGGGCGTCTGCAACGCCTTGCCGATCATCAGCGACGCAAAGCCGCTGCAGTCGACGAAGAAGTCGGCGGCCAGCGTTTCGCCGTCGTCCAGCTGCAGGCGGTCGATGTCGCCACGCTCATTGAGCAACACCTGCGTGACGTGGCGCTGCAGGTGGGTCACGCCGCGCTGCACGGCCTTGGCGCCCAGGAACTGGCCCAGCAACGTCGCGTCGAAGTGATACCCGTACCAGACGTCGAACGGGAAGTTGGCCTGGGCGCGCGGGCCGCGGGCCTGGCGCGCCAGTGCGGCCGACACGAAGAAGCGGTCGGGATGGGCGTAGACGTCCGCGCCATCAAGCCGTGCATGCACGTTGTCCACGAAGGGATGCATGGTCATGTTGTCCAGCATCGACACGAACGGGTGGAAGTAGCGCTCGAAGCCGGGCTTGGTCGACCAGTCCTGGAAGGTGATGCCGCTCTTGTAGGTGGCGTTGCAGGCGGGCATCCACTCGGACTCCTCGATGCCCAGGATCTCGAAGAAGCGGCGCAGCCACGGCGTCGAACCCTCGCCCACGCCGATGATGCCGACCTGGGGGCTCTCCAGCACGGTGACCTTCAGGCGCGGGCCATAGGCCGTGGTGGCCAGCATCAGCGCCGTCATCCAGCCCGCCGAGCCGCCACCGACGACGCAGACATGCTTCACGGGCGGTGGCGCGTCGGTGCTGCCCCCGAGTGGACGCGCGGCGATGTACTGGTCGATGACGGTGGCGGTGTCGCTCATGGGGCACTCGAATGGAGAAAGGGGAGCGTGGTCTCCACGCTCCCCTTTGATTGTGTTCACCTGTGACTGCTGCCGGAACCCGAGAGTTCCAGCAGAGCCGGCCGGGATCAGAACTTGACGCGGGCGGTCAGGTAGAACTGGCGACCGTTCTTGTAGATGCCGCGCGGCTGCACGTCCGAGGCGTAGTACTTCAGCTTCGGGTCGTTCAGGTTCTGCCCGTCCACGCTCACCGAGAAGTTGTCGCTGAACTTGTAGCCCAGCGAGGCAGACAGCACGCCGCTGCCCTTCTGGAAGTAGTCGGTGGCGCGGTCGGTGCCGATGAAGATGTCGTCGGTGTAGCTGTAGTTCACGCGCGCCGAGAGGTGGTCGTTCTCGAAGAAGCCGCCCACGGTGAACGAGTTCTTGGTGTTGCCGCGTAGCACATGGCCGTCCTGGTCGCTGCCGTCCGCGTAGGTGTAGTTCGCCATGACGCCGAAGTTGCCGGCGATCGGCGTCTCGAACGCGAACTCCAGGCCCTTGACCGACGCCTTCTTGTTGGTCAGGCCGGTGACGACGAACTGGCGGTTGACCAGCTGTTGTGCGCCGCCTTGCTGGTTGGTATTGCCCAGCAGGACCGGGTAGGTGCCGGTGAACGTGCCGTTCGTGATGTAGGTACCGAGGCGCATGTAGAACGCACCGGCCGACACGAAGGCGCGCGGCGCGAAGTACCACTCGACGTTGGCGTCGAAGTTGCTCGATCGCACCGGCTTCAGGTCGGGGTTGCCGGCCGTGCCGCCGCCGATGGCATTGTTGTCCAGGAACATGCCGGTCGTGGTCAGCGACGTGAATGCGGACAGGGCCGTGTAGTCGGCGCGGGTCACCGTGCGGCTTGCGGCCAGGCGGGCCACGATGTCCTTGGCCACGTCGATGCGCACGCTGGCGCTGGGCAGGATGTCGGTGTAGGTGCGGTCGGCCGTCGTCGCGGTGAAGTTGCCGAACGCGGACGCCACGTCGACGGTGTCGGTCGGCAGGCTGTTGCGGAAGGCGCCCGAGCTTTGCTTGGTGCGAACCGCGCGCAAGCCCACGTTGCCGCTCCAGTTGTCGCCTTCCAGGTTGCCCTGGATGTAGGCAGCGGTGGTGGTTTCCTTCACGCTGTACTCGCCGCCGTCAAACGGCGAGCGGCGGGCGATCGGGTCACGGTTGGTGACACGGCTGTTGTACTCGGCCAGGGCCTCGGCCGAGATGTAGGTCAGGGCGGTCGGGAAGCCGCTGCCCAGGCCGCTGCCGTAGTTGCCCGGATAGGACTGGCTGAAGGCGGGCAGGGTGTAGGGCGACAGTTGCGGCGCATCGTTGCCGTTGGCGTCGGCGCAGGCGCTGGGCTTGCTCCAGTCCCAAGGGCCGACGCGGTACGGCGTGCCGGTGGCGCAGCCCGGGCCCTGGTTCAGCGTCGCGTCGGTGTAGCGCTTGTGCTCGGCACCGCGCACGCCGAACTTCAGGCTCTTCAGCACGCCGGCTTCCAGCGTGTACTCGCCGTCCACCTGGGCCCAGCTTTCCTTGTCGTGCACGATGACGTGCTGTGCGCCGAAGATCCAGTCGAAGCCCAACGTCGGGTTCGTGAAGCTGAAGGCGGGCGCGGCGTCATTGCCCTGCAGCGCGTAGCTGGCCTTGGTGGTGGCGATGTGCGGCTCGACCACATCCTGGCTGACGGTCTGGCCCTTGCCCTTGGACGTGCCGGCGTTGACCGTCAGCGTCAGCGAACTGTTGACCTTCAGCGAACCGTCCAGGCTGAAGAAGTTGCTCTCGGCGGCGGCCTTGCGCGAGATCATGTCGTAGTAGCCGGCCGTCGACGGCGTCGCCCAGCTGAACGTCGCCTTGGTCAGCGTCTTGTTGCCGTTGTTGTCGGTGGCAATCGCGTAGTCCGAGATCGTCGAGCTGTTGATCAGCCCGGCGCGGGGTGCCATGAGGTAGTTGCGGTTGTAGTTGTCCGCGTCCATCTTGGACGAGAAGCCCGTCAGCGTGATGTCCAGGTCTTGCGTGGGCTTGAACTGCGCGCGCACCAAGCCGCCCTTGCGCTCACGCTCCTGGGTGAAATAGGCGGCGCCGATCAGGTCGGGGGTGTAGACGCCGTTCAGCTCGGGATGGGCTGCGACCAGCAGCGGCGCATTGGTGCTGTCGAGTTTGTTGATGAAGCCCAGCGTCTCCACGCCGTCGCGGCGCAGGCTGCGCTTTTCCGAGAAGGCCTGCACCAGGATGCCGAAGGTCTTGGCTTCGTTCTTCCAGTTCAGCAGCGCGTTGAGCTGCGGATCGGTCTTCTTCGGCAGGTCGGCGTACACCGCGCCCAGGCCCGCCTCGAAGGTCAGCGCCTTGGAGAACTCCAGCGGCTTGCGGGTGATGATGTTCACCGAGCCAGCCGTGCCGCCTTCCACCAGGGAGGCTTCCGAGCTCTTGCGCACTTCCACGCGGCTCACCAGTTCGGAAGGCAGCAGCGAGTAGCTGACGCTGCGGCCCACGCCGGCGCCGGTCTGGTCCAGCACGAACCAGTCGCCGTTGGCGATGCCGTGGCCGTCCAGCAGCGTCTGCGTCAGGCTGGGGTTGGTGCCGCGCAGGCCGACGCGGTCGCGCTCGTCGAAACCACCGGAGCCACCGGCCGGGCTGTTCAGGATGGTCACGCCGGGCACGCGGGCCAGCGAGTCGGCCACGTTCTTGTCGGGCATCTTGCCGATGTCTTCGGCCGAGATGACGTCGATGTGGGCGTCGGCATTGCGTTTGACGGCGAGGGACTTCTCCTGCGACGCGCGGATGCCGGTCACGACGACCGTTTCCAGCGAGGCCGGAGCCTGCTGCTGTGCCATGGTGACGCCGCTGGCGCCGAGCAGGGCGATGAACACCGCCTGCGAGATGGGGGTCTGCTTGACCTTCATGTGACGTTCCTCGTTGTGGCCAATGAAATTGGGGCGGCGGTCGCAGCTTCGGATTGGTTGCATACCACCTCAAGTCCGGTCGTCGCTGTGGTCTGCATTCACCACGGCTTTCAACCAGTGTGATGCCACTGTAACGAGTGATAACGCCACTTTGCTACCAATTTCGTGTGGGTAGTTTCCCGAGTGGTATGCAACCACATGGTGCACATGGGGCGCTCCCTCTCTGGGAGCGCGCGTAGCTGCATCAAGGTGGCATTGAATTGGTATCTTTCATCAAGCTGTCATCTGTTGTGGGCGGGCGACGAAGGCGTTGCGTTGGAATACCAGTTGGCGAATTCCGCGCCCTGGGTGGTCGCAGACTGGCCTTGTTGGGTGCTGAATTGGTTCTGTTGGACTGGTCGCGTTGGCCGCGCGCGAGCGCGGCGGCGAATCGCTGAGTGGCGTGTCGCGTGTCGCCGTGGCGCGCGCTGGCGGCGCTTCAGTGTCGACTGGCTTGTTGCCGGCGCTTTGTTGCGCCCCGCTCGCCCTGTGCTATAGTTGCGGGCTTGCCTCAGGAGGGGTGGCCGAGTGGTTAAAGGCAGCAGACTGTAAATCTGCCCGCATAGCGTACGCTGGTTCGAATCCAGCCTCCTCCACCAAAGCTTGCTCGCGCAAGCCGAGGTCAAGGCTCCCAGGGCGGGAGTAGTTCAATGGTAGAACCTTAGCCTTCCAAGCTAATGACGCGGGTTCGATTCCCGCTTCCCGCTCCAACCCGGGCGGCTTGGTCGGCAAGCGTCGACACCGGTTTGCCGGCTGCGGGCTCGAAAGAGTCGCCGTCAAACCCGTGCCGATGCCCATGTGGCTCAGTGGTAGAGCACTCCCTTGGTAAGGGAGAGGTCACGCGTTCGATCCGCGTCATGGGCACCACAGATTTTCTCTTTTCTTCTACTCGTTTCAACGGGTTCGCCTCAGGAGCGCAAGATGGCAAAAGGCAAGTTTGAACGGACCAAGCCGCACGTGAACGTGGGCACGATTGGCCACGTTGACCATGGCAAGACGACGCTGACGGCAGCGATCGCGACGGTGCTGTCCAAGAAGTTCGGCGGCGAGGCCAAGGCCTACGACCAGATCGACGCAGCGCCCGAAGAAAAGGCCCGCGGCATCACGATCAACACCGCCCACGTCGAGTACGAGACGGCCAACCGCCACTACGCGCACGTTGACTG
>NZ_JBFUAK010000020.1:0-21022 GCF_056406315.1 Roseateles sp. P1_C6
GCCTCAGCGCATCCAGTTGCCAGCCGCCAAGGTTGACAACGCGCTGTGTGGCGGAGGGCACAAAGCTGCGCGTGCCGTCGGACAGCGTGAAGCCGTCCGGCAGACCGGTCAGCGTCAGCACCAGCGTCTCCGAGCCGTCGTTGTCGACGAGGCCGGCAACGATGGTGTGCAGGGCCAAGGCCACGTCTTCCAGGCCGGTGACGGTGTTGCCCGCGGTGACGCCCAGGGTCGGCGTGTCGGCCACGGCGGCGATGTCGATGACGAGGCGGGCAGCGGGGCTGTAGAGCTCGCCGTCGAAGGCCTTGAAGCCGATGCGGGCGTAGTGCTCGCGCTGGTTGCCTTCACCGGAGCCGAAGTAGCCGGCGCCGCCCGTGGCGTTGGCTGCCGGCACAAAGCGCAGGCCGCGCGCGGCCAGGTCAGCCTGGCTGAAGCGCTCGCCCACGGCGACCGCCGCCCAGCTGCCGTCGGCCTGTTGGCGTTGCAGTTCGCCGTCGGCGGGCAGGGCGGTGATCTCCACCTGCAGCAGATCGGGCCGGTTGTCGGGATCGACGACGGCGAAGCTGGCCCAGCTCAGCGCCAGGGCCTGGTCTTCGGTGCCGCTGGCCTGGCCGTTCGCGGCTGTCGGGGCGACGTTGCCAGACGGTTCGTCAGCCAGCGTGCGGACATCGCGCACCGTGATGTGGCTGTCAGCCGCGGCAAAGCCCAGCAGGTCGAAGCTCAACAGCACCGACTTGCCCGCCAGTTCTGGCGCGAGCGTGACGAAGTAGGTCACGCTGCCATCCGTATTGGCCTGCTTGCGCACGCTGGACGCCAGGCGCTCGACGGCAGCCAGGCCATTGCGGGCGGTCTGGCGATTCAGCAGCGCGTCGGAGCCATTGAGGTCCACCGAGCCGACCACGGTCAGACCGGTGTCGGCATCCAGCAGCGCCACTTCGAACGCATCGCCCGGGCCACCGGCGTTGGCCTGCAGGCCTGGACCGGCAAGCGTGAAGCTCAGCAGCTTGTCGTTCGCTCCGATGGCAAAGCCTTGCAGCAGGCGTGCCTGACGGCCGCCGGTCTCACCTAGCGTGGCGCCGTTGGCCGAGAAGCTGACGTCGCCTTGAGTCGTCCAGCCGGCGCCGTTCGGCACGCCGGAGGTGCTGAAGCTGCCGTTGAGCAGGGCCGCATTCACGGCGGTGGCGAACTGCGGCGCCGCGGTGTTGCCGTCGCTGGCGCTGCGGCGCGCGGCGCGGTTGGTTGAGGTCGTGCGGCCACCCGCCGGCAGGCCGGGTTGGGTTGGCGACGACGGATCCGCCGGTGAGTCGCCATCGGAGGCAGCCTTCAGCTCAGCGATGCGTTGAGCCATCCAGGCCAGTTCGGCCTCGGTCGGCAGGCGGCGCTCACCCGGCTGCAGCGTGGCCGCCATGAAGTCGGACGAATCGCCGCTGTGCTCAAGACCCAGCACATGGCCGTATTCGTGCAGCAGCACCGAGAGCAGATCCATCTTGCCGTCGGCGGCGCTGCCGGCCTTGGCGCGCCAGATGGTTTTGTCGGCGGTGGGGAGGAAGTCGTCGGCGTTGTCGAGCGGCGTGGCATCGAGGTACCAGCCGTGACCGGCTGCTCTCGGATCGACAGTAACAGTGGCACCTGAATCCTGCGAATTTGTACTCGCAAGAATTGCATTCTCTAAAGATCCAACGCGTAATGCTCCCATTTGGAGTAGCTTTGAAAGCAATAGGCTCTGCCCACTTCCCAACCACTTTCTTACCGTCTCAGAACTGAAGCTGACGATTTCCTCTAGGCGATCAAAAGCCCATTTGGATTCAGAATTGCTATAGCTGTCGTTGGTGCCTGCTGCGTCGTTATCGGTATCGCAGGTGGCTCCGCCTTGTGATTTCGAAATAACGTTGATTTTGTACGATAGACGGAATGTTTTATCGTTGGCTTTGACCTCAAATGTCACGTGATCAGTGCCGTAGAAATCTTTCTCAGGAGAGTACGTGAAAAGTTGGAAGCTTGCAGATGGAAACTCTGATCCATTCTTGACCCAAACGTCTCCCAAAATGCTTCCGTGCGCTGGAGGGTTCGCAACGACCGCTTCAATCGTGCCGGACGGCTCCACGTCATATTTATATTTGAGAGCCGCCATTATGGCGGACGATGGGCTTATGTATTTTTCCGCGCTGTTGTTGTCGTTGATTTTTATTTCGGAGTGTGGATTCTCTGCCTCATGGCATAGACTGGCCATGTCAATATTTATTTGTCGTTCGATTGAAGGCGAAACGGTGCTGGCAGTCAGGTTGGCAGGAGGGCGTGGCGGCGCAATACGCTCCAGTGTCGGTGGCTGAAGATATACGTGGAAATGATGCTTGTGAGGGTCGACGTTTTGAACAGTAGGGCGTGTGCCATTTGTAGGATAGCCCGCTACGAAACCGAGGTGGGTAAGGGCATATCTCATGTCTGCGTAGGTATTTAGCGGGTCAGTGCCCCCAATCAATACGCCATTGACAATGCTCGACGTTTGAGCACCGCCGCCAAAGAGCGCATTCAACGTCGTTAGTTGATCAGCAGCATTTTTCTCGCGCAAGAGTGACGCGGATAGGTTGTCGCGTGAGCCGCCGTTTGCAGTAGTGAGTGTCGCCGCATAAAGCCGGGCGAATGTGGAGAACGCTTGATCTTGCCTATTGCCAGCATCGCTGAGGAGCACTGCAATAAATTGGGCAGCCAGGTTGTTCGTCCACGCTCCTGGACCATTGTTCGGGCTTATTGCCTGGACGCTCTGCCTAGCGGTTGCAGGTCCTGTACCTTGCGCGGTGTCACCTACCATATGAGAAATCCCGACGTCCAATGCCATTCCCAAATCATGTGAGCCATGCCCAAAAGGCGTATAGCCATGGTTCGCATCGGTTGCACCTGTCATTCTTGGTCTCGGAGTCGCAACGAACCCCTGCGGTGCAACGATGGTTTGCGCAACCATCAGGTCGCGCGCCCAACTCGTGCCATAGTGTTCAATATTGGTGTCTGGAGGATTGCCATCTTGGCTTGCATTCCACCCCGGGGTGGTGTTCAAGTCCATCCAGTGAGGGGCATTGTAGGCATTTAGCCAATTCGTAATATCCACTCCATTGCGGATGACTAACTGCTGAGCTGCTTGCGTGATGGTGGTGTAGTAATTGGCGCCGCCTGTAGCCGGAACCTTATTACGGTTGCTATCCCGTGCAGGCGTGGTGGCGAGAAAGCGACCATAGCCAGCAGCGCCGTAGTGGACTACCTTATTGAAAAGGTAAGCGGCGTGTGCTTCCGCGTCACCAAATACTCCGTTCACCTCAAAGCTTTGCAAAACATTGCCTTGAGGTGAATTAAACGGATAAGGTTGGGATATGTTTGGCGGCGGCGGGGGTAGCTGAACCTCGTTCATGCCCATTGCGGGAAATCCCAAATAGGCAAGACGCTGCTCAAGCCTGAAGGCATCAAGCCTATTGTTTAAATCGCTATTGGCGGTGACTTGTGAGTTCAGCGTGATTTGGGAGTATCCAGGGTTATCCAGAGGCCTATCGCCAAAGAAGGATGCTCCATGGATAGCATCTTTCGCTTTGATCTCTACTTGGACCGCTTTCCAATAGTCGCCCCACTTGAATCTCAGGGTAAATGTGGACGATTTGTCTTCAAGGCGATCGCCTCGACGCAGACTGGTTAAATCTGCAGGCAAAAGATTGGGGACGAAAAATATCTTTCCGGTTGCTGTGTAATCGGCTACTCGCCCGCCTGCATTGTAGGAGAGAGGTGTGAAACGTCCACTGTCTGTATTGTCAATCGAGATCATTCGAACTTGACTTTTTTGGCGTGTTATATCTGCAATATTAAATGAATCAATATTTATATTGCTGATATCTCCTCGCAGAGCTTCTAGTTGTCGTCGGTTACTGTCGAATTGAGCGCGATCTGCCGCTGACATCTCCAGCCGATCTCTATTTGGCAAAGTTCGATGATCCCCGGCAGCGGCGGCACCATAGCCTTGCTCACGTGCTATTGCATCGAGTGCTAGGGCAATCAGGTCGACTTCAATAACGTCGCCCATATTGCCAATTTTATTGGCCCAAAGCGCATCTGCATCGAAATACGTTCCAGCCGGCACGCCCTTGGCTGCATTTCCATTTGAATCGGTGATCAGTTGCTCGGCTTTTTCCGGCAGCTTGATATGTTTCCTGAGCCGGTCCTGTTCCGGATGGGCAATGGCCGCCGCGATGAGTTTCTGAACATCCCAGGCCCCACTCATGTGCTCCAGTTGGCGTGACCACATGTCACGCGCGCTGAAGCCGCCTTGGAGTTGGCCCAGCAGCACTTTGTGATCAGGGGAGAGGCTCAGATTGATGATGCCGTAGCCGTCCAATGGCAAGGTGGCACCCATGTACTTGGGTTCACCCTTAAGGCCAAAGGGATCCTTGACGATGCCCAGCTTGCCGCCAACGGCCACCTTCTTTGCGTCCACGCTGCCACCTACCGCCAGCGGGAAGCCCTTTGGCGTGAATACGAAGTTGGGCACCGCGAATTGGGCGTTGTAGAGGGGGTCACGGAAGTTGTAGTTGTCGTCCGCGACGATGGCGTATTCGTTGCCATCGAACTCGACCAGCACCGCGCTCTGCGCGCGCTGGATGTCAAGCCGGTCGATGACAACGTCCTTGTCGTACTGCGCCATGCGTACGGCTTCCAGCTTGGCGCTCTTAAGTTGCCTGGTTTCTTCGTCACGTGTGATCGTGAGCGTCCCAAGCCCCCGGGTGTAGTCCATGACGTCGCCAATGAGGAATCGATCGGCATCTCGCGTTGCCGTGACGACTTGGGGTGATTTGCCGGAGAGTCCGTCGCTGGGAAGCGTTGCGATGATCGGTTCGTCGATCTTGCCGGTGCGAAGGTCCAGAGTGTCGAGGTCGAAGACGAGGACATTGCCGCGCTTGTTGCGGTCTCCCATGCCAACGGAGTTCGCTTGAGTGGGTGCGGCGACCACCAGCGTACGGCCATCCGGGCCAACGGCCATGCCCGAGACACCGAAGGGCGTGCCGCTCAGCACGCTGCTGCCGATGCTTAGAGTGACTGGCTTGCCGTATTGATCGCTATCCGTTGACGTGTTGATCGCTATCAGGCGGTAGTTGCCTGCCGCACTACCTGCCGCGCCGAAACGGTTGCCCTCGCCGACGATGAGCAGATCGCCCACTGCCGCCAAGCTGGAGATGTTGGGAGCGTCGATGGGCCGCACGGAATAGCCATCCATGCGCCAGCTGTCTAGCACCCGGTATGTCAGCGTGTCGATAAGCCAGACGATGCCCTTGCCGGCGACAAAGACCGTCGTGTTGTCGCTGCTGTAAACAATGGGCTGGACCTTGCCGCCGGTCAAATACTGCTCGAGATTGAAGGATTCCAGGTGATCAAGCAGCGTGGTGGTCCCCAGGTTCTCGCGGATGCCGTTGGTCTCACGCACGAACTCGATGCCCGTGCGGGTGAGCACGGCGGCCATGTTGGGGACGGGTTCCAACTGGCCGACGTTGCCCAGCACTTCGATGGGCTCGCCATAGACCCGACGTCCATGTGCATCCACATCGAATATCTGAACTTGCCGGACAAGCTGCCAACGGATCTTGCCCAGCGGCGCTTTGGACAAGGCTCGGCTGAGGGCGGTGATCTCACCTTTGCCCAAGCTGGTGTTGACGATGTCGGGTGACGTGACGCTGACGGTCATGCTCGTTGCCGAGCCCAAGGCTGCACGGTAGTCGACCCACTGCCCGCTGGGCAGATAGGCCCTGACAACGAGATCCGAGGGGAAGTTGTTGCCTGACGTCGGGGCAACCGTCGTGATCGTCACGTTGCCTTCGCCGTCTTGGCTGAGCGTGTCGATGGTTGGCGCTGCCACGTTGCCGTAGGGTGTCTGGACTTCAGGCGCCGGCGCGAGGCTCATCACGGTCTTGGTGCGACCTTCGACGGTGACCTCGTCGAAATGCACATCGACGAACTGCGGCTTGCCGAAGTGGTACTTCAGCGCGGAGGCTTGCCGCGCTCTCGCCGCAACGATCATGATCATTTCGATGGTGGCTGCTTCCTTGAGCAAGCCGTAACCGAAGGTCATGCCTGCCATGCTCAACAGGATGTTCCCCATGTCCGGCACAGCCTCGAACGCGTTGGCCGGAATGCCGGGCAGCTTCTTGCAGAGCAGGTACTCGCCGCCGTCTTCCAGCGTGGGGTACGGCGGGCTCGCGGTGCGAATGACACCGTCAGCGCCAATGAAGGCGTTGTCCACGACCCACCAGGTGTCCACCATGCCGGTGGGCGTTTCCACCTGACCCTTGCGGAACATGAGGACTTCTTCCCCGGCCGTGAAGTGCGGGTTGCCCTGCATGGGCACTGCCAACTGCAGTGCGGCGTTGGCACTTTGGCTGCCGATGTCCAGACGGAAGGCAGCGATGGCCTGCAACGTCTCCGGCGCCGGCGGCGGCAGGCCAAGGCTTTGTTCGATGGTCGAGATGTCGATGCGCTCGATCTTGACTGCGACGTCCTCCTTAAGCGCGCCTGCACCGATGAGCACCGTCTCTCCGGTCGGCGCGGCCACGATGCCGCCCTCGGCTGCCTGCACAACGATGCCTGCCGCAGTGGCGATCTGCGCCGTCTGCACGCTGACCCACATGTCCTGCTGACCCACCACCTGCCAAGTGATGTGCCCACCTAGGTCGTAGCTGCTCGCCAGATGGATGATGCTGATGGTGACGCGGCCATTGCTTCGTGCAGTGATCAGGCCGTCTGCGCTGACCGTGGCGACGCTGTCGTCGCTGGACACGTAGCGCGTGCCGATTGCAGCGTGGACATCCAGGGTCTCGCCTGTGTCCACGTCGGCCACCTTGACCTTGAGCTGCCGTGTGCCGCCCGGGGTCAGGCTGATGGTGCCGGGATAGACGTCCGGCTCGACGACTAGCGGCTCGGGGGCCTCGCCCATGTCTTCGCCGTATTCATCGAAGACCGGGTTGATCGACTGCGCCACGTTGAGCATGGAAACGGCACGCACCACGCGCCCATCGATGTCTCGCCTTTCCACCTGCACCAGCGCCGGACCCGCCTGGCGCGCCAGCACGCGGTCATGCGCATCGTCGATGTCGACCGCATTGCCCATGACCAGGCCCTGCGGCGTCAGGTCCAGCGCGCTGAGCTTGAGGTAGCGCGCGTCCGTGATGGCCACGCCGCGCTCATCTTCGAAGTCCGCCGTGACCCGCACGGCCAGGCCCTGGCCGGTCAGCAGCGACACGATGGGCTGCAGGTGCAGCGCCAGCAGCTTCGCACCACTGACGTTGAAGTTCAGCGTGACCGGGGCGCTGGCGCCGTAGCCGTCGTCGGCCTGCAGCGTGATGGAGCCCAGGCCGGCGTAGCCGGCGTCGGGTTGGAACTCGACGCTGTGGCCGTCGGCGCTGAGTCGCGCCTGGCCGTGCTGGCTGCCGAGGATGCGCCAGAACAGGCGGTCGCCTTCCATGTCGAGCGCCGCCGCCTCCAGGCTCAGCGTCTTGCCGAGGTCCACGTGCGTCAGCACCGGGGTGCTGCTGGCCACGTTGACGGGGGCGAGGTTGGCGCGCCAGCCGTAGTTGGCGTACAGGACCTGGCGGTCGCTGTCGTTGGCGGCACCGTCGCCGTTCAGGTCGACCGCAGCGGCGGCGAAGGCGGCTGAGTCGCCACCATCCACCTTGCCGTCGCGGTTCAGGTCGCCGGCGACGCTGACCTTGAGGTCGGCTGCACCGCTGCCGCTGAGGCTCAGCAGCTTCAGGCCGGACGCGGTCACGCGGATCAGTGTGACGGTCTTGCCGCCCTGGCTGGCCTGGCCCAGCACCGTGGCGCCTTCGACGGCGAGACTGGTGCCCGCCGTGGTCTCGACGGCGAGGACGATGGCGCCGCTCGCGCCGGGCGTCTTGACCGTGCTGGCCAGTTCGCTGTCGCGCACGACGAAGCTGAAGCGGGCGGGGGTGCCCGCCGTCAGGCTGCCGGTCCAGGTGTTGGTCGGCGCGGCAGCGCTGGCCAGCCAGCCGGCGGCCGTGCCGAGTTGCGCGGTGATGGCTTCGTTGATGACCGAGCCGTCGGCGTGGTAGCCGATGGACTGGTTCAGGTCGGTGGCGCCGAACAGGCTGCGGGCCAGGGCCAGGCGGCCCTGGGCGTCGTAGCGGTAGACGAGGGCGGCATCGCTGCCGCCGGCCTGGCGGCCGAGCACGCGCTCGATGCGGCCTTGCGTGTCACGCTCGAAGCTGACGCGGGTGGTCGGGTCGCTGCTGCCGACCAGAGCCACGCCCGCGTCGGACACCAGCCATTGCTGGCCGTCGGCGAAGCGCACGCTCTGCACCTGGCCTTGGGCGTCCAGGCGGTAGCGCGTGCCATCCGGGCCGGTCAGCTCGTAGCCGCTGGGCTGCCAGGGCAGGCCGGTGCTGCGGTCGAGCAGGCGTTGGCCTTGGGCTTGCAATGCGACCGGCACGGTCGGGTCGGCATCCAGTGCGGCCAGCGTCCAGCCGGCGGTGCTGCTGGTGAAGGCCGGGCGCAGCACCTGCGGTGACGTCGGGTCGGTGGACAGCGGCTGGCTGGTGGTGCCGAGGCCGAAGCTCAGGTACTGCGTGGCGGCGTTGGCCGTGGACAGGCTGGCCGGCACTTGCAGCCAGACGCGCGCGCCGGTCAGCCAGGCGGCCGAGGCGCCGAGCGCATCGCTGCCGGCCTGGTCGTGGGTCAGGCGGGTGTCGAGCAGCGGCAGCGTCCAGTTGCCGAGGTCGCCCACGCCGTTCACATCGAGGCTGCGGGTCAGTGCCAGGTCGTGGTTGCCGAGGCGGAAGACCGCGTCGGTGGCTTGCGCCTGCACCAGTTGCTTGGCGGCGGAGTCGATCAGCACGCGGGTGGTGATCTCGGTCGTGCGGCCGGCGAGGTCCCAGCCGCGCAGTCGCAGTTGGTACACGCCGTTGGCCCAGCGGGACGGATCCAGCGTGGCCAGCGTGACGTCGGCATTGACGACGGCCCCGGCCGCATCGGCGCGAGCCAGCGTGCGCCAGGCGGACTCATCCACCCGGTCGCCGTTGGAAGGCGCGGCTTCGAGCACGTAGCCCATCAGCTGCAGGTCGGCGATACGTGCGGTCAGCGCGGTGGTGCTGCCGACGACGATGGGTGCGAGGTTGCCGGTGTCCAGCGCGCCGCTGAAGACGAGCTGGGGCGCCGCGGTGTCCAGCGGGTCGCGCACGCGCACGGTCTGCTTCGTCGTGGCGGAGAAACCGTCGGCGTCGATGGCCGTGACGCGCAGCTCGATGAGGCCGGGCGCAGTGGGCGTGATGCGCACGCGGCCGAGGCCGTCGAGCGTCACGGGCGTCCAGTCCGCCTGGCCCGTTCCTGTTCCGATCGCCGCGCCACGCGCCATCACGGTGATGCTGGCGATGGGGCTGAAGGCGTCGGCGCGCACGGTGGCGAGCACGACCTGGCCGGGCAGCACGGGCGTGCTGGGCGTCAGGTTGACGAGCAGCTTGGGTGCGTTCGCGTCGGCCTCGGCCACCACGCGCAGCACGAAGCTGCTGGTGGCGGTGTTCTTGCCGTCGCTGACCGTGGCCGGCACGGTGAAGTCACCGATCTGGCCGGGGCCGGGCGTCCAGTTCAGGCGGCCGTTCGCCGCGTCGTAGACGGCGCCTTCGGGCAGGCCCTGGAAGCTGATGTTCAGCGCCGCGGTCTGCGTGGCGCCGTCGGTGTCCAGCACGCGCAGCGCACCGGCGGGCGCACTGGCGCCCTTGACGATGGGCAGCGAGAAGCTCTGACCGACCAGCAGCGCGTGGCTGGCTGTCGTGATCTCGGGCGGGCGGTTGGCGTCGAACACGCGCACCTGCACCGAGCGCGTCACCGTGGCCTGGCCGTCGGTGGCGCTGAAGTTGAACGTGAAAGCGCGGTTGATGGCCGTGGCGTTGTTGACCACGTCGGCATCGGGCGTCCACTCGAAGTACCCGGTGGTGGGGTCGAACACCACGCCGCTGGGCGTGTTGGCGTCGTAGATCAGCGCAAAGCGCGTGGCGTCGTTGTCGCCGTCGTAGGCGCGGAGGTTGAAGCTCAGCGTCTGGCCTTCGGGCACCAGTTGCAGCGGCAGGGGCAGCAGCATGGGCGCCTGGTTCACGTTGGCGACGACGATCTCGACGTCGCGCGTGAAGCTGGCGCTGCCGTCGCTGGCTTTCAGCTTCAGCAGGTAGTGGCCCGGGGCCACGCCGTTCTGGTTGTCGCTCTGCGCGGCGAACGAGCCGGGCGTCCAGCGCAGTTGCAGGCGCGTCTGGCCGCCGCTGCCGGCGCTGGGCGTGAGCTGCATGCCGCTGGGCAGGCCTTCCACGGTCCAGTCCAGCAGGTCGAGGTCGGTGTCGATGCCGGCGAGGTCCAGCGTCAGCGGCGCACCTTCGTCGACCTTGACGACGGTGCGGTTGCCGGCGAGCGGGTCGCCCTGGATCGCGCCGCCGGTGGCGGCGACGGCGAACAGCGTCGGTGCCGCATTGCTGGCACGCACGACGATGCGCAGGTCCTTGACGGAGACGTTAGGGGCCGGCGGGTTGTTGGGGTCGATCACGTAGCCGGCGTCGGCCGGCGGCAGGCCCGAGTCCGTGACGGCCAGGCTGATGTCGAAGTCGCCGGTGGTGCCGACGGGCGGCGTCCACACCAGCGTGGCGTGGCCGTAGCGCGGATCGGTCTCGATGCGTGCGCCGGCCGGCAGGTTGGTGGCGGCGTAGTTCAGTGCGTCCTGGTCCAGGTCGGACACGAGGATGGGCAGGCGCAGCTCGGTGCCGGCCACGGCCACGACGCGGCTGGGCAGCGTGATGACGGGCGCCTCGCTGGGGCTGCGCACCGTGAGCACGAAGCTCTTGCCGGCGGCCAGCGCCTGGTTCTCGTCGCCGTCGCCGTCGTCCTGCACGACGACCGTGATCGTGTAGTCGCCGCGTTGGTTGGCGCCGGGCGCGAAGCGGATCACGCCGGTCAGGCGGCCGTTCTCGCTCAGCGTCTGCGTGTAGGTCGCGAAGCTCGGCAGGCCCTGGAAGGTCAGCAGCAGCGGGTTGCCGTCGGGGTCGACGGCCTCGACCGGGATCTCCAGCACCGCGCCGCGGTCGACGAAGGCGTTGGCGATGTCGCGGAACTCGGGCGAGCGGTTGGCGTTGCTGACGACGAGGGGCAGCACGATCTGGCTGACCTGCGGCTGGCCGGTGCCGTTGCCGTCGTCGGTGGCCGTGACGGTCACGTAGTAGGTGCCGGCCTGGGCGTAGCCGGGCGTCCACAGGATTTCCAGCGTGTCGGCGTCGAACGTCGCGCCGGCCGGCAGGCCGGTGACGGCGTAGCTGACGCTGGCCGTGCCGCTGCCGTCGAGCGCCGGGCTGCCGGGGTTCAGGCGGAGCTTGGGCTCGAAGTTCGGGTTGTCCGGGTCGAAGGCGAACACGCTGATGCGCAGCGGCTGGCCTTCCAGCACGCCCCAGGTTTCCACCGGCGCGAAGACGGGCGCGCCGTTGGTGTTGACGATGTCCAGCTTGAGTTCGCGTTGGACCGAGGTGGTGGTGACGGTGCCGTCCGGCGCCGTGAAGAAGGCGGTCAGCGTGATGGGCAGGGTCAGCTGCCCGGCCTGGGCATAGCCCGGCGTCCAGGCGAACCAGCCGGTGTCGGTATCCAGCGTGGCGCCGCCGGGCAGCAGCGGGGCGTCCCATTGCAGCTTGACGCTGCTGCCGTCGGCCTGGCTCAAGCCACCCGGCACGCTGCCAGGCAGTTGCAGGCCGAAGCGGTCGCCCTCTCGCAGCACCTGGGTGGTGAGCGCCGGGAAGACAGGGGCCGGCCAGCCCTGGGTCACCGTCAGGTTGAAGCGGTAGCGCACCTCATGCTTGCCGTCGCTGGCGATGAGGGTGACGTCCTTGTACTCGCCGGCCTGGTCGTAGCCCGGCGTCCAGCTCAGCAGGCCGGTCCCGGCGTCGAAGAAGGCGCCGGCCGGCAGGTTGCGCACCAGGATCGTGACGTTGTCGCCATCCGGGTCGCTGGCCAGCAGCGGCAGCTTCAGGCTCTGGCCTTCGGCGAGCTCCAGGTCCGAGATCGTGGCGATGACGGGCACGTGGTTGGCGCCGGCCACGTCCAGCGTGAAGCGCCGCAGCGCCACGCCGCCGCGGCTGTCGATGACGCGCACCAGCACTTCGTTGTCGGCGCGGTCGGTGGCGGTGGGCGTCCAGTGCAGCTTGGCCTCGTTGCCGTAGCCGCTGGCGCTGCTTTCGACGAAGGCGTCCTGCATGATCGACAGGCCCGCGGGGCCGCTGACGATCTCCCAGTAGAACAGGCTGCCATCGGTGTCCAGCGCAGCCAGGCCGGTGGACCAGCTTTCGCCGGCACGGGCCGGGGGCAGGGCGGTGGCGTCGAGGTCCACGCTGCCATCGGCGGCCAGCAGGCCCAGCTCGGGCGGCGTGTTGTCGTAGGGCACGGCGTAGACGCCATGGCCCAGGTTGAACTTGACCAGCTGGCCCGAGCCTGGCGACGTGCCGAAGCTGGACGCCGCGCGCACCTTGACGGTCTGGCGCGCCAGCGTCTCGCCGGCCTTCAGCGGCTTGCTCTGCAGTGCCGCGGTCAGGTCCAGCACCCACAGGTTGGCCTGCGCACCGTCGCCTTGGCTCGCGCCCAGGATGTCGTCGCCGAAGTAGCGGCCCGGGTCGAGCAGCAGCATCAGCGGGCCGCGCAGGTCGTCGGTGCCGAGGTTGGTGATGGCGACGTCGTAGCTGATCGTGCCGGTGAGCCGGTTGGCGCGCGTGTCGACGAAGTCGATGCGGACCAGGTTGGAGATGTCGGTGACCGCCGTGAAGACGAGGTTCCAGGCGGTGACCAGCTGCACCTGCTGCGCGCTGCGCAGGGTGTCGGCCACCTCCAGGCGCCAGCCGCCCGCAGGCAGGTTGGGCAGCGTCACGATGACGCTCTTGCTGGCGGCGTCCCAGCGCAGGCCTTGCGGCGCCAGCGTCAGGTTGCTGTTCACGCCGGTGGCGACGAGGCGGTAGTTCGCCGGGTTCAGCACCGAGGACGGACTGGTGGCATCGGCACCGTCGGCACCGGTCCACATGGCCTGGTCGAAGCTGATGGCGAGTTGCGTCAGCGGCAGCGGGATCAGCGCGCCGTCGGCGATGCTGGCCGACACGACGGTGGGTGCCTTGACGGGCGCGAGCTCGTCGATGCGGTGGGTCTCGGCGACGAGGATGCGGCCGTCGGCGGTCGCGACGATGCTCTCGCCGCGCGTGCCGCCGTCGGCGAGCTTCAGCGCGCGGCGGCTGGACAACTCCACCGCCCAGACGGCGCTGCTGTGTGCCACGGTGCTGCTGCCGTCGCTGGCGGTCGGGCGCTGCGGCGTGTTGCTGCTGGCCAGCAGCAGGCCGGCGAGGCCCGTGCCCGCCTTGCCGAAGGTGATGCTGTCGACCAGGCCGGCGAGGCGGTACTCCAGCTCGGCACGGCCCTTGGTGGCGCCGCTCATCGGGAAGCTGATGATGTCGGTCGTCGCTTCTGGCAGCGCGCCCTTCACGTCACTGCCGGTCCAGCGCACGGCCCACAGGCGTGCGTCAGGCCCGAAGGCCAGGTCGCCGACGCGGGTGTTGCTGAAGTGGGTCCAGGCGCGCGCCGCCTCGGCCTTCGGGTCGAAGATCTCCACGCCGTTGCCGCTGGCCACATAGATGAGGCCGGTGCCGGGCTGGATGGCCAGCGCGTGCGTCAGCGGCTCGCCGGCCGGCGCACGAGTGCGGCTGATGACGGCGCCCGAAGCGGCGTCGATCATCATCAGCTCGGCGCCGGTCATGACCCACAGGTTGCCGACGGCGTCGACGGCCATGTCCATGATGGCGGCCGTCGTCGTGAACAGCGGCTGCACCGAGCGGCCGCCGTCCTTGCCAAAGCGGAAGACTTCGTTGCGCTCGCTGCCGGCGCTGGCGAGCACCGAGCCATCGGCCAGTTCGACCATGGCGAGCGCACCGATGTCGCCCTGGCTGCTACCGAAGCCGCTGGCGAAGCCACGCAGTTGCAGCGGCGCGAGCACCGATTGCAGGTCGCTGCCCAGGCCGCCGAGGGCCGGCGTGATGACGAAGCCGGGCAGGCGCTGCGCGGCTTGCGTGAACAGGCTGCTCGAGGTGTAGCTGCGGTCCGGTGCGGCGGCTGGCAGTTCGGCGCTGGTGTCGAGGCTGTCCGTCACGCCCAGGCCTTGCTGGGCGGTGTTGCGGCTGCCGTCGTCCGGCAGCACGGCATTGCTGACGCTGGCGGCTTCGCGGTTGCCGGCGTTGTCAGTCGCGACGGCCAGGAACTCGTAGTGCTTGCCGGCCTGGCCCGTGAAGATGGCGGTGCTCTCGGCGCCGGCCACCTGCTTCTGCCAGATCTTGAAGTCGCCGCCGTCTTCGGCGACGTAGACGGTCACGTGCTTGACGCCCGAGGCGTCGTCGGCGGCCTTCCAGTTCAGCTTGAACGTGGGCTGGCCGCTGGCGTTGTTGCCGTTGCTGGTCACGGTCAGCGTGGTCACCGGCGCGTCGGCATCCAGCGTGTGGCTGATGGCCGCGCTGGCGATGGGCGGCGTGGCGTCGAAGAACACGCGGGCCGCTGCCGAGATGCTGGCACCGGTCTTGGCGGTGTCGCTGGCGCGGATGGTGTAGGTGACGAAGCCGCCGCCGGTCTTGCCGTTGGCGTCGGGCGCGAGCAGGCCGCGCGTGGCGTCGTGCAGCACTTCACCGGTGTCGGGGTCGATGGCCTGGAGCAGCCACGTGGCCACGCGGGCTTCGGCGTCGATGCCCGCGCTGACGCGCAGCACATAGCCCTTGCCGGCGGCACCGCTGAAGTTGAAGTCACCCTGGAAGACGGCCTGGCCGGCCGGCACGTGGATGTTGATGTCGCCGATCTTCAGGTCGCCCAGGCGCAGGCTGCGTGCGTCCAGGTCGGGGTCGATGGCCGTCACCAGGCGGACTTCTCCCACGGGCGCATTCGTCGGGTTGTTGAAGGTCAGCGTGTAGGGCAGGGCGTAGTCGGTCGGCACATAGGTCGAGCCGTTCGCCGCGGGCAGCACCTGCGGGCCGCGCACGCTGATGGTGGCGCCGGCATTGGCCTGCGCTTGGGCGGCCTGCTGCAGGTAGTTGGTCAGGTTCAAGGCCTGCGGGCCGATGGGGCGGAACTCGGCGTCCAGCACGCCGATGCGGCGCAGGTACTCGAGCTCGGCGCGGTTGCCGGCGAAGACGTCGAAGCTGATGAAGTGGGTGGACTGGCCGGCGTGCCGGTCGTAGTCCGCCGCGTTGGGCGCGACGGGCACCGGCACCTCGACCCAGCTGCCATCGGCGAGTTCGCGAACTTCCTTGTACTCGACGGGTGCATGTGCGGCGTTGACGTCACCGGCGAACTTGGCCGTGTCGCCGTACCACTGCTGCACCTTGGCGAAGAAGCCGAGCAGGTCGGCCTGCGTGCGGTAGCTCTCGCCGCCCTTGGCCAGCAGGATGCCGGTGGCCAGCGTGGCGTTCAGGCTCAGCACCAAGGCGTCGTTGCGGATGGCCGGGGCCTGGCCTTCGGGGCGCAGCAGGCCGGCGACTTCGAGCGCACCCAGCCAGCCCTTGACCCACTGGGCCTCGTCGGCGGCCAGCACGGCCAGCGTGCTCGGCGCGGTCGTGTCGGCCAGGATGGCCGTGCGCAGGCGCTTGGCGTGCGCCGTCTGCTCGGCGACGAACTCGGCGCGCGTCAGCGTCGTCACGCTGGCCAGCGTGTCGAAGCGGAAGGACATGGCCATGCCTTCCTCTTCGGTGATGTGGCCTTCCTTGGCGAGGAACTTCTTGGTCAGGCCCTGGGAGATCTTGTCCAGGCCGGTCACGCCTTCATCGAGGATGCCGGAAGCCTTCCAGTCCGGGCGCAGCGCGTAGAGCTTGTCGCGCAGGCCTTCGAAGTCGTAGTTGATCCATTCCTGCAGGCCGGGGAAGGTCTGCACCTTGAAGGTGGCGCCGGCGAAGCCGTTGGCGGCCAGGTCGAACACGTAGCCGGGTGCGAGGTTCCAGCCGCTGGTGTTGGTCATGCCGTCCAGCGAGGCCCAGGGCACGTCGGCGCGCACGCCGGTGGTGGGCGTGGTGCCGTAGGCCTGGTTGTTGCCGTTGCCGGCGGCAATGGCGCCGTCGGGCCTGCCGCCGACGTTGGTGCCGAACACCACGTAGGGCAGGTTCAGGCCTTCCAGCACGTCCTTGCTGTTGCCCATGTCGCTCGCGCCCAGGTCGAAGCGGATGTAGGGCGTGTCGACGTTGGTGACGCTTTGCAGGCTGACGCTGTAGGTGGCGGCGTCGCCCGGCTCGATGTTGCGCGGGCCGCCGATGCCGATGGCGGCGTCGACCTCGATCATGCGTTCGACCAGGTAGCGGTAGGGCTCGACGACGCGCGAGCCGTCGGGGTTGGTGACGACGACGTCGAACAGCCCCATGGGCACGTGGCGCAGGTCGAAGATGGCGCGGATGTGGGTCGCGTCCAGCACTTGCCAGCGCTCAGGTTCGATCTCGAACTCTCCCGGGCGTGCCAGCTTGACCAGGGCGCCCGCCGCGAAGCGGGCCCCCTCAATGTCCATGGTGACCCAGCGGTGGTCGTCGTCGCCGACGCCGCCCTGGTCCGGCGTGACCTTGGTGATGGACAGCGGCAGCAGGTCCGCACGCAGCGTGACTGGCACGGCCTGCGGTACCTGCGTGGACGAGCTGTCCTCGCGTGAGCGCACCAGGATGTAGTAGTCACCAGCCTTGGTGGTGGGCACCAGCAGCGTCTGGTCGGGCGAGACGGGGTTGCTGTAGGCCACGTCGAACGCGCTGCCCGTGGGCACCTCGTTCCAGCGCACGAAGACCTCGTTGGCGCCGGTGGCGGCCGTCGAGTCCAGCAGCACGCGCAGCGTCTCGCCGGCGGCCACGCTGACCTTGTAGATCTGCGTCTGGCCGGTCGTCAGCGCCGTGGACAGCGTCTGCCCCACGGTCAGGCTGGGGACCTCGACGCGCAGGGCCGCGCCGGAGGCCACGCGGTTGTTGGCCTCGCCGGCCGGCAGGTTCAGGCCGGTCTCGGTGTAGGTGATTTTGCCTTCGAAGACCTCGTTGTAGAGGTCCGGGCGCACGATGACGCGCCAGCTGCCGTCCTTCAGCGCGGGCAGCTTGGCCTTCAGCGTGGCGGTGTAGGTGCCGTCCTGGTTCAGGTCGCCGACGTGGGCGACCTTGCCGAGCTGGATGTCGTTGAGGTCCCAGGCGTTGTCGGCGGACAGGTACAGCGCATCCGTCCAGCGGCCGTAGGCCGGGTTGATGGACGTGTTCTGGACGGTGAACGTGATCTCGACTTCGTCACCGACCTTGGCACTCGACGGCACGACGACGTTGGTGACGACGAGGTCCGCCGGTGGCGGCGTCTCGATGCGCATCGGCTGGATGGCCGCGGCGCTGTTGTTGTCGTCCTTGCCGAACTCCAGCACCTGGCCGGTTTCGCCGCTGCTCCAGATGCGGGCCGGGTCGGTCACCACGAACACGTAGTAAGGCCCTTCCAGGTCGCGCGGCGCGGTGTAGGTCAGCGAGCCGGTGTAGCTGCCGCCGGCGGTGAGGCCGCCGCTGTGCTGCACGTAGCCGAGGTAGCGGTCCTTGTTCAGATCCAGGAAGCGGTCCTTGGACAGGTAGACCATGTCGTACCAGTTGCCTTGGTCGGTCGGGGTCTTGCCGCCGAGGTTGTCGACCCTGTAGGCGACCGTGAAGTTCTGGCCTGCGATGACGGCGTCGGGCACCGTGACGACCGTGACCTGCAGGTCCGGCGGCGTGGCCAGCGAGATGGGCAGCGCGATCTTGGCGGTGTTGTTGGCCTCGTCCTTGAATTCGGGCACGCCGTTGCTGCCGCTGTCGCCGATGGTGGGGAGACCCGCGCGGATGCTGCTCGGCACGCCGCTGCGGTCGTAGCCCTGGAAGACGCCGGTGTCGGTCTTGACGATGAGCTGGAAGTCACCGCTGATGGACGTGGGCAGCGCGAAGGTGGCCGTCTGCGTGTAGCTCTCGCCGGGCTTGAGCGTGCGGCGCGGCTCGACGGGGTCGGTCGTCAGGTCGACCTGGCTGACGTGCAGCAGGCGCTCCAGGTCGCGGCCGCGGTCCACGAGGGCGTAGTCGCTGGCATCCAGCGTGCCGTCGCGCGACAGGTAGACACCGTCCATCCAGCCCGCCACGCGGGTCTCGCGGGTGCCGCGGTTGGTGACCGTCCACGTCGCCGTGATGGTGTCGCCGGAACCGGGGTTGGTGTTGTCGACCCGGATCGAGTCGATCTGCAGGTCGGGCTCCTGGTAGATGACGTTCAGCGTGCCCTGGCCCAGGTTGTTGAAACCGTTCGTGCCTTCGAACACGGAGGACGGGTAGACGACGTCGCGGCTGTAGCTGTTCGCGTCCGTGGGATTGGGCGTCAGCATCTCGTCCTGCGCCCGGTACATCCAGTCGTAGGCACCGAAGAAGGGGCTCAGGCCGGCGTAGTGGTAGGCGTCGGTGATGACGTAGACGTAGTACGGCCCTTCCGCGCCGACCGGCAGCTTGACGACCGCGCTGGCGGTGTAGCTTTCGCCCGAACCCAGCGTCGTTGTGTTGCTGCGCACGACCGAGGCCAGCTGCGTGGCGCGCGACGGGATGAAGGTCGGGTCGGGGCTGATCCAGACGTTGTCCAGCCAGCCCTTGGTGCCGGTCCACACCGCGGCGCCGAAGTTCTGCACGGTCCAGGTGACCGTGGTCTCTTCACCGGAGTAGTTGGTGTGCAGCGTGGTCACGCTGGTGACGCGCAGGTCGGCCGGCGCGTTGCTCACGTTGGATGCGACGCGGTTGACGTTGTTGGTCTCGTCGACTTCCGTCACGTCGTTGCGGGCGGTGTAGCTGTAGCCGGCATCGGTCTGCACGACCAGGTAGCCACCGCTGATCGACGGCGCGAGGGCGACCGTCTGACTGACGCTGTAGGTCTCGCCGTTGCCCAGGCCGCGCTGCTGCTTGAACTCGCCGAGCAGCCAGTAGACCCTGGCCTTGGTCGGGTCCGGGTTGTCCATCAGCCAGACCTTGTCGGTCCAGCTGCCGCCGAAGGCATCGCCGCGGTTCTTGACCGTGTAGCTGAAGCTGTAGTCGCCGGCAGCCTGCGCCGTGGCCGGCGCGCTGACGCTGGTGACGACCAGGTCGGGCGGCGTGATGCCCAGCACCGAGATGGCCCGGGCCTTGTAGTTGTTGTTGTCGACCTGCGTCGGGTCGTCGGGGTTGATGTTGTTGGAGAGCGTGTCCTCCAGGATCGCGTCGTAGGTGTCGCTCCAGACGGTGATGAAGTAGTTGCCGCTCTTCAGCTCGTCAGGAATTTGCGCGCTGATCGAGCCTTGGTAGCTCTCGCCGACGGCCAGGTGGCCGGTGTGCGTGACCTGGCCGATGCGGATGTCGCCCTTGCTCGGGTTCGGTCGCGTCTTGTCGACCGTCAGCCAGACGGTGTCGGTCCAGCTGTTGGTCGTTGCCGCGTCGCCGCGGGTGATGGCCGAGCCCTTGTTGGTGACTTTGTAGTCGACCTGGACGGCGGCGCCGTGCACGGCCTGGTCCGGCGCGACCACGTCGCTGGTCACCAGGTCGGCGAACGGGATCGCGTTGACGTGGATGCGCTGGGCGCGGGTGTTGTTGGCTTCGTTCGGGTGCTCGTCGATGCGGTTGGCACCGTCGGCCACCACGATGAGGTAGACGTCACCGCGGTAGCGGATGGGGATGTCGATGCCGCTGACGGTCGTCGTGTACGGATCGCCGCCCGGGCTCAGCGCCGAGGCGCTGTCCACACGGGCCAGCAGCAGGTCGTCGCCGCTGACATTGCCGTCCAGCGACAGGTAGACATAGTCCTGCCACTGGCCGGACGTGGCTTCCGTGCCGGTGTTGGCCACGGTGAACTTCAGGCCGGCGGTGGTGCCGGCGGTCACGTCGGCGGGCGCCTGGATGTCGGTGACGCGCAGGTCCGGCCGGTTGTTCAGGCGGACGGCGATCGCATCGGTGTCGGTCGTCGTGTTGTTGTCGCGCGCCGTGCCGTACTCGTAGACCTGCGGCTGGCCGTTGCTGCCCAGCAGGCTGTTGGTCGTCACGCGCAGGCGGTAGCCGCCTTCGATCTTGCTGGGCAGGCGGACCTGCTCGGTGCGCGAATAGCGCAGGCCGGCGTCCAGGCCGCGGTCGTAGGTGTAGGTGCCCAGCACGACGGTCGTGCCGTTGGGCGCCAGCAGCAGCACGGTGTCCTGCCACTGGCCGGCGGCGCGCGCCAGGCCCTGGTTCAAGACCGTCCAGCTGACGTCGACCAGCGCACCCTCCTGTGCCGTCGCGGGCGCGTCGAGGCTCTCGACGACGAGGTCGGGCGATTCGCTCAGCGTGACCGGCACGGTCAGCGAATGGCCGACGTTGTTGTCCGTGTAGATGAACTCGTAGACGCTGTTGTAGACGGCGGTCGCGACGTTCAGGTACCAGTCGCCCGAGATGCCATCGGGCAGGCGCACGTTGATGCTGCGGTTGTAGGTGTCGCCCACGGCCATCTGGCCGAGATGACCCGCCGTGCCGAGTTCGAAGCGCTGGCCGCTGCCATCGGCGTTGCGGCTCAGCCAGACGCTGTCCGTCCAGCTGGTGACGTTGGTGATGCCGATGCCGCGGTTGGCGACAGTCCACTGCACGGTCAGGTCACGGCCGCTGTAGGCCGTGGTGGGGGTGATGACCGATTCGACACGCATGTCGGCATAGGCCATGGGCATCACGTCGGTGGTGTGCCCGGCGGTCTTGATGTTGTTGGCCTCGCTGCCGTTCTCCCAGACGGCGCCGGTGGCGTCCGACTTTACGAAGATCGTGCCGTGGCGGCTGAAGGCCGGGCCGAAGCTGTAGTCCAGATGACCGGTGTAGCTGGCGCCCGCGGCCAGCGCGCCGTCGTGGGCGACGTTGCCCAGCACGATGTCGTCGCCGTCGCCCAGGATGGCGTTGGTGCTGTAGACGATGCGATCGGTCCAGCCGACCGAGCGGCCGGCGCCGACGCCGACGTTCTGGACGGTCCA
>NZ_JBFUAK010000021.1:0-20620 GCF_056406315.1 Roseateles sp. P1_C6
GGCCTGGCCCAGTGGTCCTGGTTCAGGATGGCTCGCTCATGCCGCTGAGGGCAGGGGAGGACCTCTTGTCGGCGCTTCGATCCAGAGCCAGGTCGGTGCAATTGAACCTAGGAGCAGCGGCGATTGAGTTGCCTGCTGGCTGCGTTCTCATCACAGACGGAGGCGGGATGGAAGAGGCTCGCAATCACCTTGACCGGTTCCAAGCTGTAGTGGCTCTACAGGAACGCGGGCAGAAGCTTGAGTTGAAACTGGCTCCAGGCGCCTCCACATTCGTCGTTCAAAGCTTCGCCGGCTGAGGAGGTGTCCTCGAGGTGCAGGCGGCGTGGCTGGACTGGACAAGAGTCTTACTACGCAAATGGTCCAAGGCTTGTAGCTGAGCCAGAAAAGGCAACATGCCAACTCTTTCCAGGGGCGTCCGGTGGGCGCCCCTTGTCTTTAAGGCTAAATAACTGCCCCTACACAGGAAATCTCTTGAACCGGGGTCTGGTATGAAAGCCTCAAAAATCCTGTGTGCGCTTGGCGTGCTGGCCTTGGCGTTCCTGTCCGGGTGTCTAGTCAGCGACTACGCGACACGAACCGGATTTCCGTACAAGCTCTACATGCTTGAAGTCGCCTACGAGCCATCACCGGAAAGTGCCTGGCGCTGTGCTCGGATGGGCACAGCATATGGCGCTGATTTGTCGACATTCGACTTTAAGAAGCAGCAGCAGACCAACTGCGTGCTGCTGGTTTCCGCCGAGCGCAGGGAAGACGGCTCAGCAGATGTTCGTTTGGTCTCGTACACGTGGCAGGCAAAGCTGTTTGCGCATAGGGTGCCGACGCTGCATATTCCCGCAAGCAGGATAGTCTCTATGAAGGAGGCCAGCTAAGCTTATGGGGCGACCCTATCGAGCCACTGACCAGCTCTCTCGACTACCAGGGCAATTGTTCAGGCACTTATAGCCAATGGCCGTCGGCTGGATGGAGAAGTCGCCCGGCAGCCCGGCTGCTGGATTTGGTTTTCCCAACGTCACGTATAGGCCACCTTTAGCGTCTTCAGGAACCATCAGGCTTACTGACAAGCCGACCTCGGCGGACTTGTCAGCACCGTCGACCAGCAACTGAGAGGCTCCATGGTTGTAGCTGACGACGACGTTGGGCGATCCGTTGGACTCAAGAGCGATGCTGAGAGGGTCCGTGTCTTGGTGGACAGAACACGCGGTCAGCGCGGTGATGGTGAACGCAAGGATCGGGAGCTTTGCGGCGATCGCCATTTCTGAGGTAGGAAGTTCGAAGGGACGAATTGTCTTCACCGCACTTGCTCTTGAACCTCAAGACGGCGACGTTGATGTTTGAGGTTGCGCATTTCCGCACAGTTAGGGCGGGAGCAATCCATGCGGCGAGGCTTGGCGCTCAAGTGTGTAGTGCCTCCTCCTGGCCCGCGCGGGTCGTCGCCAATCCTTCCGCCTATGGGGCTCCACACGCAGATCCCTAGCACTTCGTGGATAGCCGTTCGGCCCGTGGGGGCTGGAAGCGGTGGCACCGTGTGCCAGCGTCTTCGTCCCAGTGACGCGCAGTCGATTTCTATGTCTGGCGCCTCGTGCCAGACTGCGAGGTGCTGGACGCTAGGGCGTTGCCGAGCAAGACACTAGAAAACCCGTCCGGCGCCACCATCTGGGCGCCCATGAACGCCCGCACCGACTTCCCTCTCGACGCCTACTCAGCCACCGTCGCCCATGTGGCGGAGACCGCAAGTGCGGCCGTCGCTCACATCAGGGTGCGCAAAAACGGGCGCGAGGCGGGAAGCGGCTCGGGGTTTCTCTTCACCCCCGACGGATTTGCACTGACCAATGCTCATGTCGTCGAAGGCGCGAATGAGCTTCGGGCTGCGTTCGCCGACGGAACCGAAGGTATCGCGCGGCTGGTCGGGCAGGACGCCTCCACAGACATCGCTGTGTTGAGGCTGGAGTCCCATCCGGCGGCCTTCCTGCCGCTCGGAAGCTCTTCCAACCTCAGGCCAGGTCAACTTGCCGTGGCGGTAGGCAATCCGCTGGGCTTCGACTTCACCGTCACTGCGGGCATCGTGAGTGCTCTGGGCCGAAGCCTGCCGGCGCGGGGTGGTCGGATGATTGAGGACGTTATCCAGACCGATGTGGCGCTCAACCCCGGCAATTCAGGTGGACCGCTGCTGGACGGTGCCGCGCACGTCATTGGTGTCAATACAGCCGTCATTCCCTCTGCCCAGGGTTTGAGCTTCGCCGTTGCGGTCGACACAGCCCGCTGGGTGGCAGGTGAGCTGATGCGCCATGGTGCCGTGAGGCGCGGGCGTCTTGGCGTGCAGTGCGCTGTGGTGGCTCTGCCGCGGCGCTGGGTGCGCGAAAACGATTGGCCCACAGCCACCGGCGTGCGCCTGATGGATGTGGGACCTGGATCCCCGGCGGCACAGGGCGGGCTACGTGAGGCCGACATCCTCATCGGCTGCGATGGCTTGCCCCTGGCGCAGCTGTCGGACCTGCTTAAGCGCCTGGCCGGTGAGGGATATGGCCGCCCCCTGTTGCTCAAGCTTTTGAGGCCGGTTGCAGGAACTCTCAAACCGATGGTGTTGGCTGTACAACCAGGTGGTTGAGTTCAGCCGTCTCGTAACGCAAGGCGCTATCTGCGCTGCTGTGGGGATGGTTGCCTGAACGCCGGTAAGGGGGAGTCAATGCTTCTGAGGCGGGCCAGCCCGCAGCTCTCTCAGAACTTCCTTGAGGATGTCCCACTTCCCGCGCATCTTCCATACGCGATACGTGTTCTCAATTTGGTGTGCGTCACCCTCTAGGGCGTGCCAGTGAACGCCGGTTCCCCATTTCTTCAGCGCTGCGTCCATGGTTGCCTTCGTCTTGGCGGCGCACCGGAAGCCTTGGACTGCTAGCACGCGAAGCACCTCAGCCCACTCGACCTCGTTCATGCACCATCGACCGTTCACGCTGGGGACGTCGAAGACCTCCTTCGCGGCCGGGTGCAATGCTGCGTTTTCCTTGAACGACCTAAGGTTCTCGTAGCTTTTCGAGGTGCCCATCTCCAGGTCGAAGACTCGATCCCGCATGCTCGAAGCGAATGGGAGCGGCTGTTCCGTTGGGGTGAGACTTCTCAAGTTGAGGTTCGTGGCAAAGATGATGTTCCCAGGCTTCAAGCCCGAGAAGGTCGCGTCGACCCGCGCGTTCGCAGGGGTCAGGCCCAGGCTGCCTTGTCTGGCGTGGCGATACACGCTAGTCCACATCCGGCGTGCGGAGGGGAAACAGGACAGCCAAAGTAGCCGTTCCTGAATGTGGCGGTCACCCCCATTCGACATTCCGCGCCTGCGTGGCAATACAACTCTAGGTTGGCCGTTGCCCAGGATAGGCATGAGGCCACGCTCGAGGCCAGCTGGGGAGAGGAGTAGGTCCCCAAAAATGGAAGGACGGCCCAACACCGTGGTCAGCAGAAGCGACGCCGGGATATGAATTTCCTGGCCACCGTGCACCAACGCATAGACGTGCTGACCGTCCACCGAAACGTCGTGCAGCCCGAGTGCATCCAAGTACGGACGCGCGTCAACGCGCTCCAAGCCAGCGAGGTCAACGTCTTCGATTCTTCCCAACTTCCGGCCGCGGTCCGGGAGCAAGAACCGTATCTCTCCAGGCCGCCCAATGCGGCGCTCGCCAGCCTTGTCCACCAGTATGGGCACGTGCCTGCCTTCAATTTCCTCGATGCGTTCTGTCCACTTCACTTGCGTACTCCATTTCTGAAGTACAGGCTCAGGTGTTTATCTTTCTCCTCCAATCGTTGGCGCAGATCTGTGACCTATTCGAAGACGTGTCTCCTCCTATAGGTGCGGCAGCAGCAACTGGCCGAGCAGCTGGGCGGCGTCCAGTTGCGCCTCCGGGAGGCCCCGTTTTAAGTCTGCGATTGCGC
Source organism: Roseateles sp. P1_C6 (assembly GCF_056406315.1). Lineage (NCBI taxonomy): Bacteria > Pseudomonadati > Pseudomonadota > Betaproteobacteria > Burkholderiales > Sphaerotilaceae > Roseateles > Roseateles sp. P1_C6. Next base: position 3,916 of record NZ_JBFUAK010000021.1, read on the forward strand.
TGAGCACGGCCGTTTCCGCGCTGGCCGCCTCTCGGATGAACTCAAAGGTAAGGTGACCCGGCTTGCCAAGCAGCACGAGCGCGTCCGTGCAGCCGGCTTCTGCAACTCGGTCCAGGATGCCGTCGAGGTCGGCGTCCTCGGAAGGTAGCTCGCAATGGAGCGTGAAGTGGTATTCCGTGCCTAGCGAACCGAGGTGGACGTGCGGTCGCTGCGATAGAGCGTCTTGCCAGGCCGCAGGCGCTTGACTGTGACCGCTGAGCCTCTGAACTCACGCACAACGGCGCGCAGCTTGGGTAACTCGGCCATGCGGTGCCTGTAGGTGCTCCAGCAGCCGACTCCGCGTAGGAACTGCTCTGTCGTCAGTAGCCGACCATTGGCTAGGACTCGTTTGAGCTCCTTCCTTGCTTCACGGCTGTACAGGTCGTCCATCTGCCGCGCAGAGGAGGCGCCGGGGCCGCCACCGAAGTGGTCTATGGGCGGATTGCTCTGTTCGCGCAACCGGCCAAACAAGGCCTGAAGGACCGCATGCTTCGCTGGGACAAACGGCAGTGTGGTGCCGGGGCGCAGCATCAAACCGGCCCACAGAGCGCCTCTGGACCCTATCCGCATGCCAGCCTGACTCAGGAACCGCCTGGTGAATGTCGTGACAAGGGCGTTGGTCAGTGCCTGAAGGTTGACAGGCCTACTTGCCGACAGCCAGTCGCTGTCAATAGCCATCTGTCTGTAGGTCGCTGGTTCGACGTGCGCGCCGGGACTCCTTGGGCGCTGTAGCCATGCCACTGATATCCGCGCTACACGCTGCAAAGCGGTCGATGGCTCGCCTGTTCCAAGCCGGCGTCCTCTGCACTCGTGAGGTAGGCGCCTGTCATGGCCGTGCGAACTGATCGGCAGCTCGGACGCATGGAGGAAGGTTTGATGCAGCATGCAGATCAGCACGCCTGGAAGGTTGTGTGAGCGATGCCAATAGGACTCGCGCCAGCGATGAAACTCTTCCGCTGCGCAAAGCTTGCAGTACCGGCGAAACACAAGACCAAACGAGACGTTTTGCGTCACGGCACCCAGGCCTCTCGTGCGCGTTGTGTCTCCATAGACATTCGAGATCGCGCGGTCGTAGAAGCGCGCCTGCATCGTTGCGGTGGCGTACGGGAAGGGCGAGTGGTTCCAGAGGAGGTCGTCTGGCGACATCGCGAACAGCTTTGCAAGCTCCCGCAGCGGAGATGCACCGAGGAAAGACGGATGCCACCCGTCCCTCCCAAGGTGAACCCACCCAAGCCGGCCAATGGGCACGTTGAACTGGCGACTGCAGCGAAAGACCGCGCTGCAAGCCAGTTCGTCCTCGTAGGGGCGGCGAGCGGGCAGCATCAGTCGTCGAGCGCGGCGCCGAGGTCTCCTACCGGGGCGATGCTTGGGGGCGAGGGCACCTCGCTTGGCAACTTGTTGCGAGGCGTCCGCGGTTTCTTGGCCTTGGGGCCGGTCTGAACTTCGACAGGCTCGCCAGCCGCGTCAGCTGGCAACTCGAGCTCGTCGTCTTCGTCTTCCGGCTCGTCCCCGGGTGTGTCGACGAGGCCCTCCTGCGCTTGCTGACGGTCGAAAGTCATCTCGTGAGGGTCAATGCGGAGATAGGCAGCCAGGTCGGCGGCCTGTCCAGTGCGGTCGTAGTCCATGTCGCACATTGCGCGCGTCAACTCGGTAAGGGCCCCGAGCTCTTCCTGCGCAACCGCGTGGACAAGCTCCTCCGTCAACAGCTCTTCACCGCCATTGCGGATAGCGCGCAGCTGCAAGTCATGGAAGAGTTTGACGATGACATCGGAGATACCCTGGGTGTAGTAATAGAAGGTGTTGCGTATCCCGCGCGTGAGCTCGAACGGCGTTTTAGTCCACTGGTAGTCCCAAAGCAAGTTCAGGAAGACATCGAATTCGCCCATGAGCTCTTCGCCATCTGCTCCGGTCGTCGGCAAGGAGAGCGGCTTCCACGTCCGCATCCCACGGCCCACCATCCGGCGGAGCATGCTCATGCGCGAGCCGAGGATGTCCCTGAGCTCCGGTGTTCCGCACATGAGCATCGGAATCCCGGACTCATTGGTTCCAGTCAGCAGCAGGGTGGTCAAGGGAGTCTGGCCGCGCACGGGCTTGCTCGGCACGCGGCTCGACGGGGTCCGGTATTCCTTGTTCTGGCTTTCGTCGACAAGCAGCACGCCAACGTAGTGGGTCTGCATTAGCTGAATGGCGTCCATGAACAGAACCTCTGCGTTTTCGCGCCCGCTCAGGTACGTCTGGTAGTAGTTGCCTTGCGGAAATACCTTATCAATTGCTCTGATGATGGCGTGCGCGAGTGTGTTCACGCTTACGCCTTTGTAGGGCATCTCGATAAGCAGCGCCGGGATTTGGTAGATGTTGAGTTCTGGGTGATAGATGACCCGGCGGTACGGAGCGCTGACTCGCTTTAGTGCTTTGCTCTTGCCGATACCGGGGATACCGATGAGGGCTGCGGTGAACTCAGAGCTGATATCAGCGTCGTCCATCTCGAAGAACTCACCGCTCTCCTGGCGCTCGTAGAGCTGCTGTCGCTTGGCGTGGTCCTCTACAGAGAAGGGCGCGCGACTGACATACCCCTCACAAATCATGTAGTGCAGCATCTCCATTAGCTCGACCACGCGGGGGAAGGCAATGTAGAAGTCGCGCTGCAGTTCCTGGAGGCGCGCAATCTTCATTGCCCGGTCTAGCTTGCGCTCGGTCTTGGCATAGGCGGGGAGCTTTGTCAGGCGGCTTTGCAGCTCGAGGTGGTCGGGAAGCGGACGTAGCGCACGGATGAGTGGGTTGCTGTTGTAGCGCACGATGGGGTGGTCGAAGTAGTGCGCCGTGAAGACAGGCTGCTCGCGGCGGCTGCCGCCAGGGTGAGGTTTGACTTTCATAATTACTTTCGAAGGTTCAGGAGGGCCTGCAGGCCTTGGTTGCTGGCGGAAGCCGAGCTTGATTTGATGGACGGGGAAATGGGGCTGCGCGGGCCATCCGGCCCCGCGGGGCGAGAGGGCGCGGCCATCAGAGCGTCGTCAGCGGTAGACGCAAGGACCTTGGTCTGCATGCGCGCCTGCTTCGCCTGGGCTTCACGCTTCTCGACCGCGCCGTTGGTCCGCGATTTGTGACCGGCCTTATAGACAGCGGCCTGCGTGAGCTTGCGAGCCGCTTTCTCTCGAGCGATGGACTCTTCGTCGGCGTGAATCTCCAGCGCGAGGTTGTGTTCGGCAGCCAGGTCCTGCAGCGTGAGAAGTGCATCCTTGACGTGCTCGAGCTCGGCGAAGGACTTTCCCACGTGAATCAAGCTGCCATCTGACAAAGTCATCGTGGTCCACTTGGATGGGTCCTTGCGGTCATGGACGTAGATGCGGTCCACCAGGTTACGATGGAACGACGCCCGGACTTTGTAGACTTCGCGAGCTGCAGGTAGCAGCCACTTCGTCTTTTGCGACTTCTCTGGAACCCAGAGCAGGCCCTTATAGAAGACACCCGAACTGGTGACCGTGAACTTGTCGTCGCTTGGGAGCAGCTTGAAGCGAAGGTCCTCAGGGTCGAATCGCGTGAGCATCCCGGCGCGTTCTTCGTAGTCCCGCTGCCATAGGCGTGTCGGGATTGGCTGCTCACCCTTGTAGACGTCCGCTGCGGGCAACTCGATGCCGGTGTGAACCTTGTGGTTGTTAAGTCGTACGCCGGAAAGCAGCTCTTGCGCAGCCTCCTTCAATGTGCGCGTCGCTTCGCCTTTGTAGTCGTCCGTCTGGCGCTTTCCTTGGTCGGCCGAGGGCGTGTGTCCGCCAGCGTGGTCCTTAAGAGGAATCTGAACCACCTTGAAACTGCATTCGACGGAGCCCTTCAGAGCCGCCCTCCGCGAAGGAAGGTTTTGGACTGCGGTCTCTACACCGTCGGCTACGGCGTCGCTGTCGTAGCCAAGCATCTCCGTGCCGCGGTCGGCACGGAAGGCTTGGGGCCATGAGCCGTGCGCAACCCAATCCTCGGGGCGGTACTCCCAACCCCATCGTTTACAGAGTTCCTCTTTGTCCTCAACGAGCGACATCATTGCTTCCATCGCACCAGACCACGACGGCGCGTCAAGGGTCAGGTGGAAGCCGACGATGAGGCGGCTGAAAACATCAACGATGAGGTACAGGGTTGCCTTGCCAATTACGACCGACCGGTCGTCGTCAGCGCAAATCCAAATGTCAGGGATGGTCGAGTCAATCTCAAAGTACTGGCCAATGCCGTTGGCATAGTCGCGAGCTGAACCGGTCTTTGGCTTGACGTTGTTCTCGAAGTTGTCGTCGCCGAGCTTGCGGCGCAAGACGGTCTCAAGAGTCAGGTGTTTGTCCAGCAGGTACAGCACCTGCGCGCGGGTGGGACGCTCGCCCAACGGGCGCTGGACCTTTTTTCCTTTCGCGTCTTTGACGCTGAAGTGAGTTGCCACAACACGGCGGTAGACGAAGTGGCGGGTATTGGTCTTCCTTTTCTTGAAAAAACGCTTGGCCGTTGCCAGGACCTTCTTCTTTTGCGCCTCGTCCTTCCACTGGAACTTCTCGTAGCGAGAGTTGCGAGGGTCGCGGCCGCGCGCGGCCTGCTGCGAGGCAGCGTCAGAGTTCTTCGGTGTCCCGCAGCTGGCGTAGCTGCCGAGAAGCGCATCCTTAGTCATGCCTCCGCGCCAATACAGGCGCAGGCACGTCATGATGGTCTGCTTCGACGCGCCGGTTTCCTTGGCACGCTGCTCGACCAGCGGGCCACGCTTCTTCCTGAAGTAGACGTCCGAGTTTTGGACCAGTGGCTTGATGAGTCCCCAGCGCCATTCAAGCAGAGTTTCTGCCGGCGACTTTTTTCGCTCTGAACCTTCGGCCGAGTCGTCCTTGACCCGTACGTGGACCTTGCGGCCGCGCGAGGGCAGCCTGACATAGGTTCCATCATCGAGCCCATCGTCAAGTTCGTGGAACTTCCATTGATTTGGAAGCGCCTTCGGCTCGTCCATGCCGAACACGTGCGCGATCTTCTTCCCGCGGACGACCGTGACGTCGAGCAGGCGGAATGTTCCGCCGCTGGCGGACCGGAAGAGGTCGCCTTTGGCAATCTCAGCCACGGGCGCGCCTCGATGCGACGTGCAAGCGCTTTGCGGCGGCGTGCAGCGACGAATTCAGCCCATGCTTCTCTGCCGAGCCCCTAAAGGACTCCAGCCCGAAGAATGTCTCTGGATACGAGGTCATGCGCGGCTCACCCCGCTCGCGGTCTAGCGCCGCGGTACTGGCACAACGCATGGCGGCGAAGGACTGAAGAGGGGCGTGGCCACGGCGCCCTTTTGACTCCGCAAGGGTGATAGCTCCGGTATTCAGCGCCTCGCGAAAGCCATGACCGGGGATGGCCAGCAGTGGCTTGTCGTGCGTCGCTGCTTCGGCCAGGTAGACGACAAAAGCCTGCGCGACTGGACACCGGGCGCCACTTAAATTCAAAGTGGCGACGACACGGTAATAGCGGCGGGAATGGAAGTCGTAAACGTGCATGTAATGGGTCCTCAGGCGGGTGTGAGTTCACGCTTGGGGGCGAGCTGCGGAACTGCCTTAACGGTCAGCGCATGAAGAGGCGTCTGCTCCGGCGCCGGAGCGACGAGTTCGAACTCGACCAAGTGCTGCCACATCAGCAGCTTCATGCAGCGCAGGCCCAAGCCCACCGGCAGGCCGTGGTGCTTGTCGAACCAGCCGCAGTAGCGGTTCAGCGGCTGTGAAGCAAACTCGGGCTCGCTGCGGTGACGCAAGAGGTGGCGGTGCATGCGCATGGGCCACATGTCGAAGGCACCCTTGACCGGCTCAAGTTCTCCCGATTTCACCGTTGCCATACGCACCCACAGGATGTTCTTGACGACCTGCCGCGGGGTCTGTTCTTCGGTGACGACCAGGTGAGGCAGGCGCAGACGCTCGCAGGTAGCGCGAACGATGTTCAGCTTTTCCAACGTGCGTTGTCCGGTGAGGGCGTCAGAAGTCTTGCAGTCGATAGCCTTGCGAGTGACGCGTTTGCCCTTGCGAAGCGTCAGCACGCCGTCGACGGTCATCACCACCGGGATGCGAGTCCCGAGGTAGACGGGGTGCCGGTAGCCGAGCCTGGCCGCTCCCCATTGAGTCCAGTTGCGCTCCAGTGGCCACTGCTCCCAGTAGTCGACAAAGTCCTCTCGAAACTCAGCGATGAGGAAGGTGTCGCGTTCGATGTTCGACAGGAACTGCATCGTGCGGCCTGTCTTGGGGCTCCACATGCGGGTCGACACGCCCCGGGACGAGAGGTCGCGGACCCCAATCCATGGGATGTAGCTCGATAGCTCGCCCTGACCGTAGCCCTTGCGGATGCGGGTGGAAATCTTGCGGAGCGTCCAGGCTCCCTTGATGCGCTTTTTCATTGGCGCTTCATCCAGACGTTCAGCTGGGTGCTGTCGACTTCGAACACCTGGCCGGGACCCGCTCCAGGCCGGAAAGCAGGCATGGCCGGCCCGTTTCCGATGTGAAGCGCGGCAATATGGTTGGTGTGGCGGTCAAGTGCGACGGTCAGGTGCGGCCGCATGGGAGTCCGGCTTGTCGAGTTGGGGTTGTCCTGTCGGTTGGTCATGTTTCGCTCTCTAAAATCACAGGTAAGACGCGGCCTTACGGCCCTGGTCCTGAAGCGCGCTTCAGGTGCTTGGGTCGTCTAGCTTGGGTTGTTTAGATCTACAGCGGAGTGGGGACGAAGACGTCGCCGCCAAAGCTACTTTTGTCTCAAATTCGGTACTAAAGTCTTGCGTGGCGAGACTCTAGGATTTTTTGGCGACTTGCGCAAGTCGCTTGCGGAGCCTTGCTTTGAACGTTGATTGGGCGGATGCAGCGTCTCGTTTGTTGAAGGCCGAAATCGCCCGGGAAGGGGTGACGCTTGCGCAGTTGGCCAAGCGGATGCAGGCACTCGGACTTCAGGAGACCGAGGCCTCGCTGAAGAACAAGCTTTATCGCGGCACGTTTGCGATGATGTTTTTTATGCAAGCGATGCGAGCCTTGGGGCGTTCAACCGTGGATGTCGCTTCTGTTGTTCCCGACACGGTTCCGAAGGGAAGTGACCTGGACTCGTCGGCGCGTTAACACGGCATAAAAATGCCGGCGGGTGGTGCTGCAGCTTGGACGGCACCGGGAGGACCTTCATGGCGAGTTCCACAGCAGCGGCAAAGGCTCCGGTCGGCGCAAAGCTTGTCTGCCCGACTTGCATTGGTGACATCTACCTTGCCGCCGCGGTGGACGTGCCCGCTGGCCCGCGCAGATGCAGCTTCTGCGGAAGCATCGAGTTGGTCGCCGACCTCGTCGTTGTTGCAGCGCTTGCCGACAAGGCGCTCTCTTTGGTCGCACGCCAGGTTGTTCGCCGGCCTGGTGAGAACATCGGCAGCAAGTTCAGCTCTTACAACCGAGCAAGAACCTTGGAGGGGCTCGTTGAAGCCAACCTTCGAAACGCGCACGACGGAGTCGCCGGCGCAATCAACAAGAAGTTGCTCGCGTTCGGCGCTCTTCGTCGAGCGAAGGGGGCGGACCATGCATGGTCCAGCACGAATCGCTATTCGGCGGTGAGCCTTGCTCTTCCTCTTGCTACGGTGGAGGAGGAGTGGCAAAAATACCGTGAAGTGGTGGCTTCAGGCGGGCGGTTTTTCAACAAAAGGGCGCGAGAGTTCCTTGATGAGTTGTTCGATTCTCTCGACCGGCTCGACATGGAGGGGCGAGGGCCTAACGACCTTCAGCGCATCGGCGAAGTTTTCCGGGCTCGTCTTGCCACTAGTCAGGTTGAAGTAGACGCAATGTGTAAGGCGCCGGCACAACAGCTCTTTGCCCCGCCGCCCGAGCGAGCCAAGACCGGCCGGATGAACCCGGAACGGGTCGCCGCGTTTTACGGAGCCTTTGATGAGGCGACTGCGATTGCCGAGCTGCGACCCAGCATTGGCTCGATGGTTGTCGTCGGCAAGTTCTCGATTGCCAAGTCGATCCGACTCTTGAACATGCCGGCGTTGAGCTTCGCGAGTAGGGCGTCTATCAGTATCTGGGACCCTAGGTTCAAGCGCCGGCGCGCGATGAGAGCGCTTCTACATAGCCTTCAGGAGCGCGTGGGGCGTCCGGTGGTGCCAGGTGCGGAACATGAGTACTTGGCCACTCAGTTCCTAGCGGAGTATTTGTCCGTCCACAAGAACATCCAGGCGGTCGTCTTCGATTCAGTGCAGAACGCAGGTGGCAAGAACATCGTGATGTTCTCTAGCCTGCTGGGGACCTTTGATGCGCTGCAGCGGGCCTACACAGAGTCTCCAATCGAGTTCATCGACGGCTCAGTGCGCGTTCATGCTGTCAAAGAGGTGAGCTACAGGACTGAGCCAGCAGACCGGCAGCAGACCACACTTTGGGACGACGTGGAGAGCGAAAAAGCCACGACGACAGGTTCGTCCTAGCCATCCTCCCACGTCAGCCGTCTACTTCTTCTCGGCGACGCAAGCGGGCATCGCCGCCGTATCCCACTTTGCGGCCAACGCAAGCCCTTTCAGAGTCTTAGATGGGGTGGGCCAGCAGTTGGCCTCAATGTCAAACTTGAACTTGCCAGGGTTCTTTATCTCCACGGCCTGGAGGAATCGCTCTGCTTCCGACCTTGAGCGTGCCAGCGCGAATACGTATTGCTCCTCTAGCGTCCCTTTTGCGTAAACCTTTGGCGCACCGTCGCCGAACGCATCCCATAACCCTGCTTCGACGGCCATGAACGGGTCGCCGCGTTGTTCGTGCGTATAGGGGCCTGACAGCAACAGAAAGGGCGCCGTCGGCGGAGAATTGGGAGCAATCTTGACCCCAGGGAAGTCCGCAGCAGATTGGGCTAATGCCTGAGGAATAAAAGTGCCAGTGGCCATCAAGAAGGCCGCAGACATGTAGTCCCGAATGCAGTTTCCCCAGCGCATGGAATAGCTCCTTGGTCATGATCATGCACGAATGGAGCGTCATGGCATAGCAGGCAACGGGAGGCGGGCGACAACCTCTTTGACCTTGCCGCGGCGGCTCGACTCCGACGCGATGCTCCTGTTCACTTCGACTGCCTCGATGTGCCAACCTCGATAGAGGTTTCTGACTTCGTCAGTGTCATGGTTTGAAATTAGCACGTGCGCGCCGCGACTGACGGCCATGATGGCGCTATCAATCAAGTCCTCGTGCTCTCGACGTCCAAACGCCTGCGCGGTGTAGCCAGTGAAGCTGGTACCGTCGGCGCTGTCCAGGTAAGGCGGGTCACAGTAGACGACGTCGCCGACTCCAGCGTGCTCCATCGCTGCGGCGAAGCCACCGTTTAGCACCAGGCACCGGTCGAGCTTTCTTGATGCTGCTTCGACTTGCTCCCAAGGGAACGTCGGCAGCTTGGCAGGGTGCCCGTAGGGCGTGTTGAAGACACCCGAGCGATTGACGCGAAACAGCCCATTGAACCCAAACTTGTTCAGATAGGGGAGTCGCACGGCGCGCTCGAATCGGTCGACCAGGGTATTGAACTCGTCCCGAACCTGTAGGTAGGCCTCTTGCGTGTGGTATGCCTCCGTGAAGAATGCTGCAGCGCGCTCGGCGAACTCCCGCGGCCGGAGCTTCACAGCGACCCACATCGCAACGAGGTCGCTGTTGGCGTCGTTGATGAGGTAGTAGTCGTAGTCGGCCCCTAGAAAGACCGAGCCGGCTCCGACGAATGGCTCGATGAGGCGGCGACCGGGTGGAAGCAGGGGCAGCAGCTGCGGCAGGAGGCGCTGTTTGCCCCCGGACCATTTCAAGAACGGCTTGGAAGCTGGGTTGGCTGAGGCTGGGGAGAGAGCGGGGGTGAAGGTTGGATGGGTTTGCATCCAACCTGAAGCGAGCTCGGTTTAGCCACCGCTGCCTGGTGGGCGAACTCAATCCAGTGGGCAAAAAGAAGGGCGGTCGAACGGACCGCCCTCTTGAATTCAATGCGAATGTCCTAGCTGCCACGGCCAGCGGTTGCGTCCCGGCACGCCCTGCGCGTTGACGTCGCTGTCAGCCATCGACGCCTAGCCGCTCGATGTCGATGCAAGACTTTCCGAGCGCGACCCAGTCGACCCCTGTATCAGGCTGCAGTTCTCGTTTAGTCTCGGCGTCGAGTACGGTGAACCTGAAGCTCTCGACCCAGTTCACTACGAACGTCGAGTGAAAGGCGCCAAGAGCGCATGCAGCGGCCATGTCATCCTCAAGCTCGAACGGCACCTCCGCACCATAGAAGCAGGCCACTCCTTCGTCGTCGCAAGCATCTCCTGAGAAGAGCTTGTCTACCTTGATAAGCAAAGAGCGCGTGTCACTGACGGCCGCCTCTGGGGCGGGCAGCCCGAGGTCGAGTGAGTACTGCATTCATTCCTCGAAGCGCGCTACCCAGCTTTTGTGGGCACGGTATGCCCGTGCCTGCTCCAACTCCTCAGCGGAAAGTGGTGTCAAGGACTTGCACAGCATGGGCGTCTCGACAATCGCGAGATACATCGGTCGCTTGATGCCAAGTTGGTTTCGCAGCACCTCTTCGAGGCGGCTCTCCTTCATCAGCTTGAGCAGCTCTCCAGCAAGGAGGTCGCTGTCGAGCTCGTTGTCCTTCGCGCTACGCGCGTCAAGAAGTTCCAGGTCTGCTTGGAGCGTGGTGGCGAGGCTGCCTCGCCCGCTGCGAATTCGCATTTGTCGAAAAGGCGCCGCCTCCCAGCTGGCGATGGCATCCCAAACGCACGGGTCTGCTGGGTTCAGCAGGTAGATGAACGTGCGCTCGTCGTCATCGGAAACTTCGTCTTCGTTACCCGACGATGAGTACAAGGTGACAGCATGCCCAATGACCGCGAGGCAAGCGATGTCGCCTAAGTGAAACTCGCGAATCTTGGCTCCAGTAAGGAGTGGCTGGCTTTCGCTCGCCCCCCAGCAGTCCTCGAGTATCCAGATTGGACCGGTGACGTCGGGCTCAAGGCCCTCGTCTTGAGAAAGCCAGGCCCGCATTGGCATTGACGGCAGCTTTTGGCCGTTGAGAAGGTCGTTGATGTTCATTTGGTTCCTCTATCGGGACGAGGGCGTCTCGTCGCTCAAGGCGTATAGGGAACCGATGTTTATCCGCCTTGGGCGGGCCAGACGTCCGTGGCGTCAGAAGCAAGCGTCTCCCGGCTATCCCTCCGAAAAAGCAGAAAGTTGACGAAGTAGGTCGTCTAGCTGTTCCGTCAGAGGGCGATGCCGTAGGTCTGGCGTGCCCAACACGTGCCGCGTTCCCTCGACGAAGAGGTAGGCCAGCCAATAGGTCGGCTCGCCGGGCCTGCCGTACGAGAACACCGTCATTCGGCCAACCCGCCGGTGGTCCAGCAGGGAAGCTAACGCTTCAACCTGGGCTTTCAGCTCAGGCGGCATCTGCAGGTCCAGCTCCATCGCGCCTCCGGCTGCTAGCGCTGGCCGGTAGACAGAAGGGCCGCCGCCCGGACGCGCTCTGCCCAGTCAATCCAATCCTGTTGCGACGCTATGAAGTCCAGGCTGGTCGGCTCGTAGTAGTTCCGCGCGCCAAGGTCGGCCAGGTTTTGGTCAGCCCTGCTCAACGACAGCCGGTCGGCACCCTCACGAGCTAGGTCAGCGCTGGGGTGGTCATCGGAAGTTGCTTGCGATTCCCCATTCACGGCTGAAAGCAACGCGAAGTACCCGGCCTGAAAGGCCAAATGGGTGGGGTCCGCGGCCGAGCCGACGTTCTGTTCACCTCGCGCCTGACTCATGTAGTCGTCACTGGCGCGCTGCATAGCCCTCCGTCGTTCCGTTGCGTCTGGAATAAACATGGGGTCCTTCATTTGGTATGGACAACAACATCACTCGGCCCATGAAAGACCTGCAAGCCCTCCAACGTCATCTGGGCAGCCTTTTCGTCACCGCAGCGTTCCTTGATGATTTCAGCGGCGGCCTCTCTGCCAACATCTCCATGACCGTAGGCATGGCGTCTGCGCGGGTGAAGCTGTGCTCTGTGCCGTTTGGTGCCCACTCGGCATTTCCGCTTTCGGCAGTCCTGGGCGCGGCGCAGGACATCTGCACGCGGAGCGTAATTGCCGACGAGGCCGACCTTGAAGACATGCTTGATGCGGTCAAGAGGCAGTTCGACATCGTCGACGAGTGCGATGAACGCGATGCAGAGGTGGCACTCGACAACCTGGAGCACGTATTCGAGCTGGCCGCCTGGGCCGCGCGAGAGACGTGGAGCGAGGTAGCGGCGGGATTCCCCGTCAGTGGAGGCGACTTTGTCGCCTGGAAGGACGAGCTGGGACGACTTCGCGACGGCGGCCGAACCCGGGTCATTTCGAGCCTTCAGGAACTGCCCGGTATCGAGTAGGGAGCGATGGCACTTCACCTTCACGCGAGTTGCTCGCGGTCCGCAAAAACCATCACGAGCTGGCCGTCACGCCACCCGAGCGACGACGTCTCGTAGTTTCCAGAGCGATGCCGATGCATGAGGTGGATGAACAGCGTCTTTCCGGCCACCAGTTGCTCGGCAATACCCAGCTGGTCCTGTGCGGGGAGGGCACTGACGTAGTGCCCGGAGTGAGGTCCAGCCATCAGCTTGCCGTAGCTCTGCAGGAGAGACCATGCACGCGCCCCCAGCAAGCTCTCGGCTTGCGCGCGAAAGTGCATGTGTTGCTGGAAGTCGCCGAGGCTGCTGTCGACCATTGCTTGGCCATGTGGCAAATGGGGTAGTGGCAACCACTCTTGATCGTCACGCGCCTGCGGTCAAGGAACTCGCCTGATACCCGAGTACTGCGCACAGGTAGGTATATGCGCACATTTTGAGAAGGGCCCTGCGAGGCGCCACACTAGAGCGGTGAAGCGTCCTTGAGAGGCTCTTGACCGAGCACTTTGCGCTTTTCAAACTGGTTCGACCGAAATTGGAGCAAACCTTGACCAACCCGTCTACGCCGACGAATGAGCCCCGGGCCCTCGACCACACTATTGGCGCCGTTGAGGTCGTCGCAACGCCCGGTCTCGACATCGCACGGCTTTGGGACCGCTCTGACAACCGACTACTTGAATGGCTTGGGCAAGGACCTGGTGGTGGGAGCGGAGCATGTCGGATCGCGGCAGTTCTCCCTTCACAAGAGGTGACGGCCGAAGACCATATGGTCTTTCAGATGTTCGGGATACAGCCAGTCGTGGTGCCAGAAGAGATGGCGTCGGCCCCTTCCGGGGCTGTCGAGACCTACCTCTTGGCCGAATTGAACGAATAAGACGTTTCGTAGTGGCGCGCCCTGAACGCAGGAGGGCATGAAGAGTGTCCGCCAGAAGCCTGCCGGGAGCTCTTAGCGAGGCGCTAGTGGTGGAGTTGCCTTCCTTCTTGGTGTGACAAGGGCTTCGGTCTCGCACGTTACGGGCAAGTACTCATCCTCCCAGGTCCATCCAGCAGAAGTGCAGCGCTCAACGACCGCGTTCGACGCTGCTGCCTTCACGGTGAATCGCACGACCATTGGTCGGTTGCCGCAGGACCAGTTGAAGAAGATGCCGGGGCCGCTGACCGGCAGACGCTTTGTGCCAACCGACAAGCTGTCGACGCTTGCAAAGCCAGCACCCTTGCACTCGCCGTTGGACGGCTCGAATATCCGGAGTGATGCTTTAACGTGCCGCCCGGCAGCTTGCACGACAGAGCTCGAGGTCCGACCGCAAGGGGAGTGAAGTCTTCCGGCGCCGAAGTGGCGAACGCGATGACTCCGTTGGCCTCAACCATGCCGACGATCTCGAAGACTGCGTGCTCTTGGTTGCAACGGGACGCGACACCGAACTGAATGGCGTCGGCGAGAGCTGACCCGGCCGACAGTAGCGTAGCTAAACCAGACAGATATAGCTTGGCAGGATCACTCTTGAGCATGTGGCATGAACCAAGTGTGCGGCTTGCACCGTCGTGATGGTTCCATCGTCAGTCATAGGGTGGCGCGTGCCGTTTCCCCAAATCCTGCTTCCAAAGAGCCGGTTGTACTCAACGACGAACAGCGTCCGCTGCTCCCAGGTCTGGAAGCAACCGTAGTGCATCGCCGCGTCCGAGTACTTCCAGAGCGGATGGCCAGGCGATTCGATGAAATGCGTCGTTGAGACCAACTCCTGGCCCTCGTCGATGGTCTTGCGACAGAGCGGACACCTCGAGCTGCCGAGAATCACCAATGCCATCGCTCGGCCCCCCGCCTATGCAGTCCGACGCCAGATGGCGACGTAGTCTTTGCTTCCATTCACCGCGCGCGAATAGACCCACGGAGGCGTCACCTTCTCGTGAGGCAATGCCCAGATTGGCTTGCCGGAGTGGACGTGCTCGTTGCCAATCGAAATGTATTCATCGCAGGCTGCAATGATGGCGGCCTCGTCTACGCCGGTAGCGCTGCCACCAGCGTCGAGCCGCGCTGGATCAAGCCTATGGGTCACCCAACAGGAGATGATCACGTTTGGACGGTACTTCGCGACTGCCTCATGGGCGTCCAGCTTCTCGACGTTGTCGCCATAGGGGACGGTTGGCTGGCCGATCAACCGGTAGTGCTCTTTGATAGCAGGTTCCTCCGGCTGTCGGTTGTCGGTCGCGGGGATGCCCAGAGCCTTCGCGAGCAATCCATGCCCCGAGCCGATTTCTATGGCCGCGCGTCCGTTGATGCGCTCAAAAAGGAACTGACAGAGTTCCTCGGTTGGGAAGCCGTAGTAGCCGTACTGCACTCCGAAGAGCAGGCGTTCTTCTGGAGAGGTTTGCGCGAGGTCGGCTGCCGACACGATGCGCAGCTGCCCGCTATCGTCGAGAAGCAGTTTCGAGATATCGCGCACGGCGGCTGGACTGACCAAGTAGGCTTCCATACCCGCGATTCTGCCGTCTGCAGTTCGTCGTTCGCAGCTTCTCGGTGTGCCATGCGGTAAGGCGTCCGAGTCTTTGGTGAGCCGTCCCATGGCAAGGTGTAACTCAACCGATGCGCTCTCAACCCAACATTCTGAGACTCGCTTCTGTCGTTAGACTCGCTCTGCAAACTTCTGGAGCTACTGCATGGCTAAGTCCCTCGCGAAAATCAATGAACAGATCGCCAGGCTGCAACGAGAGGCTGACTCGATTCAGTCGACGGTGATTGCGCGAATCAAAAGAGAGATCGCGCAGCATGGTTTGACGGCAGGTCATCTTTTCGACGGAGCTGCGACCTCTTCAGAGCAAAGCGTTGGCACGGCAGCAACGAAGTCCACGAAGGCTCCTAAGGCGATCTCGGGGAAGAAGGCAGGCGCAAAGCCAGCCAAATACGGTGACGAGCAGGGCAATTCTTGGGGCGGCATGGGCAAGCGTCCGCAGTGGATTCACGCTGCATTGGCGGCGGGCCGCTCGCTCGATGAGTTCCTCCTTGGTAGCAAGAAATCTTCACCGAGGTCGACGGTCGCTCAGCCTGAAGCCGCCGCGAAGCCTGTCGAGAAAACTCGCGCTAAGCCCGCTAAGAATGCCGCCGTCAAAGTGGCCTTGAAGACGTCTGCAAAGAGCGCGCCGGCTGCAGCAGCCAAGCGAGCGGCCACGAAGACTGCTAAGAAAGCGGCAGCAAAGAAGGTTGTTGCCAAGAACACGCGTCCAGTCAAAGCAGCTGCGGTAGCTGCGACGAAGGCACCTGCAAAGAAGCGCGCTGCTGCTAAGAAGGTGGCCAAGCCCGCTAAGAAGGTTGCCGCTAAGAAGGCCGCAAAGGTCGATGTGGCAGCGCCGGCTGCTGCCGCCGATTAAGCCAGCGAGTAACTGGCCTCGGTCGCGAGGGGCAGGGACTCAAGGCGGAATACCAGAGAACCTCACAGCGCGCTCTCGCGCCCGAGGACGCCCTTGTTGGGCTTCCTTTTGATCGCGGCCGACGGGTCGCAACATTCTGCGCGCGGGCTTCAAAGCTGCCCGCTAGGGGCCGCTGCCATTGGTGCGTCGAACAAGCACTGGCTGCTACAGCACCTCAGGAGACGTGGAAATCGTTGAGAACAGTGACCTGACCTCCTCGTCAGAGAAATCTGGGGCTGGGCTTGCCACCTTGACACTGCTGTAGCTCTCTGGCGCTCTAGCTTCCTCTCGCTCTTGAAGGTCAGCATGGAGTAGATCAATTCTCGTCTTCTGATTCTCTGTCAGCGCGATGCTGAATCGCTCCGCTAGTACCTCGACTTCCTGGCGAAGCTGATTTAATTCAGACGTCGACTCCACCTCCCTCAAGTCGTCGTCGAAGGAGTCCGCCAGCCACTCTTGAAGCGAGTCGCGGCCCGCTGAAGCTGCGAGTTCTGGCTGGCCGCCATCCTGTTCGATTGCTCGCACAAGCTCCTGTATGTCGCTGGGGCGCAGGTACCTCGCCTCCTGTCGTAGAAGCTCTGCGGTGAGCTGGGGAACCTCGTCAAGACTAGGGATCCGCTCTCTTTGCTCTGTGCGCATCCGAAATGCGTGTTCTAAAGCATGACGAAACTCAGTTTTGAACCGCCCCGGCAATCGCGGAGGCCTATTGGTTTAAGTCAGACGGTCGCGGCCTGACCAGCGCGTTGTCGATGGTAGTTGGCCTCGAACTCGGCCGGCGGGATGTAGCCCAGCGGCTCCATCAATCGGTGGTGGTTGAACCAGGCCACCCATTCCAGCGTGGCCAGCTCCACCGCCTGCTTGGTCTTCCACGGCCCGCGCCGATGGATCACCTCGGCCTTGTAGAGGCCGTTGATGGTCTCGGCCA
>NZ_JBFUAK010000022.1:0-16889 GCF_056406315.1 Roseateles sp. P1_C6
GGGGGCAGTCAACGTGCGCGTAGTGGCGGTTGGCCGTCTCGTACTCGACGTGGGCGGTGTTGATCGTGATGCCGCGGGCCTTTTCTTCGGGCGCTGCGTCGATCTGGTCGTAGGCCTTGGCCTCGCCGCCGAACTTCTTGGACAGCACCGTCGCGATCGCTGCCGTCAGCGTCGTCTTGCCATGGTCAACGTGGCCAATCGTGCCCACGTTCACGTGCGGCTTGGTCCGTTCAAACTTGCCTTTTGCCATTTCAAATCTCCAAAAAGAGCATCTCGCCAGTCTGTTGGTTTAGCGTTTCCACAGAGCCCGTGATTCCCGCCGACTGGCGAAGCGGGCGGGCCGCTGTGAAGACGATTCGGTTCAGAAGCGGATCAGGCCTTGCCGCGCGCCGTGATGATGGCGTCGGCAACGTTCTTGGGCGCTTCGGAGTAGTGCTTGAACTCCATCGTGTACGTGGCGCGGCCTTGCGTGGCCGAGCGCAGCGACGTGGAGTAGCCGAACATTTCGCTCAGCGGGACTTCGGCCTTGATGACCTTGCCACCGCCGACCATGTCGTCCATCCCCTGCACCATGCCGCGACGGCTGGACAGGTCACCCATGACCGTACCGGCGTAGTCTTCCGGTGTCTCGACTTCCACGGCCATCATCGGCTCGAGGATGACGGGGCTGGCGCGGCGGCAGGCTTCCTTGAAGCCCATCGAAGCGGCCATCTTGAACGCGTTTTCGTTCGAGTCCACGTCGTGGTACGAACCGAAGGTCAGCGTGACCTTGACGTCCACGACCGGATAGCCGGCCAGCACGCCGTTCGGCAGGGTGTCGATGACGCCCTTTTCGACCGCGGGGATGTACTCGCGAGGAACGACGCCGCCCTTGATGGCATCAACGAACTCGAAGCCCTTGCCCGGCTCTTGCGGCTCGACCGTCAGCACGACGTGACCGTACTGGCCCTTACCACCGGACTGGCGAACGAACTTGCCTTCGACGTCGGTGGCGGTCTTGCGGATGGTTTCGCGGTAGGCCACTTGCGGCTTGCCGACGTTGGCTTCCACGCCGAACTCGCGCTTCATGCGGTCGACGATGATTTCCAGGTGCAGCTCGCCCATGCCGGAGATGATGGTCTGGCCCGACTCTTCATCGGTGCGCAGACGGAAGGACGGGTCTTCCTTGGCCAGGCGGCCCAGGGCGATACCCATCTTTTCCTGGTCGGCCTTGGTCTTGGGCTCGACGGCCTGCGAGATCACGGGCTCGGGGAAGATCATCTTTTCCAGCGTGATGATGCTTTCCGGGTCGCACAGGGTCTCGCCCGTGGTGACGTCCTTCAGGCCCACGCAGGCGGCGATGTCGCCGGCCAGAATTTCCGAGATTTCTTCACGCTGGTTGGCGTGCATCTGCAGGATCCGGCCGATACGCTCCTTCTTGCCGCGGATCGGGTTGAAGACCGAGTCGCCGGACTTCAGCACGCCGGAGTAGACGCGCACGAAGGTCAGCTGACCGACGTAGGGGTCGGTCATCAGCTTGAAGGCCAGGGCCGCGAACTTCTCTTCGTCGATACGCTGGCGCACGACGGGCTTGTCGTCGTCGTCGGTGCCCGGCACCGGCGGGATGTCCGCGGGCGAGGGCATGAAGTCGAGGATGCCGTCGAGCATGCGCTGCACGCCCTTGTTCTTGAAGGCGGTGCCGCAGAACATCGGCTGGATTTCAGCGGCGATGGTGCGCTTGCGGATGGCGGAGATGACTTCGTCTTCCGTCAGATCGCCCGACTCGAGGTACTTGTTCATCAGCTCTTCGCTGGACTCAGCGGCGGCTTCGATGAGGTTCTCGCGCCACTTGACGGCGTCAGCCTGCAGTTCAGCCGGGATCTCTTCGTAGCTGAACTTCATGCCTTGCGAGGCCTCGTCCCAAATAATCGCCTTCATCTTGATGAGGTCGATCACGCCGGTGAAGTTTTCTTCAGCGCCGATGGGGATGACGACGGGCACGGGATTGGCCTTCAGGCGCAGCTTCATCTGGTCGTAGACCTTGAAGAAGTTCGCACCGGTGCGGTCCATCTTGTTGACGAACGCGAGGCGGGGCACCTTGTACTTGTTGGCCTGGCGCCAGACGGTTTCCGACTGGGGCTGCACGCCACCCACGGCGCAATAGACCATGCAGGCGCCGTCCAGCACGCGCATCGAGCGCTCGACTTCAATCGTGAAGTCGACGTGGCCCGGGGTGTCGATGATGTTGATGCGGTGCTCGGGGCGAGCCAGATCCATGCCCTTCCAGAAGCAGGTCGTGGCAGCGGAGGTGATCGTGATGCCACGCTCCTGCTCCTGCTCCATCCAGTCCATCGTGGCGGCGCCGTCATGCACCTCACCGATCTTGTGGTTCACGCCGGTGTAGTAAAGGATGCGCTCGGTCGTGGTGGTCTTGCCGGCATCGATGTGCGCGGAGATACCGATGTTGCGGTAGCGCTCGATGGGGGTTTTGCGGGCCATGGTTTGCTCCAGAAGACAGGAGCCGCCAGCGGGTTGGTAGAAACCCGAGGCGGCTGAAAGACAGTGAGTTTAGAAGCGGAAGTGCGAGAAAGCCTTGTTGGCTTCAGCCATGCGGTGAACTTCGTCGCGCTTCTTCATCGCGCCGCCGCGGCCTTCAGCGGCCTCCAGCAGCTCATTGGCCAGACGCTGGGCCATCGACTTCTCACCGCGCTTGCGGGCCGATTCCTTCAACCAGCGCATGGCCAGAGCCATCCGGCGGACGGGGCGAACTTCCACGGGAACTTGGTAGTTCGCACCGCCGACACGGCGGGACTTCACTTCGACCATGGGCTTCACGTTGTTCAGGGCGACCATGAACACTTCCAGCGGATCCTTGCCGATCTTCTTCTCGACCTGGTCGAGGGCGCCGTAAATGATGCGCTCAGCGACGGCCTTCTTGCCCGATTCCATGATGACGTTCATGAACTTGGACAGATCGACAGAACCGAACTTGGGGTCCGGGAGGATCTCGCGCTTGGGTACTTCGCGACGACGTGGCATGGCACTCTTCCTTTTGCTTCAGTTGGAGACGGTCTTCTGACCTGACTCCGCTGGACAACCACCGACATCTGGGGTCATCCACTTACTCGGCCGCTGAGACATTTCAGGGGCCGCAACAACGTTGGATCAGTCAGCGACTGAACCGAACAAACGATTTACTTCTTCGGACGCTTCGCGCCGTACTTGGAGCGCGACTGCTTGCGATCCTTGACGCCTTGCAGGTCGAGCGAGCCACGGACGATGTGGTAACGCACGCCAGGCAAGTCCTTCACACGGCCGCCGCGAACCAGCACGACGCTGTGTTCTTGCAGGTTGTGGCCTTCACCGCCGATGTAGGAGATGACTTCGAAGCCGTTCGTCAGGCGCACCTTGGCGACCTTACGCAGCGCCGAGTTCGGCTTCTTCGGAGTGGTGGTGTAGACGCGGGTGCAGACACCGCGGCGCTGCGGGCAGTTCTGCATCGCAGGCGACTTGGACTTGGTGACCTCGGCCTCTCGACCGTGGCGCACCAGTTGATTGATGGTTGGCATAAAACGACTTGTTCCCGTTTGAAGTCTGTGAACCTCGCTGGTTTCGGGGCGCAGCGTGGCGCACTTGCGTGCGCCCATGGCAAAACGCCGCCCAAAAGGCGAAGAGCCGAGGATTGTAGACCGGTGAGGGATTCGGCACAAGGGTCTGCCCGTAGAGCCGGTTAAGCTGGTGACATGCCGTCGCCTGCCCTCGCCTTCACCGCCCCAGCCCAAGAGGAAGACACGCGACCGGCCATCGTCGTCGACACCCAGGTTGTCATGGACTGGTTGGTCTTCAACGACCCGCGCGTGCAGCCCTTGGCCGCGGCTTTGGCGTCCGGCGGCTTGCGCTGGCTGGTGGCACCGGCGATGCGCAACGAGATCCGCCACGTGCTGGGCCGCGGCGTCGCCGCGCGCTACGCGCCCGACCTGGCCCTCATCGATGCCCAATTCGATGCCCATGCCCACGCGGTGGAGGCGGCCGAGCCGTCACCGCGGCTGGTCTGCCGTGACCCGGACGACCAGAAATTCATCGACCTGGCGCTGGCGCGCGGTGCGCGCTGGCTGGTGTCGCGCGACAAGGCGTTGCTGTCGCTGGCCAAGCGCGCCAAGCCACGCGGCCTCGTCATCCTGAAGCCGGAGCAGTGGACGCTGGAATGAAAAAGCCGCCCGCGGCTTGCACCGGGGCGGCTTGAGAGGGCAGCAAAGCCCTCGTCGGCTCAGTCGGCCGCGTGGTCGGCGTCGACGCCAGCCATCTGCGCGGCAGCCAATTCCTCGGCCTCCTGCAGGGCGATGGCGCGACGCTCGGCGTCGTCCATCTCTTCCTTGGCACGGCGGGCCTGGTGGAAGGCCATGCCGGTGCCGGCGGGGATCAGGCGACCGACGATGACGTTTTCCTTCAGGCCACGCAGCTCGTCGCGCTTGCCCATGATGGCAGCCTCGGTGAGCACGCGGGTCGTTTCCTGGAAGGAAGCGGCCGAGATGAAGGAATCCGTCGACAGCGACGCCTTGGTGATGCCCAACAGCACGTCGGAGTGGATGGCAATCATCTTGCCTTCCTTGCGCAGACGGTCGTTGGTGTCCAGCAGCTCCGAACGCTCGACCTGCTCGTTCAGGATGTACGTCGAATCACCCGGGTTGGTGATCATCACGCGACGCAGCATCTGGCGAACGATCACCTCGATGTGCTTGTCGTTGATCTTCACGCCCTGGAGTCGGTAGACGTCCTGCACCTCGTCGACGATGTAGCGCGCCAGTTCCTCGATGCCCAGCAGGCGCAGGATGTCCTGCGGGTCTGCCGCACCGTCGACGATCAGCTCGCCGCGGTTCACCACTTGGCCTTCGTGCACCAGGATGTTCTTTTCCTTGGGCACCAGTTCCTCGTGGGCCTTGCCGTCCGGATCGGTGATCTGCAGGCGAATCTTGCCCTTGGTCTCCTTGCCGAACGACACGGTGCCGGTCTGCTCGGCCAGCACACCGACATCCTTCGGCGAGCGGGCTTCGAAGAGCTCGGCCACACGCGGCAGACCGCCGGTGATGTCTCGCGTCTTCTGGCCTTCGACCGGGATACGGGCCAGCACTTCACCGGGCAGCAGTTCCTGGCCATCGCGGATCTGGATCAGCGAGCCGACCTGGAAGCCGATGGCCACCGAGTGGTCGGTACCGGGGATCTTGACCTCGTGACCACCCGCATCCAGCAGCTTGACCTGCGGGCGGATGACCTTGGCGGCACCGCGGCGCTTCGGGTCGATGACGACCAGGGTCGACAGACCGGTCACCTCGTCCACCTGCTTGGCGACGGTCACGCCTTCCTCGACGTTCTCGAAACGCGCCTGGCCGGCGAATTCCGTGATGATCGGGCGGGTCAGCGGATCCCAGTTCGCGAGCACCACGCCGGCCTTGATGACCTGGCTGGCCTTGATGTTCAGGATCGCGCCGTAAGGCACCTTGTGACGCTCACGCTCGCGGCCGTGCGGGTCGGCAATGATGATCTCGCCGGAGCGGGAAATCACGACCAGCTCGCCCTTGCCGTTGGTGACGTAACGCATCGTGGCGTTGAAGCCGATGATGCCGTCCGACTTGGCTTCGACACTCGAGGCAACCGCTGCACGCGACGCGGCACCGCCGATGTGGAAGGTCCGCATCGTCAGCTGCGTGCCGGGCTCACCGATGGACTGTGCGGCAATGACGCCCACAGCTTCACCGGTGTTGACCAGGCCGCCGCGGCCGAGGTCGCGGCCGTAGCACTTCGCGCACAGACCGAAGCGCGTGGCGCAGGTCAGCGGCGTGCGAACCTTGATCTCGTCGACGCCGGCAGCCTCCAACACGTCGAGCGTGTCTTCGTCCAGCATGTGGCTGGCGCCCAGCAGCGACGCCTGGGTTTCGGGGTGCACGACATCGACCGCCGTGACGCGGCCGAGGACGCGGTCACGCAGCGATTCGATGACTTCACCACCTTCGACCAGGGCGCGCATCGCCATGCCGTTGTCGGTGCCGCAGTCTTCCTCGATGACCACCAGATCCTGGGTCACGTCGACCAGACGACGCGTCAGGTAGCCGGAGTTCGCGGTCTTCAGCGCCGTGTCCGCCAGGCCCTTGCGGGCACCGTGGGTGGAGATGAAGTACTGCAGAACGTTCAGGCCTTCACGGAAGTTCGCCGTGATGGGCGTCTCGATGATGGAGCCGTCCGGCTTGGCCATCAGGCCGCGCATGCCGGCCAGCTGGCGGATCTGGGCCGCGCTACCGCGGGCACCCGAGTCGGCCATCATGTAGATCGAGTTGAACGACTCTTGATCGACGGTCTTGCCGTGGCGATCGGTCGTCTTCTCGACCTTCAGGTGGTCCATCATCTTCTTGCCGATTTCGTCACCGGCCTTGCCCCAGATGTCCACGACCTTGTTGTAGCGCTCGCCGGCCGTCACGAGACCCGAGACGTACTGCTGCTCGATCTCCTTGACTTCCTTCTCGGCGCGCTCGATCAGCGTGTGCTTCTGCGCGGGCACCAGCATGTCGTCGATGGCGATGGAGATACCGGCGCGCGTGGCGAGCTTGAAGCCGCTTTGCAGCAGCTTGTCGGCCAGCACGACGGTTTCCTTCAGGCCGCACTTGCGGAAGCTCGTGTTGATGAGACGCGAGATTTCCTTCTTCTTCAGCGCCTTGTTGATGTTCGAGAACGGCAGGCCCTTGGGCAGGATCTCGGACAGCAGCGCGCGGCCGACGGTGGTGTCCGTCAGCTTGGTCTCGGCGACGAATTCGCCCGTGTCCTTGTCCTTGGTCCACTCGACCAGACGCACGCTGATCTTGGCGGTGATTTCCACGGCGCCGTTTTCCAGCGCGCGGATCATCTCGGGGATGTCCGAGAAGATCATGCCCTCGCCCTTGCCGTTGGTGCGCTCGCGGGTCGCGTAGTACAGACCCAGCACCACGTCTTGCGACGGCACGATCGACGGCTCACCCGAGGCCGGGAACAGCACGTTGTTGGAGGCCAGCATCAGCGTGCGGGCTTCCATCTGCGCTTCGATGGACAGCGGCACGTGGACGGCCATCTGGTCGCCGTCGAAGTCGGCGTTGAAGGCCGAGCAGACGAGCGGGTGCAGCTGGATGGCCTTGCCTTCGATCAGCACGGGCTCGAAGGCCTGGATGCCGAGGCGGTGCAGCGTCGGGGCGCGGTTCAGCAGAACCGGGTGCTCCTTGATGACTTCTTCGAGGATGTCCCAGACCACCGGCGTGCCGGATTCGACTTCCTTCTTCGCAGCCTTGATCGTCGTCGCGATGCCCATGGCTTCGAGACGGCTGAAGATGAAGGGCTTGAAGAGCTCGAGCGCCATCAGCTTGGGCAGGCCGCACTGGTGCAGCTTGAGCGTCGGGCCGACCACGATGACCGAACGGCCCGAGTAGTCGACGCGCTTGCCCAGCAAGTTCTGACGGAAGCGACCGCTCTTGCCCTTGATCATGTCGGCCAGCGACTTGAGGGCACGCTTGTTCGCGCCGGTCATCGCCTTGCCGCGGCGGCCGTTGTCCAGCAGCGAGTCGACGGCTTCCTGCAGCATGCGCTTTTCGTTGCGCACGATGATTTCAGGGGCCTTCAGCTCCAGCAGACGGGCCAGGCGGTTGTTGCGGTTGATGACGCGACGGTAGAGGTCGTTCAGGTCGGAGGTCGCGAAGCGGCCGCCGTCCAGCGGCACCAGCGGACGCAGGTCCGGCGGCAGCACGGGCAGCACGTCCAGCACCATCCAGTTCGGCTTGATGCCGGACTTCTTGAAGGCCTCCATGACCTTCAGGCGCTTGGAGTTCTTCTTGACCTTGAGCTCCGAGCCGGTCATGTCGTTGCGCAGGCGATCGATCTCGATGTCGAGATCCATCTCCTCCAGCAGCTTCTTGATGCCCTCGGCGCCCATCAGCGCGATGAACTCGTCGCCGAACTCGACGCGCTTGGCGTCGTAGTCGTCCTCGCTCATGATCGAGAACTTCTTCAGCGGCGTCATGCCCGGGTCGACGACCACGTACGCTTCGAAGTACAGCACGCGTTCGATGTCGCGCAGCGTCATGTCGAGCACGAGGCCCAGACGGCTGGGGAGCGACTTCAGGAACCAGATGTGCGCGCAGGGCGCCGCCAGGTCGATGTGGCCCATGCGGTCACGGCGAACCTTGGTCTGCGTGACTTCAACGCCGCACTTCTCGCAGATCACGCCGCGGTGCTTCAGGCGCTTGTACTTGCCGCACAGGCACTCGTAGTCCTTGATCGGGCCAAAGATCTTGGCGCAGAACAGGCCGTCGCGTTCCGGCTTGAAGGTGCGGTAGTTGATGGTCTCGGGCTTCTTCACCTCGCCGAACGACCAGCTGCGGATCTTCTCCGGGGAAGCCAGGCCGATCTTGATGGCATCGAAATGCTCATCGGGGGTGAATTGCTTGAAAAGGTCGAGTAGTCCCTTCATGCATCTGCTCCTTAATTGCGTTCCAGTTCAATGTCGATGCCAAGGGAGCGAATCTCCTTGACCAGGACGTTGAACGATTCGGGCATGCCCGCTTCGATGGCGTGTTCGCCCTTGACGATGGACTCGTACACCTTGGTGCGGCCGTTCACGTCGTCGGACTTGACCGTCAGCATTTCCTGCAGGATGTACGAGGCGCCGTAGGCTTCCAGCGCCCAGACTTCCATTTCGCCGAAACGCTGGCCGCCGAACTGCGCCTTGCCGCCCAGCGGTTGCTGCGTGACCAGCGAGTACGGGCCGGTCGAGCGGGCGTGCATCTTGTCGTCCACCAAGTGGTGCAGCTTCAGCACGTGCATGTAGCCGACGGTGACCGGGCGCTCGAATTGCTCGCCGGTGCGGCCGTCGCACAGCCAGGCCTGGGTGCGCGTGGCGGTCAGGCCCTTCTTGGCGGCGATGTCGTCCGGGTAGGCCAGCTTCAGCATGCCGCGGATTTCTTCTTCCTTGGCACCATCGAACACCGGCGTCGCGAAGGGCACGCCCTTGGCGAGGTTCTCGGCCATTTCCAGCACTTCCGTGTCGGTCAGGTCGTCGATGTTCTCGGTCTTGCCGCCGCTCTGGTTGTACAGCTCGTCGAACAGCTTGCGCAGCTCGGCCACCTTGGTGTGCTGCTGCAGCATGTCGCCAATGCGCTGGCCGATGCCCTTGCCGGCCCAGCCCAGATGCACTTCCAGCACCTGGCCCACGTTCATCCGCGACGGGACGCCCAGCGGGTTCAGCACGATGTCGGCAGGCGTGCCGTCGGCCATGTAGGGCATGTCTTCGATCGGGGTGACCTTGGACACGACGCCCTTGTTGCCGTGACGGCCGGCCATCTTGTCGCCAGGCTGCAGGCGACGCTTGACGGCCAGGTAGACCTTGACCATCTTCAGCACGCCGGCAGGCAGCTCGTCGCCCTGCGTCAGCTTCTTGCGCTTTTCTTCAAAAGCCAGGTCGAAGCTGTGGCGGGTCTGGTCGAGCGAGTTCTTGATCGACTCGAGCTGGTTGGCGACTTCCTCCTCGGCCGGGCGGATGTCGAACCAGTGGAAGCGCTCGACCGAAGCCAGGTAGTCCTTGTCGATCTTGGTGCCCTTGGCGATCTTCTGCGGACCGCCGTTGGCGACCTTGCCATTGAGCAGCTTCTCGATACGGTCGAAGGCGTCGCTCTCGACGATGCGCAGCTGGTCGTTCAGGTCCAGGCGGTAGCGCTTCAGCTCGTCGTCAATGATCTGCTGGGCGCGCTTGTCGCGCTGGATGCCTTCACGGGTGAAGACTTGCACGTCGATGACCGTGCCTTGCGTGCCCTGGTCGACGCGCAGCGACGTGTCCTTCACGTCCGAAGCCTTCTCGCCGAAGATGGCGCGCAGCAACTTCTCTTCCGGCGTCAGCGTCGTCTCGCCCTTGGGCGTGACCTTGCCGACCAGCACGTCGCCCGGGTTCACTTCGGCACCGATGTAGACGATGCCCGACTCGTCCAGACGGCCGAGCTGCTGCTCGGACAGGTTCGGGATGTCGCGGGTGATTTCCTCGGCGCCCAGCTTGGTGTCACGCGCGTTGACGACCAGCTCCTCGATGTGGATCGAGGTGTAGCGGTCTTCGGCGATGACGCGTTCGGAGATCAGGATCGAGTCTTCGAAGTTGTAGCCGTTCCAGGGCATGAACGCGACCAGCATGTTCTGGCCCAGGGCCAGTTCACCGATGTCGGTGGACGCGCCGTCGGCAATGATGTCCTCGGCCGCCACCTTGTCGCCACGGCGCACGATCGGGCGCTGGTGGATGTTGGTGTTCTGGTTGGAACGCTGGTACTTGATCAGGTTGTAGATGTCGACACCGACCTCACCGGCCACGGTCTCGTCATCGTTCACGCGGATCACGATGCGGTTCGTGTCGACATAGTCGACCACGCCGCCGCGGCGAGCCGCGACCACCGTGCCCGAGTCCTTCGCCGCCACGCGCTCGACGCCCGTGCCCACGAAAGCCTTCTCGGGGCGCAGCACCGGCACCGCCTGACGCTGCATGTTGGCGCCCATCAGCGCGCGGTTCGCGTCGTCATGCTCCAGGAAGGGCACGAGCGAGGCCGCCACCGACACGATCTGCGTCGGCGCCACGTCCATGTACTGGATGCGCTCGGGCGAGGTCAGCACCGATTCACCGTTTTCACGGGCAGACACGAGTTCGTCGGTCAGCTCGCCGGTGGTGTTCAGCGTCGCATTCGCCTGGGCGATGACGTACTTGCCTTCCTCGATGGCGGACAGGTAGTCGATCTGGTCGGTCACCTTGCCGTCGACGACGCGGCGGTAAGGCGTTTCCAGGAAGCCGTACTCGTTGAGCTGCGCGAACAGCGCCAGCGAGTTGATCAGGCCGATGTTCGGGCCTTCCGGCGTTTCGATCGGGCAGACGCGGCCGTAGTGGGTCGGGTGCACGTCACGGACTTCGAAGCCGGCGCGCTCGCGGGTCAGGCCGCCCGGGCCCAGGGCGGACACACGACGCTTGTGCGTGATTTCCGACAGCGGGTTGGTCTGGTCCATGAACTGCGACAGCTGCGACGCACCGAAGAACTCCTTCAGCGCCGCGGAGATGGGCTTGGAGTTGATCAGGTCGTGCGGCATCAGGGCTTCGGTCTCGGCCTGGCCCAGACGTTCCTTGACGGCCTTCTCGATGCGGGCGAGGCCCGAGCGGTACTGGTTTTCGGCCAGTTCGCCCACGCAACGCACGCGACGGTTGCCCAGGTGGTCGATGTCGTCCACTTCGCCGCGGCCATTGCGCAGCTCGACGAGGATCTTGACGACGTCAAGGATGTCCTCGTTGGACAGGTTCATCGCGCCTTCCGGCGTGTCACGGCCGACACGCGCGTTGAACTTCATGCGACCGACGCGGCTCAGGTCGTACGTGTCGGTGCTGTAGAACAGGCGGTTGAACAGCGCTTCGACGGCGTCTTCCGTCGGCGGCTCGCCGGGGCGCATCATGCGGTAGATGGCGACGCGGGCGGCCAGCTGCGTCTCGGTCTCGTCAGACGCCAGCGTTTGCGAGATGTAGGCGCCTTCGTCCAGCTCGTTCGTGAACAGGCACTGGATTTCCTTGACGCCAGCCTGGCGCAGCTTCTTCAGCAGCGCGTCGGTCAGTTCGTCATTGGCCTTGGCAATGATCTCGCCGGTGTCAGCGTCGATCATGTTCTTGGCCAGCACGCGGCCGACCAGGAAGTCTTCCGGCACCGAGATGTGCTGCGTGCCGGATTGCTCCAGCTGGCGCACGTGACGAGCCGTGATGCGCTTGTCCTTCTCGACGATGACGGCGCCGCTCTTGTCGACGATGTCGAAGCGGGCGACTTCACCCTTCAGGCGGTCGGCGACGAACTCCAGCTGCGCGCCAACATCCATCAGACGGAAGTTGTCGAACACGAAGAAGTGGGCCAAGATCTGCTCGGGGTTCAGGCCGATGGCCTTGAGCAGGATCGTGACCGGCATCTTGCGGCGACGGTCGACGCGGAAGTACAGGATGTCCTTCGGGTCGAACTCGAAGTCCAGCCAGGAACCGCGGTAGGGAATGATGCGGGCGCTGAACAGCAGCTTGCCCGACGAGTGCGTCTTGCCCTTGTCGTGCTCGAAGAACACGCCCGGCGAACGGTGCAGCTGCGACACGATGACGCGCTCGGTACCGTTGACGATGAAGGAGCCGTAGTCGGTCATCAGGGGCACTTCGCCCATGTAGACCTCTTGCTCCTTGATTTCCTTGACCGTCTTCGCCTGGGGCGACTCACGGTCATAGATGATCATCTGCAGGCGCGCACGCACGGCGGCTGCGTAGGTCAACCCCCGCTGCTGGCACTCGCGGGTGTCGAACGGCGGCTTGGCGATGTTGAACTCGAGGAACTTCATCTCGACGAAACCGTTGTGCGAAACAATCGGGAACGCCGAAAGGAAAGCCGCCTGCAGCCCTTCGGGCTTGCGTTTGGCGGGGGCCACGTCCTTCTGCAGGAAGGCCACGTAGCTGTCCTTCTGCATGGTGAGCAGATAGGGAACGTTGAGAACGCTCTCGCGCTTGCCGAAGCTCTTGCGGATCCGCTTGCGCTCGGTGTAGCTGTAGGGGGTTGCTTGCGCCATAAACACTCCGTGTCGAGCCCACCCCTGGCCGTGGGGCGAGCCGCGTCGGCGACTGGCTGGCTCACCCGCCCAGAACGGGCGGCTGCCTAGCTTGGTGGTTGGCCACTACCAACCGCTGGCGGACAACCCCGGCATTGCACCGGAGTCCGACCAAACTGGTTCTCTGCAGTCGGATCAGAGAACACTTGAAAGAACTGCGCATCATACTGCGCCGAGTGCTTTCAGCTGTTCTCAAGCAGGATTAACCCGCAAAGACGAAAAAGGGGAAGCCCTGAGGGCAACCCCTTTTCTAGTCAGTGGGGCCGGAGCCTGCGTCGCAGGCCCAACCCCAAAGTCTTACTTCAGCTCGGCCTTGGCGCCGGCTTCAACCAGCTTCTTGACAGCGGCTTCGCCGTCAGCCTTGGACACGCCTTCCTTGACGTTCTTCGGAGCGCCGTCGACCAAGTCCTTGGCTTCCTTCAGACCCAGGCCCGTGATTTCACGGACGGCCTTGATGACGGAGACCTTCTGAGCGCCGGCTTCGGTCAGCACGACGTTGAACTCGGTCTTCTCTTCAACAGCAGCAGCAGCACCGCCGCCAGCGCCACCGGCGGCCGGAGCAGCCATCGAAGCGGCGGACACGCCGAACTTCTCTTCAATTGCCTTGACCAGATCGTTCAGTTCCAGAACGGTCATGCTGTCCAGAGCGGACAGGAAAGCGTCTTTATCGAATGCCATGATGAATTTCCTTAAAACAGATTGATTGCGAATGAACGCGTTGTTCGTCGATCAGGCCGCAGCCGGGGCTTCGGCGGCCACTTCGGCGCCGGCACCACGTTGCTGAGCCAGGGCCGCCAGCACGGCCGCGGTGCGTTGCACCGGCGACTTGAGCAGGCCAGCGATTTGCGACAGCAGCACTTCCTTGCTCGGGACAGAGGCCAGCGCTTTCACGCCGTTCACGTCCAGAGCCTTGCCGCCGTACGCGCCGCCCTTGATGACGAGCTTGTCGTTGGTCTTGGCAAAGTCAGCGATGACTTTGGCAGCCGCGACAGCGTCTTCCGAAAAGCCGTAGATCAGCGGGCCGACCATGCTCTCCGCAGCAGCTTCGAACGGGGTGCCTGCGACAGCACGACGCGCCAGGGTGTTCTTCAGCACGTGAAGATACACACCTTGGGCGCGCGCGGTGACGCGCAGCTTGTTCAAGGCTTCCACGGTGAGGCCACGGTACTCGGCCAACGCCAGCGTCTGCGACTTGGCAGCTTGCGCTGCGACGTCGGAGACGACGACTGCCTTCTCGTTGCGATTGAGACTCAAGGTCTACTCCTCACATTTGCTCCTTCCGCCTTGCGGCATCCAGAGCGCCAGGGATTCAGCGACCATCTGTCAGGAAACCCGCTCCGATGGCTCGGAGCGATAAACCCGTCAGCGGGACCGCCATCTGCGCTGGTCGAGGCCGACTGTCACATCGGTTCCCCGGATTAAGACTTGCCCCCAACTGCAGGGCTCATCACCAGCGGTCTTGGATGACGCGCCGGCCAGCAAGCTGGCCAACGCCCCACCAATCTTGTGTGCGCGGCGCCAGACTCGCGCCGCACAGATTCAGTTCAAGCTCAGGCCTGGGCTTGAGCGTTGATCGTGGCGATGTCGACACGGGCGCCAACGCCCATCGTCGAGGAGATCGCCACCTTGCGCAGGTAGATGCCCTTGCTCGACGCCGGCTTGCTCTTGTTCAGGGCTTCGATCAGCGCGCGCAGGTTGCCTTCCAGCTTGTCGGTGTCGAACGAACGACGGCCGAGGGTGCCATGGATGATGCCGGCCTTGTCGACGCGGAACTGGACCTGGCCAGCCTTGGCGTTCTTGACGGCGGTGGCGACGTCCGGGGTCACGGTGCCGACCTTGGGGTTGGGCATCAGGCCGCGCGGGCCCAGGATCTGACCCAGGGTACCGACGACACGCATCGTGTCCGGCGAGGCGATGACCACGTCGAAGGGCATGTCGCCCGCCTTGACGCGCTCGGCCAGGTCTTCCATGCCGACAACGTCGGCGCCGGCGGCGCGGGCTTCGTCAGCCTTGGCGCCTTGGGCGAAAACGGCGACGCGCTTGGTCTTGCCGGTGCCGTTGGGCATCACGACGGCGCCACGCACGACCTGGTCCGACTTCTTGGCATCGATGCCGAGTTGCACGGCCACGTCGATGGACTCATCGAACTTGGCGGAGGCCAGACCCTTGACCAGGTCCAGCGCTTCGGTCAGGCCGTACAGCTTGGTCGACTCGACCTTGCCAGCCAGCGCCTTTTGCTTCTTGGTGAGCTTGGCCATGTCAGACCCCTTCCACGATGATGCCCATCGAGCGGGCTGAGCCGGCGATGGTCTTGACCGCGGCGTCCATGCTGGCAGCCGTCAGGTCCTTGGTCTTGATCGTTGCGATCTCTTCCAGCTGGGCGCGGGTCAGCTTGCCGACCTTGTCCAGATGGGGGCGCTGCGAGCCCTTTTCGATCTTGGCAGCCTTCTTGATCAGCACGGTCGCCGGGGGCGACTTGATGATGAAGGTGAAGCTCTTGTCTGCGAACGCGGTGATGACCACCGGCAGCTTCATGCCAGGCTCGTAGCCGGCTTGAGTCTGGGCGTTGAACGCCTTGCAGAACTCCATGATGTTCAGGCCACGCTGACCCAGCGCAGGACCCACCGGGGGCGAGGGGTTAGCCTTGCCAGCCGGAATTTGCAGCTTGATGAAGCCGACAATCTTCTTTGCCATGTTTTCTCCAATCCAGTGCCCGGGCGGCAAAGCCTGAACACCTGAGTGCTAGCGCATCGGACTCGGACCGAAGTCCTTACCTTTGCTCCTCTTGTCCGCCTCTCGTTGCAGACTGATCACGGGCCGACGTTCATGGGACGCCGGCCGAACCCAGGATTCTAGCGCGTCAGACTTTTTCGACCTGCGCGAAGTCCAGCTCCACCGGCGTGGCACGACCGAAGATCGTGACCGACACACGCACCTTGGACTTGTCGTAGTTGACTTCCTCGACCGAGCCATTGAAGTCGGTGAAGGGGCCTTCCTTGACGCGCACGACCTCGCCGACCGTCCACTCGACCTTGGGCCGGGGCTTCTCGACGCCCTCTTGCATCTGGTTGACGATCTTCATGACCTCGGCTTCCGAGATCGGCGCGGGGCGGTTCTTGGCGCCACCGACGAAGCCCGTCACCTTGGACGTGTGCTTGACCAGGTGCCAGGACTCGTCGTCCATGGACATCTCGACCAGCACATAACCCGGGAAGAAACGGCGCTCGGTGACGGCCTTCTTGCCGTTCTTCAGCTCGACGACTTCTTCGGTCGGCACCAGGATGCGGCCGAACTTGTCCTGCATGCCGGCGCGGTCGATGCGCTCGCGCAGATTGCGTTCGACAGCCTTCTCCATGCCCGAATAGGCATGGACGACATACCAGCGCTTGGGCAGGCCCGCCGGGGCTTCGGTCGTGACGACTTGTTCTTCAGACATTGGGATTCCTTGCCTCGATCTTGATCAGCGCTTCCAGCCCAGGATCAGGTCGTAGAGCACCCATTCCAGCGTCTTGTCGGTCAGCCACAGGAACAGTGCCATGACGACGACGAAGGCGAACACATACAGCGTCATCTGGCGCGCGTCCTTGACGGTGGGCCAGGCGACCTTGCGGACCTCGCGCACCGAGTCGCGACCGTAGGCGATCAGCGACTTGCCATGCTCGGACGTGAAGAAAACCGCCACGCTGGCAGCCATCAGCACGAACAGCGAGGCCCATTGCGCCAGCGCGCCCTGCTTGGACAGGCCGTAATAAGCCACCAGCGCGCCGACCAGCAGCAACACCGCGGCGGCCAGCTTGGCCTTGTCGGCACCGCTCGTCACGGTCTCGACTTGGGGAGGATTCGCCATCACTTCACTTTCACGTGCCGCCTTGCAGCGGCTATTCGGATGCTGCTCAGGCTTGTAGCCATCAGCAGCAAGGCCCGCCGAGATTGCTCTCGCGGGCCGATGCTTTGAGCCTTGATTCCAACCGTCGTGATCAGCGACTGTTGGCAGGGGCAGAGGGTCTCGAACCCCCAACCTTCGGTTTTGGAGACCGACGCTCTGCCAATTGAGCTATGCCCCTGCGGCCTAAAAAAACTTACGCAATGATCGTTGCGACGACGCCCGAGCCGACGGTGCGGCCGCCTTCACGGATGGCGAAGCGCAGGCCCGTCTCCATGGCGATCGGCGCAATCAGCTTCACGGTGATGCCGACGTTGTCGCCGGGCATGACCATTTCCTTGTCCTTGGGCAGCTCCACGGCACCGGTCACGTC
>NZ_JBFUAK010000023.1:0-14994 GCF_056406315.1 Roseateles sp. P1_C6
TTGGCCGAGACCATCAACGGCCTCTACAAGGCCGAGGTGATCCATCGGCGCGGGCCGTGGAAGACCAAGCAGGCGGTGGAGCTGGCCACGCTGGAATGGGTGGCCTGGTTCAACCACCACCGATTGATGGAGCCGCTGGGCTACATCCCGCCGGCCGAGTTCGAGGCCAACTACCATCGACAACGCGCTGGTCAGGCCGCGACCGTCTGACTTAAACCAATAGGCCTCCGCGATTGCCGGGGCGGTTCATCCTCAACGTCCTCGTTCATCTCATGACGAGCGACGATGACGGTGCTCCGCGCAACGAGGGCGACAAAGAAGCGACGGCCTTGTCTTGGAAAATTGGTGTCCCAAACGTCGACCGCCACCGCGGCGGCCGCTGTCGTGAGGGCAAGTACGGTCCGGTTCTCGAGCAAGTCGTCGCTATGGCGGTTGTAGACATCGAGCTCGGCTCCAGCCAACGTTTTCAATTCTGGCTCAAGCTCTTCAGGGAGAAACAGCAGCAACAACTCTGCGTCGACACCTAGCGCGGTGGGCCAGGCCTCTTTGGCCACCTTGTGCGCAGCACCGTGTTGGGCCGAGATGTTCTCGCGCACCCAAGGCAGCATATCTGCCACCAGGGGAAACGTTTCCGATGCTGATTTCAGGTCGAAGGTGTGGGTGATGACAGGCATGATCGAAGCGGTAGTGAGTGACTTCAGGTATTGCCACGGGCATTTATCCGTCCAAGCAGATATCCTGCCCGTGGAAAGACCCAAGTACTTCGTACAAGGGCGCGCACATCGGGTCCATGCGGTCAGCGACCAGCAGCGCATGGGCGCTCCAAGCGTCAAATCGGGCGCGCCCCTCGGCTTGAGCTTCAGGGTGAGCCCGAAGCGCCTCAACGGTGGCCCGGATGTCTTCAGCAGCCCTGCGGCGCCGAGCGACCTCAGCAATCTCCTGCCGCACCTTCTCTCGCTGCGCCTCGATAGCCGCCAGGCGAGCAGCTTCCCTCGCCTGTGCGCGTCGCTCCTCTTCCGCTCGCTCCAGCGTGGCCGCTTTCAGGCGCTCTTCGAAAAGGAGCTGCATGTGCGCTCGAAAAGTTAGCTCCGCCCTTTTCAAAAGGGCCTCGACGATTGCCGGCAGCTGCTTTTCAAGCCGGCCTTCAGCGCCGTCCATCCACTCTTGAACGCCTTCAGGAGATTTCACGCTCCCGACGGTAAGCGTGGTCGCCATGACCTTCCTGCGCTCGCGACCTTGAAGTTCAGACGACGGCTCCACTACCCTGAGGTTCATCGTGACCGCCCCGAAATCAAGGTGAAGGACAAGTCGGTGCACGGTCCCGACGCCGCGAATCCACTCTTCCTCAGGCCGCACTTCGTGCTTACCGTAGAGCGGTGTCAGCGCCCTAGCCAAGCTGTTGAAGATGCGCAGCTGCCGCTGAAAAGCTGGCGTATCAAAAAGCGGCTTCTCCCAACCACCACTTTCAGCCTTCAGCCTGCGTCTAGCTTCGGCTGCCAGCACGCGACCCAATGCCGGGTCCGAGGTCTCCAGGTCTCGGCAGGCTGTTACCTTGCCGACCTGCTTGAGCGCAAACGACACTTGCTGGTCAACCTCCTCGGAGAACGCCGGCGGTTGCAGCGGGTCGCCAGCGACTGGTACGGCGTGAACGTACCGCCAGCGCTCCTCTCCTATCAACACTGCGTTGGCCTGGCCAGGCAACCGCATCGGAAGCGGCAGACGGCGACCTTCGCCACCTGCAGCCGCCCTTGCCCAGTACCCTGCCGGGGGCGCTGGAATCCGCGCTTTTTTGCAGTGCTTCCCGATGGCGACATCTGATACGCCGAACTGCTTGGCCAAGGTCGTGCGCGGCTGAGACCACACGAGTTCATGCAGCGCCTGGCGGGTCAGCGTCGTAGCCATCGAAACACTCCTTCCTATTCCAATGAAGGAGATCGTTTTAGCTCAGGCGATGGGACATCTCCATCTTGCTCAGCTGGGTCCTGACCGGAAACACGGCATCAGCGCCACGTGGAACTTCTC
Source organism: Roseateles sp. P1_C6 (assembly GCF_056406315.1). Classification (NCBI taxonomy): domain Bacteria; kingdom Pseudomonadati; phylum Pseudomonadota; class Betaproteobacteria; order Burkholderiales; family Sphaerotilaceae; genus Roseateles; species Roseateles sp. P1_C6. The sequence goes on from NZ_JBFUAK010000023.1 coordinate 2,023, forward strand.
AGTTCTCACGAGAGGTACGGTGAAGTCTGAAAGGAAGCACCAGACCAGCAGACCTTCAGCTGAAGGCCTGAAAGGCTGAAAACCATGCTGAAGTGGACGTCATGGTGCGTGCAGGCGGAGCCACGGGACGGGCACCGGCAAGCTATTCGTCAGGAGGAGGCGTACCATCGACTCCGAGAGCAATCTCCCTGCTTTTCCTCCCTGAGCAGGAGCTTCGGCGCGATGACAGCGAAGAGGCTTTGCCGCCCCGGCCATGTGCCGGGGTTTTTCTTTCTGAGGACAGAGCCCCACCTCAGATGCCCTGGGGCGTGCACAGCGGCTATGAAGACGAAATGATCGCCTACGGGTACCAGCACGAAGGTCTCAACGACCTGCTGGAGACAGAGATCAAGTGTCAGAAGTCTGATGTCGGCGAAAAGATTAAGGCCATCACGTCCGGTGCCGACGCCGCGAGACGCCTGATCGAATTGGTCGCAGCCAGGGCGAGATTCCCCCTCGGGAAATCGTCGACAAATGGGTTCCGCTGAAGGGCCAGCCAAGAGCGGACAAATCAGCCGCCATGCGGGGAGACTTCGGCACCAGAACGGTTTCTTTCATGGCGCGCGGCACGCGATACCTAGCTGCCGTCTGGCAGGCGGGCATGGCCCCAGGGAGGCGGAGACGCACTCACCAAGACGAGCAAAATGATTGCAGAGGCCACCATCATGGATCTCTACAACGACCCAAAGGTTGTGCCTTCCATCGCGCTGAACCACCTGTACCCGGAGGATGCAGACGCCGACTGGTCGAACCTTTAACTAGATTCGCGGGCGCAGCTTGGCCTCGGGCACCGGCCGGGGTGACCCTCGCATGGGATCGACTGAAGAGGTCGGTCCATCCGAGGCAGGATGAGCGGCAGTAGCCTTGCGAACATCGCGCGCCACATCGAGCAATCGTTCGTAGATGCGCTTGCCTAGACCTGCCTGGCTGACCGGCAGTCCAGCGGCGTCGCGCTGGTCGACGAGGTTGCGCCCCTTCCATTCGTAAGCTCCCTTGCCATCGGGTCCCGAATTGAAGAAACGCTCGTAGTCCATCCCGGCCGCCTTCATCTTTGCGTGGGCGGAGAGCATGTGATTCAGCGTCTCAGAGACTGATGCGATGAGCAACCGCAGCCGGATGCGCTGATGGTTGTCCCAGTTCATCTTCGGCTCAGGTGTCCCGGAAACCACCAGCGCAGGGTTGCCAAAGCGTCGAACAAACTCCCTGCCTGCATCCCTACCGTAGTCTGCGAGCTGCTTTATCCGCTCACGAGGCATGTTGAGGTTGAGCCCTCCCTCGTTGGCTGTCAGTCGGATGACGGCGATGCGGTCGCGGTAGCCAGGCAGATGCGACAGGGCTTCGTGGTTCCAATCCTTGGCAACGTTGAGTAAAGCACCAAGGAAGCCAGCTATAGATCCAAATCCTGAATTACCAATCTCTCGTCGGTTGACCAGAATCCCACCACCGTTGCTGGTCGGCATGTAAACACGCGGCTGACATTCGTCCTCAGCTGTGCCCAGATCCAGGCCGAACGTTGGTCGAGCAGGCACTGGGCTGTCAAAGAAGTGGATAGGAAAGTTCGAGCTGACGCCACCGTCGGTGAACCAGCACCGCTTCGGGCATCCTTGCGGTGCGCCATCTCTGAAGTCAAACGAGTAGAGCGGCACGGCGCTTAGAAGAATGGGAAAGCTCAAGCTCATGCGCACCGCGACGACGACGGGAAGGTCGGCAGGCTCTGGCAAGCGGCAAAAGCCCTCGAAGTCAGCCTGAGCGAATCGGGGAGTCAATTCCTCCGCTGCGAGGGCTCGTTGGTGTGCGCACATCCAACGAACAAGATCGGCCGGGAAAAGCTTCTCAAACTCGTCGCGCCGGAAGTAGAACTGACGGTTCTCCTTGACCACCTCGTCATCGCGAAAAGGCAGCCTGAAGGGCCTACCCATCGTCAGGCAGGTCGTCATCACCTGCAGGTCCACGCCGCACTTCACCAAATCACCAAACGTTAGCGGCTTGCATCGGTCCAGAGGCATCGGGCGCGACCCTGAAATCGACGTCTCCCCGCTGAGCGTGTCATAGAACTCGGTCAGCCATACGGTTAGCGCCTCCCCTCTGGTTTGCTTGCCATTGGGCATGCCGGTGCAGATGCCGAAACCGTTGAGCGGCAGCCTGCGCACTAGAGTCAAGACGACCTGGCCGAGCGCGAACGTCGTCGCACAGATCAATCCAAGCGCCGCCGCCGAACCAAGCGCAAGCACGTTCCTCATCTCCCACGGAGTCGTCCAAAGCGCCACGCTGCCCAGCAAACCGCCTGCAATCGCAGCAACCCAGAACCTCAGCAGCAGACCTCCCCAGAGGCTCCAGACCAACCTGGCGCCCGACTTCCCCAAGAGACCTTTCGCCAACGAGAACACGCTGCCCAAGCCTGCGCTCGCCTGAAAGAACGCCTCCAGCTTGTTTGCCGCGCCCTTTGCTGGGCTTCCTAGAAGTGTCGGGAGCTCGGCCAACTCCTCGAAGTCCTTGTGGTCCTCGCTGAGCAGCCCGGCCTTGCGGCGCTGTCGGCCTACCTCTGCCGCCGCTGCTGCAGCGGCAGCAATCGCACCCGCGCTGGTTCCACCAATGCTGCGTAAGCGGAAGGCTTTCGCGATTTCCACGATGGCTAGGGGATAGACCACACCGCTCGTGATGCCGCCTTTCATGACGAGATCACACTCGTCAACGAACGCTTGCCTCCTGACTTGAACGGCGGGTGGCCCCGCCGTAGCTGCGCCAGCGTTTGTCATGGCCTGCTCCCTTTTCGACCTTGCCGAAATCTACAGCGTTGTTGTCTGGGCACCTACCAAGGACCTCATCCAACTTGACTAGCGTCCTTGTTCACAAACCAACAGCGTAGGCGCATGCTTTCGGCCTCCTGAGCAGCTCTACATGGCCTCTATGAACCGTCACTTTCAGCGCGACTATCCGAGCGATTGGGATGTGCCTTCCGCGGTTTATGCCCGTCTAGACCACGTGGAATTACCAACGCCTGGCGAGTGGACCGTTCTGCTGGCGTTCGACGCGGTGGACGCGCGGTGGTTTGCCACCCGCGCGATGACGGATACACGGTTCGACCTGGACCATCCTGATTCGGCCATAGCAGAGCAGGCAGCGAGACCCATCAAGCCTCTCTTGTCCGGCCAAGGTGTCAGCCTCTTTGACGATGCCCCTCTATTCCGAATCGAGGTCGAACATCCCATCGGGCAGGACCTCTTCGGCTATGGCACACCGGACTTCGTCGACACCGGACGCTCGGACACCGGCCTCGGAGCTCTGGAAGATGCTTGGTTCGCCTTCGACCTGGGGGCTGACCAGGTTGACGGTGCAAGTGCGGCAGCTGTCTATCCGACCCTCTTCGGCCAGGCCAGAAGCGCCTACCTCAAGGGAACGATGCCTTCAGTTCAGCAGGGCAAGGCGCTGTCGGGCATCTTTTCACTTCTCAGCTTGCCGAGCATCTCCACCCCTCAGTTGGAAAGCAAGCTTTCCGTCGCCAAGGCGGACTTGCTGGCGGTCTATGACGTAGGTCAGGGAAACAGCAACGCTCTGCTCGAGGAGAACCTGGGGCAAGCCGCGCCAACGCTCTATTTCGACCTCGGCGCTGGCGTCTATCGGAACCAGCACACCACACCACCAAATCTCGTGTTCTGCTTCACCTACACGCCTCCAATCGTGTTGTCGCACTGGGATGCCGACCATTGGGCCGGAGCGTTCGCGAGCTCGACGGGTGGTTCGAACCCGTACCCAGCACTTTTACAGGACTGGTACGCGCCGCTGCAGACCGTCGGGCCAGTACACGTCGCCTTTGCTCATCAGGTGATCGCCGCTGGTGGCTCGATGTCCACCTACACCGCCTCGGCAGGGACCGTGGGCACGGCGGGCCTTGGAGCCACCAGAGAGCTACGCTTCGTGCTGGGTTCAGGCACCGACAGGAACAACACCGGCATCGCTGTCGCGGTTGAGGACACCTCGCTCGGCCCCCCTCGCAGCTGGCTGCTCACAGGCGATTGTGACTACAAGTACTTCGTGCCGCACCTCAACCCTGAGCCGCCGGTTGGGCTTGTCGTCCCTCACCACGGAGCCGACTTAGCCAGTGGGGTGGCGGCCCCATCGCCGGTGGCTCTGCCAAACGGCTACTGCCGAGTTCTGTATTCGTTCGGCGCCGGGAACAAGCACGGAAGAAAGCAACACCCGACCGCCGCGGGTATGAACCTGCATGTCATGCCGGGTTGGAATCACGGCGCATGGACAGCCGCGGCACCCGGAGCGGGGGTTGCTGGAGGCGACGTATTGGCTACCGAGACGCACGGCGCTCTGGGAGCTTCTGGAACAAAGCTTGGAGGGTGCCTTGTCGGATGGGATCACGCGCCGGCTCCTGTTGCTGCGCCTTGCGGAGGTTCAGGGCCGGTCTACTGCACGATCTCGCCGATTCAAGCTTGAACGAGAACCAAGCAGTGCTTGTGCGGTCTCCCGGCGTGTAAGTCGGGGGGCCGGGGCCAGTCAGACTGCTTGGCCTAGAGGCTACTAATCGTCGTCTCCCGAGGGCTATGAGTTTCCCCAAAGCTTGCGAAGCTCGTCCTCTGTTCCGTTGAACCAATCTCGATCGCAGCGGCCGATGCCGGGCACATCGTGCGGCAGGTCTCCCGCTGCGCCATCGGTGTATTGCCACATGGTCCATCGACTCCAAACCTTTGGAATCAGCGGTGGCTGACCATAGCGAGCAAACCAGAGCCAGCAATTCGATAGCTCCGTTTGCGACGGCGAGGTGATGCCGGCTGCGGTTAGAGCCTCCTTGATGGTGTGGCCGGAGTACAGGCCCGGATAGCGGCCGGTGCGGGTGAATATGTGGTGCACGAACTGCTCCGCCTCCAGCAGCGACATGTCGTGCCCCTGAGGGTTGGATTCGAAATCCAGGACGAGCAAGGACGTGTCGCCAACGTTCGACAGGAAAAACTCGGCTTGCGCGACGGGGTCCCCGGCGGTTCCAAAATGATAGGCACCAAAGAGCAGGCCGGCGTTCTTCGCGCGCTTCGCATTGCCTGCAAACGTCGGGTCCTTAAACGAGAAGCCTTGAGTCGCCTTCTGAATGACCCCAAGAACTCCGGCATTGGCGACCTTTTCGAAGCTCGACACCTTGTTATGGTGCGAGATGTCGATGACTACGTTGAGCATGTTCATAGACTTCTCTACTTTCCGAAAGCGCCTGTGGACTCCGACGCAGAACCGAACTTCAGGCCTGCGAGCGCGAACGGAGAGTTGTTCCCGTTCTTTTGTCCGCCCTGGCCGCCGATAGTCAAAACCAGCCATAGGTCCTTGCTGACCATGAGTTCACCGCCAAGCGCTAGCTTGCGGGACGTTTCGGACCCGCCAGTGTCGAACTTGGCATGCTGGACGCTGAACTCTGCGCTCACGTTTCGCTTGTCGGAGCCGTACTTGTAGCCAATGCCCAGAAGGTCTCCGCGGCGAAGCTCAAACCCGCGTGCGTCCGTCGTGCTCGCCACCTCCTCCCGGTTGGTTCGCCTGTAGTGAAAGAGGGCCTGAGACCGGTTCTCCTTGGCCATCTCCGCCAAGTCCTTTCCCATGTCGTCGCCATCTAGGTTGAGGCTGTAGGTCGTCCACAGTCCCGCTGCACCCTTGTGAGTGCCGCCACCTCGGTTGTGAACTGCCTGCGCAAGGCCGGCGGTCCAGCGAGTGCTGTTCCAGGTCGCCGTCTTGAACTTCGTACGACAGTCGTCGTACGCATCGGATAGCCGCCTGGTGGCGGCAATCATCAGCGGCCCAGGCTTAGGACCCACCTTCTTCGCTACAGAGCCGCCAGCGGCCTCTCCATCGGCCGTCTTATCGGACTTCTGCTGCTCGTTCAAAGTCTCTTGAACCCAAGCAACCCCATCGGCCGAGTTGATGGTGAGCTCGTTCTTCACGGCTTTGTTGAAGCAGATGCTCAACGCTTCAGACAACCGAGGGTCCCCGTCATCGAAGAAGATGAACGAGGCACCTCCCGACAATCGCGTGATGTTGCCTCCACCAGTGACGTCTTGCTTGATCGCACCGAAGGAGAGCTGCGCATTCGAAAGAACGCGGACGTCGAGGTTTTCCTTGTAGGTCTTGAGGGTAGTCTTAGCACCAAACGCCAGCATGTACGGCGCGATGTCGAAGCCCACGCCCTTCCCTAACTTCTCCTTGTCCGACAGCCCTTGAACAAGCGAAACCGCCAAGTCTCGAGGAGCCTTCGGTTGCAGAATCGTCTCCGGCGTCGCGCCTAGGACTGAAAACGCCGGGGTCGTCGGAATTGACATGTCGACCAAGTAGTTCTTGTAGTCCGCGACCGCGGCAGCTCCCTTCTCGTTGAGCTTGTCCTGCACACCTTTGATTTGTTGGGCAAGAAATGGATTCGGCTGACCACCATCAGCCTCGCTTGCCTTTCCTTCCGGAGCTGCTGCGGCGATCTTGGGGCTAGTTCCCCCAGGCTTCGCCGCTGCATCGGCAGCGGCTCCTGCAGCGCTCGCCGTGCTGAGCTTCGCAGCTGGAATGGTGATTTGGAAACTGCCGTCCGGCAGCTTCTTTACCTCTGGCGGCTTTGCGAGCCCCGTAATGACCAAGGTCACATCTCCTTCCGCTGCAAGAGCTGTGGCGCCAAACAGGCCGACCATTGCGGCGATGAGTAGGCGCCTCATGGCTGCACCTGAATCTGGATGGAACTGACGAACGTAGCAGCCGCTGCCGCCTCGCTCAGAGTGGTAATCATTGGCGACGCCTGACCACCTTGGATGAGGAAGGAATCTGCTGAAAACTGGGCCGGGTTTGTGGACGCGCCGATGCCCCCGACGGCGACCACGAACCAACCGTCTCGGTCTACCCACTCCGCGGGCAATGGATGCAAATCGTCGACCTCGTCAGGGTCGTCAGCCGTCACGAAAGCGATCGCCTTAGAGAAGTTCAGGTCTGGCGGCACCATTGCTATGGTGTACGACGCGCGATTGGTAAACCCGATTACCACCCTCACTTGTGGTGTCGGTCCGCTCCTATGCAAGGTCATGACTGGAATTGCCACGGTTCGCTCCCCGGGGTTAAGAAATCTTTTGCTCGACAGTCGGCTTTACACTCTCGCCCGACTTCCCAAGCAGGTACGTCGCCGTGCTGGCGCCCACCAGCGCCGCCCAGCTCTTGTCGATATTGGCCACCGAACCGTAGGTAATGAGCTCGGCCCAGACGACATAAAGCACCAGGCCGTTTAGGATGGCCGACTGAACTCGATGAAGGGCAAAACCATCGCCATCCTCAAAGAAGTCACGGATAAAGCTAGAGGCGTTTGGATTGCTAGCCTCTTTGAACCGGTCTATCAACGCGCTAGCCCCTGTGCCGAGACCAGTTGCCGCGACCATGAAGGCAAGGCCGCCGTCGGCGACCGACGGCAAAACCCCGGTGTGAAACAACATCAGGATGATTGCTGCACTAGTCGTCAGCACCCAGCACGCCAGCACCAGCCTCGATAAGCTGTAGCTGAGCTCGCCACGCTTCCGGTCAGCCAAAGCTCTTGATGAGCGCCACACTATCGCGAGCAAAACCAAACAAAGCATCAGCGCGCCGAACCCGATCGCAGGGCTACCTCCGCCGATGCGTAAGGGAATCTTTTCAGGAGCCACCGCCACTTCGGCGTCACCTCCGCCAAAGCCAACCCAAACTGCCCGATCCGCGCCATCGCTCCACGCTCGTTGCAGCAACTCGTTCCAGTTGGATATCGAAGATGCCGGCCGATCAAGTCTGAATCGCACGAGCAGGCGTCCGCCCTCGATGAAGCGTCCAGTAGATGCAAGGCCTTGGATTGGAAGATGGTCCAAGAACAGGACGGGACCGCTGGTTGCACCGATGCACTTCGCAAGCTCGCTTCCGAGCTTCATGGACAAAGTGAGCTCTTGCCGCGGAGCCAAGGCAGTCTTGGTCACTCTCAGATCTACGTCGTCCACCGCACCTGCAGTGGCCTTTGCCGTCCGAAGAAGCAAAGTCTCCATCTGGCACCCTGACGGAACAAACGTACCTGCGGTCGGTGCAGATCCAGCTATGGACGGGGGCTTTAAGTCGTTCGCCGGCAAGGAGTCCTTAGGCTTGGTTGCACCGGCAGCAGCCGCGCCCTTCTTTTGTGCATCCAGGACAGCCTGGACATCGATCGCTTGCGCCCAGACCGAGCCTCCCACGGCAAGTGCGCAGATCAAGCCAATTGAGCGGAGGCAGAACATGGTCGTGCATCGTGGTGCCCGCTCTCAAACGCGTCATCCCAAATTTTGATGAGCGACCGACGGGAACTGTGGTTGCGGTTCTGTCACGTAGCGTCCGCTCGGACCACGAGCTAGTTTCAGGTCAACGTTGGCACCAGGAGTTATCACTACCGAGTACCGATCGACGCCGGCTATTCGAGAACCGCACTGACATACAGCGCCCGCGCGGCAGCACTAGCTTCGCGTGCGGCTCGCTCACCTGCAAACGCGGTGCGAGCATGGCGACTGCCGATGCCGCTTGATTCTCAGCGTGCGAATCGCCTAGAACGGCAGTGCTGGCTTGGCTTCGGTGCTGTCCAATGGACGAAGGAGAAAGGCTATGACCTCTTTGAGAGTCGCAGAGCAAGCCAAAGCCCGTGCAGCGCCAACGACTTCCTTCTCGTGTTGTTCTTCGAGCAGCAAACGTTGAAGCGCGATAGCCATCAGAAACTCGAGAGCTCCCTCCCCGGCCGGCTCATGAATTCTCTTGAGCATGCGAAGTAGGATGGCGCGCATCCGGCTACTCGCCGCGTTATCCATACGGTAGTCGAGCTCGGACGGGAACGCATTGCGCAGCAACGCCGCCTGGATCACGCCGTCGTTGAACCGCGCAAAGTTCTCAGGGTCGAGAAGCACGTGGCGAAAGCTCAACGAGCTCAGCCGCTTCTCAGCATCGACATCTTTGTCCTCTCGCGCCCTCTGCAGCAGCAGGCCGACAGTGCCGAGCACGCTTGCCTGATGAGCACCTGCCTTGTAGGGCTTTCCGGCCCAATAAGCGTAGCCTGGTCGGAGTTCTAAAGCATTCGCGGCCTGGTCGCCCCATGGCAGGAGAACGCTTGCCTCTATAGGCTCATTCTGACCAAGCAGCCCAGCGCGACGCTTGAGTGGCTCCGGAATCTGGGATGCATCGAAAGATGGATCGTAATATGTATGCGCTTCGTCGCTGAAGCTCCGCCCCAACTGCAGACCGATCGCGAGCCTCTTGTAAGCCGTGAATTCATGCTTCACCGGCTTGGCATGCTCAAGGTTCGGTCCGAGCGTCTTGGTCTCTTCTCTTGTCTCGGTGACCTGGATTCCCACGACGTAAAGACGAGGCCCATCGTGCAGGTCTCTAAGTGCTCGGCTCGTCTCAAGCAGCTGCGACCCCTTGCCTACTACGGCAGCGCACACTAAGACGCCGTCGGTCTTTGCGAGCCCCAGAGATTCAACTTCCGAAGCAGCGTTGACACGCAGCTCGAGCTTCGGGAACTGGTCAGCGCAGAGCTTCTGGATCAGCAACGCCAATTCACGCGACGCCGGATCGTCCTGGTGAAGGATGACCCGAGTTGCGGCACGAACACGCAGTCGCAGCTGACTCCTCAGCCAGTTCTGGAAGTCTGGGTCCTTGACCAAGGCATGTCCGTCGACGTAGAGCGCCCGCGGCGGCGCGGATGGAACCGGCGGACGGCGCCAGGCGTCGAAAACCCCTGCACCGGCCAAATCTCGAAGAATGTCCGTCTCAGCGGTCTTGTGGTGAACCTCTGAAAGAAGAATCTTCTTCGCGGGCTCCGGCTGAGGCAGGAAGTTTTCGCCGTCCATCAAAATGCAAAGCTGCGGCGGCCCCTTTGACTGAGTGCGCATTGGCCGCTCAATCGCAAAAAGGGCCCCGTCTTCGTACTGGGTGACCGGCAGCGCCGTAAGCAGCGTCACCACGTCCTCCGCGTTCGCCCGCTTTTCCTGTACCCAGCGCTGGTGCATCGACATGGATGTCGATGCTGAAATGACGCAGATGGCAGAGCGCGGTGGCGGACGATCGACCTTGGCGATGCCGCCATAGGAGTGAAAGCTCTCGACCGTCAGGTACGTTGGGACAGCCCGCCCCAACGAAATCAGCTCCTTCAATGCGTAGGCCACCGGCGCGATCGCCATGGTGTCGATGAACAGGTAGCGCAGCTCGGTCGTCAGATTCAGCCGCTTCGGCCCGAGCTTACGCAACAAGGCAAAGCCCACGAACCCGACAGCTGCGGAGCTGCTCAAGGCAATGTCCGGCTTCAGAAAAAACTCTTCGCGCTTGCCGGAGGGCTTCTGATACGCATATCCGGCCGGAGCTGACAGCACGACCGTCTCCGCCTTGAACAGCGACGCAAGCCCTGTCGCGAGCACGTCTTGCAGCTGACTCTTTAGCAGGTCGGCAAATGCCTTAGCAAGGCTTCGGTCGGCAGTCTCCAGGCGCCGCACAGTCAGCCTTCCGGACTTGACGTCGAACGCCGCCGTCAGCAGGCTTGCGCGCCCGCGGAAACGCATCCACTCGTTCTTGGCGCTATCCCCTGTCAGCGCAAGCTCTAGCTCATCCGACTGATCTACGTGGACTATTGCAACGACATCGGGCTGAACCGGCCGCTTTGACAGTGATAAGAGCAGTTCATCTACAGCCCCCTCAACCATAGGCCCCGGCGGCTTGTAGACGACGGCCATCTGCGGACAGTACGCGTTGTCTCTCTCCAGAGCGTGCTGGAAGACGAAAAATGCATTGGCGCCTAGCATCGTCAACTCACCCTGAAGCAGACGGTATAGCCGGTACCGGCGATCAGAGGTGCCGATTGGCCCTTGGGGCGCCTTGGCTTAGGCACGAAGTCCGACTGAGCAACTCCGGTCGAAAAGTCCTGGTACAGGCTCATGCGGCCAGTCCGCAGGGTCATGAACGCATTGAGCTTTCCCATCGCGCTAACCGCCGTCGACAGGCCTACACCAGCGCTTTGAACCGACTTGGTAGTGGCATGTTTTTCGAAGCATTCGCGTACGGCGGCGAGCTCATCACCCACAGCGAAGTCCGCGTAGCTACGTGCACCGCTCTTTCTCGAAAGCCATCTCAGCCCCATGCCTGGGCCGGTGTCAAAAACGCTCAACTCGATGAAGCGGATGGGCTTGGCCGTGCCAGCGATTTTGGGCACATCTTCCGGGCCCAGCTGAGCTCTGGTCCGCCCCCCCACCACGGCGGACTTTGTGAGATAACTCTTAAGCGGCACATCGTCACCGGCAAGATCAACTAACTCCTTCGGGTGGTTCACCGAGGTCAGCTTGACGGAGATCCCTCGAACGCCTGCCTGGTATCGCTTTCCCGACACGTCGTATGCGCCATGCTGGTCCGTGTTTAAAAACAGTTGATAGACGAGCGAGCTGAGCAGGCCCAGCTGAACGGCGTCCAGCTGGTTGACGAGCCCGCCGCCCATCGTTTGAAGAAGGTTCTTGAGGAGCTCTAGGAAATCGGAAATGCCTCGCACCGAGTCCGCCGCGCTCTTGGAATAGAGGGTGTTGAGAAACTCGCTGCGTGCGCCGGCGAAGCAGACCAACGCCACAGCTTGACCTCGAACTGTTGAGCGCAGGTCACCCCCGTCCATCGCCTGCACCATAGGCGCTACAGCCTGCAGAGCCTCAAAGCGGCTTTGAGCAATCTGGCCAGACTCCACCCTTTCGGCAAAGTAAAGGGCTGTCATACCAGGCAAGGTTCTGGCGAAGCGATTCTGCGTGTCTACCGACGTGCCGTAGGGACGCGCCAAATGGATGACCCTGTGGGTCTGACCCTGAGCCCAGGTGGCAATAGCCTGTACTGCCTGGGGCGCTGCCCCGAGTGCACCACCGTGACTAAGCTTCACCGGCATCCAAAGAGGCTGCTCCCCTCCTTGTTCCAATGAAACGAGGAACTCGTCGATATGCGCCGGCAGTGCGTTTGTCGGGAACTTCAGCACGGTGTTCTGGCCCGCTTCAATAGAGCCGCCGGCAAAGGCGACCAGCAACTCGTGTTGGAGCCACAGCCCCAACAGGCCGTCCTACCCACTCCAAGCTCGTTCCACGTTACCACGCCACCATCCGCGGCCTCCCCAACCGCGGGCGGCCTAGCTAGGTCCAGGCTGTTGTGAAACGCGAGGCCGCGCAAAGGGCCCTTTTAGCGCGACGCACCCTCACGCTCAGAGCCCGTCCCGGGCGGCAGTCACCGCCTGGTATCGCTCGTCTATCGCTTGCGCGAACTCTGCAAAGCTCAGCCCCAGCGCCTCGTGCGGCCCTCTGCAAATACTGTACATTCATACAGCCATTTCGCAAGACTTCTGCATGCCGTCTCGCTCGGGCGACTGCGTCGCAGCGATTCCTGCCGCTCAGCTTGTGCACTCCGACAGGCCGCCCGCTCTCGGCCCACAACATTCGATCGCGAACGGCCGAATTTGGCTCCGTCTGACAGGCTCGCCCATACCGAGCGGGCCGGCGACCGATCGCCACAGAGACAGCAGCCGCAAGTGCGCGCCGTCGCATGCCTCGTCATCCTCGCCGGCGTGTGCGCCTGTGACCTGCGAAACTGGCCATAGAGAGTCAGGCAGCCAAAAATCAGCACCTAGCTGTGCGACATATCAAGTGCCGCGTCTAACGCGCTCAAGCCGTGGCACCTATCCGATATTGAACCGCCCCGGGTTTCGAGGAGGCTCCAACTCAAGAGAATAGAGCTATGAGGAAGTCCACGAAGTTTTCGCCTGAGGTCCGTGAGCGCGCCGTGCGCATGGTGCTGGAGCACCGCGCTGAGCACCCGTCGCAGTGGGCCGCCATCGAGTCCATCGCCGGCAAGATCGGCTGCGTACCGCAGACGCTGCACACCTGGGTTCGCCAGCACGAGGTCGACGCCGGCCAGCTCGAAGGCGCCTCGACCGCC
>NZ_JBFUAK010000024.1:0-11204 GCF_056406315.1 Roseateles sp. P1_C6
AATCAAATTAAACTGATTCCGCAGCAAGTATGAATACTTGCCGCGTGCAGATAACATCTGCTGACTCTACGAATTGGGTTTGTTGACCTCGTCAACAAGCCAACCAGTCAAGCCTGACGACCATAGCGACTTGGTCCCACTCCTTCCCATCCCGAACAGGACAGTGAAACGAGCCAGCGCCGATGATAGTGCGGATTCCCGTGTGAAAGTAGGTCATCGTCAGGCTATTTACCCCTCAAAACCCCTCCAGCTCAGGCTGCGAGGGGTTTTGTTTTTGGTGGCTACAAAAGATCTAAAGCGCCCAATTTGGCAGAGATTGCGCGCTTTGCTTTGACGTATTTTGTTTGCTGGAAACGAGTCAACGAGTCGGAAATTTAGAAGAGACCAGGCATTAATTCAGGCCGCGGTGGCCGCAGTGACCGGGTGCCCAGTACGTCGCACCGATAGGGATGGCCACCGCCGCGTACAAGCATTATCTCGTCCACCATCCATTCGATGGGCTCTATCTGAATGATCGACCTGGGCCCTGGTCCCCAGTAGCTGATGGTGACGCGTGGCTTATTCCGCTGTTGCTTGCGTCGGTCCGCGGTCTTGAACCGAGAAGCACGGGCCGAAACTCTCGGTGCGCTCAGCACCCTATCGACCATTCTTCGGATCGTCTTCGAATCGATCCGAGAACGACTGGTGCCAGTTCAAACGGCGAGAACGGGGTGTCGCCAAGTCGCTGGCGTAGTTCCAGCCGATCCAATTCACAGAGGAGGTGTTCGCGCACCTTCTCCGGCAACTGGGCCATCACAAAGCATCGAGCGTGCGTCATGAGCGGCTGGGCATCGTCCCAGCGAGCCGACAGCTAGCGCTCTGCCGACAACAAGCTGTCGCGCACGAATCGCACGAGGGCGCGAGCCGTTTCGGAGCCGGCGGGCAACGGCAGCGTGAGCGCCTGGACGGTGTCGAAGCCGGCCACCAACCGCCAGCCGGGCAGCACATTCCGCAGTGACGGCGTCATGCCTGGACCGGGCGGTGCGCCAATCTCCTGCAAAGCCGCTATTGGCTCGACGCAAAAGTCCGGTGCGATGACCAGGCCGGCGCCGTGGCGGGCGAGTGCGATCAGGCCATCCAGGTCACTGCCCCAGGCCGAGGCTTGCAGCGAGACGTCCGCAACCCTGCCGTCGTCGTGCTGCCATTGACTGGCGAAGGGCTCCTCGCCCTGACCCAGCAGCAGCAAGGATTCCGCGGCCAGATCATGCGGGCTTGGTCGCTGCGACTGGCGGGCGCTGCCGTACGCACGGATCGCGAACTTCAAGACGGGTTGTGCGACCCAGGTCTCGGGCGGCTTGCTGGTGACGCGGAACGCGATGTCCAGCCCCTCGCGCAACAGGTCGACGCGGCGGTCGGTGAAGAAAAGCTCGTAGCGCACCGCCGGGTGCATCATCTGAAAACGCGCCAGCAGCGGCGCCATCACATGGCGGCCAAAGCCCGCGGTGGCGCTGATGCGAATGGTGCCGTCGAGCTGATCGCGCGTATGCCTCAGCGCCAGGCGCGCGCTCTCGGCGGCGTCCCGAACCGCGCGCGCGCGCGCATGCAGGCGGCGGCCGGCCTCCGTGAGGCCCAAGCTGCGCGTGCTGCGCGCAAACAAGGTCAGGCCGACAGCCTTCTCGATGGTGGCAATGCGGCGGCTGATGGCTGCACGCGTCAGCCCAAGATCGCGGGCGGCCTGGGCAAAGCTGCCGGCCTGGGCTATCCGCGCAAAAAGCTCCAGCGCGTTGGCGTCCAAGGCCTCCTCCGCGGCGGTCTGGCGCCGGCGGCCGATGCCGGGTAGGTTCGGATTCTTTGTCGACATTTGGTTGACGATTTGAAGACAGCTGGCCACCTACCGGCCGAAAAGTTGCCAATCTAGACTGCCTCCATTGCCGCCGCAAGCGCTTTTGTTTCGAGGTTCATCCCATGCCCAGCCTGCCCCTGACGCCCGCCGATGCGTTGCCAACGTCGGTTCCGACGACGACTTCGCTCGATCTGGACGACACCGACGCCTGCGATCTGGAGGCGCGGCGGTTCCCGACGCCGCTGCGCTGCAGCGACGGCCGCCTGCTGGCCGCCCAATGGTTCGAGCCGCCCGTGGCGGTCGGCGTGCGTGCTGTGGCCGTCATCGGCCCGGCGACGGCCGTGCCGGCCAGCTATTACCGCCACTTTGCCGAGTGGCTGGCTCGGCGCGGCTACGCCGTGCTGAGCTTCGACTACCGCGGCATCGCCGCGTCCCGCGAGGCGCTGCGCCAGGGCGAGGATGTGCGCCTGCGCGATTGGGCCCGTGTCGACATGGCGGCGGCGCTTCATGCGGCCGACCGACGCCGCCGTGAAGAGGCCGCCGCGCAGCAGCGCGAACTGGGCCTGCTGTGGGTCGGCCATTCCCTGGGCGGCAATTCGGTGGGCCTGGTGCCGGGCTTCGAGGACAAGGTGGACGCCGTGCTGGGCGTTGCGGCCCAGGTGGCCTATCTCGGGCACTGGTCGGGTTTTGCGCGGGTGCAGGCTTGGGTGTTCTTCCATCTGATGCTGCCGGTGCTCGTGCGCCTGCTGGGCCACGCGCCGGGGCGTGTGCTGGGGCCGCGTGCCCAGGACCTGCCGCCGGGCGCGGCACTGGAATGGGCGGCCTGGGGGCGCACACCGGGCTTCCTGTTCGGCGATGACAGCCTGGCGCGCGAGCGGGCTTACCACCGCTTCGGCGGTGAGGTGCACCTGTGGAACATCACCGACGACCACCTGTTCGGCCCCGCGGCCGCCGTGGATGCGCTGGCCAGGCAGTTCAGCGCCGCGCGCGTGCAAAGGCACAGCGTCGCGCCGGCCGACCTGGGCGTGAAGAAGATCGAGCACTTCGGGCCCTTCCGCCGCGACCTGGGCGCCAAGCTGTGGCCGCGGCTGCTCGCGCCCATCGAGGCGGCGTCGCCCAAGCTGGCGGCGCGGCTGTAGCCGCCAAAGACGCCACCGCGTGGGCCTGCGGTCACGCAGCCACGCGGTCACGCGCGCGTCATGACCGGCGGGCAGCATGCTCACCATGCCGACGACGCAAGACACCGCTGCTGCCGCCGACACGCCCACGCTGTCGGTGCGCACCGTCTGGATCTCGGACCTGCACCTGGGCACGCCCGGCTGCCAGGCCAAGGCCTTGCTCGACTTCCTGCGCGACGTCGAGTGCGACACCCTCTACCTTGTCGGCGACATCATCGATGGCTGGCAGCTGCGCCGCAGCTGGTACTGGCCGCAGTCGCACAACGACGTCGTGCAGAAGCTGCTGCGCAAGGCGCGTAAGGGCACCCGGGTCATCTTCATCCCCGGCAACCACGATGAGTTCGCGCGCAAATACCTGACGCACAACTTCGGCGGTGTCGACGTGATGGAGGAAGCCATGCACGTGACGGCCGACGGCAAGCGGCTGTGGGTCACGCACGGCGACCTGTACGACGGCGTCATCCAGTGCGCGCGCTGGCTGGCCATCATGGGCGACCTGGCCTACGAATTCACGCTCAAGGTCAACCGCTGGTTCAACCGCGTGCGCGCCAAGTGCGGCCTGCCGTACTGGAGCCTGTCGCGCTACCTGAAGCACAAGGTCAAGCGCGCGGTCAGCTATATCAATGAGTTTGAGAACGCCGTCGCGCGCGAGGCCAAGAAGCGCGGCGCGCACGGCGTGGTGTGCGGCCACATCCACCACGCCGAGATCCGCGAGATCGACGGCGTGCTGTACTGCAACGACGGCGACTGGGTGGAGAGCCTGACGGCGCTGGTCGAGCACTTCGACGGCCGGCTGGAGATCATAGACCGCGGCGACGAGGCGGCGCTGCCGGGCATGCTGCCGGCGGTCAAGTCAAAGGCCAAGCCGGTCGTGGCTTTGCCCGAGGCAGCGCCGGTGGCAGCGAGCGAAGTGGTCGGCTGAAGACGGCTCACACGCGGGCGGTTCACCCCCCCGCGCCGGACAATGCCGGCATGTCTTCGCTGATCGCGCACCTCGCCGCGGGCGCCACGGCCTACGCCTGCCGCCGGTCGGCGACCAAACCCACGCTGGATGTGCCGCTGCTGGCGGCCTGCGTCGTGCTCGCCGTGTTGCCGGACCTGGACTACCTGCTGTGGTGGTCACTGCGCCTTGCCGTCGAGCCGCGCATCACGCACAGCGTGGGCTTCGCGGCCGGCAGCGCGGCACTGGCGTGGCTGCTGCTGCGCGGGTGGCGTGCAACGGGCCGGTCACTGCGCCCACTGCCGCTGGCGTTGACGCTGCTGGCCGCCGCCGCGTCGCACGAGGTGCTGGACTTCCTCGTCGGCGTGCACCCGTCGCCCTGGCTGTGGCCGTTCGACCGCCAGGCATTCCGCTCGCCACTGGGGCTGCTGCCCAGCGCGGGGCGGCTCAGCTTCGACAACCCTTATCTGTGGCGCAACCTGCTCATCGAGACGGCCGTGCTGGGCCCGCTGATGCTGGCGCTGTGCGCCGCACGTCGGCGTGACGTGCAGCTACCGAAGACCGCGTGGATCGTCTTGTGGACCGTGGCCGCGGTGGCGTTGATCGCGTCGCTGGCCCTGCGCCGCTGACGCCTCAGCTCACCAGCCTCAGCAGCGCCTGCCCCGCGCGGATCTGCACGCCGGTGGCGATGCCCTCGGCCAGCTCGAACCCCTGGGGCACAAACACGATGATGGTCGAGCCGTGCTCGAACCAGCCCATCTCCTGGCCCTTCACGTGCGGTGCGCTGCAGGGCATCTCGTTCGCGCCCTTTCGACCGAGGTGCAGCAGCACGTCCAGGAAATGCAGGCGGATGCTGGCCACCAGGATGGCCGCCACCGGGACCAGCGCGACCGGGTGGCCGCTGGCCAGCGTCATGCGCACCACGGCGCGCTCGTTGCGGCAGAACAGCCGCTCCACGCGCTTCAGTGCCACCGGGTTCACGTTCCAGGTGTCGCCGCTCAGGTAGGTCACATGCTCCACCGTGCCGTCGGCCGGCGCGTGAAAGCGGTGGTACATCGCCGACGTCAGCCGCAGCGTGACGAAGCGGCCCCCTTCGAAGGCGCTCGCATCCTGCGTCGGCCCGAACAGTTCCTCGGTCGCGTACGGAAAGCCCTTGGCTTGATAAACCTGCCCGCGCTCGACGATGCCGGTCGCGCCGACGATGGCGTCGCTGGGGCTGGTGAACACGTCGGCCCGCGTGTCGAACACGCGCGAGCCGGGCTTCAGCTCGCGCGTGAAGCAGTCTTTCAGCGAGCGAAACTCGGTGTGCTTGGCTTCGCCCAAATCCAGGGGAATGAACCAGCGCCACACCGCAATCGTCAGCTTCGTCAGCAGCGGGCTCTCGATGCGCGAGAAGCGGCCCATCAGCTTGGTGAGCGCGATGCGCGGCACGCGGTTGGTGAGCAGGAAGTTCAGGTCCTCCTGCGCCACCAGGCGCTTGAACCAGCCGGTTCGTGAGCGTTCCGGGCCGCTCCCAAGCCGGCCCGCTGAGCGATGTGCATGGGGCTCGAGGCCGCTTGCATCGCCGTCCCCTTGGGGGACCGACTGGGCTTGCCCGCGTTCAGCGAGGCGAGACTGGGCGAACGGCTGCTTCATCTCAGAATTTCTGCGCCAGCATTTCGCGGAACACGCTGCGGCGTATGGCCTTGCCCGTCAGCGCCGGCGCGGTCCACCACCAGCCGTCGGCGCGCATCTCGTCGCACGCAGCGATGAAGCGATCCATCACCTCGGCACACTGGGCATCGCCGTAGTTCAGGCTGAAGATCAGCCGGCCCGTGCCCACCCAGCTCAACGCCAGGCCGTGCTTGCGCAGGTAGAACTGCAGCATCCAGTGGTAGCGGCCGGGCTGGTCGTACATCACCGTCCAGATCGTCGACAGGTTGGCCAGGCGCACCGGCGCGCCGGCCGCCTGCAGCCGCGCGTTGAACTGCGCGCAGCGTGCGTTCCAGCGCTCGTCCAAGCCGTCGTACAAGGCCTTCACGTCCGGGCGCTCGATGCGCTTCAGGAAAGCCGCCATCGCGCCCACCACGTACGGGTGGGCGTTGAACGTGCCGCGCGCAAAGCAGATGTCCGCCGGCCGGTCTTCGCGGTAGCGCTGCATCAGCGCGCGGCTGCCGCAGACGACGCCCACCGGCAGGCCGCCACCCAGCGTCTTGCCGTAGGTGACGAGGTCGGCCTTCACGCCGAAATACTGCTGCGCACCGCCCGGCGCGAGCCGGAAGCCGACGAACACCTCGTCGAAGATCAACACGATGCCACGTGTGGTGCAGACCTCGCGCAGCCGCTTCAGCCAGGCCGTGTAGGCCTCGCGGTCATAGGCCGCGCGGCGGCTGCCGTCGATCAGTGCCGAGTCGCCCGGCGCATTCGCATTGGGGTGCAGCGCCTGCAGCGGGTTCACCAGCACGCAGGCGATGTCACGCCGCGTGGCCAGCACCTTGAGGGACCGCTCGGCCATGTCCTGCAGCGTGAAGGTCTCGCGCGGCGGCAGCGGGTTGCCGGGGCCGGGCTGCACGTCCTCCCACCAGCCGTGGTAGGCGCCGGCAAAGCGCACCAGGCGCTTCTTCTTCGTGTGATAGCGCGCCAACCGCACGGCTTGCATGACGGCCTCGGTGCCGGACATGTGGAAGCTCACCTCGTCCTGCCCGGAGATGGCCTTCAGGCGCGACAGCACATCCAGCACGCAGGGGTGGTAGGCGCCCAGCACGGGGCCCAGCTCCTGGGCCGCCGCCACCGCCTCGGCGATGCATTCCTTGTAGGCGTCGTAGCCCAGCACGTTGACGCCGTAGGAGCCGGTCAGGTCGTAGAGCCGGTTGCCGTCCAGGTCTTGCACCTGTACACCGTCGCTGGCCTGCAGGAAGGCACCGACCTTCAGGTACTCGCGCAGCACCGGGCTGAACTGGAAGGGCACGCGGTAGCGGCCGGTGAAGCGCAGGTCCGAGATCGTGTCGCGCGCCTGCTCGGTGGCGGCCAGCGTCTTCGCGAAGCGCGTGTCGAACTCGGCGCCCAGGCGCTGCAGCGCCGCCTTGCGCCGCGCAGCGACGTCGGCCGGTGCGCCGTCGGCGGCAAAGAACTGCGCCTCGTCATAGGCATAGCCCGGCACCCAGCGCGCCAGCCGCTTGGCCATGCGCGAGTGGCCCGCCAGCGAGCGGTGCTTGGCCCGCGACAGCTCGATGCGCCGTTTGGCGGCGGGCAGCAGCGCGAGCAAGCCCAGCGCCAGCGCCGAAAGGGTGAAGGTTTCGTCCATCAGTGGGCCTGCTGGCCAACGTGGTCCATGGGATCGATGAGCTGCCCGCGCAGCAGGTACAGCGGCGCCTTCCAGTACAGCAGCACGTCATGGAAGGGGTCGGTGATGATCTTGAAACCCCAGGCCAGGCCTTGCATCAGGTTCTGCGTGATCCACAGCTGCACGACGCGAAAGACCAGGCCCGTCACACCCAGGCAGAACCAGGCCATGCCGACATCCTCGAAGAAGCCCTGCAGGCCCACGGCCGGCTCGATCAGGCCGCCCAGCGACGGCGACAGCCACAGCACGAGCGGCAGCGCGACCCACACCGACATCAGCACGATCTTGCGGCGGATGTTGTAGCCGATCTTGATCTCTTCCTTGTAGGCGTCGGTGGCCTGGTTCACGTGGTCGTAGCCGCGCGGCTCGAAGAAGAAGTGACCCGCCTGGCGCGTCGTCATCGACACGCACCAGGCCAGCAACGCGGACCACGCCGGGTTCACGAACAGCAGCGCATACGACACCAGGAAGCTCAGCGCGCTGATCAGGTGCAGCGTCTGGTTGATGCGGCTGTGGTGGTAGTAGCGGTGGTCGTCCCAGCGCTGGGTCTTCAGGGTTTGAAAGAACTCGTTCACGTCCCGTCCTCGTCGTTTGGGTGGCAAGCGGGGCGGATGGTGGGCCGCTTGCGTGAAATCGGCGTGACGGTCCGGTTGTCATCTTGTTGTTGCATGACTTGCTGACCATCGCGCCATGAACACCCCACACGACGCCGACGACATCCTGGTCGATGACCTGCCCGCGCCGCGCCATTCGCGCCGCCTGGCCGTCGTCACCGAGACCTACCCGCCCGAGGTCAACGGCGTCGCCATGTCGATGGCCCGCGTCGTCGACGGCCTGAACCGCCGCAACCACGACGTGCAGCTGATACGTCCGCGCCAGCCCGCCCGGATGACGGCACCGCTGAGCAGCCGGCCGACCGTCGACGAGGTGCTGACCAAGGGCCTGCCGGTGCCGCTGTACCCCAACCTGCGCATGGGCGTGCCCAGCAAGCGGGCGCTGGTGAAGCTGTGGTCGCTGAAGCGGCCCGACGTCGTGCACATCGCGACCGAAGGGCCGCTGGGCTGGTCGGCGCTGCAGGCGGCCCAGCACCTCGCTCTGCCCGTCACGTCGGACTACCGCACCAACTTCCACGCCTACGGCAAGCACTACCGCCTGGGCCTGCTGGCCAAGCCCATCATGGGCTATCTGCGCAAATTCCATAACCGCTGCGACGCGACCATGGTGCCCACCGAGGCCATGCGCGTGCAGCTGGCCGACCGCGGCTTCGAACGGCTCAACGTGGTGGGCCGCGGCGTCGATGCGCAGCGCTTCGACCCGGCGCGCCGCAGCGCGGCGATGCGCGACAGCTGGGGCGCCGGGCCGGACGATCTGGTGATGGGCTACGTCGGCCGCCTCGCGCCGGAGAAGAACCTCGCCGTCGTGCTGGCCGCCTACGAGGCCGTGAAGGCGCAGCAGCCCCGGGTGCGGCTGGTCTTCGTGGGCGACGGCCCGATGCGCGCGGAACTGGCCGCACGCGTGCCGGATGCGGTGTTCGCGGGCCAGCGCAGCGGCGAGGACCTGGCGGCGCATTACGCCGGGCTCGACGTGTTCCTGTTCGCCAGCCTCACTGAGACCTTCGGCAACGTGACGACTGAGGCCATGGCTAGCGGCTGCGCCGTCGTCGCCTTCGAGAGCGCGGCCGCGGGCGAGCTGATCCGCAGCGGCGTGAACGGCTGGCTGGCGGGGGCGGGCAAGGAGGCCGACTTCGTCGCGGCAGCGCGCGTGGCGGCGTTTGACGCGGCGGCGCGGCAATCCGTGTCGCAGGCCGCGCGGGCCACCGCCAGGCGGCTGGACTGGGGCGACATCACGGCGCGGTTTGAAGCCGTGCTGGAAGGCGCGATTGAGCGGGCCGAGCCGCAGTTCGCGTTGCCAGGGTTGCAGCCGGCAGCTTGAAGGTCAGCGAGTCAGCAAGGCACTGAGCCGCATACCCGGCATCCTCCGTCACGCCATCCGGTGCGTACGGCTGAATGCGGTCAGGCGTCCGCGCGAACGCAGGGTGGGCGTCATCGCGGCCCGTGCGGCAGATACATGCACCACAGCGTTGCGGCACCCAGATGCCCGCGGCCGGTTTCCTCGAAACCGGCACGCTGATAGAAGCCGACGTTTGAGGCGTTCGCCGTCTCCAGGTAGACGCCACCCGACTGACTGTCGCCAGCCGACAGGTCGCAGAACGACTTGAGCAGTTGCGACCCCAAGCCTTGACCACGCAGCCGTGCATCAACACCGATCACTCCAAGGTAGTAGTGCGGCGCTGGTGGCTTGGCTTGGTCAGCGATCTCGTCGTAAACCGCCATGCGGTCGTCCAAGCCGCTGATGTCGTGCTCGAAGCGGTCCCACTCGTTCATGAGGTCGGCGGGCCACGCAGGGCGTGCCGTTGTGTATCCCATCGCCGCGCCGCGGATGCCGGTGTCATCCCTGGCCACCAGGACTGGCATCTCGAGCGCGAAGCGTGCTCGCATCAGCAGCGAGAAGAACTGCGTCACCCGCTCTCGGTAGCCGGGGCTCGTCTGCAGCAGGTAACCCGTGATCGGATCCTGCGCGAACGCCGCCGCCAGACAGTCGACAGCTTCGTCCAGATCGACAGATGCGGCAGGAGTGATTTTCATGATGCCCGACGTGCGACGTGAGGTGCTGGCTGCAGGCCAGACCCCTTGCCGGATGGGTTAGGCGTCACCTTTGGGTTGCATGTACTTTTCGAAGTTGTCGATGTAGTCATCGAGGTTCTCCTCAAGCATGGCCTGGTACTGCTGAACGAAGTACTGGACTGTCTCCTGCCGCTTTGCTTTCATGTCTTGAACGTCTTCGGCCCAACAGGCTGAGTTCCACGCTTGAAAGCGAGCGCAACCGTACATGAGCGAAGCGCTCACCTTGCCTCGACCAACCATCGAGCAGTGCTCGTTGGCGAGATTGATGTGGCTATCGGCTCGATCGTAGAAAGTAGGATCTTCTTTGAGGTTGGCACCCATAGGGTTCTCGGAAGGTGTGTTGATCGAAGGTGGCTGGGGCTCCTGTAACGCCTAACGTTGAAGATGAGCAGCAAGCGGCGGCTTGTCGACGCGAGTCGGCTCAAGCGACTGGTTAGGCCTATCCACCCTCATACGAAACCACATACAAGATCGCCTTCTGAGAACCGCTTACAACAGTGAGCGTGCCAAATGTGTAGTCGCCACAGCACTTGTCTTCATCTGGCACGCAGGTTGTTTCTATGCCGGTAGTCACAAGGCTGATTCGCGTCTTTCGATCAGCGGATTCATATGTGATCTTGCCCTTGCTATCAGTTCGACGGGGAAGCTCAACTTGCTTTCCATTGACAACGATTCTCGCTGTCTCCGAAACACCGAGCACACATGTCCCATCACCACCAGCGCCAAGTTGCTCGCCCTTCATGTAACCCACAAGCGGCGGATGGCGCCGATACCAGTAGCCCTCGCCACATAGTTCAGATGGCAGATCGCCTACTGTGAGGCCGGCTGCAAAGGCCTGTTGGCTAGGCGCCGCAGTACAGATTGCGAGGAGAAGGCTGACGACAGATTTGCGCACGATCGCTTCCCGTTTGCTTAACGTGAAATTAGGCGTCAGCATTCTCGATCTCCGACTGCATAACTTCTACGTCGTGCCCTGACTCAAGCTCAAGGATGTAGCGCGGCTCTGGATTGAACCGCCCCGGGTTTCGAGGAGGCTCCAACTCAAGAGAATGGAGCTATGAGGAAGTCCACGAAGTTTTCGCCTGAGGTCCGTGAGCGCGCCGTGCGCATGGTGCTGGAGCACCGCGCTGAGCACCCGTCGCAGTGGGCCGCCATCGAGTCCATCGCCGGCAAGATCGGCTGCGTACCGCAGACGCTGCACACCTGGGTTCGCCAGCACGAGGTCGACGCCGGCCAGCTCGAAGGCGCCTCGACCGCC
>NZ_JBFUAK010000025.1:0-10659 GCF_056406315.1 Roseateles sp. P1_C6
GTGCAGGTGCAGGTGCAGGTGCAGGTGCAGGTGCAGGTGCAGGTGCAGGTGCAGGTGCAGGTGCAGGTGCAGGTGTGGGCGCAGGCGTGGGTGCTGGTGCAGGTGCAGATGCAGGCGTGGGCGCCGGCGTGGGCGCCGGCGCGGGCGCGGGCGTGGGTGCCGGTGCGGGCGTGGGTGCCGGTGCGGGCGTGGGTGCCGGTGCCGGTGCGGGCGTGGGTGCCGGTGCGGGCGTGGGTGCCGGCGCGGGCGTGGGTGCCGGCGCAGGCGTGGGTGCGGTGTCAGCCGGGTTCAGCTGGGTGGCCAGATCCTGGGCGACCTTGTCGCCCGATGTGGGCCGCGGCGGGTCGACGGGCGTGCTGCTGACGGGCGCCGCGGCGACGGCCGTGGGGCTTTCGGCCGCGTTGGCCGGCTGCAGGTACAGCAGGTGCTGCGTGCTGACCGCCGGCTTCACCGTGCGGTTGGGCGCGAACGCCGACGACCCCTTGGGCACGTCCACGCAACCGCCGTCGTTGCACACGGCCACCAGGCCGCCGATCACGCCGACGCGCAGGCCGTTGTCCACATCGGCGGTGTACTCGGTGCCGCGGATGCCGATGGTGCCCGACGGGGTGTCGAGCTTGTAGTTGCTGGTGCGCGGCTTGCCGATGGTGCCACTGATGGTGCGCAAGCCCCCGCCCAGCAGGCTCATGAAGCCGCGTTCGTCTTCGCCGCCGGGGCTGGCCAGGTGGTAGTCGTCCAGCCGCAGCGTGGTGCGTTCGCCCAGCGCCATCAACGCGCCGTCCACCATGCGCAGTTGCACGCGGCCCTTGCCGGTCTGTACGGTCTCGCCCGACTCGATGGCTTCGCCGGTCTTCAGCTCGCGCACCACGCCCTTGGCCGACAGCACACGCACGTCGCCGCTGGTGAACAGGGCGGTGGCCGATGGCGCCGCCCAGGCCAGGCCGTTGACGACGCACAGCGCCGCAGCCGCGAGCGTGTTGCGAAGGCCGGCGGCGGGCGCCTGGGCGTGCCTCGGCTTGAGTCGGTGCATGCGGCTCATTGGAAGCTCCTGTGCGCGGTGATCTGGAAGACGTTGCGCGTGTAGTCGTACAGCACGACGTTGGACGCGACATGTGCGCGGCGTGCTTGCGCCACCCATTGCCAGCGCGGGCTTGCGGTCCAGCGCAGGCCGGCGGAGAAGTCATTCTGCGTGTCGCGGCGGGCGGTGTCGAAGAACGGCTCGGTGCCACCGTAGCGGCGCCGCTCGTGCTGCCATTCGCCAAAGCCGGTCACGCCGGTGCCCAGGCGCTGCTCCACGCCCAGCCGCAGGCCGGCGCCGTGGTGGCCGAAGTTGTCGAACGCTGACGCGCGGGCGCGCTCCTGCACCGCGTAGGCACTGCCGTAGGCCAGGGGCCCCGCGCCGTCGAACTGGCGTGCGCCGCCCACGCCCAGCAGCAGGCGGTCGGTGTTGCGTTCGTGCTGGTTGTTGTAGACCTGGCGTGACCACTGCGCGAACACGCTCACCTGCGACGCGGCATCGAGCTGCGATTGCCACTGGCCGGTCAGGCCGCTGGCCCTGCGGTACAGGCTGCCGCCCACCCAGGCGGTGTTGTTCTGCAGTGCGACGAGCTGGCTGTGCGTGCCCGCGGTGTGGCGCAGGCCAGCGGTGGCGTCAAGAAAGACGGTGTTCATGTCGTGCACCTCGCGGTCCACTGCAGCACGCACGTTTGCCGCGCCCACCAGCTGCCATGACGGCGACAGTGCCTTTTCGGCGTTGAAGCCGCCGGCCGCGAGGGCGACCAGGTCGTGCTGCTGGCGGTTTTCCGGCGTGTTCTGGAACAGGATGCCGCCGAACGCGGGGATGGCGAACTCCCCCTGGTTGGTGGCGCTGTTGACGTTGCTGTCGTAGGCGGCACCCAGCTCCAGGTAGCCAGACAACCGTGGCCCGTTGGGTGGTGCCACCTGGTCGACCACGCTGATCACGCGGTCTATGGCGGCGGCCGCACCTTCCGGCAGGTCGGTGCGCCGCACCAGCTGCCATTGCTCGCGGGCTGCGTTGACGTCGCCGGCGGCCAGGTAGGCGCGGCCCAGTTCGGCGCGCGCCAGCATGTCGTCGGGCTGCTGCTGCACGACGCGCTCCAGCGCGAAGATGGCGCGCGTGACATGACCGGCATCCAGCGCTGCCACGCCCAGCAGGTAATCGAAACGGGCATCGCCAGCGCGCTTCACCTCGGCCTCCGCCAGCAGCGCGTAGGCGCCCGCGGCGTCACGCCGGCTCAGGCGCGCGCGTGCGTCGTCCAGCAGCGCATCCTGTGCGCAGGCGTGGGACGCCAGAAAAAGGGCAACGGCGCAAGCGCAAAGCCGGCCGCGCAAGCGCAGCCCGGCGGCCTCCGTCCTAGAAAGCAGGGGGAGCAACTAAACCTCTCTCATCCGAAACAATGCG
The DNA here is from genome assembly GCF_056406315.1 of Roseateles sp. P1_C6. Classification (NCBI taxonomy): domain Bacteria; kingdom Pseudomonadati; phylum Pseudomonadota; class Betaproteobacteria; order Burkholderiales; family Sphaerotilaceae; genus Roseateles; species Roseateles sp. P1_C6. Next base: position 2,423 of record NZ_JBFUAK010000025.1, read on the forward strand.
CGTTTGCACTGCGGTCGCCGCATCTTCGGCCACCGACCGGATTTCTGAAGTTTCGTGTCAGGAACCCCCGTGATATCCGTCTCGGATGTGTTTGCCCATACGTAACGACGCCGGCTTACAGCTCCGTGCGCAGCGCCCACAGCTCCGGGAACAGCACCACGTCCAGCATCTTGCGCAGGTAGCTGACGCCGCCCGTGCCGCCAGTGCCGCGCTTGAAGCCGATGACGCGCTCCACCGTCGTCACGTGGCGGAAGCGCCAGAGGCGGAAGGCATCCTCCAGGTCCACCAGCTCCTCGCCCATCTGGTACAGGTCCCAGTGGCTTTGCGGCTCGCGGTAGACGGTCAGCCAGGCCTGCTTGACGCCTTCGTCGGCCACGTGCGGCTGGGTCCAGTCGCGGGCCAGGTTGGCGGCCGGCACGGCGATGCCGCGTCGGGCCAGCAGCTTCAGCGCCTCGTCGTACAGCGACGGCGCTTCGAACGCCTCGCGCACCTGGGCCAGCAGGTCGGGCCGGTGCTCGTGGGGCTTGAGCATGGCCGCGTTCTTGTTGCCCAGCAGGAACTCGATGCGTCGGTACTGCGCGCTCTGGAAGCCGCTGCTCTTGGCCAGGTAGGGCCGGATGGCGCTGTACTCGGGCGGCGTCATCGTCGCCAGCACGTCCCAGGCGTGCACCAGCTGCTCCATGATGCGCGACACCCGCGCCAGCATCTTGAAGGCCTCAGGCAGCCGGTCGGCGGCCACGTTGCTGATGGCCGCCTGCAGCTCGTGCAGCATCAGCTTCATCCACAGCTCCGACGTCTGGTGCTGCACGATGAACAGCATCTCGTTGTGGTCGGGCGAGAGCGGCTTCTGCGCGCTGAGGATGGCATCCAGCTGCAGGTAGTCGCCGTAGCTCATGTCCTTCGAGAAATCGAGCTGGGCGCCGTGGTGTTCGGTGGTGCCGCTCATGTCACGGCTCCCCGCTTCTGGAACTCGGGCGTTTGCCAGGCCTTGGTGGCCAGCACGTCGACGAGGATGCTTACCGCGTCGACCACGTCGACAAACCGCGTGTACAGCGGCGTGAAGCCGAAGCGCAGCAGCGCGGGCTCACCGGCGCGGAAGTCGCCGATGACGCCGCGCGAGATCAGCGCCTGCATCACCGCGTAGCCGTCGACGTCCTCAGGCAGCGAGATGGACACCTGCGAGCCGCGCATCGTCGCGTCACGCGGCGTCGCCACGGTCGCCGTCGGCACGCGCACATCGATCTCCGTGATGAAGGCCTCCGTCAGCGCCAGCGACTTGGCTCGCAGCGCGCCCATGCCACCCAGCTTGGCCGCCTCGTCGAACACATCCAGCGACGTCTCCAGCCCCGTCATCGCCAGCACGGCCGGCGTGCCGCACTGGTACTGCTGGATGCCCGCCGCGGGGCGGTACTCATGGCTGAACTCGAACGGCGCCGCATGGCCCAGCCAGCCCGTCAGCGGCTGCCACACCTGGCCCTGGTGGCGCGGGTGCATCCACACGAAGGCCGGTGCGCCGGGGCCGCCGTTCAGGTACTTGTAGCCGCAGCCGATGGCGAAGTCCGCCGCCGCGCCCAGCAGGTCCACCGGCACCGCGCCGGCGCTGTGCGCCAGGTCCCACACGGCCAGCGCGCCGGCCTGGTGGGCCCAGCGCGTCAGCAGCGCCATGTCGTGCATGCGGCCGCTGCGATAGTTCACATGCGTCAGCATCAGCACGGCGCACGTCTCGTCCAGCAGCGGCGGGATTTCCTCGGGCGTGTCGACCAGGATCAGCTCGCCGCCGTGCGCGCGCACCACGCTCTGCGCGATGTAGTTGTCGGTCGGGAAGTTGCTGCGCTCGCTGACCACCACGCGGCGCTTGCCCTGCTGCAGCTGCAGCGCCGCGTGCAGCACCTTGTAGAGGTTGACCGAGGTCGAGTCCGCCACCAGCACCTCGCCCGGCCGCGCGCCTATCCATGGCGCCAGCCGGTCGCCCAGCTTCCTCGGCAGCGCGATCCAGCCGGCGTTGTTCCAGCTGGCGATCAGGCCCTGGCCCCACTCCTGCTCCACCGCCTTGGCGATGCGCGCGGGCGTGGCCTTGGGCAACGCGCCCAGCGAATTGCCGTCCAGGTAGATGACGCCGGGCGGCAGCGTGAAATGCTCGCGCAGCGGCGCCAGCGGGTCGCGCGCGTCCAGCGCGAGGGCTTCTTCTCTTGTCGTCATCAAAGTTCTCTCAGGATGGCGCGCACCGGGCTGGCACAGGCGCCTTGCAATTTCATGGGCAGGGCGATCAGCTCGTAATCGCCCTCGGGCACGTCGTCCAGCACCAGGTTCTCCAGCACGCGCAGGTCCAGGCGGCGCAGCTGCTGGTGGCTGTCCAGCACCTTGGAGTCGGCCGGGTCGACGCTGGGCGTGTCGATGCCGATCAGCTTCACGCCGCGTGCGGCCAGCCAGGCCACGGCCTCGGGCGCGTAGGCGGTGAAGGCGGGGTTCCACACCGTGTCGGCGCGCTCGCAGCAGCGCACCAGCACCCTCGGCGGCAGGTCAGCCTCGGCATGCTGCAGGTGCGCGACCATGACCAGCGGCGCCGCGCCGATGGCGTGGATGACGCGGCAGCGGCCGAGGTAGGTGTCCAGCGGCACATCGGCGATGGCCGGCGCGTCGTTGGCGTAGTGCAGCGGCGCATCCGCATGCGCGCCCACGTGGGGCGACATCGTGATGGCGCTGAGGTTGACCGGGCAGCCGGGCGACAGCTGCGCCGTCCAGCGCAGGCTGTAGGGCTCGTCGCCGGGGAAGATGGGCGCGTCGGGCGCGACGGTGGGGGAGATGTCCCACAGCCGGCGCTCGGGGCGGGGCGGCTGGGGCCGGGGCGGGGTGGTTGAACTGCTCATGGCGGCGGCACCATAGCGGCAGGCCGGGAAGAGTGGTGTCGGTTAATTCCAACTCCCTGTCAACCCGCGCGCCGCGGTGCTTCAGCCGGGCAGCAGCTTCAGGTCCAGTGCGCGCTCGGCCAGCCACACCGCCGCCAGCAGGGCGATGACCAGCGAGCAGCCCGTCAGCACGACGCGCCGGTAGAAGGCGCTCTTTCGCAGCAGGTAGGCGGTGGGCAGGAAGGCGGCCACGATGGCCAGCTGCCCCACTTCCACGCCGAGGTTGAAGCCCACCAGCGCCCGCGCCAGCGCGCCAGCGGGCAGGCCCAGGTCCACCAGCACGCTGGCGAAGCCGAAGCCGTGGATGAGCCCGAAGCCGAACGCCACCATCCAGCGTCGCCCGTGGAACACCGGCCAGACGTTGTTCATTGCTGCCAGCACCACACTGGCGGCGATGCAGCTCTCCACCAGCCGCGACGGCAGCGTCACCCAGCCCAGCACGGCCAGCGACAAGGTGATGGAGTGCGCGACGGTGAAGGCGGTGACGATGCGCAGCACGTCGAAGAAGGCCGTGCCGAAGTGCTCCACCGGTGTCCAGCGGCTGCGGCGCCAGACGCCCACCGCCGGCAGCAGCAACGACAGCAGGAACAGGATGTGATCGAAGCCGATCCAGATGTGCCAGACGCCCTCGTGACCGTAGTCCAGCAGTTGCTGCCAGCCGCTGGCAGGCGCGCTGATGCGGAACTGCTGCGACGGCGCGTGCGGCCCGAGGATAGCCGTGCTGGTGGTGCCGTCGACCGTCAGGTTCAGCAGGCCGCGGTGCTTGGGGTCCAGGTCGGCGAACAGCCGGTAGTCCAGTGTCAGCGTGTGCGGCGACGCGCTCTTGCAGGCCAGGGCCAGCGGCATCACCGTGTAGGCGCCGTCGGTGTGCTCGTCGACGAGTTGCTCGCCGACCGTCACCGTGCACGGCTGGCCGTCGGCCTGCACCGCCAGGCGGGCCGACGCATAGGCGGCGATGGCCGCATGGCGGGCGCGGACTTCGCCCCAGGTGATGTTGCCGTCGCCATCGGCGTCCAGGCCGATGGCGAAGTCCAGGTCGCGCAGCGCGATGTCCCAGCGGCCCGACAGCTGACCGGCCTGCAGCGTCAGGCCGAGGTAGCTGTCCGACGGCTTGTGCGCCTGCGCGGGACCCGCCAGCAACAGCAGCAACAGCGCGCCCAGCAGCCACGCCCGGACGGCGCTCATGGCAAGGCCTTCAGCGCGTCTGCCAGGTGCTGCAGCGCCACGCTCTGCACGCCCCAGGTCGTCATCCAGTCCAGCACCGGCTGGGCGGCTGCGCGGTCACGCGCTGCCAGCGCCGCCTCCAGCAGGATGCGGGCATCGGCCGGCTCCCGCTGCTCGCGCCAGTTCTGCTGGGCCAGGGCCAGCGCGCGCGGGACATCGCCCTGCAGCGCGAGCACGAAGCGGGACTCTTCCTTGCGGTGCGTGGTGTCACCGCGCTGGCGTGCGGCGTCGAAGCGGGCCGCCAGCTCGGCGGCCAGCGCCGGCGCCTGCGCGTCGCGTTGGGCCTGGGCCGCCAGGGCCAGGCGCAGCAGCAGCACATCGGCGCGGCGGCCCGCGGCCAGCCGTTGCAGCACCTCGGCCGGCCGGCCACGGTCCAGCAGGAAGTCGGCGAACGCCGCCTGCAGGTAGACGTCGGCCACGCCCAGCCTGCTGGCGTCGTTGAAGGCCTTCTCGGCGGCCGCGTGCTGGCCCAGTCGTTCTTCCGTCTCGGCCAGGCGGGTCAGGGCCCAGACGCGCTCCTCGGGGCCTTGCCGGGCCGCGTCCTGCAGCGCCGTGCGCAGCGCCGCTGCCGCCTGCGTCCCACGCCCCGTGACGGCATCGACCTGCGCGTGGCAGGCCGCCGCCACCAGCGCCGTGGCGCGCCGGGCCAGCCCTTCGCAGCTGCGCCGGGCGGCGTCGTAATCGGCGCGCACCATCAGGATCGCCGTCTGCCAGGACCAGGCCACGCCGTCGTCGGGCTGCGCCTGCAACGCCGCCGCCAGGTCGGCCAGTGCCGGCTCGAAGCGGTGATCGAACTGAAGCAGCATGGCGCGCAGCACGCGCACGTCGGCCGGCGGGTCCGGCAGTTGCCACCAGGGTTGCAGGGCGGACTCGGCGTAGCCGATGTAGCGCGGGTCGCCCTCGGCGGCGACCTGCTCGAAGTAGCGGCGGGCCAGCGCGGTGGCCCGGCCGACATCATGGGGCGCCGCGCGCCAGGCGGCGCGCAACCGGGCCAGCTCACGCGCCTGCGGGTCGCTCGCCCGTGCCGGCACGGTGGTCAGCACCTGCGAGTCCGACCGGGGGCGGAACGGCTCCGCGCCCACCGCCGGTGCCAGCATCGAAAGCGCAAGTGAGAGGCAGCCCAGGGCCGCGCGCGGAAGAGGGCGCATCGGGCGGCATGGTATCGGTGAGTCGGATACCCGAGCCGCTTGCTCAACCGGCCGCCGCGGCTGGGTGCCCCGGCGCGCGTTCGACCCTGTCAACCGATCCAGGATGTGCCCTGTTGAGGGTATGCCCGATTGAGAGCCGTTTGGCCCAGACGACAAACTCGGGCGCTGGCTGACAGGGCATCCTCCCTGGAAGCCGGGTGAATGCAACACCACGCATTTCCAACATCGAAAGTGATCCCATGACCAAGATCCTGAGCGCCCTGATCCTGACTGCTTTCGCCTTCAGCGCCCAAGCCGCATCGCACGCCGGTGCCGCGCCCATGGCCGCCAAGGCCGCCAGCGCCGCCGAGCCGGCTGCCAGCGCCGCCAAGAAGGAGATGAAGAAGGAAGAGAAGAAGGTCGAGACGAAGAAGGAAGAAGCGAAGAAGTAGTCTTCGCTTCTCCGCACGGACGAGGGCAGGTGCCACACCTGCCCTTTTCATGGGCGAAGCGCACCAGCCAAGCTGCGGAACGTCGCCCGGTTCTGACTCAGCGCCTGAACTTGCCCGTCTGGTCGATGATGGCCAGGTCCACGTAGTCCAGGCCGCTGTGGTCCTTGGCGTTGTAGCCCACCTCGATGCCGCCCACGTCGTAGCGGCCCATGTTCTCCAGCGCGTCGCGCAGGCTCTGCCGCGTGGGCTGCTTGCCGGCGCGCTTCAGGCCCTCCACCAGCACCTTGGCCGACACATAGCCCTCGACGACGGTGGGCGTCAGGTCCACGCCGGCCTTCTGGGCCGCCTCGGAAATCTCCTTGATGATGGGCTTGGCGATGGAGCGCTCATAGGGGAACACCTGGCTGACGATGACGCCGTAGCCGATGTCGCCCAGGTCCTTGATGAAGCCCATCGACGCGTTGTTCGACAGCGTCACCAACTGCGCCGACGAGCCCGCGGCCCGCACCGCCTTCATGCCCTGAACGACCGCCGTGCCCGAGCCGATGAACATCACCGCCTGGGGCTGCTTCTCCAGCAGCTTGGGCACGATGGGGCCGAAGTCGGGCTTGGCGCGGTCGTACTTCTCGTGGGCCACGGGCTTCTTGTTCGTCTTGGCCAGGCCGGCCATCGCGCCCTGCACGGCGTCGTCGCCGAACGAGTCGTTCACCTGCACGATGGCGATGCGCTCCATGCCGATCAGGCTCAGGTGCTCGATGGCCCGCTCGGCCTCGCGCTGGTAGGTGGCGCGCACATTGAAGAGCCAGTAGTTCACCGGCTTGTGCAGCACCATCGCGCCCGTCGACGGCCCCACCAGCGGCACCTTGTGCTCGGCCAGCAGCGGCATGATTTCCTGCGTGTGCGGCGTGCCGCGGTTCAGGAACAGCGAGATGACGCCCTGGTCGATCAGCTGCTTGGCGTTCGCGGCGGCGATCTTGGGGTCGAACTTGTCGTCCAGCGACACCAGGTTGATCTTCTGGCCGTTAACGCCGCCGCTGGCGTTGACGATGTCGAAGTACATCTTGGCGCCCCGCGTCGCCTCACCCACGCTGGCCGCCACCTGGCCGGTGTGGCCGGCCGTCTGGCCCACGGTGATGTCGGCGTGCGCGGTGGTGGTGCTGGCGAAGGCGGCCGCCGCGACGGCGTTGACGAGCAGGCGGCGGGCCTGCTGCCGGAATGAGGTCATGGTGTCGTCTCCAAACTGCCCCTGGCTGCGGCGGGCTCTTCGTGTCGGCCTGCTCGCGGGAACGTCATTCAAGCATGGGCAGGGGGTGCGTTTGGATGAACTGCAGCGGCTCTGTGGGCATTACTTACGCGGTGGCGTTGGTCGTTGTGCGACGCGCGCGGCCTGCGGGACTACCAAACCGCCTGGAAAGAATTCCCGCTGAATCGGCTGTCGCCGGTGATGGCACGCATGTCCACAAACTCGAAGTCCGCCGCCCGCAGCGTCTTGAGGTTGTCCATCGTGCCGTCCTGCCACTGCGCGCTGGGCTCGCCTTGTACGTACAAGTCGGAGCCGATGTCGGCCACGTACAGGCCGTAGCGCTGCATCGCCACCGCGACGGCCTTGGCCTGGGTCGTCCAGACCGCTGGCGGCACGAAGCTGGCTTTCAGCCGCAGCACGGCGCCGAACGGCACACCGCCGGGCGTGTCGCCGCCGGCGCGGTGGCGGGCGGGCCAGACATAGCTGCGCGCCATGACGCTGTCGCGCAGCGTCACGCGCAAGGCATGGCGGATCTCGCCGGCGCTGGCTTCGGCCGCCCGCGCCAGCAGCGGCAGCAGCGGCAGGCCGGCGGCGTCGCCGGAGGTCCAGGTGTCGGGCCGCATCGCGTTGGATTTCAGGTCCCAGGCGGCCGTTGAGTAGCTGTACCACTGGCCGTTGAACTTGTAGCTGGCATAGCTCTCCCACAGCCGGCAGCTGCCTTGCTCGACGACGAGCACGTGGCGGTCGCCGCATTGCTGCGCGTCGTTGCAGGCGCCGCCTTCGGCCTTGAGCAGGTCGTCGCGCGGGAAGGGGAAGCGCCGGTTGACTGCGGTCAGCGTGGTGCAGTCGCGCGTCAGCGCGAAGCCGCCGCCCACCGGCGCAGCGCAGTCGCTTTCGTCGGGCGCGCCGACACCGCTGCCGGCGCGCGGGTCGGCGGGGTTGAACGAGACGGTGGGCCAGCTGGTGGTGGCCGTCGCCGCGGTGCTGCCGTCGACGACGTTGTATGGGATGCCGTAGTAGTCGGCGGGCTGCTGCTGGTTCTCGCTGCGGCCCCAGTCGGGGTGGAAGGCACGCGTGCCGCCGACGCTGTTGATCCACGTCGCGCTGCTGGCGTGCACGGGGAAGCGCTGCGCGTCGTCGATGCGCGTGTTGAACACCGCGGTGGCGGGGAAGACGTCGCAGTTGGCGATCTGCGGCGCGGCGCCCGGCGCTGGCGGCGGTGCCGGAGGCGGCGGAGGGGGCGCTGGCGGCGGCGGCGTGGGGGCAGGGGGCGGCGGTGCCGGCA
>NZ_JBFUAK010000026.1:0-6630 GCF_056406315.1 Roseateles sp. P1_C6
CCTTGATTGGCCGCTGGCTGCCGGCCTTCGCGGCTCGTTGCCGTAGCGTGAACAGGCCCTAGGATGCCTGACCCCGGCGCTGAGGCCGGGCAGAGAGCATCGATGAAGAGAGTCCTGCTGGCGGCGCTGGCCACCTGCGCACTGCATGCCACCGCCGCCCCGCCCATCGCGGCCGACCTGATCCTGCGCGACGCGACGCTGGTCGACGTGGCCGCCGGCCGCCTTGTGCCGGGCCAGGCCGTCGTCACGCGCGGCGATCGCATCGTCGCGGTGGTGCCGACGAAGAACCTGGGCCAGTACAAGGCCAGCAAGACGCTGAGCCTCAAGGGGCGCTACCTGATCCCCGGGCTGTGGGACAGCCATGTGCACTTCGGCGGCGGCGAGGCGTTGATTGCCGAGAACCGCCAGCTGCTGCCGCTTTACCTGGCGCACGGCATCACGACCGTGCGCGACTGCGCCGGTGACCTCAGCGACACGGTGCTGCAGTGGCGCGACGACATCGCCGCGCAAAGGTTGCTGGGCCCGACCATCTTTGCGTCCGGCGCCAAGCTGGAGGGCTACAAGCCGCTGTGGAAGGGCACGCAGGAGGTCGGCACGCCCGAGGAGGTCACGCAGGCACTGGACCGGCTGACTGCCGCCAAGGCCGACTTCGTCAAGATCACCGAGAACACGATGCGCGCAGACGTCTACCTGGATGCGCTGCGCCAGGCCAAGGCGCGCGGCCTGCCCAGCTCAGCCCACCTGCACGGCCAGGTGACGCTGGACCAGGCGAGCGAGGCCGGCCTGGGCGCGCTGGAGCATCTGAACTACCTGCTGCGCGCCGCCACGCCGCGCGAGGCCGAGCTGACGGCCCAGGTGGTGGCCGGCACGATCACCGCTCGCTCGGCCGCCGAGCAGAGCTTGGCCAGCTACGACGAGGCGACGGCCCGCGCCGCGTTCAAGCGCCTGGCCGCTCGCGGCACAGCCGTCGTGCCGACGCTGTCGGTCATCCGCATCACGGCCTACCTGGACCAGGACGACCACGCGAATGACGACTACCTGAAGTACATCGGCCCGCAGCTGCGCCAGACCTATGACTGGCGCGTCAAGCGCGCGGCGCTGGACGGGCCGGACGCCATCGCCTACCGACATGCCAGCTACGAAAAGACCGCGCGGCTGCTGCCGCTGCTGGCCGAGTCCGGTGTCGAGATCGTCGCGGGCACGGACGCCGGCTTCCTGAACTCCTTCGACTATCCCGGCCAGGCACTGCATGACGAGATGGCGGTCTATGTGCGCTCGGGGCTGACACCGGCGCAGGCGCTGCGCTCGGCCGTCGTGGCCGGCCCGCGCTTTCTCGGCAAGCAAGGCTACGGCGCGCTGGCCGAAGGCAAGGTGGCCGACATCGTCGTGTTGCGCGCCAACCCGCTGGCAGACATCGCCGCGACGAGGCAGATCGACGCCGTCGTGACGCAGGGCCGCCTGCTGGACCGCAAGCGGCTGGACGCGATGCTGGCCGACGTGCGCGACTGGGTGGCCAAGCAATGAAAGCCAAACCGCAAACCTGGGGCCCGGCGACGCTGAGCGAGTTCGACGGGGTGCGCTTCCTGCACCTGGACTCGATCTGGGTGCAGGGGGCGATGCGCATCCGCAAGCCCGACCAGCTCGAGCTGGAATACATCCAGCGCATGTGCGCCTGGATGCTGTGGCGCGACCCGGCCGCGCTGGGCGCGGGTCACGCGGTGCAACTGGGCCTGGGCGCGGCGGCGTTGACGCGCTTCTGCCATGGCCAGCTGAAGCTGCGCACGACGGCGGTGGAGATCAACCCCCAGGTCATCGCGGCCTGCCGGCAGTGGTTCCGCCTGCCCACCAACGACGCGCGGCTGGATGTCGTCAACGACGACGCGGCGCGCTGGGTGAACGACGACGCGAACCTGCAGACGGTCGATGTGCTGAACGTGGACCTCTACGACCACGACGCCGCGTCGCCGGTGCTGGACGATGAGGCCTTCTACGCCGCCTGCCGCGGCGTGCTGGCCGACGGCGGGCTGATGACGGTCAACCTGTTCGGCCGCAGCGCCAGCTTCGCGCGCAGTGCGCTGCGCATCGCCAGGGCCTTCGGGTCCGACCAGGTCTGGAGCCTGGCGCCGACGCAGGAGGGCAACACCATCGTCGTCGCGGCGCGCGGCGTGCAGGTGCCGCACCGTGACGTGCTGGAGCAGCGCGCGGCTAATATTGAATCGCGCTTCAAGCTGCCGGCCCGCAAATGGCTCAGGTTGGTGCGGCCGCTGCCGATGAGCATCCTCAACGCACTCTGAGTCCATCCTCGATGACGACCAAGCCCAAGCCCTTGGCTCCCGCTCCCACCACCAAGACCGACGGCCGCCTGGAGTGGCGCACGCTGCTGCACTGGTTGCTGGAAGACGGCCTCATCGACGAGACCCAGGTGCAGCGCACCGAGACGCGCTTCGCGGCCGGCGACAGCGCGCTGCACCCGCTGGTGCGCCTGGGCCACGCCAACCTCGTGCGGCTGGCCACCGGCAAGTCCATGGACGTGGATGCGCTGTCCGAATGGCTGGCCGTGCGCGCCAAGCTGCCTTATCTGCGCATCGACCCGCTGAAGGTCGACGTGGGCCGCGTCGGCGACGTGATGTCCATCGGCTATGCCGAGGCCAAGCGTTGCCTGCCGGTGCAATTCGGCGTCAACGACGTGACCATTGCGACGTCCGAGCCCTTTGACACCGGCTGGGTCGCGCAGATCGAGTCGCACGTGCGCAAGCCCATCAAGCTGGTCATCGCCAACCCGCTGGACATCGCGCGCTACACGACCGAGTTCTTCACGCTGGCGCGCTCGGTGCGCCAGGCTGCCAAGGCCGGCGAGCAGAGCCAGGTGGCCAGCTTCGAGCAGTTGGTCGAACTGGGCCGCACGACCAAGCAGCTGGATGCCAACGACCAGGGCGTCGTGCAGGTCGTCGACTGGCTGTGGCAGTACGCCTTCGACCAGCGCGCGTCGGACATCCACCTGGAGCCGCGCCGCGAGATGGGCGTCATCCGTTTCCGCATCGACGGCGTGCTGCACACGGTCTACCAGCTGCCGCCCACCGTGATGGCGGCGATGACCTCGCGCATCAAGCTGCTGGGCCGCATGGACGTTGTCGAGAAGCGCCGCCCGCTGGACGGCCGCATCAAGACGCGCAACCCCGGTGGCGACGAAGTCGAAATGCGCCTGTCGACGCTGCCCACGGCCTTCGGCGAGAAGATGGTCATGCGCATCTTCGACCCCGAGACGGCCGTGAAGGACTTGTCGTCGCTGGGCTTTGGCCAGCACGACTCAGACCGCTGGGAAGGGCTGGTCAAGCAGCCGCACGGCATCATCCTCGTGACCGGCCCGACCGGCAGCGGCAAGACCACCACGCTGTATTCGACGCTGAAGCGCCTGGCCACCGACGAGGTCAACGTCACGACGATCGAAGACCCGATCGAAATGATCGAGCCGGCCTTCAATCAGACCCAGGTGCAGAACGTGCTGGACTTCGGTTTCGCCGAAGGCCTGCGCGCGCTGATGCGCCAGGACCCGGACATCATCATGGTCGGCGAGATCCGCGACCTGGAGACGGCCGAGATGGCCATCCAGGCCGCGCTGACCGGTCACCTCGTCTTCAGCACGCTGCACACCAACGACTCGGTGTCGGCCATCACGCGGCTGATGGACCTGGGCGTGCCCAGCTATCTGATCAGCGCCACCGTCATCGGCGTGCTGGCGCAGCGGCTGGTGCGCACGTTGTGCCCGCACTGCAAGCAACCCGACCCACTCGTCACGCGCGAGAGTCTCAACGACCTGGTGCGCCACTGGCGTCTGGGCGGTGGCGTCAAACCCTACAAGCCGGTGGGTTGCCTGGAGTGCCGCAACACGGGCTTCCGTGGTCGCGCGGGCCTGTATGAGTTGCTGACCGTGACGGAGGGTGTCAAGACGTCCCTCGGCGACCTCACCGCGCTGCGCCGTCAGGCCGTCCAGGAAGGGCTGCGGCCGCTGCGGCTGGCCGGCGCCATGAAGGTGGCCGAAGGTGTGACCACGGTGGAAGAAGTGTTGCGAAGCACGCCGGGGTGGGAGGGCTGAGCGCCTTACGTGTAATCCACAGTCGGGGCCATGCGCTCTGACTGACAGAATCGCCGCCAACATATGCGTGCCCGCGGGTGCGCCGGAGGCGACAAGCAATGAAGATCAAAAGCCAGCGGGACTTCTGGTCCGGGCTGATGTTCCTGGTGTTGGGCGTGACGTTTGCGTGGGGGGCGAGTGACTACTCCTTCGGCACATCGGCCCGACCAGGTCCCGGCTATTTCCCTTTCGGCCTCGGCATCCTGCTGGCCTTGCTCGGCGCGCTGGTGCTGTTCAAGGCGCTGACGCTGGAGTCCGAAGGCGGCGACCCCATCGGCGCCATCGCCTGGCGGCCACTGGTGGTCATCGTTGCCGCCATCGCGGTGTTCGGCCTGGCGCTGCCGCGCCTGGGCCTGGCCTGCACGCTGCCGCTGCTCATCACGCTGTCGGCGCTGGCCAGTCGCGAGTTCCACTGGCGTGATGTGTTGATCAGCAGCGTCGTGCTGACGGTCGGCAGCTGGGCTCTTTTCATCGTGGGCCTGAAGCTGACCATCCCGCTCTGGCCCATCTACCTGAACGGCTGAGGGCCCCATCATGGACTTGCTGAACAACCTCGCCCTGGGGTTCCAGACGGCGCTGTCGCTCCAGAACCTGCTCTACGCCTTTTTTGGCACGGTGCTGGGCACGCTGATCGGCGTGCTGCCGGGCCTGGGCCCGGTCGCAACCATCGCGATGCTGCTGCCGTCCATCTACACGCTGGACGCGACGCCCGCCCTCATCATGCTGGCCGGCATCTACTACGGCGCACAGTACGGCGGCTCGACGACGGCCATCCTGATCAACGTGCCCGGTGAATCCAGCTCCGTCGTGACGGCCATCGACGGCTACCAGATGGCCCGCCGCGGCCGCGCTGGCGCGGCCCTCGCCGCCGCCGGCCTGGGCAGCTTCTTCGCGGGTTGTGTTGGCACCATCATCATTGCGGCCTTCGCGCCGCCGCTGACCGAGCTGGCCTTCAAGTTCGGTTCCGCCGAGTACTTCTCGCTGATGGTGCTGGGCCTGGTCGGGGCCGTCGTGCTGGCCTCGGGTTCGTTGATCAAGGCCATCTCCATGATCGTGCTGGGCCTGTTGCTGGGCCAGATCAACACCGACGTCATCACCGGCACGGCACGCTTCTCTTTCGATATCCCCGAGCTGACCGACGGCATCGGCTTTGTCGTCATCGCGATGGGTGTGTTCGGCTTCGGCGAGATCATTGCCAACCTGGGCCAGCCCGAGGAGCACCGCGAGGTCTTCACGAAGGAGGTCAAGGGGTTGTGGCCCACGCGGCAGGACTTCCAGGACGCCTGGCCCTCGGTGCTGCGCGGCACGGCCTTGGGGTCCATCCTGGGCGTGCTGCCCGGCGGCGGCGCGCTGCTGGCCTCGTTCGCCTCCTACACGCTGGAGAAGAAGGTCGTGCGCAACCCGCGCGTGCCCTTCGGCAAGGGCGCCATCCAGGGCGTGGCCGGCCCGGAGAGTGCCAACAACGCCGGCGCGCAGACCAGCTTCATCCCGATGTTGACGCTGGGCATCCCGCCCAACGCCGTGATGGCGCTGATGGTCGGCGCGATGACCATCAAGGGCATACAGCCCGGCCCGCAGGTCATGACCAGCAACCCCGAGCTGTTCTGGGGCCTGATTGCATCGATGTGGCTGGGTAACCTGATGCTCATCGTGCTGAACCTGCCGCTGATCGGCATCTGGATCAAGTTGCTGACGGTGCCCTACCGCTTCCTGTTCCCGGCCATCGTCGTCTTCTGCTGCATCGGCACCTACTCGCTGAACAACAACAGCTTCGACGTTTACCTGACCGCCGGTTTCGCGCTGCTGGGCTATATCTTCTACAAGCTGAGCTGCGAGCCGGCGCCGCTGCTGCTGGGCTTCATCCTGGGCCCGATGATGGAAGAGAACCTGCGCCGTGCGCTGCTGCTGGCGCGTGGGGACTGGAGTACCTTCCTGACGCGTCCGCTGTCCGCCGGCCTGTTGATCGCCGCGGCGCTGATGATCGTGGTGGTCATGCTGCCCTCTATAAAGAACAAGCGCGAGGAAGCGTTCCAGGAAGAAGCCTGACTCACTGCAGACAGTCAATGCAAGGGCGCCGCGAGGCGCCTTTGTTGTTTGTGGCCGGCTTCTAGCTGGCGCAAGCCAGGGAAGCAGGAAAGCAGGGAAGCAGGCGGGGAAGCGGCGGCTCACCTTGAGTCGATGCCCACACAGCGCCACGACGCGAGAGTCCCGCAACTCTTTTGCGAACTTCGCAGCTGGAGTTGCGCGGCCTGAAATTCCTGTGCTACAGTCGTGGGCTTCGCTGATGACAAAGCGCAACGCAAACCGGCAACGGCAAGCGGGGTGTTGAGGAGTTGGTGAGGCTGAGCTGAAGAGCTCGGGGCGAGCTGGAGAGTTCGTTGGGTGCTGAGGGGTTCGAAAGAATTTTTCAAAAGTACTTGACGACACTGCGAAAGCAGATCAAAATCTCGCCTCTTTGCTGCTGACGACTGAACGCGAAGCGAACAGTATGTGGGTAG
>NZ_JBFUAK010000027.1:0-6580 GCF_056406315.1 Roseateles sp. P1_C6
GTTGAAGGTGATCCTGTCGGTCGTACCGGCAATGCTCAGCTCCAGCGCGTTGTTGTTGCCGCCCCAGTAGGTGTCGTAGGCCTGCTTGACCGTGACATCCGCGGGCGCTACGCCGGCCTTGAACTGCAGCGTGTTGACATTGCCGCCGGTGTTGTAGCCGAAGTACACACGGTCCTGACCGTCACCGCGGCCGAACAGGATGGTGTCGCTGCCGTAGCCGTCGCGCAGCGTGTCATTGCCGGCACCGCCATCGAGTGCGTCGTTCCCGTAGCCACCCTCCAGCGTGTCGTTGTCAGCGCCACCTTCCAGCCGATCGTTGCCGTCGCCGCCCTCCAGCGTGTCATCGCCGTCGTCGCCGTACAGTGGGTCGGCGCCGTTCTCGCCATACAGCGCATCGTTGCCGCTGCCGCCGCGCACTGTATCGTCGCCGTCGCTGGCTCGGATGGTGTCGTTGCCGGCGCCGCCGCTGATGGCCTCGCCCGCAGCTGTGCCGCCGATGGTGTCGGCGCCGTCGGTGCCGGCGAACAGCCGAGCCTTGATGGCGTTGCCGTCCAGCACCGTGCCATCGGCTAGGCGGATGAGCTGCAGCGTGGCGTAGTCGTTCAGGCCGTAGATGCCGCGCCAGCCGGCGCCGAAGGTGATCTTGTCGGTGGTGCCGGCGATGGCGACTTCCAGGTCGGCGTTCCAGCCCCAGAAGCTGGTGTAGACCTGCTTGAAGCGCAGCTGGTCGGCGGTGATGCCGGCCTGCAGCTGCAGCACGTTCTGCTTGCCGATCGTGTTGTCGAGCACGTTGCCGACGACGTCCTGGCCGCCGCCGATGCCGAACAGATAGGTGTTGTTGCCGCTGCTGCCCTGCAGCGTGTCGTTGCCGCTGCCGCCGTCGAGGAGGTCGTCACCGGCGCCGCCGTCCAGGCTGTCGTTGCCGCTGCCGCCGTACAGCGTGTCAGGGCCACCGACGCCGCTCAGCGAGTCATTGCCCGCGCCGCCGTTGAGCAGGTCGGCACCGGTGGCGCCCGTCAGGGAATCATTGCCCGCCGTGCCCATGCCCAGCAGGAAAAGCAGGTGCGAGATATCCCAGACGGTACCGTCGGCGAAGACGACGCGCTGCAGGCCGTTGAACTGATTAGCCGGCGTACCGCCGTACAGGAAGCCGTTGAAGGTGATGACGTCGGCGGTGCCGCTGATGGTCAGCGCCAGCGCGACGTTGCCACCGGCCTGGGTGTCAGCGGCGCGCGCGACGCTGACGTCCGCGGGCAGCACGCCACTCTTGAACTGCAGCGTGTTGATCTTGCCGAGGTTGGGGTCGGAGTAGGAGCGGACGGTGGTCGCTCCGTCGCCGCGGCCGAAGAGGTAGAGGTTGTCACCGGCGGAGGGCGTGAGGACGGCCGTGCGTTCGATGGAGACCGTGAGGGGCGTGTTGCCGCTGTAGAAGCTGCCGTTGTTGTTGCCCGCCACGAAGTCCAGCGTCTCGCCGCGGGCCATCTGCAGCGGCGCGAACGAGAACACCGATGCATCGGTGGTGTTGGCGAAGTGCTGCAGTGGCTGGAGCAGATTGCCGTTGAGCACGACGCTGCCGCTCATCGAGCCGCTGTCACCCGCGAAGAACTGTCCGGTCACGGTGTACATCCCGTCGGCTGGCGCGGTGAATCGCAGCACCGCGTAATCGCCGCCGGCGACCGGGCCGGGATGCAGGGCCATCTGGCCCGCGCCGACGCCATATTGAGATGAGCCGCCGGTGTTCTTCCAGATCAAGGGCACGCCGAGGGTGACGTAGCCGGCCTTGTTCCAGGCGCTGCCTGACGGCTGGTCGAAAGGGGTCAGCGCATAGGCGCTGCCGCCCTGCGGCGAGTAGCCGTATGTCCACACGCCGGCGGGATTGGTCGAGCTACTGAACTCCGTCGTGGCGTCGTACGTGGTGGGCGCGTTGGCTGCGTTCGCGTCAGCCGCCGTGGCGTGGCGTTGGGGGCCGGTCTCAATGAGACCGGGCAACTCGTCGGCGCTCCAGTGCGTGCCGTCGGCGAAGGCCACCGTTTGCACCGGGTTCGCGTCGGTGAAGAAACCGCGGATCTGCACGCGGTCGGCGCTGCCGCGCAGGGCCAGCTCCAGCGCAGTCGCTTCGCTGGTGGCGTCATCGCCGACGCGGCGCACTGCCACGTCGCTCGGCGCAATGCCTTGGCCCAGTTGCAGCAGGCCGGAGGCGTCATCGCCCGCCGCACGCGCGTCCACCCAGGCCGCGCCCTCGCCGCGCTCGAAGCCGTAGACCTTGGGCGCCGTCGCCTGACTCTGTGTCGCCAGCAGGTGCACGGCCGGCAGCGCGTCGGCTGACAGCAGCAGCTTGGGCTCCAGGGTCTCGATCTTCCAGGGCTCGGGCTTCTTGGGTTCGACGCGGGTGGACGCGGTCTTGGAAGCACGACGCAGAGCAGCCGCCGCACGGGCGCGCAAGGACTTGATCGACATTTTCTGAGCTCCCTGAAATCGTTTTAGCCGCTCGCATAAAAAATGGCGGGCTGGCACCGTTCCGCAGCAGCGGCAGGCCGACGAATTTTGAGGTTCAGGACATGACGGCTTTACGCTTCTTCACCCGCAAACACGGGGGAATTCGTCTGAGAAGCGCCGAGGGTGCCCCTATTTCTAGGGGCATCAAGAAGACGCCTTGTGTTGCTCTCTGCAATGGCCGAGTCCCTTGACAGCGCAAGGTCCGCTGCATGTTTGCAGGGGAGTGCGCGCCAAGCAGCAACGCCGTTCGTGATCAATCGGAACGGAGAGGCCGGGCGGTGGCGGCAAAGTCGGACAGCTCGCCGCATCAAAGTGGACGGCTGGCTCTGGCTGCGCTGCCCAGCCTGCTCTCTCGCGCCTCTCGGTGTGACCGCCAGCAGTGGAGATCACAGCGAAAGTCGAACAGCTGAGTGCAGGAAATCACGGATAGCAGCGCGATGAAGTCGGATATCACGCTAGCAAATCCGATAGTGCCTGTCGATTCCGTCTCTAGTGCTGAGGCCAGCCGCGAAGGTAAGCACGGAGGACGCCGGTCCAAACTGGCCGCCTATATTGGCGGTCATGGGCTCATACGACCAGTACAGGGACTCCATCCGAGAGGTCGGGAACATGCTCCGGCGACTCGAGGGGGACCAGGGAAACTACCGACTGCTGCTGGCGTTGCAGCGGAGGCTGGTTCGGCTCCTGTGCCGCACGGAGAGGCGAGTGGCCCGGTTGAAGCGGCTACGTGCAGCGCTAAACGCGGCCAAGCGCAGAGGACGGCTCGACAAGAAGGAAGCAGCGGCCCTCAAGGACAGGATTGGGCGGGTGGGCGATGCCATCGAGACAGCCCAGCACATGCTGTTTATCTGGCGCTGTTTTGGTGACGGTATCGTGTTCCTCTACTGCGACAAGTACGCACTGAAACACATGCTGTACGACAGCACCGACTACTCGGTCAAGCCGCACGCCGGTGCGCTTTTGGGCAAGGACGGTTTCCGGCTGGAATGGAGAGTGCTGAGTACGGCTCTCAAGCGCGAGTACCCGGCTGTCTTGTGCGACATCACGAACACGCTGCGGCATGGTGACGTCTGCATCCTTGTCGGGCCGGACCCTTTCCCCGTTGAAGTGAAGTCCAGTTCGAACCGAAACGCTCGAGTGGATCGGCAACTCAGTGGTTTGAAGCAGCTTCACGATTTTCTGGCCACGGACGAAGCCGTGAACTTTCGTGGACTCAAGCACGTCAAGCGCGTCGTGGCTCCGGTCAGTGAAATCAACCATGGCGTCGTCATGAACGAGTGCATCGCACAGGCCCGGCGAGACGGCATTGGTCAGGCCTCACCTGCGGAGGGGCTCACCTATTTCTGCACCCGCGATGCTGAACAGATCGATGAACTCGATTTCGGCTCAGGCAGTGGAAAGATGTTGACTCTGCTGAACGAGCTAAAGAGAGAGGGCAAATGGATGCCCTACTACCCCTTCACGCTGTCGATACGGGATACGACAGCCCTCTACGAATTCATCAGCGGCGAGATCTCGATCGGGATCTTGTTGGACACCACGGTGCTGGTTCAGATGTTCACCGACCACGGGCTGGATGCGCAGTTCGTGGATGACCCGAACTTCGAAATTGTCGTGAGGAGGCTTGGCGCTGATTCGGCCACCAGCGCTATGGCTGCCATTTCCACGCAGTCCTTTGCGCGGATCTTCTTCGAGTTCGAATCGCTGTCGTGGCTGCCTCAAAGAGAGGCTTGGTTCATCGACAGCCTCGAAAAAGAGGGGCGTCTTCAAGACGAGAAACTCGCTAGCGGTGACCTGCGTCTGGGAGAACTGATGACAGGTCCAGTGCCAAAATTCCGACCGCGAAAGTGGCCAGCCCTTCGTAAGGCAGGCAGCCCGAAGGACGATGGTGGCGACTCAGTGATCTGACGCAGTCAATACCCACGCGCACGCCAATTCCTTAGGACCAGGAGCGCCTCTTGGCGAGGCCGCACACGGGTCTAATCGAGACTTCCATTTCACCCGGAAGCAGAAGATGGTTCAGTGGAGCGAAGAGATCATCAACCGGTACATCGCGCCAGAGATTTACACGTTCACCGAGGCGTCAATTCCCGAGCCGACCGTGACTGGCGAGAAGGTTCAGCACTGGCTGGCAAACCACTTCCTCAACCAGCTTTTCCGTGCGGAGTACAAAGGGCACCAGCGGCAACTGGCCTTCAACATCATCTATCGAGCCCAGGCGAGCTTCGAGGCCTTCGAGCAGGGAGCCGCCCTGACGAAGGATTTCCTGGCGGTGACGCAGGAAGGCAACCCCCCTTCGGGCCGCTACTACAGAGTGCTGAGGGCGTGGGAGGCCTGTTTTCTCAACCTGCAGCACTTCGTCGACCTCATCAAGTGCCTGTCGGGGCAGGATGTGTTCACGAAGAATGACGGTAGCCCCGAGCAGCGGGCGTACCACATTGCCAACACCATCAAGCACTGGGCCGGCGACATCTTGGCTGGAAAGCATGATGACGGCGACACCGTGCCCATGTGGCTGAACAACGCTGGGTTCAAGACCAGGCATACCCAGCTGGGGTACGACGAGCTAGTGGCACTGTTGGCGGAGTGCGCTACGGCCGCCAATGACCTCGCCGACCCGCTCAAGCGCTCACAAGAAAACATCTGATGTCTGGGTATCAGGCACAGGTCTGGGTCGCAACGGCGAGCTTCTAGCCATAGTCAGAGAACGAAGTGAAAAGGCTCTGTTTTTTTCGCCCCCTCGTGGCAGCTTGCGCCCTGATCGCGAGCTCCAGTGTTTGGGCCTGGGGCAGCCTAGGGCACCGCATGGTGGGCTTCGTCGCCGATGCTGAGTTGACGCCCCGTACTCGGATCGCGGTGCGAAAGATCATGCAAGCCGACTCACTGGCTTCGGTCGCCAACTGGATGGATGAGGTCAGAGACACGCCCGCAGGTAGGACGATGCAGCGATGGCATTTCGTCACCGTGCATGCGTGCGGTCCGACTCAGGCTTCTTGCAAGAACGGCAACTGCGCGTCTGGCCGGATTGAATGGGCTCGCGACGTGTTGAGGACTGGAAGCCCGTCCGAGGCCTTGAAAGGGCTTCGGGTCCTCGTGCACTTGGTTGGGGACATTCATCAGCCGCTCCACGCTGCCGACAACGGCGACTTTGGGGGCAACGGGGTGACGGTGACGAACCGGCTGTGCGTCGAGTTCGGCGCAAGGGAGCCGACGGCCTGCAAGCTCCACACCTACTGGGACACCAGCCTGGTGAGGGCAGCGGTTCGCGGAATGTCGGAGGAAGCCGCTGCGACGAGCTGGGCCACAGCACAAGAAACCTCGCCAGCAAGCGAGTCGAGCATGGTCGATGCTTGGGCCACTGAGTCAAATGAAATCGCCAGGCAAATCGCCTACAACTTCGATGGGTTCAGCTGCAAGGGGAAGCGCTTGTCGTTCGCCGCAGATGACGCCTACGACGCGGCCGGCGTCGCGACTGTCAAACGGCAGATCGTCAAGGCTGGAAAACGGCTGGCGCGGGTCCTCAACGAGATCTTCGATTTAAGGAGGTGGTCGCATGCACCACCCACGCATCGCGCAGTTCGAAGCAGGGGCGGAACTGCTGGATATTCAAAGAGACGGCGCGACCTTGGATGACGCTGTCGTTCGTCTTGCGGCCTGGATGGACCTGGCGGCGGGCCATCTGAGCGACCAGGACCAAGTTGTGCTCACGGGCATTGGCGCGGTGCTCTACCGGGATGGGCTCAGGCGTCGAATGCACGGTGGTGGAGGGCAGCGCACCTGACTGCAACCAACTCGATACGAAGTTTTGACTGTCGGGTGGAGAGGCTCATCTGTATGAACCGCCCCGGGTTTCGAGGAGGCTCCAACTCAAGAGAATAGAGCTATGAGGAAGTCCACGAAGTTTTCGCCTGAGGTCCGTGAGCGCGCCGTGCGCATGGTGCTGGAGCACCGCGCTGAGCACCCGTCGCAGTGGGCCGCCATCGAGTCCATCGCCGGCAAGATCGGCTGCGTACCGCAGACGCTGCACACCTGGGTTCGCCAGCACGAGGTCGACGCCGGCCAGCTCGAAGGCGCCTCGACCGCC
>NZ_JBFUAK010000028.1:0-6168 GCF_056406315.1 Roseateles sp. P1_C6
GCCGTTCTCCCAGACGGCGCCGGTGGCGTCCGACTTTACGAAGATCGTGCCGTGGCGGCTGAAGGCCGGGCCGAAGCTGTAGTCCAGATGACCGGTGTAGCTGGCGCCCGCGGCCAGCGCGCCGTCGTGGGCGACGTTGCCCAGCACGATGTCGTCGCCGTCGCCCAGGATGGCGTTGGTGCTGTAGACGATGCGATCGGTCCAGCCGACCGAGCGGCCGGCGCCGACGCCGACGTTCTGGACGGTCCACTCCACCGTGATGCTGGCCGGGTCGTCGATGACTTGCGTGGGCGCACTGACGCTGAGGACCGCGAGGTCGGCGTAGGCGTCGAGCGCCACGTTGATGGCCAGCGAATCCTGGTTGTTGCCTTCGTTGGTTGCCTCGTTGTTGGCGGCCGCGGTGTCGGTGACGACGATCAGGCGCCATGAGCCGGACAGGTCCACTGGCAGCGTGAAGTTCAGGCTGCCGTCGCTGCTGCCGCCCGCGGCCAGGCTGTCGATGAGGCGCTCGCCYAGCAGCGTGTCGCCGCCGTCGACGAGGCCGTCCTTGGACAGGTAGACCTTCTCGCGGATGTTGGCGGCTGCGGCGCTGCCGGTGTTGCGCGTCTTCCAGGCCAGCGCGATGGCTTCGCCGCCCTGCAGCAGGCCGGTCGTCGTCAGGTTGCCGACGACGAGGTCGGGGGCCACGATGGCGACGGCCTGCGTCGCGACGTTGTCGGTCTCGTTGGACTCGATGACGTAGTTGCCCTTGTCGGCGGCGATCTCCAGGCGCCAGTTGCCCGGCGGGATGGCCGGCACGGCCAGGCTGAGGTTCTGCGTCAGCGTGCCGCCGGCGCCCAGCGTCTGGAAGGCCCAGGTGGTGGTGAGCACCTGCGTGGGCGCCAGGCCCAGCGTGTCGACGAGGCGGATCTCTTCACCGAAGAAGCCGCTGATCGCGTCGTTGCCGGCGTTGCGCACCGTGTAGCTGACCTGCACGGTCTGGCCCACGCGCCAGCTTGCGGGCGCACTGACGCCTTCGATCTGCAGGTTGGGCTTGGGCTCGGCCTTGACGGTGGTCGCGTCGGTGGCGACGACGACGTTGTTGTCGGTGCGGCCCAGTTCATAGACCGCTGTGAAGGCATCGGTCTTGACGATGAAGTAGCGCGCACCGGCGGCGTCGCGCGGCACGGTGAAGTCCAGGCCGGCGGCGTAGCTGTCGCCCATGGCCAGCGTGCCGACGCGGGTGACCGAGCCSAGCAGCGTGGACTGCGCGGTCAGGCTCGCGGTGCTGCTGAGGTAGACCTGRTCGACCCAGCGGTTGACGTCGGTGGCGACGGTGCCCGAATTGCGGACGGACCACTCCACGCGCGCGCTGCGGCCCGCRAAGACTTCGGCCGGCACGACGGTGAGCGTCGGCACGAGGTCGGCATAGGTCTGGCTGATCGCGATGGCGGCCGAGACCTTGGCGTTGTCGGCGCGCGTGTCGGGCTCGGTGACCTTGGCGGTGGCGTCGCTGATGACGGCGATGCGGTAGCTGCCGTCCAGGCGCGTCGGGATGCGCACGGTGGCCGTCTGGCTGTAGTCGACACCCGAGGCCAGGCTGGCGTTGCGCGGGATCTCGGCGAGCACCACGTCGTCGCCGTTGCCGGCGATGTCGTCGCGGCTCAGCACGATGCGGTCGACCCAGCCGTTGGTGGCCGTGGCGGCGGCACCGCCGTTGTTCTTGACGGTCCAGCCGACGCTGATCTCCGCACCGGAGCTGGCGCTGGCGGGCACGTTGAGCGCCGTGACGGCGAGGTCGGCATAGGTGCGCAGCGCGGCCGTGAAGCTCCACGTCGCGTCGTTGTTGCTCTCGGCCGTGTTGTCGGCGTTGGCCTCGAACAGGATGCCGGCACCGGTGCTGCTGCGGTCGACGCTGACGGTCACGTCGAAGGTGCCGGCGCCCTTGAGGCCTTGCGGCAGCGCGAAGCCGTAGCTGCGCTGGCGCACCTCGCCCGCGGCCAGCGGCAGCGCGGCGTTGCCGGCGAAGCTGACGAGCGTGTCGACGAGGATGGGACCGGCGCTGCCGTCGGCATTGCGCTGGCGGATGACGACACGGTCCTGGTAGCTCAGGTTGGTCGCGACGCGGCCCTGGTTGACATCGTCCCAGCGCAGCGTCAGCACATCGCCCGAGGTGGGCGTGGCGCTGTCCAGGCTGAGGTTGCGGGCGATCAGGTCGCTGCCGACGTTGACGTTGCGTTCGAGCTGGTTGTCAGTCTCCAGCGAGCCGGTGCTGTTGAACTCGGCGATCTCGTTGCCGGCGTCGACGGTGACGCGCAGCCGGATCGCGCCGGCCGCGTTGGCGCCGCCGGGCCAGTTGAACGTGGCCGTGCGGTTGACGCTGGCACCGGGCGCGGCTTCAGCGGGCGTGCCGGTCTTGGTGATGCTGGCAATGACGACGCCGGTGGTCTGGTTGAGCACCTCGACGCGCTCGGTCCAGCTGCGGCCGGGCGGGATGGTGCCGGCGTTGGCAGTGGTCCAGCCGACGGTGATGGTGTCGCCGTTCTGCCAGTCGCCCGCCGGGCTGATGCTGAGGTTGCTGGCCGTCAGGTTGACGTAGTTGACGTACTCGGCCAACGTGCTGGTGAAGGCGATCTGGCCGCGGTTGTTGGTCTCGCCCTTGCCGCCTTCCTTCTGGGTGTTGCCGAAGTCGCTCTCGACGACGGCCAGCAGGTTGCCGGCGCCGGTGGGGCCGTCGGGCAGCTTGAGCGTCGCGGTGCGGGTGATGCTGGCGCCGGCGGCCAAGGCGCCGGAGGTGGCCTCGACGTAGGGCACGAAGAACTCGGCCAGCACGTCGCCGCTGGCGGAGCGCAGCGTGACGCGGTCGGCGAAGTCGCCGATGGTGGGCGTGGCGCCCAGGTTGGTGGTGGTCCAGGTCACGACGACCTGGCCGCCGGACAGGAACTGGCTGGCGCCCGCGGCCGGCACGACGCTGACGTCCTTGACGCTGAGGTCCATGCCGACGGCCTTGTCGACTTCGGCGACCAGGGCGTTCAGGTCCCAGGTGGTGCCGTCGGCGAACTTGACCTGCTGCAGCGGGTTGTACTGGTTCTTGGGGTCGTTGTTGTAGAAGAAGTAGCAGACGGTCAGCTTGTCGTCGCTGTTGGCCAGGCCGATGCTGATGGCCGTGTACTGCGCCGTGCGGTAGTCGAACACGCGGCGCACGATGACGTCCGCCGGCGTGATGCCGGGCTTGAAYTGCAGCGTGTTGAYCTTGTTSMAGTCGTASGSGCTCTCGATGAGCGTGTCCTGGCCGTCGCCGCGGCCGAACAGGTAGGTGTTGTTGCCGTAGCCGGGGTTGAGGGTGTCGTTGCCGGACCCGCCTTCGAAGCTGTCGTTGCCGTCTTCACCGGCCAGGCTGTCGTCGCCAGTGCCACCGAGGATGGTGTCGTTGCCCGCGCGCGCACTGATGCTGTCGTTGCCGGCGCCACCATCCAGCGCCTCGGACCAACTGGTGCCGGCGATGCTGTCGTTGCCTGACGCACCGGCGAGGGTGCGGGCCACGATGTCGGCCAGCGCCCAGACCGTGCCGTCGGCGAACTGGATCTTCTGCAGCGGGTTGTAGCCGCGGTTGGGGTCCTCGTTCTCGAAGAAGGCGTTGACGATGAGCTTGTCGCCGCCGTTGCCGTACGCCACTTCCAGCGCACGGTAGGCGCGCGCGCCCTCCTCCAGCACACGGCTGAGCCTGACGTCGCTGGGCGCGATGCCGGCCTTGAACAGCAAGGTGTTGGTCTTGCTGGTGTCGTAGTCGGTGTAGGCCAGCGTGTCGACGCCGTCGCCCAGGCCCAGCGTGATGGTGTTGTTGCCGTAGCCGACGTTCAGGTAATCGTTGCCGGCGCCGCCGTCCAGCGTGTCGGCGCCATCGCCGCCGTAGAGCAGGTCCTCGCCGGCGCCGCCTTCCAGCGTGTCGTTGCCGGCTTCGCCGGACAGCGTGTCGTTGCCGGCGCCACCCTTGAGCGTGTCGTTGCCGCCGCGGGCTGCCAGCGTGTCGCCACCGGCGCCGCCCTCCAGCGTCTCGTTGGCGGCCGTGCCGGTCAGATAGTCGGCCCCATCGGTGCCGGCGTTCACGCGGGCGACGATGTCGGCCAGGACCCAGACCGTGCCATCAGCGAACTGGATCTTCTGCAGTGGGTTGTAGCCGCGGTTGGGGTCGTCGTTCTCGAAGAACGCGTTGACTATGAGCTTGTCGCCGCCGTTGCCGTAGGCCACTTCCAGCGCACGGTAGGCGCGCGCGCCCTCTTCCAGCACACGGCTGAGCTTGACGTCGCTGGGCGCGATGCCCGTCTTGAACAGCAGCGTGTTGGTCTTGCCGGTGTCGTAGGCGGTGTAGGTCAGCGTGTCGACGCCGTCGCCCAGGCCCAGCGTGATGGTGTTGTTGCCGTAGCCGACGTTCAGGTAGTCGTTGCCGGCGCCGCCGTCCAGCGTGTCGTTGCCATCCTCGCCATAGAGCACGTCGTCGCCGGCGCCGCCCTTGAGCGTGTCGTTGCCCGCGCCGGCGCTGAGGGTGTCGTTGCCGCCGCCGCCATCCAGCGTTTCACCCCAGGCGGTACCGCCCAGCGTGTCGCCCGCGGCGGTGCTGGCCAGCACCATGGCCTGGATGTCGCTGATGCTCCAGACGGTGCCATCGGCGAACTGGATCTTCTGCAGCGGGTTGTAGCCGCGATTGGGGTCCTCGTTCTCGAAGAACGCGTTGACGATGAGCTTGTCGCCACCGGTGCCGTAGGCCACTTCCAGCGCGCGATAGCTTCGCGCGCCCTCTTCCAGCACGCGCTTGAGCTTGACGTCGCTGGGGGCGATGCCGGCCTTGAACAGCAGCGTGTTGGTCTTGCCGGTGTCATAGGCGGTGTAAGTCAGCGTGTCGACGCCGTCGCCCAGACCCAGCGTGATGGTGTTGTTGCCGTAGCCGACGCTGAGGTAATCGTTGCCGGTACCGCCGTCCAGCATGTCGTTGCCGTCCTCGCCGTAGAGCAGGTCGTCGCCCGCACCGCCCAGCAAGGTGTCGTTGCCACCGCGCGCGCTGAGGCTGTCGTTGCCGGCGCCGCCGTCCAGCGTCTCGCCGGCGGTGGAGCCGGTCAGCGTGTCGTCACCGGCCGTGGGCAGGTTCAGGCGCGCGAAGATCTCGCTGGCTGTCCAGATCGTGCCGTCGTCAAACTGCAGCTGCTGGACGGGGTTGTAGGGGTTGGTGGGGCTGTCGCTTTCGACGAAGTAGTTGATGACCAGCTTGTCGGCCGTGCCGGCAATGCCGATCTGCAGCGCGCTGTAGCGGTTGGTCTGACTGTCCAGCGCGCGCTTCAGCACGAGGTCGCTCGTCAGGATGCCCGCACCCAGGCGCACGACGTTCAGACGGCTGCCGTTGGTGTCGCCGCTGTAGAGGATGGTGTCGGTGCCATCACCACGGTTGAACAGATAGGTGTTGTTGCCCGTGCCGCCGGACAGTAAGTCCGTGCCGGCACCGCCGGCGAGGATGTCATTGCCACCGAGGGCGTTGAGGGTCTCGTCGGCGGCCGTGCCGGTCAGCGTTTCGGCGAGGTTGGTGCCGTTGATGGTCGTCGTGGCCGGTGCCGTCTCCAGGCGGGCGGTGATCGCCGCCAGGTCCCAGGCCGTGCCGTCGGCGAAGCGCAACTGCTGGACCGGGTTGTAATAGCTGGCGGTGCTGCCGCCCTGGAAGAAGTAGTTGACGATCAGCCGGTCGTCGCTGCCCGCGAGGGTGATCTCCAGCGATTCGTTCGCACCACCCTGGGTGCCGGTGACCCGGCGCAGCACGACGTCGGCCGTCGTGATGCCGGCCTTGAACTGAACCGTGTTGAGCTTGCCCGTCGTGCTGTCGTATTGCGACGCCACGAGGTCCTGCCCGTCACCTCGGCCGAACAGGTAGGTGTTGTTGCCGTAGCTACCGTCCAGGTAGTCGTTGCCCGTGCCACCGTCTAGCGTGTCGTTGCCGTAGCCGCCGTACAGCGCGTCGTTGCCTTCGCCGCCGGTCAGCGTGTCGTTGCCGTCCAGCCCTTCCAGGCTGTCGTTGCCGCGCCCGCCGGTCAGCGCATCGCCACCGGTGGTGCCGCGCAGCACGTCGTCGGCCGCCGTGCCCTGGCCCAGCGCCGCCAGGATGGCGCCGATGTTCCACGTCGTGCCGTCGTCGAAGCGGACTTGCTG
>NZ_JBFUAK010000029.1:0-5201 GCF_056406315.1 Roseateles sp. P1_C6
ACTTCGGCTACAACACCGGCGGCAATGTCAACACGCTGCAGTTCAAGGCCGGCGTAGCGCCCGCGGATGTCACGGTCAAGCAGGCCTACGACACCTACTGGGGCGGCAACAACAACGCGCTGGAGCTGAGCATTGCCGGTACGACCGACAGGATCACCTTCAACGGCTTCCTGCGTGCAGACGACCCAGGCAACGTCTACAACACGCTGCAAAAGGTCCGCTTCGACGACGGCACGGAGTGGGACATTGTTTATCTCCTCGCCAAGATGAAGGCAGGGACGCCCACTGATGACAGCATTGCCGGCACCGGTGGCGCCGATGAAATCCATGGGGGCGCCGGCAACGACTCGCTGATGGGCCGCGGTGGAAGCGACAGCCTCTTCGGTGAGGACGGCAATGACGCCCTCTACGGCGAGGATGGCAACGACCTGCTGGACGGCGGTACTGGCAACGATTGGCTGGACGGCGGCGTCGGCAACAACGTCTATGTGTTCGGCCGCGGTGACGGCCAGGACACCATCGGCAACCGCTACGACACGACCGCAGGAAAGCTGAACGTCCTCCGGTTCCGCGACGACGTGCCGCCTGCCGACGTCAGCGTGCGCCGCGTCTACGACGGCCAGAGCAACGGCATCACGGCGCTTGAACTTGCCATCGCGGGCACCAACGACCGCATCACGGTCAACTACTTCTTCCACAACGACGACCCCGGCAACTACTACAACCCGGTGCAGCAGGTCACGTTTGCCGACGGCACCGTCTGGAGCATCGCCCGCCTCGTGGAACTGATGAGTGCCGGCACCGAGGCAAACGACAACCTGCGCGCGACCACCGGCGCCGACGTGCTGACTGGTGGCCGCGGCGACGACATCCTCAGCGGCATGGACGGCAACGACCGCCTGCTGGGCGGCGACGGCAACGATGCCCTCTACGGCGGCACCGGCAACGACACGCTGGATGGCGGCACCGGCAACGACTGGCTGGACGGTGGCTACGGCAACAACACCTATTTGTTCGGTCGCGGCGACGGCGTCGACAGCATCGGCTACACCTACGACACCACGGCCGGCAAGCTCAACACGCTGCAGTTCAAGGCCGGCGTCGCGCCGGGCGACGTGCTGCTGCGCCGCCTGACGGGTGACCAGGGCGGCACCAACGAATCGCTGGAAGTCAGCATCGTCGGCACGACCGACAAGATCGGCATCAACTACTTCTTCCAGGGCGACAACCCCGGCAGCAGCCCCTACAACCCTGTCCAGCAGATCCGCTTCGACGACGGCACGACCTGGAACGTCGCGGACATCCTCGCGGTGCTGGGCCAAGGCACGGCGGACGTCGACGTCCTGCGCGGCTCGGTCGGTGCCGACACGCTGAACGGTGGCGCCGGCAACGACACGCTGGACGGCGTCGACGGCAATGACACGCTGGCGGGTGGCGAGGGCAATGACGCGCTCTACGGCGGCAACGGCAACGACACGATGGAGGGCGGCGCGGGCCGCGACTGGCTGGACGGTGGCTACGGCAACAACACCTACCTGTTCGGCCGCGGCGACGGCCAGGACACGGTCGCCTACTTCTACGACACCACGGGCGGCAAGCTCAACACGGTGCAGCTCAAGGCGGGCATCACGCCCGCCGACATCCTGTTGCGCCGCGTCACCGGCAGCCAGGGCGGCACGCACGAGTCCATGGAGATCGTCATCGCCGGCACCGAAGACCGGCTGACCATCAACTACTTCTTCCAGGGCGACAACCCCGGCAGCGCGTACAACCCCGTCCAGCAGATCCGTTTCGACGACGGAACAACCTGGAACGTCTCCAACATCCTAGCCGCCATCTTCCAGGGCAGCGCCAGCCGAGACCTGCTGCGCGGCACGGTGGGGGCCGACACCATCCAGCCCGGTGAGGGCGTCAACCTGGCGCAGGGCGGCGCTGGTGACGATCGCATGATCGGCGGCAGCGGACACGACAACTTCGCCGGCGAGGACGGCAACGACAAGCTGGACGGCGGCGCAGGCCACGACTGGCTGGACGGCGGCTACGGCAACAACACCTACCTGTTCGGTCGCGGTGACGGCCAGGACGGCATCGCCTATGTCTACGACACGACGGCCGGCAAGCTCAACACCGTGCAGCTCAAGGCCGGCGTGGCCGTGGGCGACGTGCGGCTGCGCCGCATCACTGGCGGCCAGGGCGGCACCAACGAGTCGCTGGAGCTGAGCATCGCCGGCACCGAAGACCGGCTGACCATCAACTACTTCTTCCAGGGCGACAACCCCGGCAGCGCCTACAACCCGATCCAGCAGATCAAGTTCGACGACGGCACGGTGTGGAACATCGGCGCCATCCTGAACGTGCTGAACCAGGGTACGGCTGAGCACGACGTGCTGCGCGGCACGACGGCCGGCGACACCATCAACGGCGGCCGCGGCAGCGACTCCATCGACGGCGCCGACGGCAACGACACACTGTCCGGCGGCGACGGCAACGACGCCCTCTACGGTGGCAACGGCAACGACACGCTGGACGGCGGCACCGGCAATGACTGGCTGGACGGCGGCTACGGCAACAACACCTACCTGTTCGGCCGTGGCGATGGCCAGGATGGCCTCAGCTATGTCTATGACACGACGGCGGGCAAGCTCAATACCGTGCAGCTCAAGGCCGGCGTGGCGACGACCGACGTCGTCCTGCGCCGCCTGACCGGCAACCAGGGCAGCACCAACGAGTCGCTGGAGATCGCGATCGCCGGGACCGAAGACCGGCTGACCATCAACTACTTCTTCCAGGGCGGTAATCCGTCCAGCCCCTACAACCCGGTCCAGCAGCTCAAGTTCGCCGACGGCACGTCGTGGGACCTGACGGCCATCGTCGCGCACCTGTACAGCGCGCCGGCCACCACCACTATCGACGGCACCAACCTCGCCGAGACGCTGACCGGCACGGCCGCCAACGAGACCCTCAACGCGCTGGGCGGCAACGACGTGCTGATCGGCCAGGGCGGCACCGACTTCCTGTCGGGCGGTACCGGCAACAACACCTATGTGTTCGGGCTGGGTGACGGCGTCGACACCATCCTCTACAGCGGTGACACCAACGGCAGCCGGCTGAACGTCGTGCAGCTCGGCATCGGCATCACGCCGGCCAACCTGACGGCGCGCCGCGCCTACGACAGCCAGACCACGCGCTACACGGCGCTGGAGATCGGCGTCACGGGCGCGAGCGACAAGCTCGTCATCAATTACTTCCTCGAGAGCGACAGTCCGACCAACCCCTACAACCCGGTTCAGCAGCTGCGCTTCGACGACGGCACGATCTGGACCGCGGCCGACCTCTTTAACCGCCTGCAGCAATCCACGGCCGGCGATGACGTGCTGGTCGGCACGCCGGCCAATGACTCCCTGGACGGCGGTGCCGGCAACGACACGATCTCCGGCCGCGGCGGCAATGACACGCTCAGGGGCGGCGATGGCGACGACCTGCTGTACGGCGAGGACGGCAACGACACGTTGGACGGCGGCACCGGCAACGACTGGCTGAACGTCGGCAACGGCAGCAACACTCTCGTGCTGGGCCTGGGTGACGGTCAGGACCTGCTGCTGGCCACCAGCTGGGACCAGGGCAAGACCAATACGCTGCAGTTCAAAGCCGGCGTCAACCCGGCCGACGTGAAGCTGCGCCGCGCCGTGGACAACGGTGCCCACAACTACACGGCGCTGGAGATCGCCTACGGCAACAGCGGCGACAAGCTGACCGTCTACGGCTTCTTCGAGGGCGACGACCCCAACCGCGGCTACAACCCGCTGCAGAAGGTCCAGTTCGCCGACGGCACGGTCTGGACCGTGACCGACATCGTCTCGCGCGTGCTGGCCGGCACGTCCCAGGCGGACGCCATCACCGGCACCGTCTGGACCGACACCATCGACGGCGGCGAGGGCGGCGACCTCATCTACGGCCGCAGCGGCGACGACACCATACGCGGCGGCGCGGGCGACGACCTGCTCTACGGCGAAGACGGCAACGACACGCTGGACGGCGGTACCGGCAACGATTACCTCGGCGTCGGCAACGGCAGCAACACCCTCGTGCTGGGCCTGGGCGACGGGCAGGACACGCTGGCTGGCACCTCCTGGGACCAGGGCAAGACCAACACCCTGCTCTTCAAACCCGGCATCGTGCCCAGCGACGTCAAGCTGCGTCGCGGCCTGGACAACGACGCACGCAACTACACGGCGCTGGAAATCGCCTACGGCAACGGCGGCGACCGGCTGACCGTCAACAACTTCTTCGAGGGCGAAGACCCCAACCGCGGCTACAACCCGCTGCAAAAGATCCAGTTCGCCGACGGCACGGTCTGGACCATCAGCGACATGCTGGCCCGCGTGCTGGCCTCCACCGACGGCCGTGACGACATCATGGGCACGGCCTGGGCCGAGACCATCGATGGCGGCAACGGCAACGACAGCCTGGGCGGCCGCGACGGCAACGACACCATCCGCGGCGGCGCCGGCGACGACACGCTGTATGGCGACAACGGCAACGACACGCTGGAAGGCGGCATCGGCAACGACTGGCTGGACGTCGGCACCGGCAGCAACACCATCATCCTGGGCCTGGGCGACGGCCAGGACCTGCTGAGCAACACCGGTTGGGATCAGGGCAAGACCAACACGCTCCAGTTCAAGGCCGGCATCGCGCCGAGCGACGTGAAGCTGCGCCGCGTGCTGGACCAGGGCGCGCACAACTACACCGCGCTCGAGATCACCTACGGCAACGGCGGCGACAAGCTGCACGTGCTCGCCTTCTTCGAGGGCGACGACCCCAACCGCGGCTACAACCCGCTGCAGCGCATCGTCTTCAATGACGGCACCATCTGGACGCTGACCGACATCATCAGCCGCGTCGCCACCGGCACCGCCGGCAACGACGCCATCCTGGCCAGCGGCTGGTCCGAGACCATCGCCGCCGGAGACGGCAACGACACCGTCAACGCCGGTGCCGGCAATGACGTCATCCAGGGCGGTTCCGGCGACGACAGCCTGGCCGGTGAAGACGGCAACGACAGCTTCGAAGGCGGGTCCGGCAACGACACCCTCAACCCCGGCTACGGCAACAACACCTACCTGTTCGGCCGCGGCGACGGCCAGGACACGCTCATCGAGAGCCCGT
This sequence comes from Roseateles sp. P1_C6, assembly GCF_056406315.1. Lineage (NCBI taxonomy): Bacteria > Pseudomonadati > Pseudomonadota > Betaproteobacteria > Burkholderiales > Sphaerotilaceae > Roseateles > Roseateles sp. P1_C6. Next base: position 5,170 of record NZ_JBFUAK010000029.1, read on the forward strand.
ACGACTTCAACAAGATCAACACGCTGCAGTTC
>NZ_JBFUAK010000030.1:0-2227 GCF_056406315.1 Roseateles sp. P1_C6
GACGCTGGTGCGCTCGTAGAGCTGACGCTGGTGCGCTCGTAGAGCTTGCTCAGCAGATGGAACAGCAGCGCGCCACCGGACGCGCTGAACGGCAGGTAGCCCAGCTCATCGAGGACGACCATGTCCATGTGAGCCAGCCGGTGCGCCATCTGGCCGGTCTTGTTGCAGACCTTCTCCTGCTCGAGCTGGTTCACCAGATCGACCGTGGAGAAGAAGCGCACCCGGCGTCGGTGGTGCTCCAGCGCCTGCACGCCGATGGCCGTGGCCAGGTGGGTCTTGCCAGTGCCTGGGCCGCCGACGAGCACGACGTTCTCGGCGCGGTCCATGAAGTCACCGAGATGCAGTTGCCGCACCAGGGCCTCGTTGACCTCGCTGTGGCTGAAGTCGAAGCCGGCCAGGTCGCGGTAGACCGGGAACCTTGCCTGCTTGAGCTGGTAGGCCACCGCACGCACCTCGCGCTCGGCGGTTTCGGCCTTGAGCAGTTGGGCCAGAAGCGGCTGCGCGGCCTCGAAGGCCGGCGCGCCTTGCTCGGCCAGCTCGCCCACGGCGTGGGCCATGCCGAACATCTTCAGCTCGCGCAGTGCGACGACGAGGGCGTTGATCTTGGTGTCACGCATGGCGCACCTTCCTTTCATTGCGCAGGTCGTCGTAGCGCGTCACGTTGGCTTGGGGTTCGGTCGTCAGGCGCAGTGCCTGTGGCGCGTCCACCGGTGGTGGATCGGCCTTGCCATCGAGCAGCCGGTGCAGCACGTTGATGACGTACATCTTGGTCGGCACGCCGACCTCCAGCGCCATCTCGACGGCCGCCAGCACCGCCTGCTCTTCGTGGTGCAGCACCAGCGCCAGCACTTCGACCATCTCGCGGTCGCCGCCTTGCTTCTTGAGCAGCTCGGCCTGCAACTTCTTGAAGGCCACCGGCAGCTCGGTGAACGGCGCGCCGTTGCGCAGCGCGCCGGGCTTGCGCTGCAGCACGGCCAGGTAGTGGCGCCAGTCGTAGACCGTCTGGCCCATGCCGGTGTCGTGGCGCCGGTCGATGACGCGCTTGTGCTCGCAGATGAGGTTGCCCTCGGCCGCGACCACGAGCCGGTCGGCGTAGACGCGCAGGCTCACCGGCCTGTTGGCGTACGACGCCGGCACGCTGTACCTCGTGCGCTCGAAGGTGATCAGGCACGTCGGCGAGACCCGCTTGGTGTGCTCGACGAAGCCGTCGAACGGCCTCGGCAGCTGCATCAGCGTGGGCTTCTCCAGCTGCCAGACGTCGTGCACGGTGCCAGGCTGCTGGCCGTGCGAGATCTCCTTCCACAGCGCCAGGCAGCGCTCTTCCAGCCAGGCATTCAAGGCGTCGAGGCTCGGGAAGGCCGGCACCGGTTGCCAGAGTCGGTGCCGCGCATCACGCACGTTCTTCTCGATCTGGCCCTTCTCCCAGCCCGAGGCCGGGTTGCAGAACTCGACCTCGAAGAGGTAGTGGCTGACCATCGCGGCGAAGCGCGCGTTGACGTCGCGCGCCTTGCCGCTCAGGACCTTGTCCACCGCGGTCTTCATGTTGTCGTAGATGCCGCGCTTGGGCACGCCGCCGAACACGCGGAAGGCGTGGTTGTGGGCGTCGAACAGCATCTCGTGGGTCTGCAGCAGGTAGGCCCGGACGTAGAAGGCCCGGCTGTGGCTGAGCTTGAAGTGCGCCACCTGCAGCTTGGTGCGCTCGCCAGCCAGCACGGCCCAGTCCTCGCTCCAGTCGAACTGGAAGGCCTCGCCGGCGTCGAAGACCAGCGGCACGAAGGTGCCTCGTCCCGTCGTCTGCTTGGCCTCCTGGCGCTTCTGGGCCCAGTCGCGCGCGAAGGCCGCCACGCGGTTGTAGGAGCCGTCGTAGCCGAGCGTGACCAGCTCGGCGTGGATCTGCTTCAAGGTGCGCCGCTGCTTGCGGGTCTTGCCGGCCTCGGTCTTGAGCCAGTGGGCCAGCTTCTCGGCAAACGGGTCGAGCCGGCTCTTGCTGGCCCGCTTGGCATAGGTCGGCTCTTGGTCGCCGGCGCGCAGGTACTTCCTGATGGTGTTGCGAGACAGGCCGGTGCGTCGGGCTATCTCGCGGATGGACAGCTGCTCTCGCAGGGCCCACCGCCTGATGACACTCAGTGTCGCCACGTCAATCACTCCAGTGCTCCTGCCGCAAATAGCGGCAGGCTAGGGTTCATACGTGGGTCAGGTTTGAACGGAAATCACTGAATGGGGTGGG
>NZ_JBFUAK010000031.1:0-1270 GCF_056406315.1 Roseateles sp. P1_C6
TGAACCGCCCCGGCAATCGCGGAGGCCTATTGGTTTAAGTCAGACGGTCGCGGCCTGACCAGCGCGTTGTCGATGGTAGTTGGCCTCGAACTCGGCCGGCGGGATGTAGCCCAGCGGCTCCATCAATCGGTGGTGGTTGAACCAGGCCACCCATTCCAGCGTGGCCAGCTCCACCGCCTGCTTGGTCTTCCACGGCCCGCGCCGATGGATCACCTCGGCCTTGTAGAGGCCGTTGATGGTCTCGGCCAAGGCGTTGTCGTAGCTGTCGCCCTTGGAGCCCACTGAAGGCTCGATGCCGGCCTCGGCCAGACGCTCGCTGTAGCGGATGGATAGGTATTGCGAGCCGCGATCCGAATGGTGCACGAGGCCGTCGTCTTCAGTCGGTTTACGGTCATACAGCGCCTGCTCCAGAGCATCGAGCACGAACTCGGTGTGCATCGAGCTACTCTGGCGCCAGCCCACGATGCGCCGGCTGAACACATCCACCACGAACGCCACGTAGACCCAGCCCTGCCAGGTCGAGACGTACGTGAAGTCCGAGACCCAGAGCTGGTTGGGCCGATCGGCACGGAACTGCCGGTTGACCCGGTCCAGCGGACACGGCGCCTTGGGATCGGGGACGGTGGTGCGCACCGCCTTGCCCCGGCGCACGCCCTGCAGGCCTTGCTGACGCATCAGGCGCTCGACTGTGCAGCGTGCCGCCGCGATGCCTTCGCGGTTGAGCTGGCGCCAGACCTTGTCGGCCCCGTAAACCTGCATGTTGGCCCGCCAGATGCGTCGAACTTGCGGCACCAGGCTCGCATCGCGCTGCGCACGATGCGAGCACAGCGCCGGGTTGCGCTGGCGGGCGGCATGACGCCAGTACGCCGACGGGGCGATCTGCAAGGCATGACAGATCGACTCGACCCCGAACTGCTGGCGATGCTGGTCGACGAAGGCCTTCAGGACTTGATGCGGCGGTCGAGCTCCGCCTGGGCGAAAAACGCGCTGGCCAGCTTCAGGATCTCGTTGGCCTTGCGCAGCTCGCGGTTCTCTCGCTCCAGCTCCTTGATGCGCTGGGTCTCGGCGGTCGAGGCGCCTTCGAGCTGGCCGGCGTCGACCTCGTGCTGGCGAACCCAGGTGTGCAGCGTCTGCGGTACGCAGCCGATCTTGCCGGCGATGGACTCGATGGCGGCCCACTGCGACGGGTGCTCAGCGCGGTGCTCCAGCACCATGCGCACGGCGCGCTCACGGACCTCAGGCGAAAACTTCGTGGACTTCCTCATAGCTC
>NZ_JBFUAK010000032.1:0-915 GCF_056406315.1 Roseateles sp. P1_C6
CGGCGCACCAGCACGTCGCCCACGGCCACGCCGGCCTTGAACTGCACCGTGTTGAGCTTGCCTGCCGTCGAGTCGTACTGCGACACGATGGTGTCCTGACCGTCACCGCGGCCGAACAGGTAGGTGTTGTTGCCGTAGCTACCGTCCAGGTAGTCGTTGCCCGTGCCACCGTCCAGCGTGTCGTTGCCRTAGCCGCCGTACAGCGCGTCGTTGCCTTCGCCGCCGGTCAGCGTGTCGTTGCCGTCCAGCCCTTCCAGGCTGTCGTTGCCGCGCCCGCCGGTCAGCGCATCGCCACCGGTGGTGCCGCGCAGCACGTCGTCGGCCGCCGTGCCCTGGCCCAGCGCCGCCAGGATGGCGCCGATGTTCCACGTCGTGCCGTCGTCGAAGCGGACTTGCTGGATGGGGTTGTAGTAGCTCGCCGGGGTGTCGGCCTGGAAGAAGTAGTTGATCAGCAGCCGGTCGGTCGTGCCGGCGATGACCAGCTCGATGGACTCGTTGCCATTGCCTTGCGTGCCGCCCACGCGGCGCACCAGCACGTCGCCCACGGCCACGCCGGCCTTGAACTGCACCGTGTTGAGCTTGCCTGCCGTCGAGTCGTACTGCGACACGATGGTGTCCTGACCGTCACCGCGGCCGAACAGGTAGGTGTTGTTGCCGTAGCTRCCGTCCAGGTAGTCGTTGCCCGTGCCACCGTCCAGCGTGTCGTTGCCGTAGCCGCCGTACAGCGCGTCGTTGCCTTCGCCGCCGGTCAGCGTGTCGTTGCCGTCCAGCCCTTCCAGGCTGTCGTTGCCGCGCCCGCCGGTCAGCGCATCGCCACCGGTGGTGCCGCGCAGCACGTCGTCGGCCGCCGTGCCCTGGCCCAGCGCCGCCAGGATGGCGCCGATGTTCCACGTCGTGCCGTCGTCGAAGCGGACT
>NZ_JBFUAK010000033.1:0-902 GCF_056406315.1 Roseateles sp. P1_C6
GTTGAAGGTGATCCTGTCGGTCGTACCGGCAATGCTCAGCTCCAGCGCGTTGTTGTTGCCGCCCCAGTAGGTGTCGTAGGCCTGCTTGACCGTGACATCCGCGGGCGCTACGCCGGCCTTGAACTGCAGCGTGTTGACATTGCCGCCGGTGTTGTAGCCGAAGTACACACGGTCCTGACCGTCACCGCGGCCGAACAGGATGGTGTCGCTGCCGTAGCCGTCGCGCAGCGTGTCATTGCCGGCACCGCCGTCCAGCAGATCATCGCCGTAGCCGCCCTCCAGCGAATCATCGCCAGTGCTGCCAGTCAGCTCGTCGTTGCCGTCACCGCCCGCCAGCGAATCATTGCCGTCTCCGCCGGAGAGCTGATCCACACCAGCGTCGCCAGACAGCGAATCGTTGCCATCGTCTCCGACCATGATGTCGGTGCCGTTGCCACCGTACATGGTGTCGTTGCCGCTGCCGCCGACGACCTGGTCATCGCCGTCGTCGCCCCATAGTGCGTCGTTGCCCGGTCCACCGTCGATGATGTCTTTGCCGCCGCCGCCGCCGATCGTGTCGTTGCCCAGGCCGCCACTGAAGTTGTCCGGAGCCAGCGTGCCGTGCACGTTGTCATCGCCATCCGTGAAGACCTGACTCTTGACGAGCAACGTCGCAATGTCCCACTCCGTGCCGTCGTCGAAGCGGACCTTTTGCAGCGTGTTGTAGACGTTGCCTGGGTCGTCTGCACGCAGGAAGCCGTTGAAGGTGATCCTGTCGGTCGTACCGGCAATGCTCAGCTCCAGCGCGTTGTTGTTGCCGCCCCAGTAGGTGTCGTAGGCCTGCTTGACCGTGACATCCGCGGGCGCTACGCCGGCCTTGAACTGCAGCGTGTTGACATTGCCGCCGGTGTTGTAGCCGAAGT
>NZ_JBFUAK010000034.1:0-743 GCF_056406315.1 Roseateles sp. P1_C6
AGTGAATGGGCCAGCGTGAATGGGCCAGCGTCTTCGGCGACGCCAAGATGACCACGGCGCTGCTGGACCGGCTCACGCACCACTGCCATATCCTTGAAACCGGCAACGACAGCTACCGGTTCAAGAACAGCTCAGCTCAACCCACCACTAAGAAGGAGTCCAAACCGAGGAAGTTACCCACAACCTGAGCCCAAGAGGCTCGAACAAGGGTGGGTCAGGATTGGACGGAAACGGTGGGTCAGGATGGCGTGGGAATCAACACCTGCAACCGCTAAAGCGTAATACGACGTCTTTTTCACCAATAACCTCCACGAGAAGCGCCGCACCAGTGGTGCGGCGCTTTAGCGAGCGTTGATAGCCCTAGAAGCACTCCTCTCTGATCCAGCAGTCAACAAGTCCGGTATAGCACTCGGTTTTGGCGCTGTTGCAATAACTTTCATTGGCTGCGTTGCACTGCTGCTGCCGGTCGGGACTGAAAACACCGACTCCAGTGCAGATGGCACCACGCGCCTGAACCGCCCCGGCAATCGCGGAGGCCTATTGGTTTAAGTCAGACGGTCGCGGCCTGACCAGCGCGTTGTCGATGGTAGTTGGCCTCGAACTCGGCCGGCGGGATGTAGCCCAGCGGCTCCATCAATCGGTGGTGGTTGAACCAGGCCACCCATTCCAGCGTGGCCAGCTCCACCGCCTGCTTGGTCTTCCACGGCCCGCGCCGATGGATCACCTCGGCCTTGTAGAGGCCG